>CAIXGR010000049.1 GCA_903919075.1 uncultured Bacteroidota bacterium | reverse complement strand
GCCCCGGCTAATCGATAAAGTTCGTAATGAACATCGCTAGGGTGGTTAGCTATCTGTGGTAAATGAACAAAACGCTGTGTACTTATAATTTGCAGCTTAGCTATCTTTATAGTATGTGTAAAAATGGCAGGGCCTTCAGTTTGCGAATGCATAGCTGCACTTCCCTGCTTTATAAGCATAGCATAATAAGTAACCGCAGGATGCTTTGACTTATGCGAAATTGGCACTTGCTGAGAATGTGCGTGTGTAACAACAAAAAGAGGTTTAAAACTGTTATTACCCTCTACGTTGCAATTACCAGGGGCCGCCATCAATACCTGAAAGCATAAAAGATGCATGGCATAAATAGCCGTTAGCAAGATTGACTTACTATACGATTTTTTATTTTTTGTGCCTAAAGCAAACATCTTTTTAAAATTTATACGGCAGTAAAGTTAACAATTACTTCGAACTACAAAAAAATAAAAAGCAATATTTATTTTTACTGAACATCAAAAAAAATCTTAAAATTCAAATCATTTAAAGCAATGAATATTGTAAAATATTAAAAATCAATTATTTAGCATAGATACTACCACTTATTTTAGTTTTCCAAACCAAATGTATCTTAAATCCATTACTTAGGCATATTTAAAAATGGCTTTAATATATGCGTTACGTAAAAAGTAATATCACAATTCAACATATCAGGTTTTGCAAACTAATTGCTCTTTTATCATATATCAAAATATATAAATATAAACCACAGGCACACCTTTCCACTTTTATCTATAACTTAGTCACAAATATTATCCACCGGTTTGAATAAACTATCACCCCGCACCCTTACTTTAATTATCTCACTGGTGCTCGCACTTTTGGTAAGCGCTGTCGATTTATATTTCGAAGCTTCGTTGAAACACTTTCTCGTAATTCTGGCTGTTGTATTTATTGCAGCATCTTTTCTGTTATATTATGTAGTCGAAATTTATTTACGCAACCGGATAAAATTAGTTTATAAAGTCATCCACCAGTTTAAACTCAACAAAAATTTAAAAGAATCTATTGGCGATACTTTAGGCGACGAACCGCTGATAGAAATGGAAAATCAGGTAAAAGACTGGGTAAGCGATAAAAGCAAAGAAATAGAAGATTTAAAAAAGCTGGAACAATTCCGAAAAGAGTTTCTTTCCAATCTTTCGCATGAGTTGAAAACCCCTATTTTCAACATACAAGGATATGTTCATACCCTGCTTGACGGTGCCATGAATGAACCTGACACCATGAAACACTTTTTACAACGCGCCGCCCGAAGCATTGACCGATTAAATCACCTTATAGATGATTTGGATGAAATATCGAAAATTGAAAGAGGCGAGATGGAAATGGCGAAAGAGTTTTTTGATGTTACACAACTTACTAAAGAAGTTTTAGAATCAATGGAGATGAAAGCAAAAAAAGAAACCATCTCGCTAAGTATCCGCAAAGGTTTTGATAAATCTTTTTTTATTGATGCCGATAAAGAAAAAATACGTCAGGTAATTACCAATCTTATTGATAACTCAATTAAGTACGGCAAAGATGGCGGCGAAACAACCGCAGCTTTTTTTGATATGGACGAAAACATTTTGGTTGAAATAACCGACAATGGCATTGGTGTTGCCGAAGAACACTTACCGCGCCTATTCGAAAGGTTTTACCGCATTGACAAACATCGCTCGCGCGAGCAGGGCGGCACCGGCCTTGGGCTTGCCATTGTAAAACATATTATTGAAGCGCACCAGCAAACCATTAATGTGCGCAGCACAGTTGGTGTAGGTACTACTTTTGCTTTTACTTTGCAGAAGGCCAAAGAAAAATAATTAGGAAATTGGCAATCGATATGAATATTAGAGATAAACTTTATTCCTCCTTTCCTAAAGCATTAAAAAGTGACGTTGAAAAAGTATTACAAATTTTGCCGGAAACTAAGCCTGGCTTTTTTGACCTAGCCGGAAAGTCCCATGAATTAGACATTTCAATTAATGATTCAAAAATTGCTATTCTACTTAACAATGAATCATTAATAATTCCTTACAGAATTAATATTCTTGAGCCAGATATAAACAAGGAGAACCAGCTAACTGAGATACAAAGGACAATTTTATGCTGTATTTATTTACGTCATTCCAATGGTTTTATTAGACAGAAAAGATTAGAACAGCTACTCAACAAATCAGATTATTTTATCATTCCCTTTACTTTCGAACTTTTGGGCGAATACCTGATAGAAATTTTAGAAGTTTTGGACAAACATATTACAGGGGAGAACATCTATTTATATCAACGGTTTATTAGGGATAACCCCGAATATTGGTGGGTAACTAAATGTAGAATAGTTAGTTATTGGAATCAATATTATAGATTTCAATTCCCTAAAATTAAAGACTACATTGGTAAATCTGTTGTAGATAGAATAGAAGTAGCAAAAACGCAGCCCGTACATAATAAGAAACATTAAAGCACCAAAAACATGCAATCAGTATTCCCGAAACTTTAAAGGAGGAAAAATTGCCCTTTTGCTGAACTATATTTAATCACCTAACATTTAAGCTTATATTTGCATAGCCAAACAAAATGCAACCCCGCGTAATACTCGATAGCAAGAAACTCAACATCACACTCACTCGCCTTTGCCATCAGTTAATCGAACAACATAAAGACTTTTCAGAATCAGCAATTATAGGCGTGCAACCCCGTGGTGTATTTCTGGCCGACCGCATTTATAAAAAGCTTGCTCAAATTTTAAACACAAAAAATATTCTGTACGGCAAGCTCGATATAACTTTTTATCGTGATGATTTTAGGCTAAAAAGCAAGCCTATGATTGCCGATAAAACCGACATCACTTTTTCGTTAGAAGGCAAAAACATTATACTGATTGATGATGTGCTTTACACCGGCAGAACCATTCGCTCGGCACTAGATGCTATTCTTGATTTTGGCCGGCCCGCCGATGTTGAACTTTTGGTTTTGATTGACCGTAGGCTGCACCGGCACCTGCCCATACAGGCAAAATACGTGGGGCAAACAATTGATTCTATTACATCAGAAAAAGTAAAGGTGGATTGGAAAGAAACTGATGGGGCAGATAAAGTTTGGATGACAGAGGGTAAAGACTAATTAACTATAAAATAAAAACAGGTCAATGAGCGCACTAAGCCAAAAACACTTACTTGGACTTAAACACCTCCTGAAATCAGACATTGACCTTATTTTTAAAACTGCCGATAACTTTAAAGAAGTATTACAGCGCCCAATAAAAAAAGTTCCTTCTCTTCGCGATATCACCATTGCCAATTTGTTTTTCGAAGACTCTACCCGCACCCGCATCTCATTCGAGCTTGCCGAAAAAAGATTGAGTGCCGATACTATTAATTTTTCTTCCTCTGGCTCTGCAATCAAAAAAGGAGAAACCTTATTAGATACTGTTCGCAACATACTTGCCATGAAGGTAGATATGATTGTTATGCGTCATTCCAGTTCCGGAGCTGCCGATTTTTTATCGCAGAATATTGAGGCTAGTATTATAAATGCTGGCGACGGTACGCACGAGCACCCTACCCAAGGCCTGCTCGATGGCTATTCAGTGCGCGAAAAATTGGGAGAATTAAAGGGATTAAATTTTCTAATTATCGGCGACATCAAACACTCACGCGTTGCAGGTTCCGATATACCCCTGATGCTAAAAATGGGAGCGAAAGTAAAAGTATGTGGCCCTCCTACCCTTATACCAAAATATATTGAAGAATTAGGGGTGAGCTACGAACCCAATCTGAAAAAAGCCTTAGAGTGGTGCAATGTTGCCAATGTGCTAAGAATACAACTTGAAAGGATGGACATTAAATTTATTCCATCACTCCGAGAGTACTCCCTCTTTTATGGCATTAATCGTGAACTCCTCAACTCTGTAAAAAAGAATATTACAATTATGCACCCCGGCCCCGTCAATCGTGGCGTTGAGTTAAACAGCAATGTGGCCGACTCAAAACAATCCATCATTCTGCAACAGGTTGAAAACGGAGTGGCTATAAGAATGGCGGTATTGTATTTATTGGCGAACAGAAATTAACTGGTAGCGGACTACTAAAAACTATATCCCGAGAAATCTTTCGCAAACTCGTTGGACTTAAACTGTGGGTCTACCACCAAATTAAAAAACTGGTAGCGTTCAAAAATCCCTTTGTCATCCGACATTTCCTGAAATATCGGCAGGTTATTTTCCTTGTCGATATAAAAAATGGTCTTCTTGGCGTACGCTGTAGGCACCTTCAAAGTTTTCCCACCCAAATCTTCATCGTAGTTCTTTATACCATCTAACTCAGTAAAACTATATTCTGATATAGATAACTTGGCAGCTATAGTAGATATATTTTCTCCCTTCACAGCCTTATAGGTAGTATACCCCCATGTATTATCTTCAATTACTATTTTATAGCAAGCCTTACCATTCCAGGTTACGTCGCCAGCATATTTAAATATTTCATCAAATCTTCCTTGCGCATCTGCGTTTTTCATACCCTCGCTTACTATTTTCTTCACCACATCAAAAGCCGCGGTAAGTATTGTATGGTGTTCATCTTTAGTAAGCAAATTTCCATACGGGTTTAACGAAATCGTCGGCAACCACTTACCCGGGTTTACTAAAGCCTTATTATTTCGCTCACCTTCAACATACAATATCTCCACGCCCTTATTCGGCTCAGCCAGCATTTTCATATAAACCTTTAATGGCTTCACGTTTACTTTTGTTGCAATCTCACCACCCCTCAACTCCTTCATATTAACTATTCGCTCATTATTTTGCAGGGTGTATGTATAAGCCTTATGCGACTCAATAGACTTTATCATTTTGTTCATAATCAAGCGCGCCTCACTTTCGTTTGGGGCTATCGCCGAACAAGTAAAAGCAACTAGTGCCGAAAGTATTACATAGGGCAAAAAAAATCTTTTCATAACGCTAAAATGCTGATGGTATAAAATAATAGTAAGGAAACCGTTACCTAAATGACGATTCCCTTACTATTTTATTTTGAGAGAGTTATTCAAGAACTATAAATCTTTTTGTAGATGAGTTTTTGCCGTTGTATAAAGAAAGAAAGTACATTCCCGCAGGCAAACTACTAGTTTCAAAGCCCAAGGAATTTTCTCCCACCTTCGATTCAATTTCCTTAGTAGAAATTACCCTTCCGGCAATATCTGTAACATTCAAAGTATACCGCCCTTCTTGCAATGAGCCAAACCTTATTATCGAAGTAGAATTAACCGGATTGGGAATTACATTCAATGATAAAATGTCGTTGCTGGGCGCATTAATACCTGTAGTACAGCCGGTAGATGCAGTCTTGTTAGATGCAGAAGACGACGTGTCAACCGCATTACATACACCAGCCGGTGCTTGAACGCGGAGCCATATCTTTATCCCGCTATTATCCACCGTCGAAGAGCCAACTGGTATGCCCGGGCTACCATTAATCCATGCTTTTAGGTTAATCAGTAATTTATACTGTCCGGCATCATCGGTAGTAGTGCCTGAAATATTTATACAACCAAACTCACCACTACTATATCTGTTATTTGCTTTATTAGTTGCCCAACATAAACCACAAGGCAAATTGTTTATTCCATCAAACTCTATACTGTCAACGGTTTGAGGGCCACCGGCTTCAAAAAAATTAAACATTTTAATTTGTATAGATTGGCTATAAGCCTCACCCTGCACTATACAAGGCACAGAATCTGAATTTTCGAGACCATAATGATCAAGCGTGCCCAAAGGCACACAAACACCCTGACCTGAACCACTTCCACAATATTGCGCATTGGCTGCGCCAAAAACAAACAAACCACTTACCATTACAATTGCGTAAATTATTTTTTTCATGCTTACTGAATTTTAAAATTAAAAATACTGATGCTTTACATTTTTCCGCACATCAAAATAAAAAAGTCTTCCCCGAAACGAGGAAGACTTGTAATTTAAAGTTTTCAACATACCCAGTAAAGGGTATCAATCTTCAAAGTATTACTCAGTAATAACTATACGCTTTGTAAAGACTGACTTGCCATCGCTTATACTATAGAAGTAAACACCTGAAGTTAAAGCACCTTTAGCAATAGAATATGAGTTTACACCCATAGTTACATCTAAATCTTTACTATAAACCTCACTACCCAATACATTGGTAAGTTTTTCTGTTACCCTTTCTACCCTATCAGAATAGAACGAAACTGATGCCTCGGTGGTAAACGGATTAGGATAAATCGTTAATGAATTAATATGGTTGCCAATTTCACCAATGCCTGATGTACAACCAGTAGCAGTTTCGTTATTATAAGATATAAAAGTAGGTACCGTCTTCGCTGTTTCGCCAGTAGTATCAATAGCAGTAACAACGTCTCCTGAATTATTAACCCTTATAAAGTAGTATAAGCCTGCGTCATCACCATTAAGAGAATAATTAACAACATGGGCTGCGCTGCCAAGATTAGCTGTTACCGCCAAATTCAATTTATACTGGCCCGGAGCTGCGCAAACTGTGCCGCTAACCAAAATACAACCATATTCCAAAGATCCAAAAGAATCATTAGGCATATTCGAAGCCCAACAAAGGCCAGCAGGTAAGTTGCTAATAGTATCTATTCTTAATGCATAAATAGGATGTTTTACACCCGATACTGTTGCAGTATCATAATTTCTGAATTGTATAACAACAGAAACGTTTGTGCCATTAATCAATGGCATAAGGCTATCTGCCAATGGTGCCAAACCAGGTTTGGTTGCCGTGTCCAACGATATACAAACCGTATTATCCGAAGGATTGCTGCAATGTTGTGCATTTATTTGAAGATAAACAGAGCAGAACGTTAAAAGTGTAAAGATTATTTTTTTCATATAATTACTAGTTTTAGTTAGTTTATTTTTTCCTAATACAAATATAGGCTATCAATTTATTCATTCAGCATACTTCTTCACAAATTTTCAGAAAATTATGCTTAATTTATTGAACAATTATTTGCCTGTACTGCCTACCCGAAGGACACTCAACCGAAACCACATACATTCCCTTCTCCAATACATCAAGATTTATTTCCTGGTCAAATTTCCCGCTAAAATTTTCTACTCTTTTGCTATAAACTAATTGTCCTAATATATTCCGAACATTAAGTTCAATATCCAACGCTCCTCCTGAATAAAACTGAACCTTGAAATCTCCATTATTAGGATTAGGCATTATGTTAAGACTAAAATCTGTAATATACGTTTCATTAATGCCGCTAATAATAGTATCAGATTTTGCAATTGTATTACACTCTGGGTAAGCCGGGTTATATATCACAGCAGCATACGTCCCGTCGCCCATTGATGAAATAACTGCACCCGTCTGGTCTGCTAACAAATTGCCGTTGTAATACCAGCGCACCTTTAAACCACCGGCAAAGGGAGTTACATATAGCTGGTTGCCTACATGCACCACTGCAATATTTGCTGCTGGCGCTTGCTCGCCAATAATTGCGGTATAATTCGACGGCTTGCTGGCGCATCCTGTATTCTGATCAGTAGCAATAACTTTATAATGTCCTGAAGTAGAAGTATAAAATGACGAACCCGTCTCATTAAGAACAGGAATAGTGTCATAAAACCATTCATAGGTGTATGGCCCGCTCGTGGCAGAAATAAGCACCGAATCATTATTGCAAAAAGTATCCTGAGATACTACAATAAGCGGCGTTGGCGGCGCAGGATTAACAATAACATACAACGTTTCAATAAGTGTGGTGCCCGGAACTGTATCAATATAAACCCAACCACCAGCATTTATATTAGAAAAATGATGCTTGCCGGTAGATACATTAATTGAATATGACCCAAGCGAATCGTCTGCCGAAGCCACATCCTGATCCCACATTGTCATCTTAATTGAAGAAGTAGCAATGGGAATTGCAATAAGCAAGCTATCATAATTAACATTTTTGCATTTATCAGTTACACCGGTCGTACGGTTATTAAATCCTAACGCAGGAAAAGTTACATATGGATCAGGCGAACCCCAAAAACCACAATCGCAGCTAATCTCCTCCACATCGCCACAGTACCCTCCAACTACGCTATCAATATATACCTCAGTAACCACATAATCGTAAAAAACTGTAGTAAGAGTTATAGGAAAGGTATCAGGAACATTTGATGTATTAACAAAAGTAAAACTACCCGGCGATTTAAGATTCGAAGTCTGCCCACCAGGTAATTCCCATGAATAGCCGGTAAGGTTAGGCACAGTAGCCGAGTATAATGCCTGAAGTGTTATAGTAATTGAATCGCACGCTACTGAACCGTTGTTTCCATAACTAAATGAACTAACGCCGGGAATTGTATCAGGCAAAATAATAAGCGTATCCTTATACTGTTGCGGCACATTATTTTGCGGTACATCACCAATTGCAGTACCCACTGCAACAACGTTGGCCAAAAGATTAACAGTAATAGGATACGTGCCTGGTAAAAGAGGAACACCGCAAAAATGAATACAACCTGTAGTATCACCACCCTGCACATTATATTGACCGTTGTTCGACATAGTATAAGTTAAACCTACCGGTAAACCACTAACACCTGTAATAGTAATTGAATTCAAATCAACATAGCTACAAGAACATTGTGCTAAAACTGCCGCATTTGTAAGTTTATGTGGCATATAAAAATTAATAGTCTGGTCGTAATTATTATTGGCATAACCAGTACCAAGCGAGTTGCATAAGCCCCCATCAGCAGGGCAATTACCAAATACTGGAGTACAGGTAGAACATTGCGCATTTACACGCTCACTAGCTATAACCATCAGCATCAAACAGATAGTATAAATTCTTTTCACTATTTCTTAGTTTTTGTAGTACAAATATACTCATCAAAAATCAAATCGTAGCAATACAGAAATCGAAATCTTAAGCTAATAATTTTTTTACTTTTTCCCTGACTTCGTTCGAAAAGATATAATGTTCGTGCGTTTCAAAAAAAATCTATTTTTGCCCGCAATTCAAAAAAAATGCATATGAAGTTTAACCTCTATTTGCTTTTCGCTTTTACACTATTGTCATTTCAACTTCATTCGCAAAATGCGAAATTAGCGGGCAAAGTTTCTGAGGAGAACGGCGATGCTTTGATTAGCGCTAACGTAGTAATTGATGCCGGCAAAGGATGGGCTGCCGTTACAGATTTAAACGGCAATTATGAGATTAACTTGCCCGCCGGTTCTTACGAAATATCTTTCAGATATTTAAGCAAAGAAGAATATAAACAAAAACTAACATTAGAAGCCGGTGAAGCAAGAATATTAAACGTTATTTTGAAGGAAAAGCAAAAGATGATTGATGAAGTAGTAGTAAGCGGCAGTAAATACGAAAAAAAACTTAGCGAAGAAACCGTTTCAATGGAAGTAGTAAAAGGAACTACACTAACCGATCAAAACATAACCAGCCTAGACCAGGGCATGACACGCGTACCCGGCGTAACCATTGCCGATGGCCAGGTAAACATACGTGGAGGCGCCGGATGGAGTTACGGAGCTGGCTCACGCGTTCAGGTTTTGGTTGATGACCTGCCCCTGCTTACTGCCGATGCTGCCGATGCAAAATGGGACATAGTGCCTATGGAAAATGTTGACCAGGTAGAAATTATTAAAGGTGCCGCCTCAGCGCTGTACGGCACAGGTGCCTTAAATGGTATAGTAAATATAAGAACCGCCTATCCTACTGACGAACCTTATGCTAAGGTTACGGTATACTCCGGCGTTTACGAAGCCCCTACAATGGACCCAAATATGAAATGGTGGGGCAAAACACCGCCTTTAATGGGTGGAACCAATTTCGCATACCGGCAAAAATTCGGGCAGAGCGACCTTGTAATAGGCGGTGCATTCGATGCTTCAACCGGTTATCTCGATTCAAGCGCGTCACATTCAATACGCGGAAATGTTAAATACCGGTACCGGTTTAAAAAAATACAGGGGCTTAATATGGGTGTTAATGTAAGCGGATACTATAGTTGGGGAGACCTTTTCTTTCTTTGGAACGGGATAGATTCAAACGGTTACAAGCCATATCCTAAAAGTATTTCCATCTACAAATCATACCGCTTTACTATCGATCCTTTTATTGATTACTTCGATAAGCACAACAATCAGTTTAAATTTATAGGTAGGTTTTTTAATGCTACCAATACCAATAATACCGGCCAGGGCTCTGTTCCAAATACGTATTATGCAGAATTGCAATATTTAAGAAAATTCCAGTTTAAGGCATTCGATTTTCACTTTGTAGGTGGCTTAGTCAATGTTTATGATGATGTAAATCCACCGGCAGGTGCTGCAAACAGCCTTTTTGGTAAAAACAACGAGTATAATTTTTCTGCGTATGCACAAACTGACTTTAAGTTTTTCAAAAAGTTAAATGTAAGCCTTGGCGCCCGTTGGGAATTTTTCGAACAAAAACATTATGAAAAAGATTCAACCTCACCCGGCCATTATTACCAACGGTTAGATACATCACAAAATTCTCTTAAAGATTTACCATACCCATTGTTTCGGGTTGGGCTTAACTATCAGGCAGCCGAAGCCACATTTATACGTGCTTCCTTCGGGCAGGGATTCCGATATCCCAGTATTGCTGAACGTTATATTAGCACTGCAGTGGGTGCTATTACGGTCGCTTCCAACCCAAAGTTAAGCCCGGAAAAAGGTTATAGCGCTGAAATTGGTGTAAAACAAGGCTTTAAATTGGGCAAATGGATGGGATATGCCGATGTTTCAGGATTCTTATATCACTATCAAAATATGATGGAGTTTACGTTCGGGCAATTTGGTAATCCTTCGCAAAATTTCGGGCTCGGTTTTTCATCACAAAATATTGGCAAAACAAGAATACTGGGGTCTGAACTTATAATCGCCACTCAGGGAAAAGCCGGACCTATAGGAATACAATTACTTGCGGGTTACACCTTCCTCGATCCGCGTGTTTTAGATTGGAATGACCCTTTAACTTTATACAATAACCGCGGGCAAAAACTTAACAGCACCGGCCTGGCAAGCGCAGCTTATAACCAATATAATAATCCTCAAAATACAAGCGGCATTACATACGCCATGACATCAAGCTCATCGGATAATATTTTAAAATATACCAGTCATCATCTTTTAAAAGCCGATGTAACTTTAAGCTGGAAAGGGTTAGAGTTTAATACCAATGTACAATTCAATAGCTTCCAAAAAAATATTGATTATGCTTTTGTAAGCCCACTTCTTCAAACATTCGAAGGCACCGCCTTTAGTGGCTTGGCACAGTATCGGGCTATGAAAGCAAATATTCCGATAGGCAAAGGTCGGGGAGACATTGTTTGGAATGCTTATTTGTCATTCAAATTCCCTGCAGGTATAAAAGCGGCACTTGTAGTTAAAAATTTGTTGAACTGGGAATACACCGCTCGGCCTGCATATTTCAGTGAACCCCGAAATTATACATTGCAATTATCATATACTTTTAAAGGCAAGGCAAAAAGTAAATAATTAAATCTAATATCCTTCATTACATAAAGCCATAAAATGAAACTGAAAATCACCATAGCAATAACACTTCTGGCAATAACATTTTCATCATGTACCAAATGTGTAACCTGCGTACCCTATTATACAAATGGTACAGTTGCAACCAATACCCAAAGCGTTAAAGTATGCAACAAAACCCAAATTGAAGCCTACGAAAATGGAACCAATTTTACCGATGCATCACTCAATGAAGATACAGTAAGATTTCATTGCAATTAATTAGCGCCCTATATTTTAATGCTATAAGTCAGCTTTAATTACTACTTAATCATCAACTCCCTAATTTCCTTCACCGGTGCCGAGCCGTAGCTTAAAAATTGTTCGTGGAATTTTTTTAAATTAAATTGCGCACCCTGCTTTTTCTTTGCCTCTTCACGTAATTCATAAATTTCCGTCAATCCTGTAAAGTAACTGGTTAGTTGAACCTGAGTTAAAGAAACACGTTTCCATTTCTCCTTTGCCTCTGCAGTCTGCTGAAAGGCTTCTTTAACCAATAAATCCATAGCCTGCTCTTCACTCCATTTGCTGCAGTGCACATTATAATCTAAAATAAAATTACACGCTTCGCGAAGATTCCATTTATCATAAAACAACTGCATTTCAGGAGACGTATTATATCCTTCTTCCATCATCATACGCTCAACATAACAAGCCCAACCTTCAACCATAGCCCCATTGCTAAAAACAGTTTTAATAATACTCGGCGACCGGTTGGCATAAATAAGCTGTGTATAATGTCCTGGTATGGCCTCGTGTATATTTAAAATTTGCAGAACATAATCATTGTATTCTCTCAGGTAGCTTTCAGCTTTCTCTTCAGTATATTTAGTTAATGGGGTAACATTATAATAAGTAACAGCATCTTTATCATAAGGCCCAGGCGAATTAATACCGGCACCGGCAACACCCGCAGTATATTCAGGCGTTTTGCGAACTTTTAATGGCTTCGTGGTGTCGGGGTCAATAATGTGGTGCGAAATAATAAACGCAGTTAATTCCGGCAATTGTTTCTCAATAGTTTCAAGAAATTTATCGCGCTTGCAGTGTTGCAACGATAATTTATCAATCATCATTTTAATTTTCACCAAAGTATCTACAGGTGCTTTTTCATTTTTAAAATATTTACTCCACATCAAATCTGTAAGCCGGTTCATATCACTATGCAAATAATCTTTACGTACTTCGGCTTTCTTATACACGTCATCAGCACCATATCGCGAATCAATATCCAATACAAACTTTTTACTGTAAAGCTCCTTCCCTATTCTAAAGCTTCGCATTTGGGCCGAATCCGATTTATCAAGAATATCTTTCTGCAACCAGTCTATATATCCTTCAATCGCTTTCTGTGCAGCATCTGCATAATGTTTAAATTCTGCAATTTCAGCTTCATTCAGTTTTGAAGCCTTTAATGAATCTGCAAATGGAGACTTAAAAAAGTATAATGTTCCCTTATTCTGGTCAATAGCCAGTTTAGTATGTATCCAGGTGGGATTATTGATATTTTTTTTTGCAGCTTCAAAATACGCCGGTACTTTAGCAAGCTTTTTCGAAAGATTCTTTAGTCTTTCATCAATAGTAACTTGCTTGTAATCCAGAATTTTAAAAATACCATCGCCCAAATTATAAGTAGAGGGGTCCCATTCGTAACTTTTAAATTCATTGTTATTAAATCTAAGTCCATCAATAAAATTTTGAACCATTTTATAATCCGTCTTATCACTGCTAGTCAACGAATCAAAATTAAATTGCTTCAACTCATCTTCGGTCCATTGCGCAAATTTCAATTCATTTTGTCTGGCAGCTTCATCATACGCAATTAATAGCGAATCATATTTATGATATCCTACCCCGGTAGCCCATGTAGGGTAAGTAAGCCACAATTTTTCAATAAACTCATTCTCAAATTGCTTGAAACTTCCTTGAGTATTTGATTGACTGCCTTTTTTCGCAGTTTGATTACACGCTGCCAAAAGAAAAGACGCAATAGTTACGCAGATATACTTTTTCATGCTCTATTATTTATTGTTGTAAGCTATAAAGTTTATAAAAATCTTCCAGATATGAAACGAAGACCATTTACTGTTACACAGCATCGTACTTGCGCAACAATTTCAACACTATTTCCATGTCTTTGGGTAGTGGAGATTCAAAAAACATTTCCTTGTTCAAAGTAGGGTGCATAAGCTTAAGCGAAGATGCATGAAGCGATAACCGAGCAATAGTTGGGCGCTCTTCTTCATCACCATGCTTGTAATTCTTCTTAATCGATGAAAAATAAAAAGCAGCCGCATCCGCATAAATCTCATCAACTAATAAAGGATAGCCGATATAAGTAAGGTGCACGCGTATTTGGTGTGTGCGGCCTGTTTTTATTTCTACTTTAACTAAAGTGGCGTTCTTAAATTCCTCTTCTACCTCATAAAGGGTTAGCGCATCCTTGCCTCTTTTATTCACCAACATCGTCCCGGCATGGGCCATATTTTCTGCAATCGGCAAATCAATTCTTCCGTTCTTTTCCTTCATTCTGCCCTTTACAATTGCCCTATAAAATTTCTGCACCTGGTGGTTTTGAAATTGCAACGAAATGTTTTTATGCGCCGCCTCATTACGTGCAAAACATACAAGCCCGCTTGTAGCTCTGTCAATTCGGTGCACTATAAACAACCGCCCGTACTGCTTTTGAAGAATACCCTGCAGGTTTTCCCTTTCAGTATGTATCCGCTCCGGAATAACAGTAATGGCCGATGGCTTATTTACTATCAGCAAATCTTCATCCTCAAAAATTACTACTGGCTTCTCTTTCACTTAACTTATATCAATGGTTTTTAAAATATCCTTACACCGCAAAACTATTAAAATCCGGTTCTAAAAAATCTGCGCTATACCTTAAAACTTTATCTTTTGTCTAAGTTGATGCAGCGCAATCCTTCCATGCTCCACTTTCATTCCTTCAAAAGGGTCGTTAGCAATTAAGTAAGGGCCATCCAAATCGGCATAATCAGCCATTGAAGATAAAATTGCCGCTGCACTACAACCCACCGATGATTCGCTCATGCAGCCAATCAATATTTTCAAATCCAATTCTTTTGCTTTTTTAATCATTTTAAAAGCTTCAGTAATTCCTCCGCACTTCATTAACTTAATATTCACTCCATCAAAACAATCCTTCAACAATTCAATATCGCTAAAACCTTGGCAACTCTCATCGGCAAAAATTGGCAACGGACTTTTTTCTTTCACCTCTTTCATTTCCCTTAGTTCGTTTTTAAGCATAGGCTGTTCCACAAGTAAACACCCTTCACCGGCAAGCCAATTAATTTTTTCTATTGCTTGTATAGGGCTTTGCCACCCCTGATTAACATCAACAGCAAAAGGCTTAGAAGAAAGTTTTTTTAGATTTCGAATCATCTCTTCATCGTTCTCACCGTTCAACTTTATTTTAAAAATTTCAAACCCCACATTATTAGCATCATCAACTTTTAATTTCATCTCATCAAATGTGCAAATACCAATAGTATAAGTGCATAATGGGAAACCGCGCTTTTCAATGTCCAGCAACTCTCCTATCGTTTTACCTTCCGTTTGTGCTTTCAAACTCCACAAAGCCATATCCAACGCAGCCTTTGCAGACATATTTCCCGATTGATCATTACTAAGCTTATCAAACCAATCGCCTATATTATTTGATGGCATTGATTTTTGAAATGCGCTGATAAAGTCAATAACCGATTGCTGCGTTTCGGAAAGATACGGCGGCAATGTGGCCTCGCCCCAAGCAGTATAATTTTCGTGCTCCAATTTTACATATACCACATCAGTATAAGAGCGCAACCCATGAGAAATCTTAAAAGGATATTTAAATTTTAATTGGTATGGATAAAGAGATGATTGCATGGATAAATTTGAAAATAATAAATTTCGCGCCGCATAAATATAAACTAATGCTGAAATTGTATTGCAGTTACATCTTACTTAAACTGGCAGCCTCTCCGGTTTCATATCAAAAATTTATTCGTTATTCGCGCCATGCTATTTCTTATTCTTAATATAGTTGCCACTGCTGCTTTGCCTTTGTTGTTTAAAACATTTGAACAACGAAGAATACCTCTTTTTCAAACTATTGTTTTTAACTATTGCACTGCAGCCATCTGTGGTTTCATTTTTTTGCCCGAAAAGCATGATGTTATCAGCGGCACATTCATAACACAAGGCTGGCTACCGATAGCTATTATTTTGGGTATGTCTTTCATAGTCATATTTAATTTAACCAGTATCACTACAGTCCGTTTCGGCGTATCAACTGCTGGGGTAGCATCTAAACTTGGCTTAGTTTTTCCGGTTCTGCTTGCCTTTATTTATTACCACGAAAAGTTTAACTGGCTACAACTTGTGGGTATCCTTCTGGCCTTTGTTGCTGTCGTTCTTTCTTCTTTAAGAGATAAGCTTAACATTGAATCTTCAAAAACTTCGAAACTGTTTTTTCTACCTTATATTGTTTTTGTAGGCTATGGCTGCTGCGATTGTGTAACCCAGTTTGCCAATAAACGCTACTTAATGCATACAGGAACTGAAGAATTTGTCCTATTTATTTTTATTTCAGCTTCAATTACCGGGCTGGCGGTATTAGCCGCTCGATTGCTGCTTGGCAAAACACAATTATACCCAAAAAGCATTATTGCAGGCATTATTATGGGGGTGCCCAACTACTTATCTTTAGTGTTTTTGCTAAAGGCCTTGGCTACGTTAAACTGGGGCAGTTCGGTAATTTTTCCCGTAAGCAATTTGGGTGCGGTAGCCTTTAGTACAGCAGGTGGATTGATGATTTTTAATGAAAAACTATCGAAAGTAAATATACTGGGTTTGGTTTTTGCAGCAATTGCCATTACATTTATAACTTTATCGAATTACAAATAACGAGTTCTTAAACAAAACAATATGAGCAGCAAGCAACAAATTGGAGATTCGGAATTGATTATTAATCCTGATGGAAGTATTTATCACCTGCATTTAAAACCAGGCCAGGTTGCAGAAACTATTTTTACTGTTGGCGATCCCGGTAGAGTTGAGGAAGTAAGTAAACACTTCGACCGCATTGAACATAAAGTATCGTACCGCGAATTTCTTACCCACACCGGTTACATGAACAATAAACGTTTCACCGTTATATCTACCGGTATAGGGCCTGATAATATTGATATTGCCATCAACGAATTAGATGCACTTTTCAATATCGATTTTGCTACCCGTACCATTAAGGATACTTTGACTCCTCTTAATATCATCCGCCTTGGTACATCAGGCTGTGTTAACGAAGAAGTTGATTTAGACCAGGTAATTATCTCAGAAGCCGGTATAGGAATGGATGGCGTATTAAATTATTACGACCTGCAAAATGAACCTTGGGAAGCCGAATACCTTGAAGCATTTACTAATTACATGAAACCCCATTTTTCGCAAATACAACCATACATAGCCGGTAGCAGCGATGTATTATTGAAGAGATTTGAAAAGTCATATAAGAAAGTAACTTCCATCACTGCCAATGGTTTTTATGGCGCACAAGGAAGAACGCTAAGGGCTAAAAATGAAATTACCGATTACGTAGATATACTTAATAAATTCAGGCATAAAAATTTCCGTATTTCAAATTTCGAAATGGAAACAGCAACCATCTACGGTTTTGGTAAAATGCTTGGCCACCACTGCCTTTCAATAAATGTTATTGTAGCGCATCGTATTCAGAAGAAATTTAGCAGCGACTATAAATCTGCAGTTAAAAAAATGATTGCAGATGTAATGGAAGAATTGGCGAGTTAAAAGCCATTGATATATTCTTTTAATCATAAAAAAACCTCTCAGAAGCGCTAAACTTTTGAGAGGTTTTTTTATGAAAAATGTCGATTATTGAAAAGTTTTTTTGCAGGGAAGCCGGTTCTCCCTTTAGGGAGTTAGAGGGTGTGCGGAGCAGCAAAAAAAAATTGAGGTCTTACCTCCTCAGGCCATTAAGCGGAATAGCAACCCTCGCTCCGTACTGATGGACAGTTTGCCCCATAAAGCCAGCCACAAAATCAACACGTACTATTTTTAAAATATTGGCTATACCTGCGTTAATTTGAAAATATTGTCCGCGCACCGGTGTATATAGAAAATGAAAACCAACCACTTCATCCAGCTTCAACTTTCGTATTCCCGGAATCTTATTAAAAATAAATCCTCCGAAATGGTGCTCAATATGGGCCTCCGCAAAATATAAGTCGGTACTGTTCCGGTAATACTGAATTAAATAAAAGCCTAACAAATCGCCGCCATCCAGATTTAAAAAATTGCCGTAAAAATGTTTGTAGTCAGGATAATCAATTGCTGTATGATTCGGAAAACCGCCACCACCCAAATTATAACGCAAGGTTCCCAATAATCCACACGCAATATAACCCTGTAAATGGGCTTCGAGAAAATCGAAGTTTTGATCGCTAACGCCGGAAATTGGAATTGCTTTTTTGTAAACCAGAGAAAGTTCGGGGTATTTCGACTCCTCTCTTATCCTCATATCCGGGCGGGAAACATACTTAGCGCCAAACGTAATATGGAAGTTAACATCAACCGAAAAAATATTACGCCTCGAAACATTTTCATTCGTCACACCAGGAATATCCACCCCATTGTCTGTATACTGATTTTTTTGATTCGAGAAAATTGAAACAGCCGTAGCATTAGCCAAAGCATAGCGCTGCGCATAGTTAACCGAAATTGAACCGTCAAGGCCATTAATCAATTCGCGCGAGTAGGTGAGCTTCACAAAATACTGCTCAAAAATTTTCATGAAATTATTTCGTAGCACCAAACTCTGCAAAGTATTTCCTAACTCCGTTTGTGGTTGCAGTTGATTAATCTGGCTAATGTATTTACCACCACTCAATGCAAAATCCTCTTCGTGCACCTCGCTATTTCTAAAAGTAAGTGTAGCCATAGCATTAAAATGCTTGTTTGTAAAGCCATACCTTACCACCGGTACAAAAGAAATCCTTCTTTGCTTTTTAAAATCTTTTCTGATGCTGAATTTTAAATGAATGTTCGCCCCTTCTACTGTATTAAAATTTACAATATTTAAAAGCGATGGAAATCCTATTTGTATTTTCTTATACTGTTTATATACTTTATAGCCAAGAATAATCGAGAGTAAACTAGGTGCATTAACTTTTTTATCGGTTGAATCTTTGAACTCTTTCGAATTACGTATTACCTGAATACTGTCTTTTTGATGGTAGTCCTCTCCTTCCAATTTTGTAAGCGGAATTGGGCGAATGCTATCCCAATATGTTTTATCTCTCTTGTTTGCATCATCATCAATCTTTATTATTTCAGGAGTAAATATTTGCTTTTCAATTTTCTTCTCCTCTTTCTTCTTTTGCCGCTCAGTACCTTTTGCATTCTTAATCGAGTCATTTTTTGCAACCACTGACTGTGTACTAAAACCGCTATTAACCTGATAATTTTTGAAAATACCCAGATAATATCCATCACCCTTTATTCCAAGAAAACCAGCCTTAACATCATACCGCTGTTGCGATGGCAACCATATATCATCCTTAACCGGAATAAAATACTGCGTTACTTTTAGTGTGTCCACATATTCAATTCCATTTTTTTTAGTAAGGTATAATTCTAACGAGTGAATGTTCCACGTATCATCAACAATACTCAAAATGCCGTTAAAACAAGGGTCAGATTTTCGCTTAGGGGTAACTAATATTTTATTGATTAACCTGCCATCTTCTTGATAAGCACCCAGCATTTTAAAATTATAATAAAAAAAAGTATTTTCTGAAAGAGGCGAAATAAAAGGTCGTTGCGCTATAAAGGGAATAGTAATATTACGCTCATAAAAATTAAAATAAAAATCTTCAGCCGAATTAAAAGTAAATCCATTAGAGCTGCCACTAACTTTAGATGAATAAATTGTTTCATGAAACTTATTAGGCTTCTTATAATAAAGTTTCGATTGCGATTCGCTGAGATATAAAATGCCTGAATTATTAGGACCTGTAAGTATACCGGTGCGATTAATCTTCCGTCCCAATATTCTATCCGGTGCTTCGAGTATCCGTTGCATTCCTTTCACATAAGCATCGCATGAATAACTTTCAACCACATTTAAAAAATATTTGCGTCGCGCAATAGCTTTTCTTATCACCGCAATAGCTGGGTCTTCATTACCATTCACTACCACATCATGCACCTGATATTGCAACTGCTCAAGATTAACATTCAAATCAATATCATTTCGCAAATCAACCTTTTCAATGTGTTGTGCATATCCCAAATGCTGAAACACAATTTCATAACTCCCTGCAGGCAACTCAAAATGGTATTCTCCCTCCGAATTTGCCGAAGTGCCATTGCTCGTACCCTTTACATATAAATTGGCGTATGGCAGCTTTTCATTATTCGCTCCATATATATTACCACGTATGGTATATGCGAAACATAATTGCACACCAAATAGCAAAAAGAAAAGTAAAACAAAGCGATACATACTGAGTGAAAATAAAAAAGGTAGCGTGGATTTTTATTAAAAGAGCGAAGCACTTAAAAAATAACTATACCGGCTGTATTCTTTCATACTTTTAAGAGAGTTCATAAATCTAAAAAATCCTTCGCTTTTCTAATTTCTAAAAAGTTCATTTTTAACTATGTACAAAGGCTCAACTTTAGCTTATTAAGGCTCTACAATGAACCATCATCTTCCCCATATTTAAATGCTTAAAAGAATATATATTTGGTCAGTATAAAAACTATTAAGTAATAAATGTTATAACCATGAATTTACGCATTACCAAAGCACTTTTTCTACTAATATTTGTTGCCACGGCAGAAATCAACTTTAGCTATGCTCAGATAGTTTCTTATACTACCGCTACATCTGGCGCTCTTAATACCATTAATGCCAATGTTACAGCTACCCCACTTACCAGGGTAAATGGCGCTGGTGCTTCTGGCAGTCCGTGCGGCACAGGTTTTAGTTCGTCGGGCTTTACTAGCACCGGAACATATTCAACCTCCCTCGCAGCGATTGAGGTTTCCGTAACTCCCAATCCAGGAACTACTATAAATGTTACTGGCTTTTCAGCAGATTTAAGACGATCAAGTACCGGCCCTGCCGCTATTCGGTTTGCTTATAGCATCACCGGAGGAAGCACTTGGATTTCGCAAACCACCAATCAAAACAATCCCAATGTGGCCTGCGGGGCAGGTTCAACTCTTACTTGGGCAACCACTACTTCGGTTAGTTCACCTGCTACTTTAAAATTCAGAATTTATGGATTTAAAGCAAGCGGCACTTCGGGCAATGAGCAAATCTTAAATCTCAAAATTAACGGTACTGTAATTGCAGGCTGCACGCCACCCACTTTAGCTACAGCAGTTACCAACGTAAAATGTAACGGAGGAAACACCGGAGCTATTTCATTAACAGTTACTGGCGGTTCAAGCCCTTTCACATATCATTGGAGCAATGGCGCTGCCATACAAAATATAGGCAACCTTAGTGCCGGTATCTATACTTTAACCGTTGCTGCAACCGGTGGTTGTTCGACAACTGCCAGCGCAATTATTAGCCAACCTTCAATATTATCTGCTGCAATCGGTTCTCAAACTAATACAACCTGTAGTGGCAGCACCGGTGGTGCCTCAGTAACAGCCTCGGGCGGCACAACACCTTATACTTATTTATGGAACTCCAATCCCGCCCAAAATGCAAGCTCAGCTGCATCTTTACCTATTGGTAACTATAGCGTAACAATAACTGATGCACAGGTTTGTACAGCAACTGCTTCGGCTGCAATTGGTGTTCTTTCACCAAGCGTACTTGGGGCAAATAACATTACCAGTTCTTCTGCAACATTAACCTGGTCTGCAATTTCGGGAGCAAACATTTATAACATTCAATACAAAATAACTGGAGCAAGTACTTGGACAACCGTAACATCAGATATTAATACTTTATCTCTACCCGGGTTGAACAGTGCTACCTCTTACCAGTGGCAAGTACAAGCTGTATGCTCCGGTGGTTCAAGTAGCTTCTCTGCATTTTCAACATTTACAACTACAGCAGCAAATGCACCGGCAGCCGGCCATATAAAAGTTTATTTTACCCGACCGGTAGATACTATCCTTGCGACCAACCAGCAAGCCATTTTTGCCAACCAAGCGCTCGACGATACTTTGATAGCATATATCAATCGTGCAAAATATACTATAGATGTTGCCCAATATAATTACATCCAAACTTCAAAATTCTCAACTATTGCCACCGCAGTTAATAATGCATATGCACGTGGCGTAAAAATAAGATGGATATATAACGGAGGTGGCTCTAATTCTGGCTTATCGTTATTCAATGCAGCTATTCCAACTGTAGCAAGCCCTACTACAAGCGCTTACGGGTTAATGCACAATAAATTTATGGTTATTGACGACCATTCCACAAACAGTAATGACCCCATTGTATGGACAGGTTCTTTAGTTTGGGAACAACAGCAAATTGATTCAGATTATAACAACGTAATTATTATTCAGGATAAAAATCTTGCCGGTGCTTATACTGCCGAATTTAATCAAATGTGGGGCGATACCGGCATGGTTTTCAAAGCCGCGACTTCTAAATTCGGGCCTTATAAATCAGATATTACACAACATACTTTTACTATTGATAGCAGCCTGGTTGAATGTTATTTCAGCCCTTCCGATGCAACAAATTCGCATATTATAAATGCTATCAACAGTGCTAACTCGCAGCTTTTCTTTGGGGTTTATACTTTTACCGATGTACCTGATGCAGATTCAATTATTAGCAGAAAAAATGCAGGCGTATATACCGCAGGTATCATCGACCAATATAGTAACTCGTACGCAGCATACCCTTTATTGGCTGGTGCTTTAGGAACCATGTTGGAAGACTACAAACGCGGTACATCTATTTATCACAATAAATATATGATAGTTGACCCATGCAATCTTTCATCAGACCCATTGGTTGAAACCGGTTCGCACAACTGGACTGTTTCTGCCGATACAAAGAATGATGAAAACACACTTATCATTCACAACGCAACAATCGCAAATATTTACTACCAGTCATTTGCACAGGATTTTGCCGGTTTAGGTGGCACACTTAATGCCTGTGTAATAAACCATGGCATCCGGTCGGAAACTATCCCTATTCAGGAAAGCAGCAGCAATACTATTTCTTTCAATGTATTTCCAAACCCTTCAAGCAACCAGATTTCTCTGCAACTTGATAACGTGGACAACGAAACTACTTTGAGATTAATAAATGCTATAGGACAAAATGCGCTTGTTCAAAATATTTCTAGCATCTACACACAAATCAATGTTTCGCATTTACCATCGGGCATCTACTTTATAGAATTGAACCAGGCGGGCGAAACAGCAATTAAGAAAATATTGATAACTAGATAATGCTGCAATCACAGCGTAGTTAAACTTATTTCGCCAACTGAATATGCGTTGGCATATAAGCGCAAACAACCCCGCCCATTAAGGCCAAACAAACTATCCAGTAACCGGCGTGTATGGCCAGGTAAGTCCATTTTTTCTTTTCGAAAATAGTTATCACCGCAAGAATAGGTATTACTAAATAAAGGCCCAACCGGTATCCGTGAAAAGCCCCATGTTTGAAAGTCCGAAAGCTATCGCCGTATTTATCCAACAACCCCTGAGCCGTAGTATTGAGTGCAGTTCCTGCCACATGCACATCTGGCTGGTCGGCTAGCATCGAGTGCAATCCAAACTGATGTATTACTACCGGAGCCAATGAACCGGCAATAAAATAACTACATATATATGCCAGAGGATAAACCCAAAGGGCATGACCCATTTTAGCATTTTCATCAGTTACACCATTGGCAGATTTAATTACCGAGCCCAAAAATTTAGGGTGGTACCAGATATAACCTACAAGCAAAGGAATAAAGGCAGCACCCAGATTAACTAAATATTTTGTTTCCATAAATTTTATTTTTGAAACTAAAGATAGAGGGAATTTTAGGGCACTAACAAAAAGGCACTCATAAAAAATTATAAATTATTTAAACTAAAATACCAGCGTAATTATTTACTAATAACTAGTCGTTTAGTATATATGCCCGCATCAGTTAATATTCTTGCAGAGTATGTTCCGGTGGCAAGATTTTGAAGATTAAACTCTATCCTATTTCCCGAGCCATGAATAATTCCATATTTATTGGCGCTTACTTTTGGGCCAATGATATCATACAATTCAATTGTTACCTGCTGGTCGGATGATGCCGTTATTATTAGTTGTGCCGATGACGATGCCGGATTGGGAACAAAATCGCTGATGGCAAAAACCTGATTGCCTTTTAATGATGCACTAACTATACCTGTATATTTATAGTTGCCATTATAATCAACCTGCTTCATCCGGTAATAATATTGAACATCAAAAGCCGCAGTTAAATCGTTAAATGTATAATCTGATTGTTGCCCCGAATTTCCACTACCTGCAACCCACGCTATCGAATTCCAGCTTTGGGCATCTTGGCTACGTTCAACAGCAAAACCACTATTATTAATTTCAATGGCTGTGCCCCACTTTATTTGCAGGTACAAATTATCTATTGCATTAACTTCAACGTAAAGCATTTCAACAGGTAAAGCATTATCGCCACCGCTAAAGCCAATTCCAAAATCCGAAAACGAATAAAGTTGCGAGCACACAGCAGTTGCCGTTGCGCCTGTTATAGATTGCGTGATATTATTATGTATACCTGCAGATATCCACGTCGAATCGCACGAAGGCCTTTTAATAACAGCAAGGGTATGAGGATTAGACGGGCCATTAGTATATCCCTTTTCATTAAGTGTTACATCATAAGCTACTCCACTATATATATTAGTATCGGGGTGTATCGTCCAATAACCGGCATTCAACAGGCCAGCAAGCACCGAACCATTTACCATAACATTGGCCCCAGAAACACCTGTACATCCGCTATCACCTGTAGTATAAAATGCAATTAACGAATCAATACCATTATTCGCTTTGCCGGGATTAGCCGTAAAATGAATTTCAGCTAGCTCATATTGCACCGAATCGCCAACTGGAAATTTATATAAACCCGTATCGGCAACCGCTCTTCTAATTTTACCGTATATATATGAAGAAGAGTTTCCACCGATAACTTTACCTGGATCCGTGTTATGAACATCTACTATATGCGCCCCGGTTTTAATTGTGCCATTGAGTAGCTTTAAAGTATCGGTAATAGTAAGATTACCGTTCAGAACAACACCTCCACTCCCATTCATTTCAAAATCATACGCCGTAATTCCGTCAATTGCTTGCAGGCTATCTCCTGCCAATTCAAGTAATCCTCCGGTTTGGTCGTATGAACCCTCAACGGTAAGGTTACCATATAAGTGTAAGCTTCCATCCGTCATACTAAAAGTGCTTCCGCTTTGAATATCGAGATTATGACAAGTTGCAGAAGCACCACTGGTAATAACAGGCGGGTAAGGTGTTGATGTAGGAATAGTAACGTCAGTTGTTGAGGTGGGGATGAAAGAGCACCAGTTTTGGATATTATTCCAATCGCTGTTTGCGCTTCCTTTCCATTGCCCGGGTGTAGCTGTAATTACTGATACATTTACAGATGCAGAATCGGTGCAGCCATTACTATCTGTTACCATAACCGAAAAGCTTTCGCTTGAAACAGGAGATGGACTTACTATAAAAGGGCTTTGAATATTGGCAGTATAACCAGCTGGCCCCGACCAAGAATAAATAGCCATACCATCAGGACTGGCAGTTAAAGTTAAATTACCACAAGTACATGCGGGCGAATTAGTGGTGATAACCGGAACAGGTAATGCATTTACATTTATAGTTCTTTGGGCATTGGCCGCAATACAAACACTCGATGAATCAGTTGTAAGAGTCAATGTAACAGTGCCGCTGTAATTAGAAGCAGGGGTATAAGTAACAGCATTAGCGGTTGTGGTTAAATCAATACTACTTAGTATGCCCCCTCCTGATATAATAGACCACGCACCCATAGTTGCCCCCCCACCTATACCTACTCCGCTTAAAGTAATTGCCGAGGGCGAAGAAGACTGACAAACATTATCTGGGCCTCCAGGTGTTACAATTAATGAATCAATTGTAACGCTGGTTGTAGCCGACGCTGTGCAGTTCGCATTATCTGTAACTGTAATGTTATAGTTTCCAGCCATAGCTACTTTCGCATTTGCAATACTTGGGTTTTGCGCAGTAGCATTATAAGATGAAGGCCCCGACCATGAATAACTTAAAGGCAAATACCCACCGATAGGCGTAGAAGTAAGATTTATTGTGCTACCTGCGCAAAACAAACTACCACTTGAATCATCAACACTCATAGTAAACGGCGGCAACACACTAAAGGAAATATCATCCAACGCAAAATCATTTCCCGCGTCAACTAAGCTAAGGTCGGTTATTGAAAGATTGGCGGTGGTAGATGCACCTGAATTCCACGTGCCATAAATACGATACCAGGTAAATGGGCCACCTGTACTATTTGGGCCAGCCGGTAATTGACTACTTGTTATTGCGGTTCCGTTTACCGACAATTGTACTTGCGCATAAGGCGCCACCTGGTTCATACTCATAGCCCATGCCGAAAAATAATAAGTGGTATTGGAACTTACTGTTACTGTTTCCTGCCATGCATCGCTGCTTGTGGTAGAAGCATTTACAATTAGTAAGTTTCCCCCTCCCGGGTTAGTATGGTCCGTTCCGTAAAATAAATTATGATAGGTATTAGCATCAGGCCCTATGGCATAATGATTCGCCGACATTTGACCACCGGTAGTGGCATAGTAACTATATGCTGAACCCGTAGTAAAACCTGTATTGCCTGCCGAAAAATCTCCATTTGCAACTAACTCGCCCCCCAAATTATATGAAGACGCAGCTGTGCATGAATTATTACCAGTTACCGTTACTGTGTAAATACCTGCCTGAGCACTAGTAATAGATTGAGTAGTTGATGCACCAATGTTGTTCCATATATATGACGGAAATGTGTTAGCGTTTAAAGTATAACTTCCACCTCCACCACAACTAGCATCAATAGTAATAACCGGTGCCGCAATAACATTAACTGCTCTTGTGCTACTAATAGGTGTACATCCACCAACCGAATTAGTAGTTAAAGTTAAAACCACATTACCGGTAAAGTTGGCTGCCGGTGTATAGGTTACCAATTCCGGTGAACTGGTTTGTGATGTAGAACTTAATGTACCGCCACCAGAAGTAATAGACCATGCACCGGTAGTTGCACCGCCGCCCACACTTGCACCACTTAAAACAAATGCCGAAGGCGTTGGTGCTTGGCAAACAGTATCGGGGCCTCCGGAAACTATTGTTAATGAATCAACTGTTATAGCAACCATAGCCGATGTTGTACAGTTAGCGTAATCAGTAACTGTAACACTATAATTGCCCGCCAGATATACTCTGGAATTTGTAATATCAGGATTTTGCGAAGTTGAAGCAAAAGATAAAGGACCAGACCATGAAAAATTTAACGGCGAATAACCACCAGTAGGCGTGGCATTTAAATGAATAGTATTATCAGCACAAAAAACATGGCTCTCTGTGTCGGCAACACTTACAGCAAATGGCGGTAACAGACTGAATGAAATATCATCTAATGCAAAATCATTGCCTCCATCAGTAAGATCCAAATCCTTTATGGAAAGATTTGCCGTAGTTGATGCGCCCGAATTCCAAATACCATTCACTCGATACCAGGTAAATGGGCCACCGGTGCTATTAGCTCCGGAAGGAAGTTGGCCCATACCCGCTGCAGTTCCGTTTACCGATAACTGCACTTGTGCAAAAGGTGGGTACGAATTCATACTCATAGCCCATGCAGAAAAATAATAAGTGGTATTGGGATTTACAGTAACAGTTTCCTGCCATGCTTCGCTATTGGTGGTACTGGCATTTACAATCAGTAGATTTCCCGCTCCCGGTTTGGTATGATCAGTGCCAAAAAACAAATCATGGTATACATTGGCATTGGAACCAATAGCATAATTATTTGCACCCATTTCTCCGCCAGTAGTAGTATAATAGTTGTAAGCCGAGCCGGTAGTAAAGCCAGTATTGCCTGCCGAAAAATCTCCATTAGTAACTAACTCGCCACCTAAATTATATGAAATTGCAGCAGTGCAGGTATTAGTGCCCGTTGCTATAACTACGTAAATGCCTGCCTGCGCAACCGTAATAGATTGGGTGGAAGATGCACTAATATTGTTCCATATATATGACGGAAAACTACTTGAAGTCAAAGTATAACTTCCGCTATCTGCACATCCCAAAGCAATCGTGGGAACAGGTGCCGCAATAACAGTTACTGTTCTCGTATCGCTTATAGCTATACATCCGCCAGCCGAAGAGCTAGTAGTTAAGGTTAAAACTACTGTACCTGAATAATTGGCAGCCGGGGTATATGTTACCAATTCCGGCGAACCTGTTTGTGATGTATTACTTAATGTTCCACCGCCAGATGTAATGGACCAAGCACCGGTGGTAGCTCCTCCCCCTACACTTGCACCACTTAATGTAATTGGTGAAGGCGTTGGAGTTTGACAAACAGTATCGGGGCCGCCCGCAGTAACAGTTAATGAATCAATTAAAACACTGGTAGTAGCTGACGCTGTACAATTCGCATTATCGGTAACTGTAATATTATAACTTCCGGCCATAGACAATTTTACACTTGCAATAGTTGGGTTTTGAGCCGTATCAGCATAAGATGAGGGACCGCTCCATGCGTACGCTAAAGGCAGATACCCACCAGTAGCATTAGAAAAAAGGCTTATCGTATTTCCAGCACATACCACACTGCTGCTTGAGTCAGCAAGGCTGATAGAAACCGGAGGCAACACGCTAAATGAAATATCATCTAATGCAAAATCATTACCTCCGTCAACCAAACTCAAATCACTAATTGAAAGATTAGCGGTTGTAGATGAACCAGAATTCCATATACCATATATACGATACCATACAAAAGGCCCACCGGTATTATTTGCACCGGCAGGAAGTTGGCCAGTGCTTACTACAGTTCCATTTACCGATAATTGCACTTGCGCATAAGGTGGCACCTGGTTCATACTCATACCCCATGACGAAAAATAATAATTCGTATTAGGGCTTACGGTAACTGTCTCCAACCATGCATCGCTACTTGTAGTAGACGCGTTTACAATCAAAAGATTTCCTGTGCCCGGATTAGTATGGTCTCCCCCAAAAAAGAAATTATGATACGCGTTAGCATCGGGCCCAATAGCATAATTATTGGCATCCATTTGCGCACCAATAGTAGTATAATAATTATAAGCCGAGCCCGTAGTAAAACCAGTATTTCCTGCTGAAAAGTTTCCGTTAGCAACTAACTCTCCACCCAAATCATACGAAGCGGAAGCCGTACAAGTATTAGTGCCTGTTACAGTTACCGTATAAACACCCGCCTGCCCTACATTAACAGATTGAGTAGTTGATGCAGCAGTATCACTCCATATATATGAAGGGAACGAGCTTGAAGTTAAAGTATATCTCCCACCGCCAACGCACCCCGCGTTAATAGCACCTACAGGAGCTGTAATAACAGTAATCGTTCTTGCATTGCTTACCCCCGTACAACCACCAACTATGTTAGTAGTTAAAGTTAAAACTACCGTACCTGTATAGTTAGGTGCTGCAGTATAAGTTACCAATTCCGGGCTACCGGTTTGAGATATTGAACTCAACGTACCACCGCCTGATGTTATAGACCATGCACCGGTAGTTGCCCCGCCGCCTACACTAGCCCCACTTAAAACAAATGCCGAAGGTGTGGGTGTTTGACAAACAGTATCCGGGCCACCGGCAGTTGCAGTTGCAGCACTTGCATTAACACTAACCGAAGTTGAAGCCGAAGCACTGGTGCTACAACCTGCAGCATTAGTAACTGTAACAGTATAAGTTCCACCGGCAGCAAATGTAGCTGTTGAGATAGAAGGATTTTGCGAACCGGATGCAAAACCATTAGGCCCGCTCCACGCATATGCAGTACCCCCACTTGTATAAAGATCAACTGTTGAATCAATACAAACAGGACCATTGCTTGTTGCAACCGGTAAAGGCGGTTGCGTAATAATTACTGTATCTGTTACTGTTAGCCCGGCACATCCCTCCGTAATAGTAACTACGTATGTACCTGCAGCCAAGCCTGTAATGGTATCAGTGGTTGCGGCATTAGTCCATATATAAGTATGCGGCGAGCCACCACCAGTGTAAGCAGCAACAGCGCTACCGGTAGATTGTCCGTTACAACTTACATTAGTTTGTGCGCTAATACCTGCAGAAAAATTATTATTACATTCTGCGCCCACACTAGCTACCGGAACAGATGCATTATTTTGCCGCACCCTTACCCAGTCTACAACCGTTGACGTACTAGCGTTTTCGCTTACCGCTATTACTAAATACCTTAGGGTTGGCGTTACTGTAGTAGTGTTGGAATATACCGATGCCATTGCGGGGTATGTATAAGTATTCCAGTTATACGATGAGCCATCTGTAATCTCCCAGGTTGTAAGATAATCTGTATTTGCATTTAAAGAAGCTGATTGAAATCCATTCCAATAAACACTGGCGCTTTGGTATGTACCGGAGCCAGCTGCAGGAAAATAACCATAATCAAACCCGGTAGGTGAGCCAGATGTATTTGTAGTAATAACAGAATTGGCAGTATCAGCAGCATACGTTACATAAAACCTGTTTCTAAAATATGCACCTTCATAATGCTTCGTTTCTACTATAAAAGAATTAGAAACCGGCGCCGGCGTAAATGCCGAATACATATACAAATATCCTGCATTTATATTAGCCAATGTTACATTTCCAGCTGTAACTGAGATTGTTCCTGCAACTGTATTAGTTACCCAATTAGAGGCTATACCAGAACCCGAAAAATCATCAAAAAAATCAAATGTATTTTTGCCATTGCTTGTACTTGTTGCTGTGGTATTACCATAAAACATAAACACAGAACTTATGCCTGAATCAGGAACATTAACCCAAACAGTAGAGGTGCCACTATTATCCCACGATTCGATCCAATAACTACAAGCATCATTATTGCTGTCGTAAAACCGTAGGTCACTACCGGTAGAACCAACGTTAGAATAAGGGGTGCCTAATGCTGCTGTTGTAAGTGTTACCTGAATTTGAAAACCCGATGCCGGTGTTGTTGTACTTAGATTAATTTGCCGAACATACTGCCAAGATAAACCTGGCCCAAACAAAGCCGCATAGCCTTGAAGCACACTAAGGGATAAAGAAATATAAGCAGCAAAAAACTTTGCCCTGAATAGGTTTAAACGCATGTCAATTTAAAGTAATCTTTTTCACTATTTCTATACTACTCAATTTACCATAATGAACCTATTACAGGATTGCATACCTCACTAATCATTTACAAAAAAATTAAAAAAGCAAAAAAATAATTTTTCCATTCTCAACCAATAACAAAGCAATTACCAAACTGCCGCAAATAGCATAGTTTGCAATACTAACGTTATCCTTAATAGTAAATAAAAACAACAGGCAGAGTCAAGCCCGTGGAAAACAAAGTCAGTGTGTCTCGCTAACTTTGAAATAGTTAAGTAAAGCAATATTACTAAAAAAACATTACAATGTAAAATTTGTGTGGCTATTTTGTAGAACATTACCTTAAATTGTTTTTCCACAGAATTGAGTGCTATTTTAAAGCTCCATTTCAATACCCCTAATACACAGTCTATCTTATATTTATGCACCTATAATTCATATAAAAGCCTTACCCAGATAGCATTTAAACATTTATGTTTGTTTAGACACTGTTCAACCTAAAACTCTGCACCACAAAAAAAGATTTCAACCAAATTTTGCAAGGAATGTTGATTTTTTTTCCTGTTTTTCGACTCAATTTTTTCTTTTACAGATATGGATGATTACTTTTGTGCCAATCACACTATCATATTTTTTTGCGGACACCAAAAATATATGTGGACACAACAACATGAATATCACTAAGCTTTACACGGCCAACATAGCCATGCTTTGCAAATTTATGCCGAACTACTTTTTAAAAGCTGTAGTTCAAACTATGCGCTTTCACAAAGCAGCCATGGTTGTAATTAAAAGTATTGTAAACAAAATCAATGCCTTTATTTTTCAATTTGGAATACAGAGTCATATAAATTAAGTATATATTAATTTAAATATGGATAAAATATTTTCCTGAAACTTTAACTAAAATAATTTTCTCTAATAACTGAGCAGATGAAAAAACGAATACTTCTTACCGGCACTAACTTTCTTTCAAAAAATATATTTATGGGTAGAATAAATTTTACACCAATGTCGAAAATACTATGTATTGCGTTTGCAATTATTTTCAGTGCAACCACTTTAAGTTCTTACGCGCAGGGCACCAGAAAACTCAGCAATAAAGAGGTAAATAAAATTGTGCAGGGCAATGGCGGCAAAATAGCTTTTATCGAAAATAAAGGTCAATGGCCCACACATGTGCTTTATCGTGCTGATGTAAGCGAGGGACAAATGCTTGCAACACCAGAAGGCATGTTGATTGGCAAGTACGACCCAAAAAGCATAAGCGCTTCAGCAGAGTATGAAACTAAAGTTGAAGAAATAAGCAGAGGTCTTCATCCAGGTATGACCATAAGCGAGCTTGGCCCTAAACCGGTTATAAAAGGTCACGGATGGAAATTAAATTTCATTGATGGCAATAAAGCAACCATAAAAACTATTGCTAAAAAAGGCGAAAGTTCCGACTACTATAACTTCTTGGTTGGCGATGTTTCTACACATGCAAATAACGTACATAGTTATGATGAAATAACATATAATGATGTTTATGCAGGTGTTGATGTAAAATATTATACCTCATCCGAAGGAGCACTTGAAAACGACATTATAGTAAAACCAGGTGCCAATGCTCATCAGATAAAAATACAAATTGATGGCATTGAAGGATTGAGAATGGAAAAAAATGGAGACATTGTTTTACCTACAACTGTTGGCGAAATAACAGTTCCAAGTCCTGTAAGCTACATTATAAAAGATGGAAAAAGAAGCCGCATAAATATCAAATATAACCTTGAAGGTAATAATACACTCAGCTTCAATATTCCTGATTACGACAAAAGTGCAACTCTGGTTATTGACCCCATTGTAATGCGTTGGGCAACTATGATTAGCAATAATGCATCGTCAGATAGCCACTGTCATGGAATTGACCTTGATGCATCAGGTAATATTTATGTTACCGGTAAATACCAAGGTGGATTAATTACTGTAGGTCCTTTTCAAAGTAGCAGCAATGGCGACTATGATTTATTTGTAGGTAAATACCAAGAGCCGGGAACACCGGGTAATGCAGGTACTCGTGTATGGCAAACCTATCTTGGCGGCTCTAATACCGACAACCCTTATGCCTTGGATTGCGGACCAGATGGATACTTATACATTACCGGTATTACAAACAGCAACCTTAACGAAACCTATGGTAGCGGTTTTAGCAACGGCAGCTGGGCTCAAAGAACAACTGTAGGCAATGGAGGCCAACAAGTGTTTATTGCAAAGGTGAGCCCCACCGGTACCGGAGCATTAATACGTGAGATAGGTTCTTCAGCACATAATTTAAGTCCATACCTATTTGATTTGCGTGTTCTTCCTACTGGTTCAAACACTTTTGATTTAGTAGCAGTGGGATATGTAACACAACAAACAGGCAGTTCAGCAGATGCAGATATCCCTGCACCACTTCAGCCCAATGGTTCTGCGGCAACTTCAAGTAGCGGAAATACAAATGCCTATGCACTACGTATTACAAGCGATTTGAACACTATTAAATGGACAAAACAATATGCATCTGCCGGTAGCACTAATCAATTTACCATCTCGGTTTCAGACAATAGTGGTGCTATATATGTAGGCGGATACACAAATGGGAATTCGCAAATTTCTTATAATAACCCTTCATCACAAACAACTCGTGGAGGCTCGCAGGATGGATGGATTATGTCATTGGACTCTTCTACTGGTAATGCAAACTGGTCGCGATATTTTAATTCAGGGTCGAGTAAATCCACTCAAATCCTTTGCATGGAAATGAACCAGCAAAAAACGCAATTTGTAATAGGTGGTATAACTACCGGCTTGTCTACAGGTGTTGGCGGCAATATTACAAGTGGCGCTTATAGCACTACTTATAATGGAGGTGGCCATGATTTCTTTATTGCATCACTTCCAATAAGCGGGGCCTCTACAAATTGGGGCACATATTTCGGCGGAAGCAGCGATGAAACCAATATGATGGGTCTTAACATAGATCAGAATAATGATGTATATGTTTTGGGCTATACAGATAGTAAGGACGCCCCTACTGCCAGCAACCCTATTCAAACTAATACTTACGATGCAAATAATTCAGATGCTATCTTTTTCAAACTAACAGGCTCTACAGGTGCTACTTTACAATATAGTACATACTTAGGGGGAACATCAGATGACTACGACCCGATTGGCGAAAGAGGCATCAGATTTAATAATTGTCGAATCTACCTTGGCATAACTTCAAACTCAAACAACTTCCCGCTTACACAAGGCACCCTTACCAATAATAAATTATCAAGCACCAGCAATGGCGAGCCTATCTTGGTAAGTATGGCCAACCCGCCAGACCTTACCGGTAACGCTATAACGGGTGGCGGCAATCAAACAATAACCTGTAGCCAGGTTCCCGGCCCTATCACAGCGGGTGTACCTTCTTATATTATACCTAGTATTATTCGCAATACTTCGGTTCAATCAAACAGTACTTCGGCCGCCTATCCTTCAGGCTTACCGGTAATAAATTCATACCAATGGCAACAAACTTTTGATAGTGGTGCTACTTGGACCAGCATCCCCGGTGCTAACAGCCAAAACTTTACTCCCAGCGCTCCTTTAAATACTGTTGGAAAGATTATGTATAGACGGATCATTAATAATGATGCTTGTAACCGCGCCGGCGATACTTTGGCGGTTGTAAATATTATAGTAACACCTTCTTTACCTGCTCCAAATATTTCCAGCAATGGTCCTGTATGTATTGGCCAAACTTTGCAATTACATGCTGATTCTGTTGCCGGTGTTACTTACTTATGGACAGGCCCTAATAATTTCAGCAGTAACCAACGCAACCCCTCTATTGCAAATGTTACCGCTGCGGCTGCAGGTATCTATACATTAGTATTAAGTCAAATATCTACTGGCTGTCCTTCTTATCCTTCTACATTAACTATAACAACCACCTCTCCTTCACCTACCCCTGGCGCATCAAGCAACAGCCCGGTATGTTCGGGTGGTTCAATTATATTACACGCCACCGGACAATCCGGTGCTTCATTTAGCTGGACCGGCCCAAATGGCTTTACTTCACATAACCAAGATACAACCATAACCGGTGTAACCAATGCAAACCAGGGAACTTATTTTGTAACACAGACTGTACCCGGTAGTTGCACTTCGCCTGCTGCTTCAACATCTGTTACAATTAACCAAACAGTAACCATCACCGCCGGCAGCAATAAAACGAACTACTGCACGGGCGATAGTTTGAAACTGTTTTCTAATCCGGTAAATGGCAGCACGCCATACAGTTTCAACTGGTCATCAACACCACCGGGATTTTCGAATACAACACAGAACCCGATCAGGTTGAATGCGACTACCGTTATGAGCGGCACGTATACCGTAACAGTAACAGATAATAATAACTGTACTGCAAAGGCAACCACGACCACGATTACGGTTAACCCATCACCTACGATTACAGCAAACAGCAGCAACCCGCAATACT
>CAIXGR010000048.1 GCA_903919075.1 uncultured Bacteroidota bacterium | reverse complement strand
GAATAAAAGTAAATCGTTCTTAAAAAATATTGGTGAGGTGGATGAGAGGCTGAAATCAGCAGTTTGCTAAACTGCCGTACTGGTTAAACGGTACCGCGGGTTCGAATCCCGCCCTCACCGCAACTTGGTAAGAACGTTTGTTTTTTGACATAGATATTCGGGGCGTAGCGCAGTCTGGTTAGCGTACCTGGTTTGGGACCAGGTGGTCGCGTGTTCGAATCACGCCGCCCCGACCACATTAGAGCGGTGAAGTAAAACTCACCGCTTTTTTTATTTCAATAAAGGCATATTGTTATTTTTGAAAACGAGGAAAATATTTGCGCCATGAAGTTTAGAATAAAAAAGCAGTTAACAAAGGGCCGGTTTTATGTAAATCTTTTAATGGAAGAATTTTTACCCGCTGATGAGGCCAAAAGCGCTCGGTTTGGAACACCAGAGTTGCTTTTAATGCAGGCGAATGGAGTTAGAGCAAAAATTGCTATTAACCAGTTAAGCTCAAATACACCTTTTGCCTTTAACACAGCAAAAGAAGCAGATCAATATGCTGAAAGCTTGAAAACCCAAATTCAGGAACTAAAAAAGAAATGGGATACACTTGAAGATACGTGGTCGACAGAGGAGGTAGTATAAATGCCAAGGCTAGTTGTTGTTATTCGCGAAAATTTTTTCTGCCCACTTACTTTTCCCCACAATTATAAAAACTGGTATTGCTATTAGCCATATTACGCGGCTTTCGTAGCGCGATGAAACGGTAGACAAGGTTGGGCAAACCAAGGCATTGAAAATTATTCCTGAGAAGAGGATAAAAATGCAGGCGCTAAATTCACGCATAAGCACCGGTGGTGAGTTAATGAAATATATTATTACAAAAAGAACGCATAGCATTACAAAAATTATTTGGGCCTGATTGATGAAATCGTAATTAAGCAGATTACGGAATTGGAATGAGCTTTCATATTGCCTTAAATAATCGGGGTAATGTGCTTGTAGGGCTTGGTAAGCTCGGTCATTGGATCCGAGGAAGGGGGTGTCGCCGGTATTAAAGGAACAGAGTTGTACCCACCAGTTTTCGAAAGACCTTATTGCAAATTTTTTAAAATACTTAGGTGTAGTAAGTATGTCTGTAATAATGGTTCGGTATTCCTGTTCGTTGGCTTGCCAGCCACCGGTTTTGTATAAGGGGCTTTTTTTGTAGTCCCAAATAAAATTTACGGGAATGCTGTCTTTGTAACCACAAATCCTGTAGTTTTTTTCAGCGCATTTTTCGTGAAGGTAAGAATCCAGCAAGCCTTCTTCAGACAGGCGGCCCATCATAAATACATGTGAGCCACTGGGTGGAAAAAAGCCTTGGCCCAGCGCAAGGCTGGTGATGTTGTTAAGAAACATGCCAGCAATAATCATGGATAGCACAATGCCGGTTCGTTGAAAAAATTGTTTGAATACGAGTGATTGTTTAGAATTAATAAACTGCCAGATAACCCATGCAGCAACTATAAGCAGGCAAGTGACCCCATGTGAGTTATGTACGCCAATGGCAAAAACACCAATAAGAAACAGCAGCCAAAATTCAATGCGCGACATTTCAGTGTTGGTTGTCAAAAAAAGAGCAAGTATTATAATACATACCGGAGTAAAAACATCGGGCATTAACTGGCTTGCACAAACAGACACACCGGTTAAAAGGGTTGTGGTAAATACAAAAACTAATAAAGTGATTAATAATTGTTTGCCCTGTAAAAACCGAGAAAAGAGTTTGTAAAGCACATAAGATAAAATTAAGCTTTGGAGATAAATTACAAGCCACAAAGATTCGCTGAGGCTAGAGAAGTGAATAAAAAGACCGTAAATTATGGGGCGGTCTTTTGGAATATTATAGCTGAATCCACTATTGATATAAGTGCCAGTATCGTTAAAAAGAAGCGGAAAATTGTTGTGCAAGCCCATGAAGCAAAAAACAAACGCAGAAAAGGCAACTACAAAAAAGATAGTCCATTTTGAGATATAGGTTTTTGGTAGCATCATTGGCAAGAAAAATATTGCTAGAGCGTATGTTTATTATTAATTCGCCACAATTTTAGCCGACTTGAAAAACTTTATCCATTTATTTTGCAGATCGGCAGGAACAATTTTTTGTTTTACGCCACGAAAGTTAACGAATAATTCGTTGGTGCCTTGAATTGCGTACCACACTTGTGCTTCAGGGGTGTTTGACGAACACTCTATTTTGAAAATTATCCAAGGGTGGTTTGCGGTTTCATCTTTATCAAGCATGGTGGCTTTTGGAGATGGGCAAATCTTTTTAGCGCCATCGTACATTAAATCCATTGTTTTTGTAATTGGGATTTTTTTTGAGGCGGGAATATTTTTGTAAACAAACATGGTTCCTATTTCTGTCCAATTGTCAAATGTTTCTTTGTGCTTTAAAAGTTCAATGGTCTTTTCCTCAGCATCTTCAGTGCGGTTTGCGATTTTCCACCCTTCAGTGTCGGGCCAATCCAGTAGTAATGATTCGGTGGTTTTATTTTCGGCCGCAGGCTGCCCTTTGCAATATTGTTGAATATATTTCTCGGCACGATTGTCGCCAAGTTCTTTTGCTTTCGATAAGTCCTCGCAGCCGGCATTTGTATTACCGGTTTGTAGTTTTACCTGACCCCGCATATAATATGCAGAAGCATTAGAAGGATCAAGTTTCAAAGCTTCATCAAAATCTTTTATTGCGCCTTTTATGTCTTGTAGTTTAAGTTTTACCACGCCTCTGTTGGTATAGGCGTTCATAAAATCCGGCTTTAGGTCAATGGCTTTATTGTAATCGGCAAGGGCGCCCTTGTAATCGTTTAAATGCAACTTTGAAGTTCCACGATTATAATAGGCATCTGTGTATTTAGAATCAAGTTTAATTGCTTTGTCAAAGTCTTTGATGGAACTGGCAAAATCCTTAGCTGCAGCTTTTTCATTTCCATTAGAGTAATGTTCTTGCGCTGTTTGACCTAATGCAATCAATGAGACGGCGATTGCAATTATGGTAAAAAGAGTTTTCAATTAGGATGTTTATGTTAGCTAATTAATTTTTATTAATGTAGCCCTTATCAGTGATTCTAAATATTACCCGGGTGGTCTTTTTTTGTTGCTTCCCACACCCTCTAACTCCCTAAAGGGAGAACCGGCTCCGCTGCAAAAAAGGAAATTATCGAAGACGTACAGTATCACAACAATAAGCACAAAAATGCATGGTGAAAAAACAAGGAATTAAATACCTACCGGATGCCAAGTAGTTTTAATTTCCTGAGTATCCATAATGTAGTAAGGACCTTGTGCGTCTTCGCCCATCCAGTTGGTGTTGTTGTGTACAACGGCGCGTTTTACATTTAGCGCGGCATTGGTTTGAACAGCCTTTATTTCTTCAACGTTATTATTGCAATAGATAGTAGCGTTAATATCCATGTGGGTAGAGAAATGGCTCAAAAGCTCTTCTCTGTAACCGGTAAGGAGGTTTACTACACCACCTGGAACATCGGATGAATTTAATACTTCGGCGAATGATGAGGCGCAAAGTGGTTTTGTTTTTGAGGCTAACACTACACAGGTATTACCCCCTACAATGGCAGGAGCAATAACAGAAACTAAGCCAACAAGGCCGTTTTCTTCGGGGGCTATAATTGAAACCACACCGGTAGGCTCTGGCAATGAAAAGTTGAAGTGAGAAGATTCAACCGGGTTTACTGAGCTGAATATTTGCTGATATTTATCAGACCAACCAGCATAATATAATACGCGGTCGATAGCGCAATTTACTTCGGCTTCGGCTTCTTTAGGTGTTGAGCCCATTTCAGTTAATTCTGAAATAAATTGTGCTCTGCGGTCTTCCATCATTTCGGCAATGCGATATAATATCTGGCCGCGGTTGTAAGCAGATTTAGACGCCCATCCGCCAAAAGCTTTGCGTGCAGCTACTACAGCCTCGCGCAAATCTTTTCTTGAAGAGAGGCACATGTTAGCCAGTGCTTCGCCATTAGGTGCATTGAGCACATAATACCGGCCCGACTCGGTGCGCGGAAACTTTCCGTCGATATAAATTTTATGGGTTTTAAGCACCGCTAAACGCGAATCGGTTTTAGCGCCGTTGCCATTGCCATTACCGTTTACATGTGCGGTTACTGTAACGCTTTTCTTTTTTAGTACCGGTGTTTCTGTTTTTTCTTTCATAAGAATATATTGTTGTGCTTATGTTTCTGAAATATGCTTTTAAAAATCAATTCATTTTAAGATATGGTGAAAGGCCGTGTAAACCACCTTCTCTGCCTACGCCGCTCTCTTTGTATCCGCCAAAGGGTGAAGTAGGGTCGAACTTGTTATAGGTGTTAGCCCAAATTACACCGGCACGAAGCTGGCTGGTAACTTTAAATATTTTCGAGCCCTTGTCTGTCCATACACCGGCTGATAAACCGTAAGCAGTGTTGTTTGCTTTTTCAACTACCTCATCAGTGGTTCTGAAAGTTTGGATAGCCAGTACCGGTCCGAAGATTTCTTCCTGAACAATACGGCTGGATTGTGAGACGCCGCTGAATATTGTAGGACGGAACCAATATCCTTTTGAAGGAATAGAACATGAGGTCTGGTAATAATCTCCCCCTTCATTAATTCCTATCTGAACCAACGATTCAATTTTTTTAAGTTGCTCTTTAGAGTTGATAGCACCGATGTCAGTGTTTTTGTCCAACGGGTCGCCTACTATCAGCGTTTCCATGCGGTCTTTTAGTTTGCGGATAACCATGTCGGCAACGCCTTCTTGTACAAACAAGCGTGAACCTGCACAGCATACGTGGCCCTGATTAAAGAAGATGCCATTCACAATACCTTCAACAGCTTGGTCAATAGGCGCATCTTCGAAAATAATGTTGGCTGCTTTTCCGCCTAATTCAAGTGTGTATTTTTTATTAGTTCCGGCCAATGCTTTTTGAATAATTTTTCCTACATCGGTTGAACCGGTAAAGGCCACCTTATCAATACCCGGGTGATTAACAATAGCCGCACCGGTAGCGGCGGCACCGGTTACAATATTTACTACACCATCAGGTAAACCAGCTTCCTGAAATATTTCGGCAAGTTTAAGGGCTGTAAGTGGTGTTGTTTCTGCCGGTTTTAATACTACGGTGTTACCGGTAGCTAAAGCAGGGGCTATTTTCCAAGCTGCCATTAGCATTGGGAAGTTCCAAGGAATGATTTGACCAGCAACGCCCAGCGGTTTTGGCTTTTTACCGGGGAAAGCATATTCTAATTTATCGGCCCAGCCGGCATAATAGAAAAAGTGAGATGCAGCCAAAGGCACATCCACATCGCGCGATTCGCGAATGGCTTTGCCGCCATCCATTGATTCGATTACTGAAAACTCGCGTGCGCGTTCCTGTATCATTCGCGCAATACGGTAAATATATTTTGCTCTTTCTTTAGCAGGCATTTTCGACCATACATTTTCATATGCGTTGCGCGCTGCTTTTACTGCTATGTCCACATCTTCCTTAGTGCCTTCGGCTATATCTGCAATTTTGCCTTCGGTGGCAGGGTTGGTTGTTTCGAAATACTTTCCTTTTACCGGCGCTACAAATTTGCCGTTTATAAAGAGGTCATATTTTTTCTTCAACTTAATATGGTCGGTGCTTTCCGGTGCCGGTGCATATTTCCAATCGGTATTAAAGTTGAGGGCGATGTTGTTGTTGGTTTCTTTTTTCATATTAAATGATTACACAGATTATTATAAGATTACACAGATTAGTCTTTAGAGAAGTAATCGATGCTTTGATAAACGCCAGTTTTCTGTTTTATAATTTGCATTAATAAATCGTTAGCCAATGCGCTTGCGCCAAAACGGAACATATCAGGATTTAACCATGCTGCACCCAACGTTTCGCGAACGGCGATAAGATATTGAATGGCTAATTTTGCAGTAGCAATGCCACCGGCAGGTTTCATGCCAATCATTTTTCCGGTTTGGTAGTAGTAATCTCTAATTGCTTCCAACATTACTAGGGTAACCGGCAATGTAGCCGCAGGTTGAATTTTACCGGTTGATGTTTTAATAAAATCGGCACCGGCGTGCATGGCGATATCACTTGCTTTGCGCACGTTATCGTAAGTGTTCAACTCACCGGTTTCTAAAATTACTTTAAGGTGTGCTTGTCCGCAGGCTTCTTTAATTTCGGCTATCTCATCAAACACATAAGCGTATTCGCCGCGAAGAAAATGGCCGCGCGAGATTACCATATCAATTTCATCGGCTCCTTCGCCAACGGCCCATTTGGTTTCTTCTATTTTAATGTTGCGGGTGGTCATACCACTTGGGAAAGCTGTTGCTACTGCGGCAACTTTTACATTACTTCCTTTAAGAGCATCTTTGGCAACCTTTACCAGATTTGCATAAACACAAACTGCGGCAACCGAAGGCACATCAGCCGAATCATGCGGACGCATGGCCTTGCTACATAATTGGCGTACTTTACCGGGAGTGTCTTTAGCTTCAAGGGTAGTTAAATCTACCATGCTTAGCGCTAATTTTAGCGCCAGCATTTTCGAATCTTTTTTAATGCTTCGTTTAGTAAAACGTGCTACACGTTCTTCAACGCCCACCTGGTCGATGGCGGGAGATTGAATGGAGCCGATGGCCTCTCTTATAGATGCAGGCGATGCTGTTGTCATTTATTCTTGATTTATAAACAAATTAGATTTTTTCGAACCCCAAATTTACAAAATTTATTGGATACGGAAAGTGATACAAAGCGGGCTGTGTATCAAGGGGTAGGGGCGTGCTACATGCCCGCACCCTCTAACTCCCGAAACGGGAGAATCGGCTCTCCTGCAAAAAAGGAGATTTCTGAATTATGAAACAGGCCTCTGATAATAATAAAGCAAAGTTATAAAAATTAGCTAATTTTGTTATATTTGCAATGAGGCAATAAAAAGACGCAACAAAAAAATATGATGGTTGACAACGGTTGACATTTTTTGGTGTTAATGTGTTGATTACCAAGGCATTGATTTTTAGTGTGTCAACTGTCAACCGTAAATTCTTATAAGTTATTGATAATGAATTTACTGTATGGGTATAAAGGCGGTGTGGGTTGACAAAGTAGGGTGTTTTATTGCGTAATGTATTGATTTTTAATGGGTCAAAGTGTCAACCATGTTTCTTTTAATAATCATTGTGTTAATGAGTTGCTAATCAAGCGTTAGGGCTGGCCTCACCCCGCCTCACCCCGCCTCGCTTCGCTCGCCACCCCTCTCCACAAAAGTGGAGAAGGGAATACAAATAACCGCTGCGCGGAGCAAATGCCAAGTTTAATTTTTGTTCGGTTTTACAGTAAGGCAGTTCGATATTCTATTGTGAATAATTCACCTTTCTAGTTGGGTAGCTAATTTACACATTCGCACCTTTATGATGATAAGTGCTTTACTAATTACTGCAATTGTTTTTGCATCGCTATATTTTTTGATGGTGATGTACTTTTTTGTAGGGTGGATTCGATTAAAAAAACCGTCGGCATCTAATAATATATCTGATTCAAATCTTCCATTGGTTTCGGTGGTGATACCGGTTAGGAATGAGAGTGCATATATTAAAGCCTGTTTGGAATCAATATTTGCTCAAAACTATCCGGCACATTTATTTGATGTGGTTGTAATTGATGATTACAGCACTGACCCAACGCTACGATTTGCAAGAGAATTAGAGCGGGAAAATCTTTTGGTAATTGATTTGCAACAGTATCTGGGTAATCCCGGAGAATATTTTCCGAACAAAAAGAAAGCAATTGCGCTTGGTATTAAAAATGCCAAAGGCGATTTGATTATTACTACCGATGGCGATTGTACGATGGGGGAAAACTGGTTGCGGACAATGGCTAGCTATTATGAGAGCAATAATTTTAAACTAATAACCGGACCGGTGCTTATTAAGCCTGCGCGGAGCCCGCTGGCTATGTTTCAGCAGTTAGATGTTATTAATATGCTGGGTATTACCGGTGCTACTTTGCGCAATGGCTTTCCGACTATGTGCAATGGGGCCAATTTGATGTATTCGAGAAATACTTTTTTGGAGGTGGAGGGATTTAAGGGCAACCACGATGTGCCCACCGGTGACGATATTTTTTTAATGCAGAAAATTAATGAGCGTTACCCGGGCTCGGTTAGCTTTTTGAAAAGCTTTGATGCTTGCGTATTTACTAAGGCTGAAAATAGCCTTGGCGGTTTCATGTCTCAACGAATGCGGTGGCTTTCGAAAACCAAACACTTCAGCAATTTTAAAATTACGTTGATGTTGGTGTTTGCCTGGGTGTTTAATGCCCTGATTATTTTTAGTACTGTAATGGCTTTTATGCCTGGTGAAATGAACTGGCTGCCGGTTGCAGTTTTGGGTGGCGCAAAGTTTCTTTCTGATTTCATTTTTGATATTCCGATTACGCACTTTTTCCGTAAGCTGATTTTGTTGCTACTTTTACCCTTTATCGAAATTTTCCATGTGTTGTATATTGTTGTTGTTGGACTGGTAAGTTTAATTGGAAGATACAGATGGAAGGATAGGTTGGTTAAATAGGTTTCAAAGGGTTAAAGAATTAAAAGGGTTTAAAGGGACTAAATGGTTAAAAGGCAAAACGGAAATACGGTTGATATTCACTTTGGCCTTTAGTCTGTTTAAACTTTTAGCCGGCATTTATAAATGGAACAAATTAAAAGCACATCACTTAATGACAAGGCATGGCGGCGTTTAAAACGCAACAGGAGTGCTATGTTTGGTTTGGCCATAATTATTTTTGCTGCCCTGCTTTCGATTTTTGCTTATTGTGTTGCACCGGATAATTCTCCATCGGGCAACGAGCAAATTTTGCAATTGGAAACACACCCGCCGGGATTTAAAATTAAAATTCTGAAAAAAATAAGGGAGGGCGCAACTACATCGAATATTTTGTCGGGTATGGAGTCGGGGTTTATGAAAGATTATGAACCGGTGCCGGTAACTGATTATAAATTTGAACATGATTCATTACAATATACTGAATACAAAGGCAGGGTGTTTAGTCCCGAAGTTACGAAGGTTGCCTTTAGTGATTTATTGCGGGGAAAATATGCGGGGCTCGACAAGGCGCTACAAAAAGATTTTATAGAAAAGCATTTGATTGAGAACAGAACGTACTGGTTGGGCACTGATAAGTTTGGGAGAGATATTCTTTCGCGGCTTATTATTGGTGTTAGGGTTTCGCTTTCGGTGGGTTTAATATCGGTAGGTATTTCGTTATTGATAGGAATATTTTTGGGTGCGCTGGCCGGGTATTTTAGAGGCAAAACGGACGAGGTTATTATGTTTGTGATTAATGTGTTTTGGAGTGTGCCAACGCTTTTGTTGGCGATGGGTTTATATATAAGTGCGGGAAGCCTGATTGAAAATAAATTAGTAATGATATTTATTGCTGTGGGTTTAACTATGTGGGTAGATACGGCACGTATTGTGCGGGGGCAGTTTATTGTGCTTCGAGAAATGGAATTTGTGGCGGCCGCAAAAAGCCTGGGGTATGATGATGCGAGAATTATTTTCAGGCATATACTGCCTAATATACTTGGGCCGGTTATTGTGGTGGCATGCGCCAATTTTGCCAATGCCATTTTGGTGGAGTCGGGTTTGAGTTATATAGGGCTGGGCATACAGCCGCCTGCACCAAGCTGGGGTAGTATGCTGAATGAATACAAAGATTTTATTGATACCAACAAAGCATACCTTGCGCTTTTTCCGGGCCTGGCTATTATGCTGCTTGTGCTTGCGTTTAATTTGTTAGGCAACGGCTTGCGTGATGCTTTGGATGTGAAAGGGCAATTAGATTAAACTATATGGCTTGCGGTGCGTATAATTGTGCAACGGAAATTTGTAGTTTGTAATTTGTAAATTGTGTTTTAATAAACCTATGTCGACCCCGCAGTTTTCTGAATTTGATTTTTTTAAAAAACGCCTTGGGCAAACCGAGCGTTTGCTGGCTGTTAAACAACAGCAGATTGATTCATTGCTATCAATAACCAGCGCGGTAAATAATAACATGCCTATTACCGCATTGGCGCGTATTTACGAAAACATACTTCATGCACATTTAGCAGTTTCGAAAATTGCTTTGTTTATTAATGAAAGTGGCAGCAACTGGATGTGTATTACGCCGGGCGATTTGCCAGGAAATATTTTGAACTACCCCGTGCACGAAAAATTTTCAAAGTTTAATTCGATTATTCCGGTGGCATCGCTGAAAGATGAGTTGCTGGCGGGATTTGAATATTTAATTCCGGTTACGCATAAAAAGGTGCCTATTGGCTATGTGCTTACCGGCCCTTTTGGAAATGAACAAGGTGATACCAAAGAAGATAAGCTGAATTTTATTCAAACCATTACCAATATTATTGTGGTGGCGAATGAAAACCAGAAACTGTTTAAAACGCAGATAGACCAAATGGTAATGCAAAAGGAATTGAAGCTGGCTGCAGATATGCAGAACATGCTTGTTCCATCATCGTTACCTAATAATGAAAAAATTGAGGCTGCGGCATACTACCGCCCGCACAAAAATATTGGTGGCGATTATTATGACTTTGTAAATATTTCGGAGCATGAAATTGCTTTTTGTATAAGTGATATTTCGGGAAAAGGAATACCGGCTGCTTTATTGATGGCAAATTTTCAGGCCAACCTGCGCACGTTGATTACGAGGAAATATCAATTGCCGCAGTTTGTAGAAATTATAAATCAGAAGGTGTGTGAGATTACGAAGGGCGAAAAGTTTATTACCATGTTTATTGCCACGTATAATTACAACACGGGTATATTAACTTATGTAAACGCAGGGCATAATCCTTCGATATTATATAACAATGGTAAAATTGAATTGCTGGACCAGGGCTGTACTATATTGGGCATGTTTGAAACGCTACCTTATGTGAGTTTTGGAGAAATAAAAATAACTCCGGGCGCATTGATCGTTAATTATACCGATGGTCTTTCGGAAGCGGCAGATAATGATGGGAAGCTGTTTGACACTGAGGGACTGGTTAATTTTATAAATCATAACCATCAACTTAGTTTGACGGATTTCAATACCAAGCTTATTGATAATATTATTGCCTTTAAGCAAAACATGGATTTTGATGATGATATTACACTACTTACCCTGCGGTTTAAGTGCTGATTTGCGGCGGATATCGAAAGCCACAAGTAATGAAAGACTCATGAAAAAGAAAGGGCCCACCTTATCTGACTCCAACATGTCGCTAAGCATTAAGTTGATGTAGACTATCATAATTACCAATAGTAGGGTCATGGTTATACGCTTTTCGTCAGGGTCTTGCATCCGGTGGTAAATTTTTTCGCCATACACTAGTGTTACTACTGTAAGTATCAGAAAAATGGCAAGCCCTACACCACCCTGTTCGGCTAAAACAAAAAGAGCGTAGTTGTGCGCCGTTGAGCGTTCTGGATTATCGCTTACGTACGTTTCGAAACTTGAAAGCGTGTAGTGCATGTAGTATGGGTAGAAATTTCCGGGGCCGAAACCCATCCACGGGTGATCTTTAAACATTCTCACTGCAGCTACCCACCGGTAAACACGTTCCATACTTGAAAGGTCTTTCCCTTCAACAGTAGATGAAAGATGCTTTCCGAAATCTTCGTGATAAATAGTGGTATCGAAATCGGGTGCGTATTTTAGAAAATTATTTCGGTTGAAAAGATTTATTAATAAAATAGTGGCAACAATAGCAATCCCCGCCAGCATGGGCTTCATCCATTTTTTTTGAATAACAATGTATAGTGGGTAAATTAGTAATAAGGCTAAATATGCCGTACGCGTATATGAAAAATAAATGGCAACAATATAAAACAGCAGCGAAAAGGTGAGGAGGAAACGTGTGAAGGAACCTTTTTTATACCAGCCCCTTGCCAGTAAAATGAAAGGGAAAAACAGTGAAAGTATAGATGCGTAGTTTACGTGATTACGATAGAAGGGCCACATCTGGTAGTTGATTTCTTCGAAGGCAAAACCGGTTAGGGAATGGCGAATAAGTACCTGAACGATTGTTAGCGTAAGTGGTATGTAAATACACCAGAACGCTTTTTTAATATCTGCTTTAGTTTTTAAAACAATGGCACTGAGGAAACTGAAAGTAGTAACGTACCAAATTTTGGCAAGGAATACTTTTAATGAAATAAGCGGGTTAACTGAATATATGGCTGAAATTAAAATCCAAAGCACGTGAGCAAGTAAGGCTACTATAATAAAGTGAGTGAAATAGCCGGTAGGTAGCGCTTTGCGGTTAGACAGAAGATAGCCGAAGGTGACGAACATGAGGCCTATCATAAGTGGCTCATCGGGTAAATCGGTACCAAGAGTGGGAGAGAAGCTGTACTCCATAGAAAGTGGAATTGCAGCAAGAAGAACAAAATAGAGTATTTTGAAATTAACAATGCCGGTGTAAATAACCAACAACGCGAAAGGAATAAGTACGAAATAAGAAAAGCCGGTTTCGAAAGCGGCCAATAACGAAATGATAGTTACGGCGCCAAGAAAAGCAAATGCACTTAATTCAAGCTTGTTGATGGCATTGTTCAAACTAGAGCTGTTTTTTTATTTCGCGAAACTGTTCAATTAGCAATACGCCAATAATTGAAACAAATAAAGTAACCAGCACGGTAATTAAAACAACTAATGAACGAACCGGTTTTTCTCTACGTTCGGCTGGCACTGCTCCTTGCACAATATACAGAGATGAAGCATTGGTTTTAATAGATACTTCGGTTTGCTCTTTAATGTTTATGCGATTGTTTAATTCTCGTACCGCATTATCCTGATTAGACATTAGGGCTTTATATAATTGAACGGCCTTTGCATCGTTGCCTTCAACAACAACTGTGCCACCGGTAGCCACAACTTTGATATTATATTTTGAAATAAGTGTGGAAAGCGTATCAATATAGCCATCCACTTTTTTTTGCTGCTCGATTATTTGCGATGAAATAAGGTTGTATATTTTTTTGTTGGTTTCGTTTACGTGTTGTTTGTTTAGCTCATCAACATTGGCAACAACGGCGTTTACCATATCCGAAGCCATGTTGGGGTCGGTATCGAAAATGGAGATTTCTACTGCATCATGTTCTGTTTTTACGGCTTCGTAATTTTTATCGAACTTTTTGCTCACTTTGGTTTTCCAGTAGCTGCTAGTGGTGTCAATTTTATAATGTTTAGCCAATTTAAAGGAGTCAATAATGTAGTTCATTACCGGCTCGGAATTGGCAATACTTAAAACACGGTTAATATCGCTTTTGCCGCCGTAATAATCGAGTTGTGTGCCTGCGCTTGAGGTATTAAAAATGGTAGCGCGGTCGTTTATAAACTGGTTGGTGGGGTAAAACTCGGACTTTGAAAGAAAATATTCATCCATTACAAAAACGGAAAACAGGGCAGCCGCAATGGCCGAAACTATAGTTAAAATAATAATGGGCCTTTTCCACTTTAATATAATGCTAATAACTGCTATCAGATTAAATTCTTTATCCATGTTTTTTCTTTTACAACCAACGGCAAAATATGTTAAGTATTGCCATTAATAAATAGCGGGTAAAGGTAAAATAATTTATGAAGTGGCTTTTGAGCGAATAAGTTTATATAAATCAGACAGGGGGATAAGGTTGGTTGCCACAGCAATAAGCGAACAAACTACCGTAGCCAACAGGAAATTAATAACCCAACCATAGGGAAGCATTTTGGCCGAAAGCAAGGTAATACAACAGGCTCCGGTAAATCCCGCAAGTTTCAATAAATCTTTAACGCTGTATTCAAATCTGAATTTTTTATGCGCAGCAATAATGTGGGCCGCGGCTGCTACCACTTGGGTAATTAAAGTAGCTATAGTAGCACCTAATGCACCGTAATGAGGAATGAGATAAAGGTTTAATGTAATGTTTAATAACATACCTACCAATGCTATGATATTAAGAATTTTCAAGCTTCCTTGTGCAGTAAGCAGGGTGCCAAAAATGTAAATGCTGCTCATGGGAATGAAATTTATCATCAGCCAACCAAAAATCATTGACCAGTAGGTGGTTGAGTTGTGATAAAGCATTTGCATGATTTCGTTCCGGAAGAAATAGCAATCGGCAGCAGTTATAATAGCCAGCACAAACATTAATTCAGAACTGAATTTTACCAGGTCGCGCATATCTTCATTTTTGCGAATCATGGCAGCAAATATTGGCAGCAGCAGTGTGGCAAACAGAAATCCGAATTGATTAACGGCATCGAGTAACCGGAATGAGGCAGCGTAAATACCTGCTTCCTTATCGCCATTGGGTAGCATACGCTCTATCATTACTGCGTCTATACGATAGTATATCCCCATAAGCAAGGCGAGCATTGCAAAGGGCGCAGATTTAAATAAAATGGTTTTTGCAAAGCCAAGGTTCCAGAAATTGAAACGAATAACGGCCCTGCGGGCAATAACAATAAATGCAATGAGGGCCGTAAGAAAAAAGCCAGCGGTTTGCGCATAAATAAACCACATTATATTAAACGAATCTTTAAAGGCGGGCAGGTACATTAGGCTTACACAGAATAGGCCCGCAAGAAGGCGGTCGAGAGTAGAAATAACTGAATCGGTTTTAAAAAGCTGTAGGGCAGCAATGTTTGAGCGGAAATATAGGGTAGCCGAAATGAGAATTTGGTTGATGCCCCAGAAAGCCAACATCTTCATTTCAAGCGCATCGAAACCTGTAAAGAGGCCAGATACCAGCGTTAAGCCCAGATAGATTACCGATAAGAACAGTTTTATGGTTGAGAGGTTAACTAGATATTCGCCTAAGCGATTGTTGTCGCGCGAAATGGCTCGGCTGTTGAAGTTGTTGATGCCGAAATCGAGAATGATGCTGAGCAGGAACGAGTAATTGAAAATTGCAAAGTAAGTGCCATAAGCTGCAGCGCCTACTTTATTTTGCACCACACGGTCTATACCAAATATCCAATACGGCTTTACCAGTAAATTGACTGTGAGTAAAAAAACAAGGTTAGTGGCAAACTTTTTCCGCATCGTATTTGACGGCTAAAAATAGGTATTATTGTGAATAAGATTTACAGAGTGGGCGATAAAAAAAAGATTGCTGTTAATACACGGTTCCTTATTAAAAACAGGCTTGAGGGAATTGGCTTGTTTACATATGAGTCGTTGAAACGTATTACAAAGGCCCATCCGGAAATTGATTTTTATTTTTTGTTTGACCGGAAATTTGATGAAGAGTTTATTTTCGGCGATAATATTAAGCCGGTAGTATTGTTCCCCCAAGCCAGGCATCCTTTCCTTTGGTATTGGTGGTTCGAGATTTCGGTAGCCCGATGGCTTAAAAAAAACAATCCCAACCTTTTTCTTTCTACTGATGGCTACGCGTGTCTGAATACAGATGTGCCACAGGTATTAGTAATTCACGACTTGGCTTATGAGCATTATAAAGAGCATGTTTACGGATTAGCGCGAAGTTACTACCGGTATTTTATGCCCAAGTTTGCGCAAAAGGCCCAGCGCATAGCAACGGTTTCGAAATTTTCGAAGAACGATATTATTCAACGATACCACATACCTGCCGATAAAATTGACGTGGTTTATAACGGGGCTAAAGAGGTGTACCAGCCCGTTGGCGACGAAATAAAAAAGGCAGTGCGCGGGCGATATACAGAGGGGGAGGATTATTTTTTATATGTAGGCTCAATACACCCGCGCAAAAATGTAAAAACCCTTTTGCTGGCTTTTGATGAATTTAAAAAGCAAACGAAAAGCGATTTTAAATTATTGATAGTGGGGCGAAAGGCATGGGATTTTAATGAAGTAGAAAAAGTGCATTCGCAAATGCAGTTTGGTAATGACGTGAAATTTTTGGGGCATATGGAGCCAGAAGAGTTAGCGCAAATTACTGCATCGGCTTATGCCATGGTGTATGTTTCGTTGTTTGAAGGATTTGGAATACCGATTGTAGAGGCGATGAGTTGTGGTGTGCCTGTAATTACTTCGAATGTTACTTCAATGCCAGAAGCTGCGGGGGATGCGGGGTTGTGGGTTGACCCGCTTTCGGGTAGTGAAATTAGTGCTGCTATGAAAAGGTTGGTAGAGGATAAAAGCTTGCGAGAAGATTTGATAAGCAAAGGAAGAATACAGTTAAAGAAATTTAGCTGGGATTTAACGGCCGAAAAACTTTGGGCTTGTTGCGAAAAAGTGATGAATGCACGGTAAAGAAATCTACAGCTTTATTTCTCTCATAAAATCAACGGTTACCTGAATATCTCCATATAGGATCCGGTCTTTTTCGTAAAAGGGAACTAGCTTTCTGTAGTCAGATTTTATTTTTTCGATGAGGGTAGAGCTTTTAAGTGGCCTACGGAAATCAAGCGCTTGCATGGCGGTCATAAATTCAATAGCCAGTACTTTTTCGATATTATAAACAATTTTATATGTTTTTACTGCTGCGTTGGCACCCATGCTTACGTGGTCTTCCTGTCCGTCACTTGAAGTAATGGTATCAACACTGGCGGGTGTAGCCAGTTGTTTGTTCATTGATACAATGGCGGCGGCTGTATACTGTGGAATCATGAGGCCGGAGTTTAAGCCGGAATCATGCACCAAAAATTTAGGCAAGTCTCTTTTACCAGAAAGTAATTGGAAAGTACGGCGCTCGGAAATGCTTGCCAGTTCGCTCATAGCTATGCCTAAATAATCTAATGCAATGGCTAGTGGTTCGCCGTGAAAATTTCCGCCACTTAATATTAAATCCTCCTCTTCAAAAATCAAAGGGTTATCTGTAGCGGCATTTATTTCTTTTTCAAAAACTTCGCGCACTTGTTCAACAGCAAATTTTACTGCGCCGTGTACTTGCGGAACGCACCTGAAAGAGTAAGGGTCCTGTACATTATTTTTTGGTTCACGGGCTATCTTGCTTCCTTTTAAAAAGCGAAGTACGTTGGCGGCACTTTCAATTTGGCCCGAATGGTTGCGCACTTTTTGAATAGCGGGATGGAAAGAATCTAACTGACAATTAAAAGCATCAACCGAAATTGCTGCCGTAAAGTCGGCCAGTTTTTGAACGCGCTCGGCTTCGATGATTGAATAGCAACCCCAAGCGCTCATAAATTGTGTGCCGTTTAAAAGCGCTAAGCCTTCTTTCGATTTTAATTTTATTGGTGCAAGTCCTGTTTCTTTTAATGCGCTTGCGGCTGTTCTTTTTTTGCCTTTGTATCGCACACTGCCCATGCCCAGTAAAGGCATGGTAAGATGAGCAAGTGGAGCTAAATCGCCCGATGCGCCTAGTGAGCCAACCTCCCATACAATGGGAAAAATTTCTTTATTATATAATGCGACTAGCTGCTGAACAGTTTCGATAGATACACCGGAGTAACCGAGTGAGAGCCCTTTTATTTTAAGCAGCATCATCAACTTTACTACTTCTTCTTTTACTTCGTCGCCCATACCGCAGGCGTGGCTCATTACTAAGTTTTCCTGTAATTGTTCCAGTTGATTGGCTGGTATTTCAACATTGCACAATGCGCCGAAACCGGTGTTGATGCCGTAATAACGTGCACCGGGTTGCGCTATTTTCTTTTCTAAAAATTTGCGATTAGACTTTATTTTTTGCGAAGCCTTGTTGCCCAATTCTATCTTCAGGTCTTGAGCAAGAAATTGACGAAGGTCGTCGAGCGTAATATTATTAGTGTTGATGGTAAAATGGTTTGCCATAGATAATTTATAATACGGCAAATGTATTTTTGTTCCCTCACAAAAGGAAAGAACCGCAGATGTATTTAAGAAATATTGAAGCGGAGTAGTGTATTAAAAGCAATTAACGTATTAAAGTAACATCGCCTTTTTTATGCATAATGTAATTGTCGAGGAAGTAGATGTCTGCTTCGTAAACAAATACTGCCGGTTTTTGCATAACGCCTTGGAATGTTCCATCCCATCCTAAAAATTGTGTACCGCTTTCAAACACTTTTTCTCCCCAGCGGTTGAACACTTTTAGATTAACGGTTCTAATACCTTCGCCATAAATTAAAAACACATCGTTATTGCCATCGCCGTTGGGAGTAAATGCATTAGGTATAAATAGTTTGTGTTCTTCCTCAATGTATACATTAGCGGTGGCAGTGGCGGTACAAATAGAGTCATACGTAACTAATACAGTATAAGTGTTTTCTGGAGCAAAGGTGTTAACCATAGGGTTGGCGCAGTCGGTGCAGCTTAAGCCTGCAGATGGGCTCCATGAATAAAATAAATTATGTGCTACAGATGGCGGTCCAAAAAAGGTGGTTAACTGAACCATTTGGCCTAACACAATTGTTGTATCGGAAGGAAGAATGCTTACAACCCCCTGTGCGGGCTCTTCTACAACAACAGAGTCGATTGATGTTACACATCCGGAATCGTTAACAACAGTAAGATTGTATGTGCCAGCTGCTAAGTTGGTAAATAAAGAATCGAACTGAGCAGAGCCACCACTAAGCGAATATTGAAAAGGCACATTCACGTAATTCATTGCGAGTACAACAATTGTGCCATTTACATATTCAGGACCGTGGCAAGCGGTTGGGGTAGTTGCTGTAACGAATGAATCTAACACCGGTTCGGGAATAAATATGCTATCAACCGCAGGGCAGCCGGTAGAGTCGGTAACAGCAGCAATGTAAGTTCCCGAAGGAATAGAAGAAATGGTTGATGTGGTTTGCAGATTGCTCCAAAGATATTGGTAAGGAGGAAGCCCACCGGTAGCCACAACTGTAGCTGAGCCGTTTTGATCGCCGGAACATTTTATTCCGAGGTACGAAAGCTGCAAAGTTACACTGCTGTATTGAGCTAAAAAAGCAGAGTCGGTAGTTGCACAACCTAACGAGTCGGTTACTACAACACTGTATGTGGTGTCTCCGAATAAATTCGAAATAGTGTCTGTAGTTAATGAATTATTCCAGAGAAAAGTGTAAGGTGATTCAGTGCCGGTAGCAGTGGCCGCCATTGTTCCGTTGGCCAAGGCGCAAGTGGCGCTAGTTGAAGAAATAGCAACTATTGGATGCTGATAAACAGTAGCAATAGCCGAATCGGTTACAGCGCAGCCATGAAGCTGATAAGTAACTACGTAAGTTTTAGTAAAAAGCGGACTAACCTTAGTGCTATCGGTTGTTGCACCACCGGGCTGCCATATAAATGTTCCGCCGGTAAGTGACGGTGTGGCAGAAATTTCGCCAGAAGCACCGGCGCAAAATGCTGCACCGGATGTAGTAAGAGTAGGGTATTGCCAAATGGTAACAATACCTGAGTCTGTTGCAACCGGACAACCATGAACTGAAAATGAAACGGTATACATGGTGGAGGAATCAGGGAAAACAGAAACCGTATCGGTTGTAAAACCACCGGGCTCCCAATCGTAGGTTCCAGTACCACCGGTAGGTATTGCCTGTATATGTGCAGCAGTTCCCACACAAACACTATCAGTAGTTACTGACACTGTTGGCGGAGGGGTTACTACTACAGTGGCGCTATCGGTTAAAGTAACGCAACCCGGAATAGTATAGATAACAGTGTAGGTTGTAGTAGTGTTTGGAGAAACCGTGGCAGTATCGGTAGTAAATCCACCGGGTTGCCAACTATAAGTTCCGCCACCAACGGTTGGTATAGCAGTAATTTGACCTGAGCCAACAGCACAAATAGTATCGCCGATAGTAGCAAGTGTTGGGTTGGGTATAATTAAAACGGTGCCGGTGTCTTTGGCTATACCGCAAGTAGAAGTATAGGTAACTATATAAGAAGTATTGCCGGCTGGTGTAACAGTAATGGATGAACTTGTAGCGCCACCGGGCTGCCAATTATAAGTGCCTCCTGCAAAGGAGGGGACTGCAGTTAAAACTGCGGTGCCACCTACGCAGATAGACGTGTCATTTACGGTTACTTCGGGCTTTTGAATTACAGTTACAATAATTGTATCGGAAATAGGATTGCCCTGACCTGCAGATGGAGTATAGGTGATAACATATGCAGTAGTAGTATCGGGATAAACAGTTATTGTAGGAGTAGTAGCACCCCCTGGCTGCCAGTTAAAAGTACCGGTAGAGCCGGTAACATTAGCCCAAAGGGTAACCGGTTGCCCAACACAAATAGTAGTATCGGGCGAATGAGTAAATGTGCAGGTTAATGTTACTGTATCAGATACTGTGTAGCCGCCACAATTAGGGTTCCACTGTACTTGTACAATATAAGTTCCGTTGCTAAGGTTGCTTACTGTGTTAATAGTATCGGTAGTGTAGTTGGTTTGGCTAACGACATTATTTTGGCTATCGGTCCAGATATAAGTAAAAACTGCAGGGCTTAATCCACCTAATGGCGAAACATGTGCTGTGGCAGCATCACAGGTATGAGTGGTATTAAGAGAGAAGGATTCGGGGCATGTAGTACTTAGGGTTGCTATAAAAGTGCCTACCACATGGTCGCCGGTAATATATAACAGATTGTTTGCGAGGTTGTATCTTACATCATGAATTCTATCGTTGCCAAAACCACCGCCCAAGGAAATGGATGCACCCGGGCTAAAAGAGCTGCCATTAAAAGTAAATGTTTTTATAGTGCCTTTTCCGCCAACGTAAACGTGGTTGCAGTTATCAACGGCAATGCCATCCTGGTAAAGGGCGGTATAGCCAAGTATAGTTGTAGAGCCCAACATAGCGCCAGAGCCAAAATCATAAGCGGCAACATCGTAGCCATCGTAATAATATAAATACGAGCCATTAGCCGCTAAAGCATTAAAGCTATTGCTGCTATAACCATCGGTAGCATCCCAAAACGGATCGTTGGACGCTTCATTAAATACAAAGTAATTAGAGCTAGCTGACCAAAGGTTACCGGAGTAGCTATTATTTACACGGTATAGTGAGTTCCAATAAGGCAATGAACTTGAGGCGGAGTTGAGTATAGTGTATAAATTACCATTCTTATCGTAAGTGCTGCTGATAACGTCTTGTGCAATAAGGCCAGGGATACCGGTGAAGTTAGAAGTAGTAGTGGTGCCGCTGGTTGGGTTAATAACGCCCATGTTAAGATTAGAAAGTACGCCGCCACCCAAAGCTAAAATGGTGCCGGTGGCACAGTTATAGGCAAAGTCCCATGTTTCAAGAAAACTAGGGTCGATAGAAGAAACAAAATTATCATAAACACCATTGGCATTGATTCGGATGGTGCTTGTGCCGTATTGATCGAAGGCTTTGCCCACGTATATTTTACCAGTTGATTTATCGACCAGAAAATTACTTGGCAGGTTTAAATCTGACCCAAAACCACCACCATAGTTTACTGAGTTCCATGAAATAGCCGGAACTGAGCCATTAAATGTCCATAATGGATTACCGGACTGGTCGTATTTAGCTACTTCAAAATAATGTGTATCGTCATAAAGGTACGATGGGCCTGCGCCATACACCAATAAATTGGCGTTATTATCAAAATCTACATCGAAGCCAATATTAGTTGGAGGCAATTTGGTAAGCACCTTAACCCAGGGGTCGATAGTTAGTGTTTGGGAATTATTGTAGCCATTTGGAAAGTTGAATTGAACAGTTTTACCGGTAATAGAAAACTCAGAAGAAACAAGGGTCTGCGGATCAGTATAAGACACCGGTGCATGTTCAACAATATCGCCTGTAGAAGTATGTATAACTAAATCACCCGTCTCGTTTTTTTTCAAGCTTTTTATTCCACCTGAATAATTGAGTTTAACCAAGCTAATATCTGCACCGGGGCGCACTGTTAGGCTGTATTCCATACCGCCGGAATCAGGGAAGCTATATATCAAATCTATACCCGGGTATAAATCTTTGTAGGTAATGGTTTGGTATCCGTAAGTGATTAAAGTTTTATAACCAGCAGCACCTTCGGTTTTTTTAAGATAAGTATAATACCGGTCAACCTTTTTTCCGGTTATTATTTGTGGGTGAGGGTTAGCGCCCATCCATTCAACACTAACTATATGGGTTTGAATAGGGATATTCAGTGCTTCTTTCTCTTGTTCTTTAGTTATATGCTGTCCTTCTTTTTTCTTTTCTTTTTTTCGTTCTAGAACCGCTTCTTCATTTACTTTACTAACTAAATATATAAGTCGCTTTTCGGTAAAATAAGCGTTTATATCATCTCGATTGGCATAGTACTGAATTTTTTCGGTGCCGAAGTCGGGAATTATTTCTTTGTTTTCAAGAAAAGCGGCTGCGCCGAATATATCGGTGCTGGTAAATGTTGCGTGGGGCTTTTGTGTCAGCGAAGCCTGGGCTATAAGCCCATTAGTGGCTGCTGCAAACAGAAAAAAAGAAAAAAGAACTGTCTTTAAAGGCAAATGAAATGAGCATGTATAGAAAAGCTTCATAAACTGGGATTCCAATTTGATTTATAAAAACAAGAAAATTATAATTCCAAACTATGTCCAGGCCCCTAATGGCCGATATAAAAAAGTTCCTGATTGTGCAAAAAAGCTATTAAAGATACGCTATTTTCAGAAATGAAATTAAACTTTATTCCATTTAATTATGTGGGGGCGATAAACTAAATGGTTGCATGCAAGTAACATCTTATTTTATAGTTTTGTAGAGTAATGCTTTATAACGAATAAGATGATTGAAAGTAAAAGAATAATAAGGGCGGCAAGAGGAACTGAGCTTAGCTGCAAGGGCTGGATACAAGAGGCTGTATTAAGAATGCTACACAATAACCTTGACCCAGATGTGGCGGAAAGGCCTGAGGATCTGGTGGTTTATGGGGGTATTGGTAAGGCTGCTCGTAATTGGGAGGCCTTTGATAAAATAGTGGAATGCCTGAAAGACCTTGAGGAAGATGAAACCTTGCTGGTGCAAAGTGGTAAGGCCGCGGGGATATTAAGATCGCACAAAGATGCGCCGCGGGTGCTTATTGCGAACTCGAATTTAGTGGGCAAATGGGCTACGTGGGAACATTTTAGGGAATTGGAGAAAAAAGGGCTGATTATGTACGGGCAAATGACTGCCGGCTCGTGGATATATATTGGTAGCCAGGGAATTGTACAGGGCACTTATGAAACCTACCTGTCGTTGGCTGAACAGCATTTTGGAGGCACTTTGAAAGGAAAATTAAATGTTACCGCAGGTTTGGGTGGTATGGGCGGTGCGCAGCCACTGGCCATTACGATGAATGAGGGTGTTTGCCTGGCGGCAGAGGTGGAAGAATGGAGAATAAAGAAGAGAATTGAAACCCGTTATTTAGATATATACATACCGGATATTGATGAGGCGATTGATATGGCTTTGACCGCAAAAGAAAAAGGTGAGGCAATATCTATTGGTGTTTGTTGTAACGCGGTTGAATTGTTGCAGCGCCTGATTGACCGGAACATTACACCGGACACACTTACTGATCAAACGTCGGCGCATGATGAGTTGATTGGATATTTTCCGGAAGGCTTATCGGTTGCGGATGCGAAAGTTTTACGCGAAAAAAATCCGCAACAATACATTGAACAATCGCTTGATACTATTGCCAAGCATGTAAAGCAAATACTGGAACTGCAAAAGCGTGGCGCAATTACTTTTGATTATGGCAATAATATTCGCGGGCAGGCAAAAGATAAGCGTGGGGTGATGAATGCTTTTGATTTCCCTGGGTTTGTACCGGCTTATATACGCCCGCTTTTTTGCGAGGGGAAAGGGCCGTTTAGGTTTGTGGCTTTGAGCGGTGATGAGAACGATATTTTTGTTTGCGATGAAAAACTAAAAGAATTATTTCCGAATAACGTTGGGCTGCACCGGTGGCTTAATTTGGCAAAAAGTAAAATTGCTTTCCAGGGATTACCGGCGCGCATTTGCTGGCTGGGTATGGGTGAAAGGGAAATAGCGGGTGTTGCTTTTAATGATTTGGTGAAAACCGGAAAAGTAAAAGCACCTATTGTAATTGGCCGCGACCATTTAGATACCGGTTCGGTAGCATCGCCTAACCGCGAAACTGAGGCGATGATGGATGGCAGCGATGCTATTGCCGATTGGCCGATATTGAATGCGTTGATTAATACCGCCGGTGGCGCCAGTTGGGTTTCGTTTCATCATGGCGGTGGTGTGGGTATGGGTTACT
>CAIXGR010000047.1 GCA_903919075.1 uncultured Bacteroidota bacterium | reverse complement strand
CCTTTTCACTACGGCCGCTGGATGCGTGATGATATGTATGGCTGGATGTGGGTGCCGGGAAGCCAATGGGCACCAGCCTGGGTTTGCTGGGGCCATTACCAAAATTATTACGGATGGGCTCCTCTGCCGCCAAATGCACCTATTGATGAGAGTTACAGGCCGCCACACCACTACTGGAATTTTGTGCCAGCCGAACATATGAACCAAACCAATGTATCTGTTTATGTAGTAAACAACACTACTATTATTAATAACGATATTGTAATTATTAATAATGCAAACAGCTATAATCAGAACAGGTACCATGCCGGGCCTAAAAGAGATGAAATTGAACAATCAACAGGCTCAAGAATTGCGCCGGTTGAAGTAACCGAACTTAGGCAACCGCTTACCGGTTCAACACGTAGCGACAACCAGGTTAAGGTATACCGGCCAATCATTAACAGCAATAGTGCCCCAAATGCGGCACCGGTTAAAGTTGCGCGTATCGAAAATTTAAAGCCTGCTAATAACGCAGCTAATCATCAACAAAAAATTGAAGAACAGCCGCAAAGGCCAGCTAATAACCCTGGTAATTCTCAGCAACAGCATTATGAAAATCAGCCCGTCCAGCAACAGCAACAACCGCAACATGCCGGACAGCCTATGCAAAGGCAAATGCCAGTAGAAAACCAACAACCGCAAAAACGTATAGAAGAACCAGTGCAGCAACAACAACCTGTGCAAAGGCAAATCCCGGTAGAAAATCAACAACCAGTACAAAGGCGTGTGGAAGAGCCAGCACGCCAACAGCAGCAGCCTGATTACGGGCAACCTGTTCAAAGACAGAGTGCACCTAGCCAACAGCAACCTGCGGAAAGACACATGGAACAGCCCGCAAGACAGCAGCCGCAACAGGTTGAGCCACAGCAACAAGCCAGGCCCACTAATATCCAGCCTCAAGGTCGTGGTAATAACAACAACAACAAACCAAACAAGGCCATTAAACAACAGCAACAACCACAGCCAAGGCAACCACAAAAAAACAATCCATCGGAAAACAAGCAGATTGAAAAAATAAGATAACCTTTCAAAAAAAGAGCCCTGCAAATGCGGGGCTCTTTTTTTGAAAGGATTATAAATTAAACGGCCTCAACCATTTTCTTAAACTCCTCAAAGCTTTCAGGTTTTTCAACCAGCTTTACTTTGCTTTTAATATAGTTAAGCACTTTATCCTCGGTAAGTTGCTCGCGGGTTTGCGAAATAACTTTTTTATCAGCCAGTTGTTTTTGAACAAATTGTTCTACCCAATCTTCGCCTATGCCCTTCAACCCGTAACCGTATAATTGATGGATAACGTTGGTACGAACTCTTTCGCGAATTTCTTCTTCGGTTACTTCAAAATTTTGGTCGCGCACTATTTTTTTCTGTATCAACGACCACCTTAGCGATTTAGCAAATTGAGGATATTCCCTTTCAATCTCCTCGCTTGAAATAGGTTTTTCGTTTGTTATATCAATCCAACGTTTTAAAAAGTCATCGGGTAATGGAAAATCAACATTCTCCATAATGCCTTTATACAACTCATTAATCAAATAGCTGTCGGTTCTTCCATCAAAATAGGCATCAAGGTCGGCTTTAATATTTGTGCGCATTTCCTCTTCTGTTTTTGCGCCGCCTTCGCCGTATACTTTTGTAAAAAACTCTTCATTAATCTCTGCAGGAATAGAGCGAGCAATATTATTCAGCGTAAGTTTAAATTTATCGCCTACTTCGGCAACCTTTTCCGGCTCATTCATATTCAAAATATTCTTGGCCATACTTTCGCGGTCGCGGTCCATTAATTCAAATACATTGTAATTAATGCTCTCTTGTTTTTTCAAGGGCATTAATTTGCGTTTAGCATCGTCTTTTAGCAAATCAACTGTTATACTACTTACCGTGCTTATGCCCCCTGGCTTTAGGTTGCCATCAGTATCTAATTCTTCAATGGTTAAAGTAAGGATATCGTTTTCCCCTACCGTTTCAGGATATTCCTGTGTTGCAAAGCGTTTGCGAATGCGCATTACTTCCTCATCAATCATCTTATCGTCAATCGTAATTTTATACTTATTGAATGCCGGTGCGTTATCAAGATAAGAAAGGCTTACATCGGGTGCATGTCCCATTTCGTACGTAAAATCGATATCGCGCATTGAGTTAATATCGATATCTAATTTTTGGTCGGAAGCTGGAATAGGCGATGCGATAATTTCGATATGGTTATCGTTAATGTATTTGTAAATTTCGTCGTTAAGCACTTTGTTTAGCTCATCAGCCAATACGCCGTTACCGTACATTTTCTTTACCATATCAATTGGCACCATGCCCGGCCTGAAACCTTTTATTTGTGCAGATTTTGCCAGGTTTTTAATTTGCTTTTTTACCTGCTGTTCATAATCTTCTTTCTTAAGATTAATTTTAACCTTCGAGCGTAGTTGGTCTACTTTTTCCTGTGTAATTGTCATGGTATGTTATTTATTAATAAAAGGTGAAAAGCAAAAAGTGAAAATCATGTTCCTGTATTTCACTTATCACCGTTCACCTTTACTTTGATTGTGCGGGCGGAGGGACTCGAACCCCCATGCCTTGCGGCGCCAGATCCTAAGTCTGGTATGTCTACCAATTTCACCACGCCCGCATTCCTGAATAAAAGAGGTGCAAAAGTAAAATTTTCATTGAAACCATCAAGGTAAAACTCAAGCTTAGTTGGAATAAAAAAACAAGAGGCCGCTTTTTTAGCCGGCCTCTTGTTTTTTTATTGGTAATTCCTGGTATTTACTTTTTCTGTGCTGGCTTTTTACCGTAAGTAAAGCCAGGGCCTGTTTTTACTTCTTTTACCACTTCGCCCGTAGTTTGCATTTCAGGGGCATCTTCAGTCTTATCAGGTATAATTTTAAATTCTACCCTTCTGTTTCTTGCTCTTCCTTCCGGATCGTCCTCGCCATTAGGCAGTTCATTAGGCACGGCAGGCATTTTCTTGCCAAACCATTTAGCAACTACCCTATTGGCCGCTATGCTCTTCTTTTTAATCAGGAAGTCCTTCACTTCATTAGCTCTTCTCATAGATAATCCTTCGTTGTACTCATCCGAGCCTTTGCTGTCGGTGTGGCCTTGTATTTCTACTGTGTAGGCAGGGTGCGCATTCAACACCAAAACTACCGAGTCTATTTGATGCTTATAGAAATCTATGATGTTTGATTTATCGAAAGCAAAGTAAACGCTAGGTATATTGATATGTTCTCTGTGGATTTGATCCAGATAGAATATTTGAGAAATAGTATCGCGGTCTTCAGTTTCGCTAACTGAAAGATTATCAATTGAAGGCCAGTAGCCATCTTTGTTGCCATTTATCTTATATGAAGTTCCCCTTTTTAGTAGGAAATAGAAAGGCACATTAGTGGTTTTTGCATTAGCAACAAATTCGAAGTTATTGCCATTTGCCTTATACATTGAAGCATCAACACCTTCAACTGGTTTGTTAGTGGCATCTCCTCTAAGAACATAAATAGCTTTCAAAATAACATCGCGAACTGCTGTAACGGTCCATATATCATCGCAGCAAGTTGAGCCGCGTGATGATGTAGTACCAACGCGGTTCGATACTTCGTAACCGTTTTCGCCTCTTTCATCTAATACATAATAAAGGTCATCAGCAGATGAGTTAACCGGAACGCCAGCGTTTATAGCAGCGCCCCAGTGACCTGGTGTTCCTGCAATTTTAAATACATCTAATCCACCTATCGAGAAATGACCGTTAGATGAAAAATACAATGTTTTGGTGCGCTTATTATAATGTGGAGTTACTTCATCGCCAATAGTGTTTACCTCAGGGCCTGCATTTGTTGCGCCACCAAAAGTTCCGTCTTTGTTCATTTTAGCATAGTAAATATCCATGCCGCCTTTACCGCCTTTACGGTTAGAAGCAAAATAAAGAATATCGTTACCATCAGCATCAACACCAAAAGCAGGTTCGGTAGTTGTTGCTTCAGAAGAGTTTAAGCCCTTCAACTCTTCTGGAGCATTCCATTCAAGGGCGTTCTTTTTGGTTGTTCTGTATAATTTACAAATGCTTCTATTCTCAAGATCAAAGCTATCGGCACAACGTGTGTAAATCATGGTTTTTTCATCATCCGATAGAATTGCATTGCCGGTATTTGCCTTAGGGTCATTAGGAGGGTAAGGCAATAATGTACGGTTGCTGAATGTTTTCCCTTGTCTGTCAACAGTAAATATAGAGGTATAGTAATCTGCTTTTGTTGTAGTATTGTTAACTGCAGTATCGGTTTTTTCTGAAGCATACATCAGCTTGTTATCTTTCAAAATTTGCGGGGCAAAATCCTGCAAAGGCCTGTTTACTGCGCCTTCTGCTTTTTCAACTTTTACCTTCGTTGGGCTTTTTACAATCCAAAGCGCTGAATCGCAACCTGCAATTTCAATATCAGCTAAACCTTTAAGGTTCTTATCTCCTTTATCTAATTTTACTTTTTTGTAATTCTCTAAAGTGCTTTTAGCATCAGCGTATTTGCCATTCATTTTCTGCATTACTCCCAAATAAAATTTATCGGTAGGAAAAGCAACTGAGTCTTTTGTAATAGCTGCTTTGTAATATTTTTCAGCCGATTCGTAATCGCGTAAAAAGCGGTTAACCTCGCCTAATAAGTGGGGTATAATAACTTTTGAAGGCTTATCCTTATATGCGTCTTCCAGGTATTGGGCTGCGCTTATATAACTACCATCAGCAATTTTTTGCTTTGCCAGTTTTAATTTTTTACGCCATTTAACTTTGGGATATTTCTCCATCGTTTTTGGGCTCGCAGCCGCACTGTTATCTTTTGCACCAGTTCCACCGCTTGTATTAGTATGGCTATTGTTGGTATTGCCGCCGGTATTGGTTTGTGGCTTTGCCTGGGCATTAAGCAACAATGCAACTGGAATCAGCAACGCTAAGAAAAAATACTTCATAATTAAAACTTGGTTTTCTTGTGTTATATAAAATGGGCTTCGGCCTTAAATTTTAGTACCTTGGGTTAAACAGGTAGTGATCTTCTTTTAGCACTTTAATGTCTCCTATAAATGCCAATGTAAGTTCGAATGCCTGTGCATAAGGGGCACCTATATTACTGCCATCAGCTCTTTGTTTGGCAAGGGCTGCGTCATAAGCAATGCCAGCTCTGAAATTCTTCCACTCTAAGCCAACTTTTGGTATAAGAGTATAGTTACCGGTGTTTATACGGTTCCAAAGGCCTACAAAGAAAGTGGTGCGTTTAGCAGGATCCGGGCTTTTTACTACGTGGAAACCAACAGTTAAACCGAAGTCGGTTTCAGCATTATCAACGTGTGTATGCTGAAACATAAACCCTGGTATAAACACCATTTTATCACTCATATCAAACTCAAACCCTCCATGCAATGTATGGCGTATAGGTGTATTATAGGTTGAACTGTTTAATAAATAATCTTGCTTGTATTGAGTTGCATTACTGAGCGCATAGCCTGCATAAACACGCATGCCAGGTTTAAATTCGTATTTGGCAAAAATACCGGCATTGATTTGGCCTTTTGTTTTTGCTCCAGCAAGTGATTCGCCAGCGTTAGCAGCGGTGTAATTAAAATTCTTATCGTAGCCTTCGTCAAAGTGAAGGCTGCCGATATCGGCTTTGGTCATTATCACACCACCCTGTATACCTACTCCTAACTGGAATTCTTTATGTGCTCCAAACATCATGTTATAAGCCACAGAACCCAATATATAATTGGTATTAAATGTTTTGCCATTTTGCTGGTCGTTCAAAAACATAACGCCCACACCAAATGCACTATTTTTTAATTTTTGACGGAACAAAGAAAAATCGACACCTATTGAAGGTGTAGAAAACGCCGGCCCACTGGTAGTTAAGCCCGGCCATTGAAAACGATATATGCCGCTAATACGGTAAAGCCCGTTGAAATTTCCAGTTAATGCAGGGTTAAGTGTAAGTGGTGCTGCATAAAATTGCGAAAAATGATAGTCTTGCGCACTCATCATTAAACTTGCTACCAGAAAAGACCAAATTAAGTATACTCTAACTTTCATGTGTTTGATTTTTATATCAGGGTTCAAAGAAAATAATTTTTATCAAATCCCTGAGGGTAAAAGTGCAAAAAGCAAGCAAAATTGCATTTAATATCCACATTTTTATGCTTTTAGTTGAATAAATGTGTGAAAGTGAACATTTAATACATATACTGAACTTAATACTAATGTCTAAAACTTAATGTAACGGCAACATTTACAACTATTTGTTAAGGATAAATGAGCCCCTTATTTATCTTTGTGCAAGCAACACCTATTTACAAAAACGTGCAGTCTACATCATCTTTTGCAAAAATTCGACTTATCCTGCTGCTTATTACAGCCTTATTAGCTTTTGCGGCTTGCACCAAGCTTTGCCGTTCGAGTTATGAGGGTAATCGCTGCGAAGTTTTATCTCGCCCTAAATTCGAGGGCCAATGGAACGCCATTGATACTCCCGGCAATTTAATCTATATAGATACAATAAGCGCTGGCTCTGGTTTTGCAGGGCTAACTATCTCTAAAAATTTTGCAGGTAATTATTTTTCGCACCCTATTTACGCAAATGCCAATGGCGTTAACATAAGTATCATATCGCAACAACCAGATAGTAATAATTATTTTTTGCAAGGAATTGGCACTATTAGCAGCAATGACAGCATGATTACCTGGCTATATCAAATTACCATAATACAGGATACCCCTATAACTACTAATTATCGGGGTATTTGGACAAAATAAAACGCCCTGTTTTGCGATTATACCGCAACATAATTAGCCGAAATCCTTTCGTAACTTTGTATTATAAGGTATTCTGTAAAGCAGATGTAAACATGAGAATCCGGTTTGCCATAGTTATAATTCTTTCGCTTTTTGCTGGGCTTATAAATTCGCAGCCCCTTACAAAACCGAATGGAATAAACGTTATGCCCCGGTACGATACTACACCGCATTATATTTATAATGTAGGTACTATTGCTGCCGGCGACACCGCACCTACCGTTAACCTACACACAGTAAATATTGTATCTTTCAAAAATCTTGAAGAGTGGAATACCTATTACGCTTACAAAAGCCGCATTATGAAAGTAATGCCTTACGTAAAAATTGCACACGAGCTTTACGTTGAGTTGCAGGAAAAAGAAGAGACCTCAAAAAGAAAAGACTACCGGCACTACCGTAGAGATTTAGAAAAAGAAATGCGCGCGAAATTTGAAAAAGAACTTAAAGACCTTACTACTACCCAAGGCGAAATGCTTTTTAAATTAATTAACCGCGAAACCGGTAATAACTGCTACAAATTAATTAAGGATACTAAAGGCCCACTTAACGCCTGGTTTTATCAAATGGTAGCTAAGCACTGGGGGTATAACCTAAAAGAAAACTACGACCCCGAACGCGAAAAAATGATAGAATTAATTATTAGAGAAATGGGGAAGGATTATAAAGTTTAAGTGGTTTTTAAACTTCCACATTGCTGAATTTAATTACACGCGCAATTTCTAATTCATCAATCATTCGCATACAGCTAAAATGTTTTTTGGGGCATGTATTATATCCCAATTTAGAACATGGCCTGCAGTTTAAATTTGAAATTTGAAATTTGGAATTCGGAATTGGATGCTTACCGTAATAAGGCGCCATACCAAACTCGGGGATAGTATTTCCCCAAATGGAAATGACCGGTTTTTTAAATGCTGCCGCAACGTGCATTAAACCGGTATCGTTAGTTACTATTAGTTTAGCCTGCCTTACCAGCGATGCAGATTGATTGAGCGAATATTTTCCGCAGGCATTAAATATAGCCTTACCGGTAGCTATAGCTGCAATTATTTGTTCAGCGGCTTCCTTATCTTCTTTACCGCCCATTAGCACTACCGGCACATTTAACTGCTCAATAGCCTTAATAATTTTTTCAACCGGAAATTTTTTGGTGTTTTGCTTAGCCCCTATTGCCCAGCCAATATATCCTTTACTGAATGTATCAGGCAAAGTGCTTAAATCAACTTCATCTTGCGGAGGTAAAAAATAGTCCAGGCCTCCTCCATCATTTTCTACGGCTAAAGTTCTGCAAGTTTCTAAATACCGGTCAACAATATGTACCGGTGGTAACTTGTTTATTTTAAAATTCACCATCCACCATTTTTCGTAATTCAGTTTGTTGAATGAGAATGATTTTACGCCAAGTAAAAACTTTATTGATAGCGTACGCTGGTTGTGGTGAAGGTCAATTATATAGTCGAATTTTTCACGCTTTAATTCATCCACCAACTTCATCAGCGAACCATCTAAAAGATGAACTTTAGAAATGTAAGGGTTATGTTGAACAATAGAACTAAACTGTTTCTTGGTGGCATAATGAATTTCTGCATCCGGAAATTTCTTTTTTAAACAGCGCATTACCGGTGTGGTAAGCACTATATCGCCAATAGAGGAAAAACGAAGAATTAAAAATTTCATGAAGCTGCTAAAATAACCATAGTTTTATTACCGTATTATTGCACCTTATAAAGATTGAAATAATATGCTTGGATTAAAACTTCCTACCGACCCGCGCTGGGCCGATTTAGCAGGAAAATCAATTGAAGAAATATTGACCGACCATGCTTACTGCGAACAGAAGGCAACCTCTACTAATATATCCCTGATTCAAAATTATCCCGAGTTTGAAGAAATGGTGGACTCATTAATACCTATTGTTAGCGAAGAATGGGGGCACTTTAAGTTGGTGCTTGAACAATTAAAAAAACGTGGATTAAAATTGGGACTTCAACGCAAGGATGAATATGTAAATGAGTTGAATAAATTTATTCGCAGGGGTGGGTCGAGAAAAGAATCATTAGTAGAAAAACTGTTGTTCTCTGCCTTAATTGAGGCGCGCAGTTGCGAGCGCTTTAAATTGCTTTCATTGAATATTGACGATGAAGAGTTGCAGGATTTCTATAAAAACCTGATGGTTAGCGAGGCCGGCCACTATAAATTATTTTTAGATATGGCCTGCGAATATGGCGGTAAAGAAAAAGTATTGAATCGATGGGAGGAATGGCTGGAATACGAAGCAGGGATAATGAAAAAATTAGAACCTAGAGGCGATAGGATACATTGATTACACCACCACCACGTACACTATAATCTTGATTACCTTTCGAAATGGAAGAAACTTATTTCCTCAATTAAAGATTCAATACCACAAAAGGCAACAACCAAATTTGTATAAAAAACCGGGGGTTACTTTTTTTACCATAATTTGCGAAACAACAATTTCGACCAGGTATGAAAGCCTTACTTCAAAACATACGAAACTGCACAATTTGCGAAAAATATTTACCGAATAAACCGAGGCCAATTATACAGGCAAATACCGCTTCGCGTATTGTAATTATAGGGCAAGCACCCGGACAAAAAGTTCAGCTATCGGGTATTCCGTGGGATGATGCAAGTGGTAATGAACTTCGCCGGTGGTTGGGGGTAACTGAGCAGCAGTTTTATAATGATAAATTATTTGCGCTAATGCCAATGGGATTTTGCTATCCGGGCCGTGGTTCTTCTGGCGATATTGCGCCGCGGCCTGAATGCGCTCCGCAGTGGCATAATCAGCTTTTGAAAAAAATGCCCAAGATCAAACTAGCTATATTGATTGGACAGTATGCTCAAAAGTATTACCTCCAAGCCGATCTGAAGCCAACATTAACGGAAACAGTAAAAAGCTACAAAGATTATTTACCAAAATATTTGCCGCTTGTCCACCCATCACCACGAAATAGAATATGGCAAAAGAAAAATCCTTGGTACGAACGGGAGATAGTTCCTGCACTACAAAAAATGGTACTAGTGGCTTTAGGGTAGATATTTCTCTGCCTAATTTTAACTGCTAATACTTAGCTTGCCACAATACAAGCCTACAGCCCATTTAGATTGAAAATTTGTAGTATAGATTAAAGTGCTTTAAGGCTACACTGCCACCTCTGCAGCAATATGCGGGTGCGGGTTATAACCTACCAATTCAAAATCTTCATACTTAAAATCAAAAATGTTTTTCACGGCCGTGTTAATTTGCATTTTTGGCAAAGGCCGTAAATCGCGCGATAGCTGCAGCTTTGCCTGCTCGATATGATTAGAGTACAGATGCACATCGCCAAAAGTATGCACGAAATCGCCGATGGCTAAATCGCAAACCTGGGCTACCATTATAGTAAGTAACGCATATGATGCAATATTAAATGGTACACCTAAAAAAACATCGGCACTGCGTTGGTATAGTTGGCAACTTAATTTTCCTTTTTCTTCTCCTTTAGTCGCATCAGGCGGACTTACGTAAAACTGAAACATGGTGTGGCAGGGAGGCAAAGCCATATCCTCGATATAAGGAACATTCCAGGCACTAACCATCAATCTTCTTGAATACGGATTTTTTTTAATTTGATTGATCAGGTTTGTTATCTGGTCAACCGTTTTTCCATCTGGTGCCGGCCATGAACGCCATTGGTAACCGTATACCGGCCCTAAGTTGCCCCATTTTTTTGCAAAGGCATCATCGCTTGCAATTTTTTGGGCGAAGGCCTTTATATCTTCTCCTCCAAATTCATTACTCTTTTTATATTTTTCGTAAGGCCAGTCGTCCCAAATACGCACTCCGTTTTTGCATAGGTATTGAATATTCGTTTCGCCTTTTAAAAACCAAAGTAGTTCATGAATAATAGCTTTTGTATAAAGCTTTTTAGTTGTAACCAACGGGAAACCTTCCTGCAAATTAACCCGCGTTTGATAGCCGAAAGTGCTGTAAGTGCCAACACCGGTGCGATCATCCTTCCATGTGCCTTTATCAAGAATATGCTTTAACAACTCGTGGTATTGTTTCATAAATACTTTGGCTTAAAAATCAATTTCGCTACAAAAATACACTTTACCAATAACCAACATAAAAGTTTGCACGAAAGATATAAATGCGAAATAAAAAAGCGCTTCCCCAATAAGGTAAGCGCTTTCTAAATTAATAATTAACCCAAAAGTTTATTTCTTCCGCTCCCAGTATATAACTAGTTTGCCATTACCTTCCTGCACGCCTTGTGTGTGCAACACTTTATGGTTGCTGTTATTAGTGTAGCTGCTACCGCCACCGCCATTGCCCGCACCGCTGCCACCACCGCCAAAATATCCGCCGCCTCCGCCGCCCATGGCGTTGTTGGTACATTGGCCAGTGCTGTTTATACCATCGCCGCCTACACCTGCCGCACCGGCGGGAGCAAAATAAGCACGAGCGCCTGCGCCACCTGCTTCTTGCGTTCCGCCTTTAGCAATGTTATAGTTGTTATCGCTAGCGCCATTGTAATTACCTTCTCCACCGATTAATCCGCCACCATCGCCGCCTTTGCCTGAATAGCCGGCACCACCGCCACCACCGGCAACCAGCACCCGGTTATCTAAACCGGTTCCACCTATTCTGATATCGGTAGCACCGCCGCCGCCAAACCCGTTGCCGCAACCTTTACCACCGCCATTATAACCAGCTTCGGATGATGTAGGTTGCGAGCCTACGTATATACTTAATTTGGCACCGGGTGTTACTACAAGGTCGCTTTGCACTCTTCCACCTTTTCCACCTGCGACTGAGCCACCTTGTGCGCCGTAAGCATCAATATGCACTGTATTTATTCCCTGCGGAACTATCCAGGTTTGTTCGCCCGGTTTAAAATTAAATATAGCCGAATCGGTTTGACAGTATGCACTGAAATAAAAAAAGCATAAAAGAAAAACAGAAGAAAAAAGTATTTGTGTTTTAATAGTCGATTTCATTTTTATTGGTTTTAGGGTTGATTGAATATTTTGTTTTAGAATTAGTTATGCTACATGCAAGGCAGTATAACCCAATACTTAATTATATGTATAGTTGAATAAAGAGAAAAAGGACATACCGGGTAGGCGGACGTAGTTTTGATAAAATAAACCACACTAGCGAAGATGGAATGTGGGCCTGGCCATATTTTATTGGCCACCATTTCTCTTTGAACGAAATATTATTTGTATTGGCTAATAGTTGCATCGTTACATCTTTTAGCAGAAACAATATTTAATCATTCCTATTCCACGTAAATTTATTAATAGTGGTTGCGCTAAAACAAACGTTTTAATTTTTTTTAAGAAACTGCCAGAGCTTGTTGTTACAAGGCAGGATATGTGCTTGGATCTACTTCATTCATCATTCCGTAAATTACTTCAAACACATCTTCGGCGTTGGGCTTGCCGAAATAATCGCCATCGGTACCGTATGATGTGCGATGTTCTTTTGCTGTAATAGTGCGCGGTTCCGAATCAAGCCACCGGTAAGCACTTTGCTTCTCGAACACTTGCTGAAACATAAATGCTGAAGCGCCACCGGGTACATCTTCATCTAAAAATACTACCCGGTTAGTTTTCTTTATCGATTCAATAATGCTGCTATGTATATCGAACGGAATTAGAGTCTGCACATCAATTAATTCTACCGAAATTCCTACTTCTTCCAATTGTTTCATGGCTTCTTCTGCAATGCGAACACAACTGCCATAGGTAACTAAGGTAACATCATCGCCCTGTTGCAATATTTCAGGAACTCCGAGAGGAACAGTGAACTCATCCACATTATCAGGCAGCGTTTCTTTTAACCGGTAGCCATTTAAACATTCAATTACCAAAGCCGGTTCATCGCTTTGCAGCATGGTATTGTACATACCGGCCGCTTGCACCATATTACGCGGCACACATACATACATTCCGCGTAGCGAATTTATAATCATGCCCATTGGTGAACCGGTGTGCCAAATTCCCTCTAACCGATGGCCACGTGTGCGCACTATTAACGGCGCTTTCTGTAAGCCTTTGGTACGGTATTGCAAACAGGCAAGGTCATCAACCAATGGCTCTAAGCCATATATTAAATAATCTAAATATTGAATTTCCGCAATAGGGCGAAAGCCGCGCATAGCTAAACCTATACCCTGCCCCATAATAGTAGCCTCGCGTATACCGGTATCAAAAATTCTATTCTCCCCGTATTTATCTTGTATGCCTGCAAAGCCCTGGTTTACATCGCCTATTTTTCCTACGTCTTCGCCAAAGGCAACTACGTTAGGGTATTTGGTAAACATTTTATCGAACAACACATTCAGCACTTCAAAACCATTCAATGTTTTTGAGCTGTCGGAATATTCAGCAGGAATAACCGGAACCTTTAGCGCATTTTTATCGCTCTCGCTGTATTGATATGAGTCGTATATATCGCGGTATTTCGCTTCAAACTCTTTTAGCCATTCGCGCAGTTTATCTAAAGCATTAAATTGCTGGCCCCGGTACTGGCGAAGTAATTGCTTGCCGGTTTTTAAAATATCTTTTCTTACCGGGTCGATAGCTTTTTGCAAACTATCCATTGCAGCTTCCAAACTTTGGCTAGTTCCGGCCGCTGCTCCAATTTCCTCAATAATGCTGGTCATTTCCTTCAACTCTTCTGCTAAAGGCTCGCTAAACTTTCTCCAGGCTGCGCGCTTGCTTTCGGCAACATATTTTTTTGCTGCTTCCTGTATTTGCTCGCACTCATCAATAGTTGCAATTCCACTGCTTATAATCCACTCGGTCATTTTTTTAAGGCAGTCGAAATCTTTTTCCCATTCTAACCGCTCAGCATTTTTATAGCGCTCGTGCGAACCTGAAGTAGAGTGCCCTTGTGGTTGTGTAATTTCAGTAATATGAAATAAAGCAGGAATATGCGTACGGCGCATTTTTTCTATTCCTCGCTTGTAGGTTTCAACCAGTTTAGGATAGTTCCACCCTTCGCATACATAAATATCAACGCCCCTACCTGTGGCATCGGCTTGAAAACCTTTTGTAATTTCTGAAATGCTTTCTTTTGTTGTTTGGTATTTTTGTGGCACCGAAATACCATAGCCATCATCCCATACTGAAATAGCAAGGGGCACACGCAACACACCGGCAGCATTCAACGTTTCCCAAAATAAACCTTCGCTGGTAGAAGCATCGCCGATGGATACAAACGAAACTTCATTTCCTTTTTGCGAAAAAATGGTGAAGTCTTCCAACTCTTCATTTTCGCGATAAAGTTTTGATGCCAGTGCAATGCCCAACGAACGCGGCATTTGGCTGGCAGTAGGCGAAGCATCTGCCGTTGAATTATATTTTGATGCTTGGTCTAACCAATTCCCGTCGGCATCTTGCAAAGCAGTGGCATAGTGGCCGTTCATTTGCCGGCCGGCGCTCATCAACTCTTCATTCTGGTCGGGGTTGGCGTATAATTGGGCAAAAAATTGTTCGGGCGTTAAAGCATCTATAGCAAGCATCCAGGTTTGGTCGCGGTAGTAGCCGCTGCGCCAGTCGCCGGGCTCGAAAGATTTTGAAAGGGCTATTTGTGCTATTTCCTTTCCATCACCAAATATTCCGAACTTGGCTTTGCCGGTTAAAACTTCTTTCCTTCCCAGCAAACTCATCTCGCGCGAAACACAAGCGGTCCGAAAATCGCTCAGCACTTCGCTTTTAAATTCTTCGAAAGTTATTTTAGTTTTTGCTTCGCTGTCCATTATGTTTTCCTGCATGGTGTTAGGATGTATAGAACACAAATATAAGCACGAAGGGACTTTGTTGTCAAAGTCCCTTCCTATATTATTTTACAGTTATTAAAAGGTTATTCCATTTGGGCTTTTTTTCTGGCCCTCCACCAAAAATATCCCAAAGTGCCGGCAATAAGGTAAGGCATCATAAAAATGTAAAGAACCCCTTTATTGACACCCTCCGCCACAGATGACCCCGCGCCATGTGCCGATTCAACCTGCCCGGCGCACATGGCACATTGCGAAAATGATGGCAAATAGAGCGCCACCAAAAGCAACATTGTTATGATGGAAGAAATATAGCGTTTCATACTACAAATATAAAAATTACCGCCTCGTGTTACGAATAATATGGCGATATCATTAAATAAACCAACACGCCAGTTATAGATACATACAACCAAATGGGAAATGTATAGCGCGCTATTTTTTTGTGTTTTGCAAAATCGCCCGATAAACTTTGGTAGGAAGTAAACAGGATAAAGGGCAAAATAATGGCCGCCAATACAATATGAGTAGCCAGAATAAAAAAGTAAAAATATTTAAGCCCCCCGCTTCCGCCAAAATGTGTTTCGGGTGCCAGTAAATGGTGGGCTATGTATGAAACCAAGAACAGCGTAGAAAGAAGAATACAAGTAAGCATTAAATTTCTGTGCAGTTCGTATTTTTTATTCATTACAGCCGCATAGCCGCATATTAGTAAAACAGAAACCATAAAATTGATAACTGCATTTACCCGTGCAAAGATATGCGCATCGAAACCGGGGTTAATTTTTACGGCATCGTAACGCAACAATACCACGGCAGCAAATACAACTACCGAAACTATGGCTATTAAACTGTAAGCTACTCTATCGTTTCTATTAATTACGGCTTTCAACATCATTAAAACTTTAGTTATACATTATTTTGCTTTCGGCTTTTTCTGATCGAAACTAAATCCATCTTCCGTTTGCCGAAGTAGTAGTACAATATCGCCCATCATTTTTAGTACCCGGTTGGTATCAACACCGCTGTAATAGCCGCGTATGTTGCCATCTTGGTCTATCAATACTAATTTTTCGCTGTGCATAAAGGCTTCGGGGCCGCCGTCTTCATCGTTTTTGGCGGTAACATAAAATCCTTCGCGGGCCAGTTTAAAAACATCTTCTTTATCAGTCCGCAAAAAATACCATTTGCCGGGTATGGCATTGTGCATAGCGGCATACTTTCTTAATGCTTGCAAGGTATCTTTGGCAGGGTCTACACTAATAGATACTATTTTAAAGTTATTATCCTTCACAAAGGCCTGCTGCACTCTTTCAAGGCTATTGCTCAGCTTTGGGCAAATACCGGGGCAGGTGGCAAAGAAAAAATCGGCCACATAAATATTGCCGTGCAGTGAATCCAACTCGAGCGAATCGCCATTTTGTGTTTCGAATTTATAATTGGGTATAGTGTGGTAAACCGAATCCTGAACCTTTTCACCTTTATTATTTGTGCCCTCTTTTGTGCCTGTGGCAAACATTTTTGGCGGCGATTTTGGGCGAGGTATTTTACCAAGTGGTTGAAAAACAAGCAGGAAAAAAACCGGCATGATTAAAACAATTGCCAGTGCCAGTATTTTAAGTCGTTTGTCGTTCATAAATTTTTTAAAGCGGGCGCAATTTATAACAGAAAAATCAGAAACTGGTTGTATGTAAGTATTTGTTCAAAAATGCCTGTTCTAATTAATTTGTTAAACTGATATGACACCACCTTTAAATCTTAATACTACCTACTATATACTTTTTATCTTCACGCCTCTAAATTCAGTGCTTTAATGAAAGGAAAACTCAGTATAGTTATTTTGCTTTTAGCATTTAATAGCTGCCTATTTGCCGATGATTTGCGCGGAGATACTATAGATATTCATTCTTATTTGATGAGGCTTGACTTTAGTGTTTTCACAAATCATATTCTTACAGGCGATGTAACTATTGGCGTAAAAGCTAAGATGAATAATGTACAGGCCATTCACCTGGACCTGCTTAATCTTACTGTTGATTCGGTAAAAGTAAATAGCACTATCCAAGTATTTACCTATAACGATTCCATACTGAACATTAATTTTCCCTCGGCACTTAATACCGGAGATTCTGCAACGCTTGAAATCTTTTATCACGGCCACCCATTACAACCATCCAACGACTTTGGCGGTTTTTTTTGGAATGGAACCATGGCATATAATATCGGGGTAAGTTTTGTGTCTACTCCAAATAATTTTGGGAAAGTTTGGTTTCCGTGCTTCGATAATTTTAAGGTGCGCAGCTATTACGAGTATTATGTTACCACCCGAAACATTCATAAAGCTTTTTGTAACGGCGTATTGTTAGATACAGTACAAAACGCTACCATTAATATATGGCACTGGAAATTATATGAAAGCATACCCTCTTATCTGGCATCGGTAGCGGTGGCTAAATTTACAACTTTAACCGATACTGTAAATGGGATGAATGGAACAATACCAGTTGAATTGGGTGCGGTGGCAGCAGATACTACCATGCTTAAATCGCAATTTGTACACCTGCATGAAGTTTTCCATAATGAGGAAAAACTTTGGGGGCGATACCGGTGGGAAAGGGTAGGGTATTGCATAGTTCCTTTTGCTTATGGGGCTATGGAACATGCCACTAACATCATTTTTTCGGAATATTATTTAAACCCGAACGTGCCTACTTTTTTTAATACTTGTGAGTCGACTATGGCCCACGAGCTAAGCCACCATTGGTTTGGCGACCTGGTAACCTGCGATAGTTCGGAAGAAATGTGGCTTAATGAGGGCTGGGCATCATATAATGAAATTACATTTTATGAATACACCTACGGGATTGATTCAGCAAAACAACAAATGCGTATAAAATTGCAAAACGTTTTGCAAATGGGAAATATAAACGACCAAGGATATTACCCGGTAGGCAATATTCCGCATGATATGACTTACGGCACAACGGTGTATGATAAAGGTGCAAATGTGATTCATACCTTACGCTACTATATGGGAGATTCGCTTTTCTTTCATTGCGTAAAAAATTATATTGATTACTATGCCTATAAAAATGGCAGCACCGAAAAGCTTCGCGATTTTTTAAGCCAGTGCTCTGGTATTGATTTAACCAATTATTTTAATGATTGGGTACTACAGCCGGGCTTTACCCATTTATCTATTGAGCATAGCGAGGTTGAACCAGTTAGCGCAAATTATTTAGTAAATTATCAAATACGCCAACGTATTAGCCATGCACAGCATTACTACAATAACGTACCGGTAAAGATTTCCTTTTTCAACCAGGATATGAGCCGCGTTACTGAAACAGTTATGGTGAGCGGAGAATGTACAAGCCGCACTACCACACTTCCTTTTCGACCGGTATATATAGTTCCTGATTTTGATGAAGATTTGCAAGACGCTATAAACGACGAATGGAAAATAATTAAGGATACCGGTAATTACAATTACGGCTTTGGGTTAATGAATGTAAAAGTTAATTCCATGGGCACAGATTCGGTTTTACTGCGGGTGGAACACAATTGGATTGCAGCAGATGCTATGTTTAATCCGATTCATGGGCTTCATTTGAATAACCATAGATACTGGACTGTAAACGGCATATTTGATTCAACCTTTAACGCTACAGCAACTATTAACTATAACGGAACTACGGGTGCTTATCTGGATTCAACATTTATTAGCAACAAAGAAGATAGCCTTGTATTAATGTACCGCCCAACACAGCATGATGACTGGGCATTTGCAGACTCGTTTTTGGTAAATACAGAGTATAATGATTCCGACAGAGTTGGGACGATAACCATTTATAATATACAAAAGGGCGAATATGCCTTAGCCATTTACAATTCAAATCTGCGTACTGATACTAATACCAGGGTAAGTTGCCCATTGCAAACAGGAATACAACAAATAAATCCGTTGCAAAACATTAAGCTTTATCCTAACCCGACTGCAGAAACTTTGACAGTAAGTTTTGAAATAAATACTTTTAACCAGGCAGAAATATTTGATATTTTGGGTAAAAAATTTTTTACATGCAAAATTTCGAACACTCAGAATTCGATAAGTTTAAATTTGAAAAACATTGCAGCAGGCAGCTATTTTGTAAAGCTGACAGACAAATCTGGAAATGGGGTTACTAAGAAATTAATAAAGGAGTAAAATCTTAAAAAATATAAATATTTAGAATATTCAACCTAAAACAACAATCTTTATTTAAATTTTAAAAACACCTATATGGGACTATTTGATAAATTAAGCCATGAGTTTATTGATATTATACAATGGACCGATGACTCTACAGACACTTTAATATGGAAGTTCCCTCGTTACGAGAACGAAATTAAAATGAATGCCAAGCTTACGGTGCGCGAATCGCAGCAAGCGGTATTTATAAACGAAGGCAAAATAGCTGATGTATTTCAACCGGGTATGTATACTCTTGAAACACAGAACATGCCTATTCTGGCAACCCTTAAGGGATGGAAATACGGATTTCAAAGCCCATTTAAGGCAGATGTATTTTTTGCAAGCACCAGGCAATTCCTGGGACAAAAATGGGGCACTAAAAATCCAATTACAATAAACGATCCTCGTTTTGGCATGATAGAATTGCGTGCTTTCGGAACATTTGCTTTTCATATCGTAGACGCAGGAAAATTTATTCAACAGGTAGCCGGCACTGAAGGACAATACAGTACCGAAGAAATTGCAGGGCAACTTAGAAGCCTGATGGTAACCAAGTTTTCGAGTGCCGCGGGAAGTGGCGATATTACTATAGATAAATTTGCAGCTAATCTTGAGGAACTTTCGCAACTATGCCAGAATAAATTGAACGATGATTTTGCAGCTTACGGCCTTGCCATCAATAAATTTTTGATTGAGAATGTAAGCATGCCAGATGATTTGAAGAAAGAAATATTCGAATACTCTCGCCTTAATAAAATAGATATGCAAAAACTGGCGCAATTGAAAACCGCGCAAAGTATTGAAACAGCTGCTGCGAATGAAGGTATAGGTGGCATGGGCGCAGGGCTTGGTGTTGGCGTTGGCGTTGGCAACATGATGGCCAATACGCTAAATAATGCCTTAAATCAAAATGCACAACAGAACACAAACAACCCACCACCTGTGCTGCAATTTTTTATAGCAGTAAACGGACAGCAAACCGGCCCCTTTAGTATGGAACAAATGGCGCAAATGGCAACCGGTGGCTCGTTAAAACGCGAATCGCTGGTATGGAAAGCAGGTATGGCACAATGGGCAAAGGCCGATTCTGTAGGGGAACTTTCTTCTATGTTTAGCAACATGCCACCACCACCGCCTGCAGGGTAACTAACCAAAAATTACATGCCATATTATTTCACGCTTTTTATTTGAGATTGAACTAATATATTCTTCAATAAAGCCAATTAACCCATGCGACAACTTTTCACTGCCTTAAACAAGACATACGTTTTAGCATTACTGTGCATTTTATACAGTAGCGAGATTTGGGCACGTGCTGGCGGCGGCGGCGGAGGGCATGGAGGTGGTGGTGGCCATAGCAGCGGAGGTGGGCATTATGGCGGCGGAGGTTACTATGGTGGCGGCGGAGGGGGAAGCCCTGATTTTTTGGTGGTTATTATTGTATTCATTGTTGTAATATTTATAATAAGCGCCGCCAAAGCAAAATCTGCGTCTACCGGTGGAGGTAATATAGTTTCGGACACAGACCCGGCAGATAGTTTTCCTGAAGGGTTAGATGCACAAAAAATACACACTTCTTTTATGGCCATACAAAGTGCCTGGCAAAATAAAGATTTAAAACAGGTAAGAAAATGGATTTCGGATGGTGTGTATCAGCGCTACACAGCACAGTTTGAGATGATGAACAAATTATCGCAAACCAACAAATTAAGCAACATTCGTATTAGTGGCATTAAGGTTGTAAAAACAAATACAGAAGGCCATTATCATACAGCAGATGTAGCCATAGGATTTATAATGGACGATTCATTTATTAGTAATAAATACCCGGTTTTTAATGAGCAATACGAAGATGACAGCGATACAGAATACTGGACTTTTATAAAAAGAAGCGATGCGAGCCCGGGAAAAAATTTGTATGATAATGATAACTGCCCCAATTGCGGCGCACCGTTAGACATAAAAATGGGAGAGATAAGCCGGTGCTCAAGTTGCGGAACACTTACCAATAATGCATCATATGATTGGGTGCTTGGTGAAATAACTCAGGCGGATGATTATGATAATGCTTCAATAGCATTGGAAGATAATGCGCAAGAACAACTTTTGGAACTTACCAAAAATGACACTCTTTTTTCAACACACCGAATGGAAGATATTGCATCAAACGTTTTTATGCAAATTATGGAAGTGATGACCGGTGGGGATGAAAAAAAATTATCGCGCTTTGCTGATAGCGAAACTGTTGCAAACATTTTGAAGATAAAAGCGGCCAGCGGTAATTTTATTTTTGACCGCCTTTACTTGAATGATGTGGCATTATCGAACTTTAGTGAAGAGAATGAAAGACTTAACCTAGTTTTTTTACTTAGTGTAACTTATAAAAGGGTATCGCTACAGCCAAGATTAACGATGCTAGACGAAGAAGCTACCACGCATGGCTTTACGCTTACTTTATCTAAAAATATTAAGGCATTGCAAACACCGGCTAAGGAAACTGTTTATAGCTACGAATGCTCATCGTGCGGGGCGCCATATACAGATACAACTGATGATGTGTGTACCTATTGTGGTGCTGCGGTTATTGACCTGAATAAGAATTGGGTATTAACAACATTTCGAATTGGATAGAAAATATTTGGTAACCTTTACGGAGAATTTAATTAAATAAAAAGATGCGGAAAATTTCAGTTATAGGAGCAGGCACCATGGGTAATGGCATTGCCCATGTTTTTGCGATGAATGGTTTTAATGTAACGCTGGTAGATGTATCGGAAGATGCTTTGAAAAAGGCAGTAGCTACTGTTTCAAAAAACCTGGATAGGATGGTGGCGAAGGGCAGTATTAAAGAAGAAGTAAAAAACTCAACTCTAAAAAATCTTGTTACCGGTACTACTCTCGATGCCTGTAAAGATTCTGATTTAGTAATTGAAGCGGCTACTGAGAATTCGGAAATTAAATTGAAAATTTTTAAGCAGCTGGATGAGTTGTGTAAGAAAGAAACTATTCTGGCTTCGAATACTTCTTCCATCTCTATTACCAAAATTGCTGCTGCTACTAACCGCGCCGATAAAGTAATAGGCATGCACTTTATGAACCCGGTACCGGTAATGAAATTGGTGGAAATAATAAAAGGTTATGCCACCAGCGATGAAGTATTGAAAACCATTATGGAGCTTTCATTAAAACTTGGCAAAAGCCCGGTTGAGGTAAATGACTATCCCGGCTTTGTAGCAAATAGAATTTTGATGCCTATGATTAACGAAGCTATTTATACTTTATATGAAGGAGTAGCTGGTGTTGAAGAAATTGATATAGTAATGAAACTTGGAATGGCCCACCCTATGGGCCCTTTGCAATTAGCAGATTTTATTGGATTAGATGTTTGTCTTGCCATTCTACGCGTATTGCACGAAGGGTTTGGCAACCCGAAATATGCACCTTGTCCTTTATTGATTAATATGGTTACTGCTGGCTATTTAGGCGTAAAAACCAATGAAGGGTTTTATAATTATGCGCTTGGGGTTAAGGATTTGGTAGTTAGCCCGAGGTTTATAAAGTAAGAAATGCGATTACTTATAACATTTTCACTTTTGTCAATTTCCATATTGATTTTTGGTCAAACCATTGAAGGAATTGTTATTGATAAAATAAAGAACAAGAAGATTTCAGGCACCGATGTTCAACTCATTTCTACCATAAATATGTTCGAAGCACTTACCGATAACAACGGTAAGTTTAAAATTATTGGAGTTTCTCCAGGCATCTATTCTATCAAGATAAGTCGTATTCCTTTCGGCGATACAACTTTTCATAATATAACAATTAAAGGAGACACTAAGCTTACATTGGATGTCCATAAGTATTGCAAATATGACGCTTCAGTGCATAACAAAACGTGTCCCGTTTGCCACAAAAAAGACAAAGCAATTCCTATAATGTATGGGGTTCCTATTTCAACAAGAGGCGACTCAACGAAAGATGAGGGTGTAAAATTCGTTACAGGTGGCTGCAAAATCACCAATTGTGACCCTAACTGGTATTGCAAACGAGATAGCATAAAATTCTGATATCTTCTACATCTTCTCCGGCACATCAATCCCCAACAACTTCATTGCCTTTTTAATAATCACACTGGTTTCATTCGATAAAGCGATACGGAATTTTTTCTCGCTTTCACTTTCAGCATTCAAGATGGGATGCTCGTGGTAAAATTTATTGTAGGTTTTGGCGAGGGTGTAAACGTAATTCGCCAGTTCAGATGGGTCGTATTTATCGGCAGCGGTTTTTACTACATTTTCGTACTCGCTTAGTTGAATGATAATTTCGCGTTCAACAGCTGCAAGGTTTAAGCCAGATGGAATTTCAAATCCATTTGTTTGCTCGCCCGCTTTGCGGATTACTGCGCGTATGCGCGCGTAAGTGTATTGCACAAACGGGCCGGTATGGCCGTGAAAATCTATACTTTCTTCAGGATTAAAAATTATTTTCTTATAGGGATTTACGCGGAGTATAAAATATTTCAACGCACCAAGCCCGATTGTTTTGTAAAGCTTTGTTGCTTCTTCTTCTGTAAAGCCTTCAATTTTTCCCAGCTCTTTTGTTTTCTCTTCGGCAATGCGCAACACTTCCGAAATTAAATCATCGGCATCGGCAGTTTTGCCTTCGCGAGATTTGAACCTACCGGTGGGTGATTCGACTAATGCATAAGAAAGATGGTAGATGCCTTCGGCCCATTTACGGCCGAGCTTTTGTAATACAAGTTTGAGAACTTTAAAATGGTAGTCTTGCTCATTAGCTACTACATAAATCAGTTTATTCATTTCAAATTCATCGTAGCGCAATTGAGCGGTGGCAATATCCTGCGTGATATATATTGAAGTACCATCGGCGCGCAACAACACTTTTTCATCCAACCCATCCGGTGTTAAATCAACCGCTACGGCACCATCGGCACGTTTATAAAAAGTTTTTTTCTGTAAGCCTTCATCAACAATATTTTTGCCCAGCTTGTAGGTTTCGCTTTCATAGTAATCTTTCTGAAAATCTACGCCGAGCAGTTTGTAGGTTTCCTGGAAACCTTCGTATACCCATTCGTTCATCTTTTTCCAAAGTTCAATGGTTTCTTTGTCGCCGGCTTCCCATTTTAAAAGTAAGGCTTGTGCATCTTTATAAATGGGTGTTAGCTTTTTCGCTTCGTCTTTATCTGCAGGCGCGTTGGAAAGAGTGGTTATTTCTTCCATGCAAACCGTGTTAAACTTTACATACCAATCGCCCACAAAATGATCGCCCTTAATACCACTTGATTTTGGTGTGGCACCATTGGCATAACGCAAGTACGCGACCATGGATTGGCAGATAGCCACACCCCGGTCGTTATAAATATTCATTTTAGTAACGTTGTAGCCGGTGGCTTTCAAAATTTCGCTCATTGAAAAACCGAGCAGCATGTTGCGCACGTGGCCTATATGCAAAGGCTTGTTCGTGTTGGGGCCGCAATATTCTAAAGCAACTTTTTGGCTATTGGGCGAAAACGTTCCGTATGAATTGTTTTTTGAAATTTCTTTCAACCTGTTTAACCAGTAAGTATCTGTAAGTGAAAGGTTCAAAAAGCCTTTGATGACATTAAAACGGTCTACTATACCGGTTTTGGCCTGCATTGCTTCCCCTAACTTCTGTGCAGTTTGCTCGGGCAGCATTTTGGCAAACTTTGCCAATGGGAAAGCAACAATGGTAAAATCGCCTTCGTGTTCTTTTTTGGTGATGTTTATAGTTACGGCATCGGTGGTTATATCCGCGTCGAATTCTTCTTTGAAAATTTGAACTGTGGCCTGCTTTAATGTTTCTTCTAAATTCATTACAAATTGTGTTTTGGGCCAAATGGCCCCTGCTCAAAAAAAATCGAATAAACGCGGCTAAAAATATAACTTCGCGGACAATTTTTTCTGATAATGATAAAGAACCCCAAATACCGCGAGCTAATTGAGCAGACCTTTGATTTCCCTCAAAAGGATTTTAAGACTGAAAAAAGCTATTTGCTATGGAATAATTTGCCGTTAATGGATATTATAGAAAAATACGGCAGTCCGCTGCGAATTACGTATTTGCCCAAAATAGGGCAGCAAATACAAAAGGCGCGCAGGCTTTTTAATTCGGCCATTGCCAATAACGATTACAGGGGCGATTATAACTATTGTTACTGCACCAAAAGCTCACACTTCTCTTTCGTGCTGGAAGAGGCTTTGAAAAATAAAGTTTTCATTGAAACTTCATCAGCCTTCGATTTTGAAATTATTAAAAGGCTGGAAGAGAAAAAGAAAATTAAAAAAGAGAACTACATTATTTGCAACGGGTTTAAACCGCAGAGTTACGTTGATAATATTATTGATGCCATTAAAAATGGCTACAAGAATATTATACCAGTGCTTGATAACTTAGATGAGTTAGATAAATACCAGAATGTTGGCGAGCCCTTGAATATTGGTTTTAGAATTGCGGCGGAGGAAGAGCCTAAGTATGAGTTTTATACTTCGCGACTTGGTGTGAGATATAAAGATATTGTGCCGTTTTACCAGCAAAAAATACAGAACAATCCGAATTTTAAAGTGAAGATGTTACACTTTTTTATTGATACCGGTATTAAAGATGTGAACTATTACTGGACGGAGTTTCATAAAGCATTGGAAGTATATTGCGAGTTGAAAAAAATATGTCCGGAGTTAACTGCGCTTAATTTGGGTGGAGGAATGCCTATTAAACATTCGCTGGCAGCCGATTTTGATTATGAGTATATGATTAACGAAATTATTTCGCAGATAAAAACTGTTTGCAATAATGAAGGGGTTGATGAACCTGATATTTTTACAGAGTTCGGTACTTATACTGTTGGCGAAAGTGGTTGTGTTATTTTTAGTGTATTGGGCGTAAAACGCCAGAACGACCGTGAAACATGGTATATGCTGGATGGCTCGCTGATGAATAACCTGCCGGATATATGGGGGCTTTCGCAACGCTTTATTATGCTACCGGTTAATAAATGGGATGATGATTATAAGCACGTAAACCTAGGCGGCATTACCTGCGATGTTGGCGATTATTACAATAGTGACGCGCACATTAACCAAGTGTACCTGCCTAAAATAAAACAGGGAGATAAATTATACATCGGCTTTTTTAATACCGGTGCTTACCAGGATACTTTGAGCGGATATGGTGGTATTAAACATTGTCTTCTCCCCTCTCCTCCGCATATTTTAGTGGATGAGAAAAAGAAAGGCGAGTTTGTTTACAAGGTTTTTGCCGAGGAACAAACTGCGGAGAGTATGATGAAGATTTTGGGGTATTAGAAGCAAGAACCAAGAGTCAAGAATCAAGAAAGAAGAAAAGTAATGGAAATATTATCCCTTTCTAATTGTTGCTCCCAACTCGCTTTCGTACTTGCCCATTAAGCGGCTCATTACTTTTTCAATTTCCTGATCGGTTAGGGTTTTTTCGGGGTGTTGGAAAAGGAAGCTTACTGCATAGCTCTTTTTGCCTTTTTCAATTTTATCGCCTTTGTAAACATCGAAAAGAGAAATTTCCTGCAATAGTTTTTTTGATTCGGTTACTGCTATTTTTTCAATGGCTTCAAATGCTAAGTCTTCGTTTACCATCATAGCCAAGTCGCGGCGTACTGCCGGGAATTTCGGCAATTCGGTAAATGAGGTTTTTGCAAATTGTGATTTATCTAGCAGGTAATCCCAATTAATATCGGCGAAAAACACTTCGTTTTTTACATCGAATTTAGAAAGTACATTTTTTGAAACACTACCTAACCGTGCAACAACTATTCCTTCGTTTTTTAATACCAGGTTGAAAGCAAACGGGACTTGTTCTGAAACCTCTTTTTCGAATTGATGGTGGCCCATGCGGTGAAGCACGTTCATTACAAAACTTTTTAGATGATAAAAGCCGTAAGAAGCTCCTTTATCTAACCAGTTATGTTCAGAAGTTTTACCGGTGAGAAACAGCGTAAGATGTCGCCTTTGCTCGTACTTACCAGCTACTTTATGGTACGTGCATCCGAATTCATACAAGCGCAAATCGGTTGCTTTACGGTTTTGATTATATGCAATTACTTCGAGGCCTGAATAAAGCATTGAAGTTCTCATTGAGTCTAAATCTGCAGTCTGGCTGTTTAATAATTTTACCTGCTCTTGCTTTTGTTGCTCATCTTCTTCGTATTTGGATTGCGTAACAGAATTGGTCCACATTTCATTAAAGCCTGCGCCGCTTAGCATTTCTGCAACAACGTTCTCTGTTTTTTGGGCATCTATTTTAGGGGCAAAAGCAAGACTGGATTTTAAGGTTTTGGGCAGCGTAAAGCTATTGTACCCATATATCCTTATAATTTCTTCCACTACATCTGCTTCGCGTTTTACATCGGTTTTAAATGCGGGAACAAATAAACTCCATGTATCGCCTTCTTCCTTTTCGATTTTAATTTCAAGGCGTTGTAAAATTTCTTTTACGGTTTGTTTCTCAATAGGGAATCCTGCAAGGCGCATCATCCTATCGTACGAAACATCGAATTTCCAGCCTTCAATCGGCTTAGGATAAACATCAATTATTTCAGAAGCAATTTTACCGCCTGCAATTTCGGTAATAAGTATGGCTGCGCGTTTTAAGGCTTCAATTGTAATATTCGGGTCGCAGCCTTTTTCGAAATGCATGGCAGCATCGGTACGCAGGTTAAGGCGCGTTGCTGTTTTACGTATACCGGTAGAAGAAAAATATGCGCTCTCTAAAAAAATATTTTTTGTTGTAATACTTACTCCACTATCGGCACCGCCAAATACTCCTGCAATACACATGCCGCCTTCGGCATCGCAAATCATTAAATCGTTGGCGCTTAGTTTTACATCTTTCGCGTCGAGTGTTTTAAAAACAGTTCCTTCTTTTAGTTTTTTCACCACCACTTTACCGCCGCGAATTTTATCGGCATCGAATGCATGTAAGGGTTGGCCGTATTCATGCAATACGTAGTTGGTAATATCTACTACGTTGTTAATAGGCCTTACATCAATTGCTTTTAATCGGTTTTTCAACCAATCGGGTGATTCTTTGACCTCGACGCCGGTAATGCAAACACCGGAGTATCTTGGGCTGGCATCAACATCAAGAACTTCAACTGTGATTTGAGATTTAGAGTTTGCAATTTGAAAGTTACCAGTATCTGGCTTTGTAAAATTTACTTTTGCCTTGTATGCCACATTCAATGCTGCCGCAATATCGCGCGCTACGCCAATATGCGAGTTGGCATCGCTTCGGTTTGGGGTTAAGCCTATTTCCAGAACGTTATCTTTTTCAACTTTAAAATAATCGGCGGCTTTGGTGCCTACTTTTGTTGTGGGTTCTAAAACCATAATCCCGTCATGGCTTTCACCAAAGCCCAGCTCATCTTCGGCGCAAATCATTCCCAGGCTTTCTACGCCACGTATTTTTGCTTTTTTTATTTGCAGCTTTTCGCCATTAAAAGGATATAAGGTTGAGCCTACCAACGCAACTACCACTTTTTGGCCAGCGGCTACATTGGGCGCACCACAAACAATTTGAAGTAGTTCGCCTGTACCAACATCTACTTTTGTTACTGAAAGTTTATCAGCATCGGGGTGTTTAGCGCATTCTTTCACTTCGCCAATTACAACGCCTTCCAGCCCGCCTTTCACGGTTTCGAAAGGGATGATATCTTCTACTTCCAATCCAACGCCGGTTAGCACCTCGCCTAAATCTTTGGGCGAAAGATTAAAATCAACATACTGCTTAAGCCAGTTATACGAAATCTTCATAGTAGCACAAATGTATAAATTTACCTTAGTCAAAAAACAAACACTACCATTGTTCGTAGAATGATAAAGGGCGGTATATAAGTTAATAGCCTATTGGGAATTATTTAAATACTTTTTTATTTAAAAATCAGTTAATTTCGAATATAATGCATCCATGCATCGTTTTAAAAACAAGAGTAATTAAAATCCTAAACATGAAAAAAACACTTTTGGTCCTTGTTTTGGCTGTGCTGAGCATGCAAATAAATGCGCAGCAAGATAAAAAGGGTGCTGAAAATACAAATAAAGAAAAAAGCCTGCCGGATTTGACCCTTTCGGAGGTAAATGGCAAGCAAATTAATGTTGCCAAGTATGGAAAAGCAGATAAAATAACTGTAATAGGCTTTTGGGCCACCTGGTGCAGCCCATGCAAAAGGGAGTTGATGAACTTATCGGACATTTATGAGGAATGGAAGTTAAAATATGGATTGCAGGTTGTGGCCGTATCGATAGATGATGCCAAAAGTTTAGGGAAAGTAAAGGCATATTTAGAGGGTCAAAAATGGGGCTTTGATGTTTTATTGGATGTAAACCAGGATCTAAAGCGAGCACTAGATTTGCCAAGCGTGCCTTATATTATAGTAGTTGACAAAAAAGGCAAAATTGTATTCACCCATTCGGGATATGTGGAAGGTGATGAGTATGTTTTAGAGCAAGAATTACAGCGATTGGAAAAATAAAAAAAGAGCAATCTTCCGCTTTATCTAAAAATCAATATTTCACAAACCTTTTATTGCAAAAAGCAGCCTCGCTTTCCAACCGAAGAATGTAAACACCGGCTGCCAGTCGGCTAATATCAATAGATTCGGCATTATCAAGGTTTTTTCGCTGGGCGCATACCTTACCGTTAACATCAATTATCTGGCAGGGCATTGCCTCCGGAAGGCCGGTTATTAAAATATATTGATTCGCCGGATTAGGCATTAGCTCAACACCCTCTAAAGGTATTTTTTGAATACCGGTGTATGCCGAAGGGTTTACGTTTATATTGTCAATATAAAATGCGTTGCCCTCATAATTGGTAAATTCGATTTTAAATAGAAACCCGGTTACGCAATAGGCAGAAGGGACAGAGAAAGAATATATTTTCCATTGAGTAGAATCCTGTGGCATCCAGTTAGCATCTGTTTGTGTTGAAGAAATGGTTCGTAGAGTAGTTGAACCTCTTTTCCCTTCGCTAAACCATGTTTTCCCGCAATCTTTTGAAATAAAAACTTCAAGCTGGTCGTAACTATTGAGTGTTCTTTGGCTACATGCATATTTAAATGAAAAAGATGGAAGGACAGTATGGCTTAAATCAATAGCGGGCGAATACAGGTCTATTCTGCCGGAATATGTTGAGGTGGTATCGGCCATTCTCATTACAATAGATTGTGTGCTATTGTATCCCTGCCCCGAAGTTGATATCTTATAATCAAGATTCGGATTATCAGTTATGCTGAATAATTGCGATTCGGAAAAGGTGTTAATACTTTCAAAGTTCTGCACGTAAAAAGGATTATTAACTATAGGATTATTAACGTGAATGGATAATGAATCGCTGGTTACTACGTTGCCGCCTTTAGATGCAGAAAGCACTACATAATAATCTCCGGGGCCATAAAAAACATACGCAGGGTTCTGTTCGTTCGATGAACCTCCATCGCCAAAGTTCCATGACCATGAATCAGGCGTTGCCAAACTTTTATCAGTAAAAAAAATCGTATCGCCAGCACATACTACGCAGCTGCTAGAAAGGAACTCAGCATGGCAAAGTGTAGTAAGATTAACGCCTGTAGCATCTAAATTTTGCTGCGTAATTAAATTATTACGGTGTGCCATAGTATCATTCAAAGCAGCACGCATTCGCAGTTTTTGTCCTTGGGTAAACATAAAGTTGCAATAACTATAATCCATTGCATTCTGTACGTTGTCTACCACGTTGCCGCATGAAGACGCGTTCAAATTACAAGAGCCCCAGCCTTTAGTATTAGGGGTGTCATCTACTCCATCGCCTACAAAACAATTGGTATCCTGACCAACCGGTAAATAATAATAACCGGGCACATTATTACCACCCCATATATGAAACAGGTTCAGATAATGCCCTGATTCGTGCGAGAGAACTACTGATTGCACCGGGTTTGAGGTACCCGTATCGCCTATGTATGTATTAATTGCCACAATACCATCCCAGGCAGGCATTACATCGGCCTGATCGGGCATTAGGCAATAAGCGGCCAAATTGTAGCCTACTATTGCTTTCACTATATATATATTTAAATATTTTGAAGGATCCCAGTGTATAAGGCTTTTTACATTGTGGCCCCCGGTATTGGTAAGAAACGATGGGATACGGTTAATACCACTGGTGCAATTGCCATTAGGATCAATATGGGCCAAGTGAAATTCAATCTGGCAATCGGCAGCTATTGGTTTAAACGCATCAACAATGTCAGCAGTATCGGGATTTTGTTTTCTGAAATTCCAATTCAGTACTTTCAGGCCACTCATAATTTGTGCGTCTGAAATATCTTCGGACCCATAAGTATGAATAACATGAAACACTACGGGAATAGCATAAACCGTATCAACACTTCTTTCGGCTGCAGCATTTGTAAACTGCCGGGTAAAAGTTTTTAATGCATCGCGGTTAGCTTGCATAGTGGCTTGCAGGGATGGGTTATCGCGGTACAACTCGTAACTCATTTCATCAGTTGCACAATATTTTAATGGCTCCTGAGCATGCAGATTGATGAAAGCGAACAATACAAATAAGCCGGGTAAAAAAACTTTTTTCACTGTTATTTTTTTTGCGCTAAGATAACGGTTTTAAAAATGTATTATTAAGAACGGAATAGCGCTGAATAATTACATCATACTTTCATCAGCAAAGCTGTAAAACTTCTTCTCTCCTATTATCAGGTGGTCAAGCAGGTCAACGTTAATTAATTTTCCGGCTTCCTTTAATTGTTTTGTTAAACTAATATCTGGGGGGCTTGGTTGTATGTTACCGGAAGGGTGATTATGAACTGCAATAATATAGCTGGCAAGCAATTCAATGGCATGTTTAAGAATAATTTTGGTATCGGTAAAGGTTCCTGAAACGCCACCACTGCTAATTTGTTTGTGCGCAATAACTTTATTTGCCCGGTTTAAATAAATAACAAAAAAGGCTTCGTGCTTCAGGTCGGCAATTTCAGGGTATATATAATCAAACGAATGCTGACTGCTTGTAAGCGTTGGCTTTTCGCGCACTTCGCTGGATTGTCTTCTTCTTCCAAGTTCAAGCGCCGCTACTATGGTAATTGATTTGGTATCGCCTAAGCCTTTTTCTAATTTCTTTATTTCGTTAACGGTAAGCTTACCTAACTCATTCAAATCGCCATTAACGTGTTTCAATATTTTTTTAGAAATATCTAAAGCGGAATTTCCAGTTACACCGGTTCGTAATAAAATAGCAATTAACTCTGCATCGCTTAAAGTTGATTTGCCTTTTAGCATCAGCTTCTCGCGCGGGCGGTCTTCCTCGGCCCAACTTTTAATTGATAAAAAGTCTTTGGTTTCTTCTTCCATAAATTAGAATTAGCTTAATACTTAAATGAAAGGTAAATAAAAAAGGCACCTCGTTGGAGATGCCTTCAAAAATTTATTTTCGAAAAAATATTATTTCAATTTAGAAATCTTGGCAGCCAGGCCTGATTTAAGGTTAGCAGCTTTATTTTTGTGGATATAGCCTCTTTTTGCCAAACGGTCTACTGATGAAACAACCTCTACAAGCGCTTTCTTAGCTTCGCCTGGGTTAGTTTCTGCTCTTAAAGCGCGGATAGCATTCCGTGTTGTTTTAGCATAATACCTGTTTATCAACCTTCTTTTGGCTGTTTGACGGATACGCTTTTGGGCTGATTTGTGATGTGCCATGTGTTTTTTCTTGTTTAAAAAGGACTGCAAATATAGCTTTCCTGCCTTTATTTCCAAAAATCAACTTAAAATTTCAACTTTGCCCTCAAGTTCATTGTTTTGTAAGTGTTTTCGTAAACCTAAAATTATTTTTAAAATGCTGATTATTAGTGTTTTATTTTAGGTTTGCATAAAAAAATCGTGGGAATTAAAAATGGATAAGTATTCGTATCTGGCTAACGCAAGCCCTGAGTATCTGGAAAATTTGTATAAAGAATTCAAGTCAAACCCTGATTCTGTAGATATTGAGTTCAAAAAATTTTTCGAAGGTTTCGATTTTGCCCAACTTAACTATAATGGCAAATCATCGTCGCTTTCGGCTGATGAGCTGAAGGTTTATAAGCTTATTGAAGCTTACCGCTGTAAGGGCCATTTAATAGCCAACACCAACCCTTTAAAGCCCCGAAAGAACCGCCACGCTGATCTTGAGCTTGAAAATTTTGGTTTGAGCGATAACGACCTTGAAAAGAAATTTACAGTTGGTTCGGAAATAGGACTAACCAGTGCCACACTTAACGAAATTATTGCCAAGCTAAAGAGCATATATTGTAACACTATAGGTTTTGAATATGGTTACGTACGTGTAAAAGAAGAAATTGAATTTTTCAGAAGTAAGATTGAAAAGAGCGATGCAGTAGTTAGTTATACTGCTGAAAAAAAGGAGCATATTTTACGTCGTTTAAACCAAGCTGTAGTATTCGAAAAGTTTTTGGGCACTAAATATATAGGCGAAAAACGTTTTTCGCTTGAAGGAGGTGAAACTACAATACCGGGTCTTGATGCTATTATACAAACCGCCTCGAATATGGGGGTTGAGGAAGTAGTAATAGGTATGGCACACCGAGGAAGATTGAACGTGCTGGTAAATATTCTTGGTAAAACTTACGAAGAAATATTTAACGAGTTTGAAGGCAATGCAAAATATGATTTGACAATGGGCGATGGTGATGTGAAATACCATCTTGGTTTTTCATCGCAGTATCCGGTAGCCAATGGCAGGTCGGTATATATGAAGTTGATGCCGAATCCTTCGCACCTTGAGGCTGTGAACCCGATTGTAGAGGGCTTTACCCGTGCTAAGGCAGATGCTATTTATAATTCTGATTACGATAAAATTCTTCCTCTCCTTATTCACGGCGACTCGGCTGTTGCAGGGCAGGGTATAGTTTATGAAGTATTGCAAATGGCAAAGTTGAACGGCTACTACACCGGTGGCACCTTTCATTTTGTAATTAATAATCAAATTGGTTTTACTACCGATTTTGATGATGCACGTTCATCGGACTATTGCACTTCGATTGCAGCTACTATTGAGGCACCTGTGATGCACGTAAATGGCGATGATGTTGAAGCAACAGTTTTTGCCTGCGAATTAGCCACCGAGTACAGACAGAAATTCAATAAAGATATTTTTATTGATATGGTGTGCTACCGCAAGCATGGCCATAACGAAAGCGACGACCCGAAATACACACAACCGGCCCTTTATAAATTAATTGAGGCGCATAAAAATCCGCGCGATGTTTATTCGGAACAGTTGATTGCCCAAGGCTCAATGACCGGTGAAATAGCTAAGCGCTTGGAAAAGGAATTTTGGGATGAATTGCAGCAGCGATTAAATTTAGTAAAGCAACATCCACTCCCTTATCAACCACAGCCCACTGAGTTGGCATGGCAAAAATTGCGTAAGGCCACTATCGAAGATTTTCATGATTCGCCGGATACTGCTATAACTAAAAAAACTGCGTTACAACTTATTGAAGGATTGAATAAAGTGCCGGATGGCTTTGTTCCATTAAAAAAAGTGCAGAAATATTTAGATGAAAGAAAAAAACTAACACAAGGCGAAAGTAAATTAGATTGGGCCGCAGCCGAATTAATGGCCTATGGCTCGCTATTACTTGAGGGAAGAGATGTACGCTTAAGCGGCGAAGACGTAAAGCGTGGAACATTTACGCACCGGCATTCGGTAATTACAGATGAAAATACCAATGAGCAATATTGCAGATTATGCAACCTGAGCGAAAAGCAGGGACGCTTTTTTGTTTATAATTCTCTTTTAAGTGAATATGGTGTATTAGGCTTTGAATATGGTTATACACTTCCGCACCCAGAAGCTTTAGTATTATGGGAAGCGCAGTTTGGAGATTTTTCGAACGGTGCACAAATTACTATCGACCAGTTTATTGCCTCCGGTGAATCGAAATGGCAAAAAAGTTCGGGATTGGTATTGTTGTTGCCACATGGTTACGAAGGCCAGGGACCGGAGCACTCATCAGCAAGATTGGAACGCTTTTTACAACAGTGCGCCGAAATGAATATGGTGGTGGTAAATATTTCTGACCCAGCTAATTTCTTTCACGCTTTGCGCAGGCAGATGTATTGGCCTTTCAGAAAGCCACTGGTAGTAATGACTCCTAAGTCGTTATTGCGCCACCCGCGTTGCATTTCTCCCTTAGATAATATATTGAAAGGTGGCTTCAAAGAATTAATTGTTGATGAAGCTGCAAGTAAAAAAGTAAGAAAGATTCTTTTTTGCAGCGGGAAAATATATTACGATTTATTGGAACGTAAAGAGCGCGATAAACACGATGATATAGTAATTGCGCGCGTAGAGCAACTTTACCCATTACCACAAGATAAAATGATAGCGGTTACACAAAAATATCCAACCGCAGAAGTTTGTTGGGTTCAAGAAGAATCGGAAAATATGGGTGCTTGGCATTTTATGCTAGCGCGACTGCATGATAAATTACCTATGAAGGGAATTGCACGAAAAAATTCTGCATCGCCATCAACCGGATTTAAAAAGGTGCACTTAGATGAGCAGGAAGCAATTTTAAAAAGAGCATTCGAATAAAACTTAATACCAAATATTAATACTCAATATTATTATGACAGAATTAAAAGTACCAGCAGTAGCCGAATCAATTACCGAAGTAACTTTATCGAGATACCTGGTTAAAGAAGGTGATTATGTGGAATTAGACCAACCGGTATGCGAGTTGGAAACAGACAAGGCATCACAAGAAATTCCTTCGCCGATTGCTGGAACAGTAAAATTTGTTGCTAAGGAAGGCTATGATTTAAAAATAGGCGCCGTGATATGCAATATTGATGAGAGTGCAAAGAAACCAGCCGGTACACCGAAAGAAGAAAAGCCCAAAGAAACAGAGAAAAAAACAAAGCCTGCTAAGACAGAAGAACCAAAAGCAGAGAAGACTACTCAGCCGCTTCAAACAACAAATGATAAACCACAAACCAATTATCCTTCGCCGGCAGCCAAAAAAATATTGGATGAAGGTAACATGGCAACCAACGAGGTGAAAGGCACTGGCGTAAAAGGCCGCATTACTAAAGAAGATGCGCTGAATGCCATTAAAAATAAAACTACCGGTGGTAGAACACCATTTAGCAGAAATGAGCGCGTTGAAAAAATGAGCCGACTGCGAAAAACGGTTTCGGACCGGTTGGTGTATTCAAAAAACTCAACAGCCATGTTGACTACTTTTAACGAAGTAGATATGACTGGCATAAATAAAATACGCGAAAAACATCTTGAGGCCTTCAGAAAAAAATACGATATCAATCTGGGCTTTATGAGCTTCTTCGCAAAAGCATGTTGTTTGGCGCTTGAGAAATTTCCGGCGGTGAATGCTTATATAGATAGTGGTAATGTTGTTTTTCATGATTACTGCGATATTTCTATTGCGGTTTCAACGCCTAAAGGTTTAGTGGTTCCGGTAATTAAAAATGCGGAATCGCTTTCTTTATCAGAGATTGAAAAGAAAGTAAAAGAGTTAGCTATAAAGGGCCGCGATGGAATTCTTTCGATGGAAGAAATGACCGGTGGCACTTTTACTATTTCTAACGGCGGTGTGTTTGGTTCGTTAATGAGTACTCCTATTATCAATCCTCCACAATCTGCCATACTGGGTATGCATAAGGTACAGGATAGACCGGTGGTGATTGATGGTAAAATCGAAATAAGGCCGATGATGTATGTGGCACTTTCGTACGACCACCGGATTATTGATGGGAAAGAATCGGTAAGTTTTTTAGTAGCCGTAAAAGAATTTCTAGAGCACCCTGAAAAAATGTTGCTGGGTGCTGACCCAATTGAATTGTTACTTGAATTATAAAAGATAAACTCTCTTATCTCATGTCGAAATATAATGTTGTAGTTATTGGTTCGGGACCCGGTGGTTATATTGCTGCTATCAGATGTTCGCAACTTGGAATGAAAGTGGCCATTATTGAAAAATACCCGGTTTTGGGTGGCACTTGCACCAATGTAGGTTGTATTCCATCAAAAGCGTTGCTTGATTCATCTGAACATTATCATAATGCTGAAATGGTGTTTTCAACGCACGGCATTAATGTAAAGGGTCTATCGCTTGATTTTGGAAAAATGGTTGAGCGCAAAAGCAGCGTAGTAAAGCAAAATAACGATGGCCTTACTTTTTTAATGAAGAAAAATAAGATTGATATGTATACCGGCACCGGTTCGTTCATCAATAAAAATAAAATTGCAGTTACTGATTCGAAAAACGAAAAGCAGGAAATTGAAACTGAAAAGGTAATTATTGCTACCGGTAGTAAACCTACCAATCTTCCTTTCATTAAACTTGACAAGAAGAGAATCATTACTTCTACTGAAGCCCTTTCATTAACCGAGGTGCCTCAACATTTGGTAATTATAGGCGGGGGAATTATTGGAGTAGAGCTGGGTTCAGTTTATCAGCGTTTGGGCTCGAAAGTTACAGTGGTAGAGTTTTTAGATAAGATTGTTCCTTCGATGGATGAAGAAATAAGCAAAGAGATGTTGCGTATTCTTCGCAAAGATGGAATGGAATTTATTCTTTCGCATAAGGTGACCGGTGCTACTGTAAAAGGAAAAGAAGTAACTGTTACAGCCGAAAATAAAAATGGGGAGAAGGTTGAAATAAAAGGAGATTATTGTTTGGTTGCAGTGGGGCGTGTTCCATACACAACCGGCCTTACATTGGAAAATGCTGGTTTGAAGACGGATGAAAAAGGAAGGATACCGGTAAACGAAAAACTTGAAACACCGGTTGCCGGTATTTATGCTTTAGGCGATGTAATACGCGGAGCAATGTTGGCCCATAAAGCTGAAGAGGAGGGCGTATTTATTGCAGAGACTATGGCTGGCCAGAAGCCGCATATTAATTATAATATGATACCCGGTGTTGCGTATACATGGCCGGAAGCGGCAAGTGTTGGTGCTACAGAACAAGAATTAAAAGAGAAAGGAACTGCGTATAAAACCGGTAAGTTTCCTTTCCGGGCATTGGGCCGGGCGCGTGCCAGTGGCGATTTGGATGGCTTTGTAAAAATCCTTGCAGCGAAAGAAACTGATGAAATACTTGGTGTGCATATTATTGGCGCACGCGCTGCCGATATGATTATTGAAGGCGTGGTAGCGATGGAATACCGTGCCAGCGCTGAAGATATAGCGCGCATGAGCCACCCTCACCCTACTTATACCGAGGCATTTAAAGAAGCGTGTTTAGCAGCTACTGAGAACCGGCCGTTATCTATGTAAGCTGATATGAAAAAGAAACTCCTTCTTACAGGTGCTTCGGGTTTTCTCGGTTATCATTTAATGCGCGTAGCCGCTAAAGATTGGGAAATATATGGCTTAGTAAATTCGGGTGGTTTCGATTTTGAAAACGCTATTCCTGTAAAATGCGATATTACCTCATATATTGAACTTGGAAATTTTTTTGATGAAATTGAACCGGATGCTGTTATCCACGTCGCAGCTATTTCAAGCCCGGATTTTTGCCAGTTAAATAAAGAAATTTCGTACTCGGTAAATGTTGCTGCGTCGCAAAATCTTGCCGGCATTTGCAGCGATTTTCAAATTCCTCTTGCATTTACTTCAACTGACTTAGTATTTGACGGAAAAAAGGGAATGTATACCGAGGGCGATGAGAAGAATCCGGTGAATATTTACGGAGAACACAAATCAATAGCCGAAGAAGAGATACTAAAAATCTATCCTCCATCAGGTGTGTTCCGAATACCATTAATGTTTGGCACACCAGAGGCGGGTAATAATAATTTTATACAAAAAATAACAGCGCAATTAAAAAGCCAGCAACAGGTGCCTATATTTACTGATGAGTTTAGAAGTATATGTGGTGCTAGAAGTATTAGCATGGGACTTCTCAGGCTTTTTGAAAACTATTCGGGCATTATTCATCTTGCGGGCAAAGACAGGCTTTCGCGATATGATTTTGGAATTAAATTGGCTGATGCATTTCAGCTTCAGAAAGAATTCATACAGTCTTGCTCACAAAAAGATGTAAAAACAAGTGCTCCGCGAGCTGCAGATGTATCACTTAACATTTCTAATGCTATATCTTTGGGTTATTCGCCCATGAGCGTAGATGAAGAGTTGATACAGATATATAAAAAATTATATTTATAAATGAAGCCATTTGCAGTTGTTTTCTTTTTGTTTCTACCCTCCTTCATACATGCGCAGGTAGAAACTATGCTTAAGCCTGGCAGAATAGTGTTTTATAACGTTGAGAACTTTTTTGATACTATCAATGACCCAGAAACGCAGGATGATGAGTTTACGCCGGAGTCGAAAATTAAGTGGAATACCGAAAAATATGAGTTAAAGCTTAATCACATCTCTAAAGTTATTGCGACTTTGTTCGATACCATTCAACCTTTGGTTGTCGGGCTTTCGGAAGTGGAAAACAGACAAGTGCTTGAAGATTTAATATCACAACCGGCCTTAAAAAAATTCAATTTCGGCATTATACACCACGACTCACCCGATGAACGCGGAATTGATGTGGCCTTTTTATACAATAAAGATATAGTAGCAAATGTTTTTGACGCTTTTTTGAGAATTAATTACCCATTTGATACGACGGACAAAACGCGCGACATTGTTTATTTTAAAGGATTTGTAACTGAAGATACCCCGGTTTACTTTTTTGTAAACCACTGGCCCAGCCGCCGAAAGGCGAATGGAGATAGTGAAAAGAAGAGGTTATATGTGTCAAAGATTTTGCGAGACAAAATTGAAAACATATACATAGGCGAGCCACAAGCGCGCATTATTGCCATGGGAGATTTTAATGATAACCCTACTGATTCGAGCCTTGAATACCTTTGCTCGGGTGCGAATCCTCACCCTGCTGAAGAAGACCTTGTGGATTTGATGAAGCCGATATATGCAAAAAAGGAATTCACACTTAAATACAGAGATGAACTTGATTTGTTTGACCAATTTATTGTGTCGAAAAATTTGCTTAACCGGAAGAGCAGTTATTATGTGCGCAATTTAAAGGCGTATATTTTTAACCCGCGCTGGTTATTATTTAATAGTCCTAAATATGGAATGGAGCCCAACCGAACTTATGCATATAACCATTGGGTTGCCGGTTATTCGGACCACTTACCAGTATATATTGATTTGAAATTTTATTGATAGTTTTTATACCCTAACCGGTAAGAATAATTTTCTTTTGCTACTTTAGTACAAACGGCAAACCTCATGTCAAGAACGGTTTTATACCTTTTAATATTTATAGTAGCTATAAATGCCTCTAAATTTATGTTGGCGGGCAAGGGCTATCAGAAAGATTATGGCGATGAGACCAGATACAGATTTTCTATTATGGCCTTTAATGCTATTAAGAAAGGCGATATAAAACAAACACTTGAAGCCATATTTCCGGGTGAAGAAAGACCGGGGTTTACTACGCTTAACATCATTCCCGCAGTTATGCGTTTTGCAGGCAGCAAATTGCTGCATAAAGACATAGAGACAGTAGATAAATACACACTTTTTACTTATAATTTTATTGTATTTGTATTAATACTATTAGTCCATTACCGGGTGTCATTAACCGTGCTTAATGACAAACTATTGGCATTGTTGAGTGTGTTGCTTTATAGTGCTGCGACTAACTCGTATATATATCTAAGGCATGCTTTTCCTTATGATGCTGCATTGCTAATGATTTATTTTGGCTTTTATTTAGCTATAAAAGCCATTAATACGAACAAGCTAGGATACAAAAAGGGGGCGCTTATAGGATTTTTGATAGTAGGAAGTTTTTTGGTTTATCCTGGCTATTTTCCATTGGTAGGAATTGTATTTGCGGTAATATTTTTTTACAAGTTAACGCTTGAAAACTTTAAGCAAAGGTTTCTGGCCTGTTTTATTGGCGTATCAACCGGTTCGGCAGTTATTGTATTATTTGAGTTAGTGTCAAGAACTGTGAACAAATCCTACTATGCACAAATGCAGGAGTATTATGATAATATTCAATCGCGCTTTTTTGCTGAATCGCCATTGTACTTGTTTGAGTATTTAATGCAGGTTGATCCATTTATTGGGGTTCTTATCATAGTTGGACTAATAGTTACTGCAGTGATGGTTTTTATGAATTTAAAAAACACCCTCAATAACCTTTTCAATTTGTTGTTTTTGTTTATGGTGCTATTGTATGTATATTATTCAGTTATACTAGGCTACTATGGTCAAAAACTGGTGCTATACGGAAGATTGCTACATCAATTTTTTCCATTCCTTTTTATTATGGCCGTATACGCTTTTCATATAATATTTGAAAAGTTACGATTAAGGGCCTCTGCACTTACTGGATTCATATCTGTAATTTGCCTGGCAACTTATATGGCAGGAATGCGAGATTTTTTAACCGTCGAATATCCCCAAGATACAGTATGGAGAGTAAACGATTACGCTTCGTCAAGAAGAGTTCAGTTAGTATCGGAATGTGATGATGATATGGTGTTATCACCTCATAAAGGGCAACCGGATTCAAGTAATTATAAAAAGCTTGTTGCGGTAAATATAGGTGTGCCGTGGCCGGTTGAATCAGCAATTACAATACATCCATATAAAGATACTGCGGGCTATACCAAGATTTTTTCAAAGCCTCATTACATAACTCTTAAAGCATATCAATTTGAGGTTTATTCGCCAAATGCAAGGGCGATAGTAACTGCATGGAATCCGCAAATTAAACTTTATCTAGAAAAATAACTTCTATTTCGTGTTGTGGGATGATTGAGAAATTAAGCTGGGTATTCAAAGGAATTTTTTTCTGTTTCCCAAAGCTTTAGTTGCAACTCGTATTTAGCAGGTATGCGAGTACGCAAAATATTATATATCACCACTACAATATTCTCTCCGGTAGGATTCAGGTTTTTAAATTGCTCGCAATCGAGATTCAAATTACGGTGATCGAAGCGCTCCATCACTTCCTGCTGAATAATATCATTTAGTTCTTTCAGGTCTATTACATATCCTGTTTCGGGGTCTATTTCACCAATAATTTTCACATCTAACCGGTAATTATGCCCGTGGTAATTGGGGTTAGCGCACAAACCAAAAACTGCGCTATTTTTTTCATCGCTCCAGTCTTTTCTATAAAGGCGGTGCGCTGCATTAAATGTGGCTTTTCTAATTACGCTAACTTTCATTCGGTTTACTAATTTACTTAAACTTAACTGCAATTTTGCAGTTGAGCCCATATCTAAGGGCTATTTGCCTGTTATCGCTAAAATCAGGGTCAGATTCGAGTTCTAAAAAATTAATTATGCTGGTTTCGGCAAGCGGTTCTAAATATAAAATGCCGCCGGGAACAGTTTTGCCTTTGTAGCTTTTAATAAGTTCGATACGTTTGTCGTAAGATTCTGCTAATCTTTTTGTTTTATCATATTCTATTGTAAATGCTCTGACATATGATACTGATGGGTATAACAATAATGCTGTAAGTATTAGTTTATATCGCAACGTGCCCGTTTTAACTTTTAAGAATATTCCAGCTAAATAAACAAGATATCCTATTGTTATTACTAATATAAAAAAATTAAACGTCCAAACACGTTGGTAAATTACACCTTTGCCTGTTGCGGCAAAATATATTGCACCATTTGCAATAATCAGAAGAGCATTAATAGCAATAATAAATAGCACAAAGAGCAGAACACTTTTTTTAATTTTTAATACCGGAAGTTTTATATCCATTACTAAAAAGGCTGCCATAAATAATGCAATGCGCATCAATCTAAGTGGCGACAAAAATTCGGTAAAAATATATTGGGAGTTATAACTTATTGCGCTAAGCAAGCTGCCCAGATTTCTTGATTCAGCTTCGCCTTTCATTCGCATCATATTTGACGGACTAGCCAAGTATATGACCAAGCCTATTAAAATACCACTTAAAGCTATTAGCATATTCATGCTTAATTTCTTTTGCCCAAAGGCTTTATATATAAAATATGCACCTCCTATAGAAGAAACCATTAAAACATAATTAATCTTTGTTCCTCCGAATAAAATAAAAATGAAGAAAGCCACAATTTTTGCCCACTTGGAAGGTGAAAGCAAAAAATATAGCCCCAGAACCAAAAGGATGAGCGGTATTTGATAAACAATCATAGCCGTAGGCCAAAACCAGGCCTCAGTTATAATTGGGTTTTGCATGAAAAACGGGCTTAGAATAAGCATGGGCAACAATAACTTACCAATGCTGCTAATGGATAAAATCTGTAGTTTGCTTAATCTGTAAATCAGAAGATAAAACGATACATACAATACAAACAAGAACAAAACGTGAAAAACGAGAATATTAGTAAAGTTCTTTAAGCATTGAAATATAATACAATAAACAATGTTTGAGGTAAAGTTCCCTTCAGCAGTTAAATAATAATATTTTATAGTATAAACTAATCCGAATTTATTTAAAAAATATATTATTAAAGATTCATCTTTACCTAAACGATTGAAATAACTCATTGTAAAATAAAAACCAAAGAATAGCAAGGCATGTAAAAACACTAAAAAATTTACACCGAGTGCTGTATTTATTTTATCAAAGTATTTTCTCATTTCCGCCATTGCTTGGTTTTAAATATATTGAACCTGCTGATAAATACAAAAAACAGATTGGAAATTGGCCAAGCTAAAATCAGCATTAATGTAATGATGCTTTAGCTAATTACAGTGCAATAAGAATTTTAACGTGAAGTTTATTAATCTTTAAATAAAAACAGCAGCCGCAGGCATTCCTTCATGCTTTGCGGCCGCTGTTCTAAAACCAGATTTTCTATTTAATATTTTTTATCTACCGCTTGCCTTTTAACTCTTCAATTTCTCTTTCAAGTCTATCCATTCTTGAATTCAGTTGGTCTATCTGATGTTGCTGTGCTTCATTCTTTTGGTTTAGCTCCTGAATGGATTTAACTAAAGATGGCACAAAATCAGAGTAACGCAATCCCCATATTCTTCCATTCTTATCCACTCCGCTGAAACTATAGCCTATCTTTTTAGCAATTGCGTCAACATCTTGCGCGATAAATCCGCTGAACGATATTTTTTCTATATCGTGCTTGCCGGGATATTCCAAAGTATCATTGGTAATGCCCAATAACCGATTTTCTTTTTCAAGGTTATAGTTATAAGTAACCGGTTTAAGTAAAGTAATGAATCCGAGACCTGGTACGTTTGCTGCTACATTATCTTTCACGCGACCATCAGAAAACACTGACCAAGGAACTGCACCGCCGATACTGGTTACTGTTGTGTTGCCGATTCTAACTTTATTGGATGAATCTACCTTTGCGGAGGCACCAATTGCTGTAGCGTTGGTAAGGCCGGCTGATGTTACATCTGCAGTATATCCAATAGTAGTAATATTACTACCCGTAGTATTTGTGATAGCGGCATTATATCCAACAGCGGTAATATTACTACCCGTACTGTAGTAAGCGGCAGCATTTCCCACCGCTGTGTTGTTGCTTGCGTTGGCTGTAAATAAAGCTGTATAACCGACTGCTACGTTATAGTTACCGCTGCTATTACCGGCTAATGCCGAAGCGCCATCAGCTACGTTATCACTTCCTGCTGAGTTAGCATTTAAAGCACTTGTGCCAGTGCCGGTGTTGAAGGTTCCGCCGTTATTAACGTTCAGCACGTTGTATCCGACTGCGGTATTGCTAGAGCCATAAGAGCCTCTTAGCGCATTATATCCAACAGCTGTACAGTTTGATAATGCAGTGCCCCCTAAAGATAATGCATTTGCACCAACCGCAACGTTAGACCCCCCGGTTATGTTGCCTTGTAAAGCATAGTAGCCCAATGCAGTATTTGAATTGCCGGAGGAATTATTATACAACGCATAATAACCAACAGCAGTATTCCAACTGGTTACGGTATTATAAAGAGCTTCTTCGCCTACAGCAGTATTCCAGTTGCCGATTTGATTAGTGAATAAACTTTTAGCGCCTATGGCCACATTATCTATAGCCGATGTATTTTGTTGAGAGGCCAGATAACCTACAGCAGTATTTGCCGCACCGATATTATTTAAGTATAAAGCGTTGTAACCAACGGCAACGTTTTGATAGCCATTTAATGTTCCGGTAGGTTGGTTGCTAAACAATGCGTTGACCCCAACTGCCACGTTGTAAGAATTAAACGCTGAGCCACTATAATTTTGGGAGAACAGCGAATTTGCGCCTACTGCTACGTTATATCCTGCATTAATGTTAGAAGCCAATGCCTGGTATCCTATTGAGGTATTATAAACAGCCGCAACGGTATTATTGGAGCCGGTTTTGTAACCGAAATATGTGTTTTCCTGTGCAATATCAATTAAGCCTGCTTTAGTGTTGTTTACTTTAAACTGCAGGTCAACATTATCAGTAGTTCCTAAGAAATTAGTTGTTACAGAGGTTCCCGAGTTACCTAATATATGCCAAGACCTGTTAGTATCGATAGTAACCGGCACATAAGAACTTCCGTTAAAAAATAAAACCTGCCCGTTAATAGGGTTGATAGCTGAAACTGAATCGCCTTGAATATGGGTTACGGTAGGGGTAGGATATGAGCCTTGTAAATCGCCCCCGGCAGTTCCGCTTAATGAACCAGTAGGGCCGGTAATACCCTGAGAGCCGGTGGCCCCTTGTGAACCTGTTACACCCTGCGACCCGGTAGCACCGGTAATACCCTGAATACCTTGAGCGCCGGTTGGGCCGGTAATACCTTGTGAACCAGTTACGCCTTGCGAACCGGTGGCACCAGTAATACCCTGGATACCCTGAGCACCGGTAGGGCCGGTAATACCTTGTGAACCTGTTACACCCTGCGAACCGGTGGCGCCTGTAATACCCTGGATACCTTGCGAACCTGTTGGGCCAGTAATGCCTTGTGAACCGGTTGGGCCAGTAATACCTTGTATGCCTTGTGAACCTGTGGCACCAGTGCTGCCTTGTATGCCTTGAGCACCGGTTGCACCGGTTACGCCTTGTATACCTTGCGAGCCAGTTGCACCTGTAATACCTTGAATACCCTGTGCGCCGGTAGCGCCGGTAATACCTTGAATGCCTTGAGAACCAGTGGGGCCGGTAATGCCTTGTATACCTTGTGCACCAGTGGCGCCGGTTATACCCTGTATACCTTGTGCACCGGTTGCGCCAGTATTACCCTGTATACCTTGCGAACCCGTAGGGCCGGTATCACCCTGTATACCCTGCGCACCGGTGGCGCCTGTATTGCCTTGTAAACCCTGAGAACCGGTAGGCCCGGTATTGCCTTGAATGCCTTGAATACCTTGTGCGCCGGTTGGGCCGGTATTGCCTTGTGCACCGGTTGGGCCGGTATTACCCTGAATACCTTGCGACCCGGTAGCGCCGGTTATACCTTGAATTCCCTGAGCACCGGTATCACCGGTATTGCCCTGTATTCCTTGCACACCGGTTGCGCCGGTTATACCTTGTATACCTTGCGCACCTGTTGGACCCGTATTACCAATTAATCCTTGTGGACCGGTTATTCCTTGTGGGCCGGTTGGGCCCGGGTCACCTTGTGCACCGGTAGCACCTGTATTACCTATCTGTCCTTGCGGACCAGTAATTCCTTGTGGCCCAGTTGGGCCGGGATTTCCCTGTGCGCCGGTAGCCCCAGTGTTACCAATCAACCCCTGAGGGCCGGTAATTCCTTGTGGGCCGGTTGGACCTGGGTCACCCTGGGCACCGGTGGCACCAGTGTTACCAATCAATCCCTGTGGACCTGTTACCCCCTGTATACCCTGTATACCTTGTATGCCCTGTGCGCCTGTAGCGCCTGTATTGCCAATTAAGCCTTGCGGGCCTGTAATTCCTTGAGGGCCTTGGGCGCCAGTATCGCCTTGGGCGCCAGTATTACCGATCAATCCTTGTGGGCCAGTAACTCCTTGTATGCCTTGTATACCTTGTATGCCTTGTGCTCCTTGTGGACCAGTATTACCAATCAATCCCTGCGGACCTGTTATACCTTGTGGACCTGTTGGACCTGGATCGCCTTGGGCGCCGGTGGCCCCGGTAGGCCCGGTTAAACCTTGCGGGCCAGTAATTCCTTGTGGGCCGATTGGGCCGGTATTGCCTTGGGCACCAGTTGGGCCGGTATTGCCAATTAAGCCTTGTGGGCCTGTAATTCCTTGTGGGCCTTGTGGACCGGTATCGCCTTGTGCGCCTGTTGGGCCCGTATTACCAATTAAACCTTGCGGACCGGTAATACCTTGTGGGCCTTGTGGACCGGTGTTGCCTTGTGCGCCTGTTGGGCCGGTATTACCGATTAAACCTTGCGGACCTGTTATACCTTGTGGGCCGGTTGGGCCAGGAATACCTTGTGGGCCGGTAGCGCCAGTATTTCCGGTAGCTCCCATTGGACCGGTAACGCCGGCGATACCTTGAGGGCCGAGTGGCCCAGTGTGGCCCGTATTACCCTGTGGGCCTGTGGGACCCGGAGTTGAAGCATTGGCTGCGTATAAAGCGTAAGGCACGCTCACTAATTCAGTATAGCCCATATTGGACCACGAAGTAGAACTGGAAGGCGCATCGCAATTAAGAGAAATTTCAACCAGTAAATATCTATGGCCGGTTGCCCAATCAATATTAGAGAAGATTGAAGATGTAGTGGGGGCACCCAGACCAATTTTGGCTGTAAACAACCCAAATTGATTAGTGGTAACGGTTTGTGTTTCCTGATAATCGGTTGAACCGTTATTGCCGGTGGGGTCGTAATCTATAGTGAATCTTACACAAATTTTTTCGTTGGTAAGAATATCTCCACTACCGTTTCGCGCCACTGCCTGATAATTCATAGCGGGGGGAACAGCCGATTGCTGCGCTTTAGAAAACGCAAAAAATGAGAATAGAAATAAAAGAGTAAATGTTTGCTTTTGCATGGGTGTCATTTATTATTCGTTGGCATTCATCTAATTTATCAAATCCGGATTTCGATTAAAAATCCGGTTATATTTTTGTTTATAAACCAATATTTTTTTAAACCATATCTTACTGTTTTCAATATTTGGTTATAGAACTAAAACTAAGGCCTACACTTAACAAGGTTAAAAATTTATACTTCTACCAAAGATAACCGATTTCAGCTAATATTAAAATGTTCTTCCGATACCTACTACCCACCGAAACTTAAAGTAATCGGGAGAAACATAAGGAGCACTGTTGACAAAGAAGGGAACATCAAACCTTAGTGTTAAGGGCTTAATTCCTTGCAGTTCTCCCCATTTTTTAATAGTAAAAGCCAACCCTGCGCCGCAGTCAACCCGGAAGGAGGACAATTGTTGCCCCCCACTGCTGTTAATATAAGCTATACTTCCAAAATCTGCAAATAAATACGTGTTTAAGGCAAAATGTTCTCGTAACCAAGGGCTTTTAACTTTCACAATTCTGTTAAAATCCATTTCTTCATTCAAAGCAAAACCTGATGGGCCTTTATAGGCCAACATTATCACTCCGTTTTTGTCCTTTTCAACCATTACATATCCGGCATAGCCACGCATGTTTAAACCACCGCCAAATTGAAGGTGGTTTACATCATTGCTATAGCTGGTTGCCCAACTTTGAGGAAAAAATCCTGCGGCCCGGTAATACTTACTATCCATCATCTCTTCGGGGTTGCCTCCCGCAAAATAGAGCAAACTTTCGGTTGGTGCGTTGCTTCCCATACCAATTCTGGCGTATAACCTAGTGCGAAAATCTAATTTGGCCACAATTGCCCTAAATACCGACGTGCCTTCCAAATAATTGTAATTAAATGAATTACCTAAAGCCCCCGAACGCAAATGTGTAGTTATGAAGCCACTGACTTTTTGCTGTGTATAATTGTATGTAAGTGAAAGATTTATAGACATGTTCATTTTTTCACCGTTTGACCAGATTGCATCCCATTCGGCTGGGTATAGTAAGTAGTTGCGCCAGCTATTTTTTAGGCGGGTGAAAGCTTTTACGTTAATATCAACAGAAATGTTTTTTGGGAACGATTTGGTAAGGCCGAGCTTGTACATTTCATTACCATCTAACCATTGGCTATGAAAATAGATAGTGCCTTTTTTAATTACCTTATCAATTGCATCGGAATAATCGAACTTGTAGCTGAACCATCCTGCATCTTTATTTTTTCCCGCATCGAGATTATAACCGGCACCGCCTTGTGCCAGATGAGTATTGAGCCACGCGGTGAAAGAAAAATTATGTTTTACAGACATATAGTTTCCATTCAAATTAAAACCTACTTTAAATCCATCATAAGCATTCCACCAAATATCGGGGCGCATATACAGGCGGTATTTTTCCCATGATGGGAAAGGATAAATGTGTGAATCGAAACGGAACTCAGTTTTCCTTTTTTTTCGGTTGTTGAGCATATTGATATCGGCCAGCCTATTGGTGGGGTCGATAATTACGTTTTTAATTCCCCCAGGAACGGTTACAGTTGCGCTATAGGTAGGTTGTAGTTTATCCCAGCCATACCATTTGGGCAAAATAGCTGTTGCACCGGAATCTTTAGAAACATTTTTTTGAAACCAGGTATTTGGAATATGATAATTGTATACTGAATCTTTTTTCGAAATGACCTGAAGGTCGATTGGCATTTGCATTCTGCCATTGCGTTTCAGCTTAATGGTATATTGATTTTTTTCTGTTCCTTTTTTAATGCAGCCAATTTTGTAATCGATATTTTTTGTGGTTTCCATCCACTCATCAAAAAACCAATTCAAATCAACGTGTGTAAATTGAATAACAGAGTTGCGAAAATCTTCGGGGTAAGGGTGGGCGAATTTCCATTGTGCTACGTAATGTTTCATGGCGGCTGCGAAAAGAGAATCGCCTAAAACATACTGCAGGTTATACAGCATAGTTGCAGTTTTAAAATATACATGCCCATAGCCGCCACCTTGACCCAGCGCGCCGTTAAAACCATCGGAATGGGTATTGAGCGGCTCGTCGTTAAACTGTAATGCATCTCGCAAATAACCGTAATAACATTTACTATCGCGGGCGTTCACCGGTTCGTAAAATTTGCGGAAATACCATTTCTTTTTGCTGATAGAATCAATGGGGATATTTTTTCCATCAATAGCTTCCATTCCCCATACGGTTAAAAATTGGGTGAAACCTTCATCCATCATGGCCCGGTAGGTTTCGTTGTTGCCCAACATGCCGTAAAACCAATTATGGCCTACTTCGTGAATCAATAAATTATGATATTCTTTATCCCGTCCACCATCAAGTGTAAGCATGGGGTATTCCATGCCATCGGCAGCGTCGGCAATTACAATTTTGGGGTATTCGAATACTCCAAAATCTTTACTGAAAACAGAAATTATTTTTGCCAGATAATCGGATGCGTTTTGCCAGCCTGATGCGTGCGGCTCTTGCACAATGGCAACACATCTAACCCCTTCGCCCCTTCCGTTTCCTTTACCCACCAATCTATCAGGATAAATTATTGTGTCGTGAATACGATAGGTAGGATCGGCGGTGAATGCAAAGTCGTGAACATTTTCTGCGTGGTATTTCCAGGTTTTGGTTTCGCCCTTAACCTTTGGAATAATGATTGAAGGTTTTTCATCCCACTTTTTATCTTTAAAATTATAGATGTCGAGTTTCTTCTTTAAAGTATCGGGTAGCACTTCACTTTCATTTTGTAATACACCGGTGGCTTCAACAATATAATTAGATGCAAAAGTAAGTTCCACATCAAAGGTTCCGAAATCGCCGTAAAATTCGCGGTTTAAATGCTGGTCGGTGTTCCAACCACTTTTGCGGTCGTACACACAAATTTTAGGATACCATTGGCAGCCGTTGTAATGGGTAAACTTCCAGGCTTTGTATTTTTTCATACGCCTGCGTATTGAGCCTGAATCGTAAAAGGTGCGGAATTTTATATTGAAGCTTTTCTTTGTTCCTGGTGGCATGGGGTTATCTAAAAATACTTTTAGAACAGTATTATCGAGTAGCGTGCGCAGCGTATCGTTACCGCTTTTTATTTCATCAATCAAAATATTTTTTTTGGCGCGTTCGTATTTGCCGTAAGTAGGTGGTGCACCATTGTTGCGTTGCAGGTTATCTAAATAGGAGCCGGGTTGAAAGGCGTTTTGATACAGGTTGAAATATACGAAGGAGAGCGTATCGGGCGAATTATTGGTATAAGTAAGTTGCTCTTCGGCGGTAATAATATTGAGGCTATCGTCGAGATTTGCTTTTATTTTATAATGCACATCTTGCTGCCAGTAGCCGGGAAAGGGCATTTTATTTTTCCAATACAGGGGATTTTGTGCTGACTGAAATTTATTTTCCGGGCCTTTATCAGTGTAGGTTTGCGGGTAAACTGCACACAGTTGAAAAAGGAGAGAAAAAAGAAGTATAATTTTTTTTAGCATTAATAAAGTATAATTGCTGCGCTTTTATAAATTTGACAACCTCAAAATAAATATCTTTTGTCGAAAAGTAATTCAAATCAGCTGTTATATCAAATAGGGCTTACTATGCTACCAAATATTGGTAGTGTATTAGCTAAAAATTTGCTTGCTTATTGTGGTAGTTGTGAGGCTGTTTTTAAAACGCCGAAACAAAAGCTGCTTAAAATTCCATTGATAGGTGAAGAGCGGGCTGAAGCCATAGTAAAGGCTGAAGTATTGAAAGATGCGGAGAAGGAATTGAAGTTTATTGATGAGTATAAAATTACACCACTGTTTTTTACGGATGAAGATTACCCGCACCGGTTAAAACTTTGTGCCGATAGCCCCATACTTATTTTTTACCGAGGCACTGCAGATTTGAATGCTGCAAAAACTGTTGGCATTGTAGGCACCAGAAAAGCGACTGAATATGGAAAAGAATTAACTAAGAAAATAGTAAGTGACCTTGCAGCACAGGATATTCTTATTATAAGCGGTTTGGCTTATGGTATTGATGTGGCGGCACACAGCGCAGCGCTTGAAAATAATTTAAAAACTATTGGTGTATTGGGCCACGGATTAAATACCATTTACCCGCCGGAGCACAAACCGGTAGCTAAAAAAATGGTGCTACAAGGCGGACTGCTTACGGAATATAAATCGATAGACACGATGATTTTGCATAATTTTCCGGAAAGGAACAGGATTATTGCGGGGATGTGCGATGCGGTGGTGGTGATAGAATCGGGTATAAAGGGTGGTGCTGTGATTACTGCTAACATTGCAAATTCGTATAACAGAGAAGTTTTTGCTACACCGGGAAGAACGATTGATAAAATGAGCACCGGTTGCAATTTTTTGCTTAAAACGCATAAGGCTGCCATGATTGAAACCGGAAATGATTTACTGGAAGCTATGGGGTGGGCAACAAAAGAAGGCGAAGGAAAAACGAAAAAACCACAACGGCAATTGGCTTTGAATTTAAGTGAAGAGGAAAGAAAAATACATACTATGCTTGATGAAAAAGGCGAGCTTGAAATTGACAAATTGGTTTTAGAAACCGGTATGAACACCAGTATACTGGCAGGCACATTGCTTGAAATGGAAATGAATGGGCTTATAGTTTCGTTGCCGGGGAAACGTTATAAATTAATATAACCTCACCCTGCCCTCTCCTTCGGAGAGGGTTCAAGATTCTCCTCCTTTGGAGGAGAATATAATGAGAGATTGAGCTAACCGAAAGGGGGTATGGTTTTGAAAATTATTTTTGCTTTTCAAAAAAATATTACTCCTACTTTTTCTTGATAAAAAGCAGCAAAAATCAAGCCTGGACATGAAAAGGGCCTAAAATTTTCTCCCTACGCGCAACAAAACGAACTCGCCTTTTACTTCGTATAATATTTATAACGTTGGTTGTGCTCGAACAGCGTTTTGTTCTCTTGCTCTGCTTCGAGAAAATTTCTTGACGGCATTTTCATGAAGGGCATTTTTTGAAAAAATCGCATTAAAAGATACATTCACTTTTTAGGTTACATTAGCTGTAAAATCACATTTTAAAATTATGCCATCAGCGTTTTCGCATGCTATAGCAGGAGTTGCTTTGGGTAAAATTTCGTTTATTAAAAAAACGGGGGTCAAATTTTGGCTACTGGCAATGGTATGCGCTGCCATACCGGATGCTGATGCAATAGGTTATAACCTGGGTGTACCTTATGAATCGATGTGGGGGCACCGAGGAATTACACATTCTTTCTTTTTTGCGGCTTTGTTATCTTTTGTGGTGTTGTTGATTTTTTATAGGGCTGAAAAGAAATTTAGCCGCCAGTGGTTAATGCTATTTCTTCTCTTTTTTATTGTTACGGCTTCGCACCCTATACTTGATGCTATGACCAGTGGCGGGAAGGGTGTAGCTTTTTCTGCGCCTTTTGATAATACCCGCTATTTTTTTGATTTCAGGCCTATCAGGGTTTCGCCCATAAGCATAGCTAAGTTTTTTACTTACCGGGGATGGGAGGTCTTGAAGAGCGAGTTTGTATGGGTTTGGATTCCATCATTTATTGTGATGGGGATTGGGGAGGGAGTAAAGAGATTACAGGCAAAGAGATAAAAAGTTGTTTCTAAAACACTAGATCATTTCCCTATATTTACTAAGAACTGACGTTTTATAAAATAAACTTACCAGCTATGAAGAAAAGTATGATTTCAATCGCTGTTTTAATTATTGGTTTTGCACTGAATGCGCAGCAAACCCCACACACTTTACAATATAGCCGCACGCTACTTATATCGAGTGGCGGCGGCACGGTGCCGGCAGCTGCCAGCAACAATGGGGTGGATTGTGTTTGGAAAGTGGTGTCCGTACTTCCCAGTGCCAACGTGCAGCAAAACGTAAGCGCCAGTAACGGCAGTCCCATGCCTATGGGGGCATTTGAAATATACGTCAACTCCAACATTATCTATTTGACGCGAGTTGAAACCGCATTTGGGTATAACGGCTACGACAACGGTAACTATAATTTTGTCAATGTAAACGGCGAACTGCTGCCTATGTGGCTACCGGCAGGCACTACGCTTGCTGCGGGTTCTAACATTCAATATGTATCGGTAATTGAGTTTATTGTGAATTAGCTTTACTGTTAAACACTAAAGCATCTTCAATCGCTTGCGCGCCAATGACTATTACATCCTTATTTTTTTTATTTTGGCACACAAATTCCAACTATAGTGGCTAAACAAAATCCAAAAGCAAAAAAACAAGCATCTGTAACAACTGCCGCCGAGCCTGTTCAACAGGTATTGGGTGCTAAACCTGCTATACAATTTCCTGCATGGTCGGGTTATTTAATTATTTTTCTTTTTACCTGTATGCTTTATTCCAACACGCTTTGGAACAAGTTTGCAATTGATGATACCATTGTACTTACTGATAATAAATACACCAAAAAAGGCTTTGCGGGACTTAAAGACCACTTTAGCCATGATATGTTTGAAGGCTTTTTTGGCGAGCGTGGTGCGCGATTGGTAAGCGGCGGACGTTACCGGCCTTTAAGCATGGCCACACTTACGGTTGAGTATGAAATAATGCGCAAAATACGCCATGATAAACGCGCTGAAATAAACGACCAGAATGTAATAATGGGCGATAACGACCCTTACCTGGCACCTATGTTAAGCCATGGTATTAATATTTTGCTTTTTGCACTTACAGGGCTAATACTTTATTATTTGCTGCGGCAAATTTTACCACAAAAAAAAGGAACACCTTTTTATCTGTCGCTGCCGTTTTTAATTACCATGTTATACGCTGCACACCCTATGCATACCGAGGCTGTAGCTAATATAAAGGGGCGCGATGAAGTGATGTGTATGCTGCTCTCTCTTCTATCGCTGCTTGCTGGAGTTAAGTATGTAAAAACAAAAAAATATATCCATTTAGTTTGGGGGGTGTTTGTTTACTTCATTGCATTGATGTCGAAAGAAAATGCGATTACGTTTTTTGCCATTATACCACTTACGTATTATTTCTTTACACAGGCTAAATTGAAAGATTATGCTGTTACTCTTGGGTTATATATATTACCGGTAGTAGTTTTTCTTATACTGCGCAGCATGTTTACGCAGGCTGGGCTAACACAGGATTCGCCCGAAATTTTGAATAACCCTTTTCTTGCGGCGAGCACAGCGCAACGCTATGCAACCATCTTCCTAACCTTTCTTTATTATTTCAAGCTTTTAATTTTTCCTCATCCGCTTACGCACGATTATTATTTTAACCAGATACCATATATTGATTTCAACGATTTCAGATTTATTGCTTCGTTTGTTGTTAATGTGGCGCTGGTAGTATATGCGCTTATCAATCTTAAAAAGAAGACCATTGCCAGTTATGCTATTCTGTTCTACTTCATCACATTTTCCATTGCTTCGAACATGTTATTTACAGTGGGCGTATTGATGAATGAGCGCTTTATTTATATGAGCTCGCTGGGCTTTTGTATTCTTCTCTCCTATTTGCTTATTCAGTCAAAGGACAGGTTTAAAATTTCGACACCGGTTATACTTTCCATCTTTGTTTTAATCCTATCACTGTATTCGTACAAAACATTTTCGCGCAACTTTGACTGGAAGGACAGCTTTACATTGTTTAGGCGCGATGTGCAGCATAGCCCTAACTCGGCTAAAATACAAACTTCGGTAGGTGGCGATTTGACAAAAGCTGCGGATAATAATATTGCAGAACTTAAACGCACCGGAAAAATTAAAGAATATTTTAGTGACCTGAGTTGTGGTAGTAAAAGTGAGGAGGAACTGAATGCGATACAAAACCTGCCCGACACTACGGTTAAGCAAATGCTACTTGATTCTTCTATTGCGCACCTTAATGAAGCTTTAAGGGTTTATAATACGCACTCGAATGCCTGGTTATTATTGGGTAACGCATTGTATAAGCGGCACCATAACGCAGATGAAGTAATACCGGTGTATGAAAAAGCGGCTGCTTCGCGCGTGGGTGGATATTATGATGCCTGGTTTAACCTGGGTATAGTTTATAACGATAATAAAACCCCAGCTAAGGCAAAAGAGGCTTTACTGAAAGCATACGAAGCAAAACCGGATCAACCGGAGTCGTACTTTATGCTGGCGCAGGTATCGGCCAAACTTAATCAACCTGATTCGGTGGACTATTGGCTAAAACGTGGTTCAGAACTGAAGAAACCTGACGCGGCAGATTATTATGTAATAGGAACTAATTTTGGCAAGGTGGCGGGTAACTTCAATAAGGCTATTGAGTTTTTGACTAAGGCTGTAGAATTAAACCCTAAAGCAGAGTTGTATTATGAAGACTTGGGTGTAGCTTATGGAATGAATCAGCAATTTGACCAGGCTATTGCAGTTTCGAAAAAGCTGGTGGAAATTAATCCGAATTACCCGGCAGCGTATATGAACCTTTCAATTTCATATCACAATAAAGGAGATGCAAAACTTGCGGAAGAGTATAAGCAAAAATACAACGAGGTAGTTGCAGCGCAGAAGAAATAAAGGGTTTCGTATTTTCGATTTTTTAAACCCCGTTGTTCTTTTTTGCCGCGCCCCGCACCCTCTAACTCCCTAAAGGGAGAACCGGCTCTGCTACAAAAAAGAATTTTCTGAATTGTGAAAGAGGTCTATTAAATACAGTATTGTGAGCGTAAACTAGTGACAGGTTTGTTTTTAGCAACCGGGGTGTTACTAATTATCCCCTTCGGGTAGAGTACCGATTACGGTAATGCCACCTTTTACTTTTTGCTTCAGGTCAACTTCTATTTTAGTACCAACAGGTAAGAAAAGATCTACTCGTGAGCCAAATTTAATAAAACCAAGTTCGGCATTTTGTTGAACCTCATCGCCTTCGTTTAAATACCAGCGTATTTTGCGGGCCAGCTTTCCGGCTATTTGGCGAACTAAGATTTCGAGGCCGTCTTCATGCTCAATAACTAAAGTATTGCGTTCATTCTTTTCAGAAGACTTTGGGTGCCAAGCTACAAGGTATTTTCCCGGGTGATATTTTTGATATCGCACTACACCGCTTATGGGATTCCGGTTAACATGCACATTGGCGGGACTCATGAAAATAGAAACCTGTATGCGCTTATCGCCGAAGTATTCGCCTTCCTGAACTTCTTCTATTACCACAATCCTTCCATCAGCAGGCGCTATTATCTGATTATCATTATCGTAGAACTTGCGTGTTGGAATGCGGAAGAAAAATGCAAAAGCGCACAAAATGGCTATAGAAACAGCTCCCGTAATATAGTACACTTCGATATTCTTAAAAATAACCGCTGCGCAAAAAGTGGCAAGTAGTAGAACAATTCCGGAAATAAGAAGGATGGTGTGGCCTTCTTTATGAATCTTAATTTTTCCCTTCATTATATTTTTAAATGGGTGATTGGGAATACAAAGTTAAGCGAATATTACTTAAATAAGTTAAACGTTAAAATCTGGGTAAGGTTTTAAATGCACCGCTACTTGTTTAAGTAGTCAAAAACCAACATCATATTTTGCAACTGGTTGATTATCCATATAGTAGCAACTATAAATGGAACAGTGAACAAATAGGCATCAAAACGGTCTAAAAACCCTCCGTGACCAGGCATAATGCTTCCGGAGTCCTTTATGCCCAAGTTTCTTTTAAGCATCGATTCCACCAAATCGCCAAATGTGGCGCTCACGATAATAACAAAAGCTAATATCATCCACTCCAATTTTGAAAGCATGGTTAGCCTAGGGCATTGGTTAATAAAATACGCAAATATTAAAGTTAGCAATACCCCTCCTACCGAGCCCTCAATAGTTTTTTTAGGCGATATTCTTTTAAACAAGGGGTGCTTACCAAACAAAGAACCGCTAACATAACTGGCGGAATCATACACCCAAATCAACACAAAAACAGCTACTAAAAAAGCCCCCCCCTTTTCGAAATACAAGTTATTTGTAAGTAGTATAGGAACCAATATCCAAAAAATGGCAATTAAATTCCAGCCTATATTATTAAACGAGTTTTCCGATTCGGTAAAAAGCTCGTAGGCAAATAGAACAAACGCAAATATGGGAATAAGGGCATTCATGGGCAGGTTGGCGTCGCGCAATCTGAAGACCTGCAAAACAAAAGCCCATAGAACGCTATTTACTTCGGTGGTAGAGGTTACCGGTGGAGAAGAGAGTAGAAAAGAGCGCCAGTAAACCAACAAACTAAATATAATTACAAACCATTTTATGCGCGCACGTGATTTGCCTGGCTCGCGTTTAGCTGCTGTAATGTTATAGTATTCATTTATAGCACCGGCAAGTATCAGGCTCATAAGCAGGGCAAATGAATATTGGTTCCACAAAATGCCGCCAAGCATTAGCGCCACAAAAACAATACCTGAAGCTGACCGTGTTATTAATGTTTTCATTTCATTCGTCAATTTCCGAATTTATTCATTCGTCACAACAATATCTGGTGTTGCTTCTTCAAATGTATCAGGTTGTTTCCATTTATTAAAAATATAAATGCAGCCTGCAAATAATACTATTGAAATAAACGTAATATATAAAGGCATTGAAGCATCAGCCATATCTTTACCTATGACACCTATGTTGTATAAATATTTTAAAAGCACCATCAAAAAGTTATTGGTAAAATGCGCAACAAACGACAGCCATATACTACCCGATATGTAATACAGATAACCTAAAAATGCACCCAGTGCCCATATGGCAATAGTATTTTGGTATTCCATATGCGAAATAGCAAAAACAAATCCGGAAGAAATTATAGCCACCACCGGATTTACTTTTGCCCGTAACAAAGCACCCATGAACAATCCTCTAAAAAACATTTCTTCACTAATTGCAGGTATTACTGCCATAACAATGGCAACAGCAATAAACTGCCCAAACTGCTTAAAATTCATTACGGCTGTGGTTACATCCTCAGCCTTTTTAGCATAATCCTTTAAAAAGTTGAGCGCATCCGGCAGAGGGATTTTTGTATTCGCTTCAACCAAAAATTCAATAAAAAACTGTGCTAGTAAAATAGAAACAACTGCCAGCACAAACATTTTGAGCGGTGCTAAAAAATTAATATTTAAGCGCTCAAGCACACTGACCGATTCTAGTCTAGCAAATGAAATGGAGGTAATAAGAAATCCGCCCAACGAAATAATAGCCTGAACAAATAAAAAAGCATTCACTTCATTTGGGGTTTGAGGAATGCTTTCAAGAACAGTTTCGGGTTTATCAATACCGAAAAATTGATGCATTAAAAATACAGCTATACTGGAAAACACCGCCAGGTTTAAACAAAGCACAAAAAACATTAGAAGAAGCTTAGTGCCAAGGGAAAAATTGCGAAACGGCGGATTCATGTGGGATCTATATATCCACAAACATAAAATTATTTGTGGACAGTAAGCTTGGCTATTAACTTATCGGGAATAGGATTTGAATAAGGCCCATAAGCATTTACTAAAACGCCCTTTATTCCATCTTTCGATTCGATGGCATATAACACTGCTTCATCTGCGGGGTCCGTTTCACCCTCAAACCGGTATACCTCTGTAATCTCAAACTCTTCAGGCGAAAGCTGCATACCGGTTGAAGCACATTCAATAAAAGTTTCGCGCAGGTTAAAATCGCGGGTAAAGCCTCTTTTTTTTAAATCCTGCATGGCTTCAGTAAGTGTATCAAAGCTTTTCATAATTATATTTTTTATACCGGTTTAATCAGACAAACCACACCATTAAATCGCATTTTTTTGCTATTTATCGTATCTAGCTAATCACTTTTTCTACATCAATTTACGGCTTTACAACTTTAAAACCGAAATGTGGTGTTTTTAACGTACTCATTACACTAACCCATGTTATAACCATCATTTCCTGACTACGGGCGCCTTTAATATCGCCAATATCTAAAATATCATTCCAACCAAATTGTGCTAATATTTCCTTTACTTCTGCTTTAGCATTAGCATCGTTTCCGCAAATTAACATGGTTATATCGCCACCGCCTTTTTTAGCATCTACCATTACTTCGCAGTTTACTGTATTTAGTGCTTTAACCACGTAGGCACCGGGCAGCATTTTTTGAACTTCTTCGCCCAGCGAATTAGTGTTTGAAATATAAAGTGAGGGCGGCATTCCTTTGCTAAAATCAAGTGGGTTCGAAACATCTACCACTGTTTTATTTTTAAAGTTTTCAACTCCACCCTGCTCCAATGCTTTTAATGCAAATTCACCTCTGGTACAAACAAAAATAATTTCACCAAAAACAGCCGCATCAGCAAATGTACCTTCACTTGCACCTTTGCCATTGGCTTTTACCCAGGCCACCGCCTTTTCGTTTCCATTAGTGCGCGACCCCATTTTTACTTCGTAACCCAATTCAACCAATTTTTTGCCGATTGTAGCACCTACTGCTCCGGTTCCTAATACGCCTATTTTTTTCATAATTATGTTTTTATAAATACTTGAAACTAAATTTTATATATGGAAATATTACTACTAATTCAACACACCAAGCTGTAACTAAAAACAATTTATAAATAGCTTCTGCGTTCCAAATATATCTGTTCTTTGATGGTGCTTTCGATTCTTTAACTAAAAACTTTTTTATGAAAAAGATTCAAGCAATTTTTATAGCCCTGCTTATGCTGACACTTACAAAGCCCGCCAACTGTCAGGGTTGGAACCAGGATAAAAGTGGTATATATTCAATAGGAGTAGGCGGCACGCAGGTTTTGGCAATAGGTCCGGGCTATTCATATATCTCCTCTGGTGGCTTTTCATTAAACGTATCTGGCGAATATAGAATACATCGCTTTATAGGCTTAGGGTTTGAAACCGGTATAGATGCATTTGTAGGACCTTATCCGCCATATTTTGTTTATGGCGATTATCGTTATCCTGCTGTTTATTCAGCCATTGGCATTCCTATAGCTATGAAAGTCAACATTCATATACTGGAGGCTGCAGATGTACCTATAGCCGACCGGCTTGATGTTTATGCCGGCTTAAATGCTGGCGGAGGTCCTGCCTTTTATACAGGCCCTGGGGGCGGTGTTTATGGCTTTCTGTTAGCCGGCCCGCAAATAGGAATACGGTACTGGTTGAATCGTAACATAGGCGTATTTGGCGAGTTTGGATGGGGCGCTACCTTTGCTAATGTAGGGCTAACCTTTTAAGCAGTTCGGCTAACCAATTAATATATTTATTATCTTAGCGTTCAATACAGAATATTTATTCCACTTTACTTGAACTTAAGATGAAGCCAAAGGTGTTAGTTTTATTATTTGTATTTCTATTTTCAGCAAATAGCAGTATTTTTTCAAGCCCAGGTAAAGATACAAAGCTTAACATGAATGTAGTTCTGTTTCAAGGCGCGCCTAATCCGTGTAATAACAAATGTTTGATAAGAGCTTATTTGCCTGAAAATGATCCATATTCAAGTATAAGAATATTGAATGCAGATAGCAGCCTTGTAAGAGAAATCTCCATGGCTACCGAAACGGGTATAAGTAGTGCAGCATTTGATGTTTCGGATTTGCAAAATGGAAACTACATCTACCAGCTTTTTTACCGGGGCGAAACGCGTTATACTTATTCGTTAACGGTAAGGCATTAAACTGCTCTTACATCTTTCTACATTTCGATTAGATAAACTATCCTGCAATCATTTCGCGGGCATTGGCCAATGCTGCTTCGCTTATTTTATCACCACTTAGCATTTTGGCAAGCTCTATTACGCGCTCCTCTCCTTTTAATTCTTTAAGGCGGGTTTGGGTGCGGTTATATTTATTCTCTTTATAAATATAAAAATGAACATCTCCGGTGCGTGCTATTTGCGGCAGGTGTGTAATACAAATTAGTTGATGCGCACGCGATATCTTCTTCATAATCTCGCCCACCTTCAAGGCTACCTCGCCAGATATACCGGCATCAATCTCATCAAAAATTAAAGTAGGCAGTGCGAGTGCATCAGCCGCCAGCGATTTAATACATAGCATTAAGCGCGATAACTCTCCACCCGATGCCACATCTTTTATCTCGCCGGGCGCAAAACCTTTATTGGCCGAAAAAAGATATTTAATTTCTGTTAGTCCGTTTCCATTTAACTCCTGCTGTTGCAGCTTAGTCATATCTACTTTAAACGAAGCGGTGGGCATACCCACCTTTGCAAGCAACACCACAACATTGGTTTGAAAGTTACGCAACACCTTTTCGCGAGCGCTATGCAAGCGGTCAGCAAGGCTTATTAATTCCTGGTGTTGTTTTGCTAACTCAGCTTTTAAAGTTTCAATTTTTATAGAGCTGGTATCTACCGAAAAAATCTTGTCTTCTAACTCGTGCTGAATTTTCAGCAGGTTTTCTATCGTAGTAGCACTGTGCTTTTTCTGAAGGCTGTAAATAATATGCAGTCGGTCGTTTACTTCTTTCAGCTTCTCTGGATCAAGTGATGTATTCTCCTGCAGGCTTTCAAATTCGCCAACAATATCTTTCACCTCCTCATACACACTTTGAAGACGGTTGCTTAATGCAAGAATATCTTTATTGTAGTTTTTTACCGTTTTTAGTCCGCTTAAAACTTCGCTTAATTGGTCAACTAAGGCAAGCTCGTTATCCGAAAGTGTTTTTACTGCATTTTGTAGTGAAAGCTTAATCTCTTCAACATTGCTCAATATATTTTGCTCAGCCTCTAACTGTTGTTGTTCGTTGCTTTGCAGTTTTGCTTCTGCCAATTCCTTTAATTGAAATTGCAGATAATCTAATTCGGCTGATGAACTTTTCCATTGAGCGCTTAGTTCATCCAACTTCTTCGAATCTTTTTTGTATTGTGTAAACTTTTGCCGGTAAGTATCCAATAAAGATTGATTGCCTGCTATGGCATCAATTATTTGCAGTTGAAAGCCCGCTTTTACCAAATCAAGCGTTTCATGCTGACTGTGAAGGTTCACCAATTTTTCGCCCAATTCGCGAAGCACATGCAAGGTAACTGGTGTATCATTCACAAACGCTCTTGACTTGCCCGATTGGTTAATCTCTCTCCTAATTATTGCTGGCGATTCAAAATCAAGTTCATGCGCTTCAAAGAATTTTTTCAGATCTCGGTTTTGTATTTCAAAATCGGCCTCCACCACACATTTTTCATTTTTATCGAAAAGCACTTTTGTATCTGCCCTATCACCTAGTATTAACGATAAAGCGCCTAATAAAATTGATTTTCCTGCCCCCGTTTCCCCTGTAATAATGTTCATACGCCCGTCGAACGTTATTTCAAGCTCTTCGATAATGGCATAGTTTTTTATGGAAAGTCTGTGTAGCACTGTGCTAAAATAAAGTTTATTCCACCTCTTTCATAAATCGCGCGGCAAATACTTAAAAAATGTTCATTTCTAAGTTATTGGGCCCTTCACTATTGACTATTTACTATTCTTGCCCCTTGGTTCTAATTTAATATTTTCGCCACATGCAATTTCTTCATCCGGGATTTCTTTATGGTTTAAGCGCGTTGGCTATCCCTGTAATTATTCACCTTTTTAATTTCAGAAGATATAAAACCGTTTATTTCAGCAACATAAAGTTTTTGCGTGAAGTAAAAGAAGAAACCACCTCTCGCAATAAGATAAAACACCTGTTGGTGCTGGCTTCGCGTATGTTGGCAATTACGTTTTTGGTATTGGCTTTTGCACAGCCTTATTTGCCCAATAAAAAAAATCAAATCGCATCTGGCAGAAAATCTGTGGGTATTTACATTGACAATTCATTTTCAATGAATGCCATGAGCGGCGGCAGAAGCCTTTTTGATCAAGCTAAAATTGCGTCTAAAGAAATTGCAAAAGATTATTCAGCCGATGACCAATTTCAACTGCTCACTAACGATTTTGAAGGTAAGCACCAACGCCTGGTAAGTAAACAAGAGTTTATGGCTATGGTAGATGAACTTGAAATTTCGCCTGCTGTAAGAACGCTGCCCGAAATAACCAAACGGCAGAAAGATGCTTTGAGCCGCGAGAACAGCAATAGTGAAATAGCATACCTGCTTTCTGATTTTCAGAAAAACATGGGTGAAATGGTTCTTGATTCATCAGTGTCATACAATCTTATTCCGTTTACGGCAGATGCACAGGAAAACATTTATATAGATACCTGTTGGTTTAACGAACCGGTTCAGCTTATAGAGCAGCAGTCGCAATTAATAGTAAGGCTTACCAACTCGGGCGACAAGAAAGTTGAAAACAACCGCTTAGCACTAAAGCTAAATGGACAAACTAAAACCATGGCCGATTTTTCGATTGATGCCGGTTCATCCGTTAATGATACCATTGGTTTTGTTTTAAATAAGCCCGGCTGGAATAAAGCCGAGCTTTCGATACAAGATTATCCAATTACCTACGACGATAATTATTTTCTATCTTTTAATGCCATTGAAAAAATAAAAGTGCTTGCCATCAACGAAGGGCACCCCAATATTTTTCTCGATGCTCTTTTTAAAAATCAAACCGAGTTTGACTATAACACTATTTCAGTTGGTAGTTTCGATCCGCAGGTTTTACAAGACAAACAATTAATAATATTTGATAACCTAAAAACTATCCCTTCGACACTTACAGCAGCTACTAATGCATACCTGAGTAGTGGTGGGGCTGTAGCAGTTTTCCCATCAGATAAATGCGAAACTGAAGCCTACAACAGGTTTCTGAATAATATGCAGGCTAATTCTATTACCGGTTTTTCGGAGCAGGCGCAGGATTTAGCAGGAATTAATTTGCAGCAAAATATTTTTAAAGATGTATTCGAAAAAGTGCCGCAGAATATGAATTTGCCACAGGCAAAAAAATATTATACCTTCTCGCATTCTACGGCATCTAACGAAGAAGCTATTCTTACACTTAAAGATGGCAGTTCATTCTTCAGCCGCTATCCTTATCAATCAGGCTCACTATATGTAAGCGCCGTTCCGCTCGATAAAAATTTTTCCGACCTTCCGGTTCATGCCATTTTTGTGCCTATGCTTTATAAAATGGCGGTATCAAATATTAAGCAAAGCAACATTAGTTATTTTATTGGCGATAAAACCCGTATTGAAGTTACAGCCCCTAAAATAGCGGCGGATAAAGTATATAAAATGAAGGGGCAAAATGTTGAGTTTATTCCCGAACAGTTTGCTGTAGGCAATAAAATACTTCTGGGCTTGGGTGGGCAAATTAAAAAAGCCGGATTTTATACTATTGGAACTGAAAATTCAGATTCGGCACAGTTATTAGCCTTAAATTTCGACAGGCGCGAATCAGATTTAACCTTTTTAACTGCCGACCAATTGAAAGAAAAATATCCGCAAAAAAATGTAAGCGTTGTTAACACAGCACATACCGATATAGCCGGGATTGTTAAGGAGTTAGACCGTGGCACCTCGTTATGGAAACTATGTATCATCCTCGTTCTGTTGTTCTTTGCCTTTGAAATTGCCATGTTGCGATTCTGGAAGGTATAAACGCTGAAATTAGTCACAGCCCATCAACCAATAAAATTCTATATTTGTATTCCGGTAAACGTAACCATGGAAATACTCATCCGCTCCGCACGAATAGTTGATACCGGCTCTCCTTTTCATAACCAGGTAAAAGATATTTTTATTTCTGATGGCAAAATTAAAAAAATTGGAAATAAACTACCCTCGGTTAATACGGCTACAGAAATAAAGCAAGATAACCTTCATGTTTCAATAGGTTGGTTCGATTTAAACTCATATTTAGCCGATCCCGGTTACGAACAAAAAGAAACCATACAAACCGGTTGCAGGGCAGCAGCTGCTGGTGGCTTTACACACATTTGCTGCATGCCCGATACCAACCCCGTAATACAAACAAAATCGCAAATAGAATATGTGCTTCGCCAATCGGCGGACGAAGTAGTAAGTGTGCACCCCATAGGCGCAGTTACACATAACACCGAAGGCAAAGACCTGGCCGAAATGTATGATATGTATAAGGCAGGCGCAATTGCTTTTAGCGATGGCCCACGTGCTAGCGTATCTGCCGGTATGGTGGAACGTTCATTACTATATGTAAAGGCCTTTGGCGGGCTTATTATGAATCACCCTGAAGATAAAAGCATTTCAAAAAATGGCGTGATGCACGAAGGGATTACAAGTACACAACTCGGCTTACCAGGCGCACCGGCACTTGCTGAAGAAATTGCTGTGAGCCGCGACATTGCAATTTTAGTATACACTGAATCTAAACTTCACCTTACCGGCATCTCTCTTAAAAAATCTGTTGAGCTTATTCGTGCTGCAAAAAAGAAAGGGCTTAATATTTCGGCTTCAGTTAGCGCATACAATCTATTATTAGATGATAGTGCAGTTGGCGCATACAATACCAATTACAAAGTAAATCCGCACCTTCGTTCGAAAGAAGATATTAAAGCGTTAATAAAAGGAATTGGAGATGGAACTATTGATACCATTACCTCTGCACATCGCCCGCAAGATGAAGAATGCAAAAAGCTGGAATTTGACAAAGCCGATTTCGGAATGTTGGGCTTCGAAACCTGCTATGCAATTGCTAATACAGCATTGCGAGGCCAGATTGATACCGATAAAATGGTTGAACTTTTAGCTTCAAACCCAAGGAAGCTACTAAACGTAACGGCCCCATCAATTACCGAAGGAAGCGAAGCCGATTTAACGTTATTCAATCCCGATAAAAATTGGATATTTACAGAAAAAGATATTTGTTCAAAATCGAAAAACACACCTTTTATAGGAACGCAGTTTACCGGCAAAGTAATTGGTGTTGTTAATAAAAGTAAATTGAAACTTAACAGTAATGAAACTTGATATTGCTTTAAAATATGGTGTTATTGGTGGCCTTGCATCAATAATATTTCAATTTATAATTTACCTCATTGCCCCACAGGTAGTATCTACTAATCCGTGGCTTTTTTTAGTGTATGTGCCTATATTGTTTTGCATGATATTTGGCGGTATTACCTGCCGCGAACAATTTAATAACATCATTTCGTTTAATAAAGCATTCATAAACACTTTGACCATTGCGATTGTGGCTGTTTTAATGGTTAATGTTTTTACCTACAGAATTTTAATGACGATAATTAACCCCGGTATAATTGAATTAATTAAAACCCATGCTTTAAAGCTTGTGAACGAAGTAGCCGATAAAAGAGGCTTGTCGGATGAAACCGTTGCAGATGCCACTAAAAAAATTGAGAATTTGACAGTTAATACACTTGAAACAATTGCGTGGTCGGTTTCGTTAACTTTTTCTATTTTGCTTTCTGTAATTGTCAGTCTTTTTATAAAAAGAGGCGAGCAAAAAACAATAATTAATCAAGAGTAGTAGATGCAAATTTCGGTAATAGTACCTTTATTTAACGAGGAAGAATCACTTCCTGAACTTGCCGCCTGGATTGAGCGCGTAATGAAAGCTAATGCGCTTACCTATGAAATAATCATGGTAGATGACGGTAGTAAAGACAAGTCGTGGCAGGTAATTGAAAAAATTTCGGCTGAAAACCCTTGTGTAAGAGGAGTTAAATTCAGAATTAATTACGGAAAAAGTGCGGCTTTAAATACCGGTTTTAAATACGCACAAGGCGATGTGGTAATAACCATGGATGCAGATATGCAGGATTCGCCGGATGAAATACCTGCTTTATATAATATGATTGCCGATGAGGGTTACGATATTGTAAGCGGATGGAAACAGAAACGTTACGACCCTATAACCAAAACCATACCTACAAAAATTTATAATGCAGCTGCAAGAATGATGTCGGGCATTCAACTGCACGATTTTAATTGCGGCCTAAAGGCCTATAAAAATGAAGTGGTTAAAAGTGTTGAAGTATACGGCGAAATGCATCGCTATATACCGGTGTTGGCAAAAAAAGCTGGTTTCTCAAAAATAGGCGAAAAAATAGTGCAACACCAGGCACGCAAATACGGTGTTACCAAATTTGGCATGGAACGTTTTTTATATGGCTTCCTCGATTTGCTTTCTGTTTCGTTTATGACACGCTTTGCCAAACGCCCTATGCACCTTTTTGGTGGCTTGGGGGTAATAAGCTTTTTTGGCGGTTTTTGTATTGTGCTTTATTTAACCGTAGCTAAATTTGTTTTTGCACAATACCGAATGACCGAGCGGCCTATCTTCTATTTAGGTTTACTTTCTATTGTAATAGGTGTGCAGCTATTTGTGGCTGGTTTTTTAGGCGAGCTTATTTCCCGCACATCATCCGACAGAAATAATTACGAAGTTTCGAAACTTTTAAATATAAAGTAGACTTGAGATGTTAGACATGAGACATGAGATTAATACAAGCGTCTTTATTTGGTTCGGTCTAATATCTCATGTCTAATATCTCATATCTGTTATGAAAGTAATCATTCTCGGAAGCGCACATCCTTTACGTGGCGGCCTTGCAGCTTATAATGAAAGGCTGGCCCGGGAGTTTATCAGACAGGGGCACAGTGTTCAGATATATACTTTCAGTTTGCAATACCCTTCGTTTTTATTTCCCGGCACATCTCAATACAGCGACCAACCGGCACCGGATGATCTTTATATTCATGTAAAAGTAAATTCTCTCAATCCTCTCAACTGGCTTAGCGTTGGGCGCGAAATTGCGAAATTGAATGCCGATCTTTTAATAGTAAAATTCTGGCTACCGTTTATGGCACCTTGCCTTGGTACTATTTCGAGAATGGTGAAGAAGAATAAAAAAACGAAAGTCATTTCCATAATTGATAATATTATTCCTCACGAAAAACGTGTTGGCGATTTTCAATTGGCTGGCTACTTTGTAAACTCGGTGGATGGTTTTATTGCCATGAGCGAATCAGTGCTGGAAGACTTGAAGAAATTTGATGATAAAAAGCCAGCCATTTTTTCGCCGCATCCTTTGTACGATAATTTTGGCGAGGCCATCAGCAAAACCGAAGCATATCAAAAATTAGGACTTGAAATAAACACAGAATATCTTTTGTTTTTTGGTTTTATACGCGACTACAAAGGCCTTGATATTTTGCTGCACGCAATGGCCGATGAAAGAATAAGGCAACTGAATGTAAAACTAATTGTGGCTGGCGAATTTTATACCGATGCCAAACCTTATGCTGAGATGATTACGCAATTAGGCATTGCCGACAAATTGATTTTGAAAACAGATTTTATTCCCGATGGTGAAGTGCGCAATTATTTTTGTGCTGCCGATATGGTAGTGCAACCCTATAAACATGCCACCCAAAGCGGGGTTACACAAATATGCTATCATTTCGATCGCCCTATGTTGGTAACCAATGTAGGCGGCTTGCCGGAAATTGTTCCGAACGGAAAGGTAGGTTATGTGGTAGAACCCAATGCCCAGGCCGTTGCCGATGCCATTGTTGATTTTTATAAAAACCATAAAGAGTTTGTAATGCGCGATAATATTAAGGTTGAAAAGAAGAAATACGCCTGGAGCGCCATGCTGAATAAAATTGCTGAAATAGCCGCCCAAATTCCATCTAAACAATAATCTTAAAAACGCTTAATTTGCATCGCGCATGGGTTTAATTGCGCACCAAATAAAATTATGATCATTCGAAGCAAAGCTCCTTTACGTTTGGGTTTAGCAGGTGGCGGAACTGATGTTTCGCCTTACTCTGATATATACGGTGGTGCCATTTTAAATATTACTATTGGCATGTATGCCTATGCTACCATTAAACCATTGACCGGAAAAAAAATTCACCTTAAAGCAATTGACAGAGGCGAAGAAATCATTCTCGATTCAAAAAAGCAACTGGCTATTGATGGCAAGTTGTCATTAGCCAAAGGCGTCTATAATCGTGTGGTAAAAGATTTTATAAAAAAACCAATAGCATTCGAACTAACAACATTTGTTGATGCCCCTCCGGGTTCGGGCTTAGGCTCATCATCTACGCTGGTGGTAGCTATACTTGGTGCTTTTGTAGAATGGTTTAAGTTGCCACTTAGCGAATACGATATTGCCCATCTGGCATTTAAAATTGAGCGTGAAGATTTAGCCATGCACGGCGGAAAGCAAGACCAATACGCTGCTACGTTTGGGGGGGTGAACTATATGGAGTTTTTTGCAAATGATAATGTAATTGTAAACCCGTTGCGTATTAAAGATAAATGGCTGCATGAACTTGAAAACAATTTGATTCTTTTCTTTACTGAAACTTCGCGCTTATCATCCAGCATTATTGCCAAGCAATCGGAAAACGTGAAAAAGAAAAATGTGAAGAGTATTGAAGCCATGCATAACTTGAAAGAGCAGTCGCTACGGATGAAAGAGGCTCTATTGAAAGGTGAGGTAGATGACATAGGAAAAATCTTGCACTACGGTTGGGAACATAAAAAAGCAATGGCTGAAGGCATTTCGAATCCCTTTATTGAAAACATTTATAACACCGGTATAAAAGCCGGAGCCACCGGTGGAAAAATTTCCGGTGCTGGTGGTGGTGGGTTTATGTTTTTTTACGCCCCATACAATAATAAATTCAAGGTTATAGAAGCACTGAATAAGTTAGGCGGACGAGTAATGAAATATAATTTTACTGAGTACGGCCTTACCACATGGACCGTTTAAATTTTATAAAATATGAATAGCAAAATAAAATCCATCATCTCATCTTCCATTCAGGTTAAGAATAATATTCTGGCTGATGAAGCTTTTTTAAAGCGCATTGAAAAAGTTGCTGCTGTAATAGCAAAAGCATTTAGAGATGGCAACCGCTTATATTTATGCGGCAATGGCGGAAGCGCCGCCGATGCACAACATTTAGCCGCTGAGTTTACCGGCAGATTCTATTCGGATCGTGAACCTTTGCCAGCTGAGGCTTTTCATGTGAACACTTCGTTTTTAACTGCTGTTGCCAATGATTATTCGTACAACGAAATATACCAGCGCGCGGTAAAAGCCTATGGGCGCAAGGGCGATATACTGATAGCCATTTCAACTTCTGGCAATTCAAAGAATATTTTATTGGCGCAGGAAGAGGCTAAAAAGAGAGAGATGATAGTTGTTTCATTTACCGGCGAAACCGGCGGAAAAATGAAAGACAGTTGCGATTACCTGCTCAACATCCCTAGCATAGATACTCCACGCATACAGGAAAGCCACATTATGGTTGGCCACATTATTTGCCAGTTAGTGGAAGAAGAGTTGTTTAAGATAAAGTAAAGTAACGCTTGTTCTTTAGACCCCTCTGCGGTGGCCTACCCAAACAAAACGTTTGTTCACATACTCAGGATTGGTAAATGATGCATTGCCTGCGGGGTTACCACCGGTAACGTGAAAATCGCTGAAACCCGCATGCTGATTTACCCAAATCACACCGGTAAGATTTAATGATACCGGTGCAAACACACTCTCCATTTCGTCGGTTATCATTTTTGCAGTGGCTTCATCGGTGCTATAAGCAGAACAAGTAATAGCGCCATGTTTGGCAACCATATCTTTAGCCAATTCAACTGATTGAGCTGTATCTTTAGTTTTTATAATCAATACAATTGGGCCAAACAATTCGTTTTCATAAATGCCTTTATCTTTAGCATCAACCTCTAATACAATTGGCGATGAGGTGCGTGCTTCAGGAAATTCTGCATTGGCTACTTTAGCCGGTGCAAGTAATACCTTAGCGTCTAAATCTTTTGCTGAGTTTACTCTTTTTAAAGTAATCTCGCTTTGTATAGCGCCTAAAGTACCCGGACCCATTTGTGGATGAGAGCTTAAACCTGAAATAGCTTCGGTCAATGCACTTTTTACTTCTTCATACGAAATTGTTTTATCTCCTTGTTTTATACCCCCGGCAGGAATAAAAATATTTTGTGGCGCAGTACACATTTGGCCGGAATATAAAGACACAGCAAAACCCAAATTCTGAGCAACCGTTTTCAAATCAGCAACCGAATCAAGTATTACTGAATTCACCCCTGCCTTTTCGGTAAATGTTGTTTTACCGGGGATAGATTCGATATAATCACCAAACTCTGAACCACCGGTATAATCAATTAGTTTTACTAAAGGATGTTTTGCCAAAGTTTTGGCGATTAAATTTTTTGATGAATCAACAGCTAGCTGGCAAACATTGGTATCAATGCCTTTTGCTTTTAACGCATTTTGAATTTCAGCAACTACTATTGCAATTGGATATACCGATTTAGGATGTGGTTTTACAATTACTGAATTACCGGTTATGAGTGAAGCAAAAATTCCGGGCACTGAGTTCCATGTTGGGAAAGTAGAACAGCCTATGGCTAAGCTAATACCTTTAGGCACAGGCTTAAATTCTTTTTGCAGCTTTACCGATACTTTGCCCATAGGTTTTTCCCAAGTTACGTTTCCGGGAAAACGTTGCAGTTCTTCATAACCCATAGCCATGGCTTCAAGTGCACGGTCACTTGCATGTGGGCCCGATGCCTGAAAACTCATCACAAAACTTTGACCTGTGGTATGTTGCGTAGCGTAAGCAATTTCAAAAAAGCGGTATTTAATTTTTTCCAGCGCGTCAACCAAAATTTCAGCGCGGTCTTCAACACTTACATGCCGCCATGCATCAAACGCTCTTCCGGCACGAACTATAAGAGTATCCACTTCAAAAACAGGATAAGTAACACCAAGCGATTTCATGGTATAAGGAGAAACTTCCTCTCCTTCCCAAGCCACAGGATTTTGTTGCAGCAAGCCATTGAATGGCTTACCCAGCTGGCTATTATAGGCACTTTGTCCCTTGCCGGGAGCATCTTCGCCATAAGCTTTAGGATGCTCAGGATATTGTGCGTAAAAAATACGCTCATGAATTGCCTTTACTGCTTTGTCAACTATTTCCTTATTTGCTGTAGTTAATGCCATAATTTGTTTTTAATTGAGGGCGAAGATATTAAAAAAGTTTCTGCTGTGGAGCTAATTGCATTTGACATGCTATAGGCTTCATCCTCTGCCATTAGCATATCAAATGCAGGGTGTTTGAGCCGGTGGATTTTAAAAAATAGTTAATATTGTGCCTAAGCCTTAAAACATGGCTACCTAAACCCAAGAAAACGAGTAAAGCATTCGCGATGGATACCAACAAACAAAAAAAGTTTTTTACAATTCTTGGTTTTTGCTTGATAATGGTTTGCCTGTTTCCCGTTTTGAAAAGTGGCCTTTATTCCGACGACCTGCATAATTTTCAGTTAAAGAACAACCCTACTGTAAGGCAACAAAGTATTATTGACCTTTCCCGCCCCTTAATAGATTTCTGGAAAAGCTCTGGCCGCTATACTCCAATTTCAGCAATATTAACGGAACTGGTATTCCGGTGCTTTAATACCCTGGAAACATACAAATTATTTGTATTTATAATGAATCTGCTGGCTATTGCAGTCTTTTTGCTATATCTTTCTTCATTAAACCTTGGTATTAATACTCCAATTTGGCTGCTGTGTTTCGGTGCCGTTATCCAGTTGCGAGTTACCTTTCATGACGCCTTTAGCAGCATAAATGGCATGTATCAGGTATTATCTGTTTTGCTTTTTTTGAGTCTTCTTTTTTATTGCATGTTTCTGAAAAGACAGAAAAATAAATTTTTAATCCTTTCTGTTTTTTTATTTGCAACCGCGCTATTGCTTTCAGAAGTTGGCATGACGGTATTGATATTAATGCCAGTATCGGCCTTGATATTAAAAACACCGCGCAAATTATTCTTCAAAAGCTATTTGCCAGCTCTTTTAATTGCCGCTATATACTTAGGCTATGTAGGCTGGCTGCGGGTGTATAAATTTAATCCTGCTTTTAGTTACCAGGGCTTAGAAATGAGGTTGGACTTGCAGAGTATGTGGACGCTTTTGAAAAAGCAGCTTTACGCCTCACTGCCATTATCTAACCTTGATGGACAGTATAAAATTCCCCGGATTCTTTCTTTTCAACTTGCCAATCCCGTTAATTTATTCGCAATCATTGCTATTATTATTATTGCTGTTATTATTTTACACGGGTTTCATAGAAATAAACCAATATATGATAGCCGACTATTTTTCAGTATACTTCTCTTTTCGCTGGTGATGATGATAACGCCCGCAATATTCATTTTGCCATCGGTTAAATACCAAAACCAGGTATTTTGGGGCAGCGCTTATTTACCGGTTTACCTTCAAAATTTTGGAAGTGCTACTCTATTGGCTTGTCTGTTTCAATAGTAAGCATCCGGTGAAGTGCATCCGGTCAATACGCACTTAGGAAAGGATGCGCTTGACTTTAATAGCTGTATTACGGGAAACATCGTGGAGTTTCTGGCACTGGCTAAGTGATAGACCTTTTCTCAGGTCGGCAGCAAGGCGGGAATACCTCTTCAACAGAGTTTCATCGTCCTGCTTACCCTCAGGCCTTCCTATCTGCTTGCCTTTGTGTCTCGCGTTGACCAGACCGCTTTTAATGCGTTCAGAAAGGATTCGTTTCTCTTCCTGAGCCAGTTCGGAGTAAATTGCAATGATGATGTTGGTGACAAAGCTTTCGTTGCCCCGGTCATCCAGGCTCTCTAAACCACCGAGGTTTCGGAACACAACAGCTATCTTCTTAGAATGTAGATAGTCAATCGTGTTTCTGATGTCCTTCGCGTTCCGTCCTATACGGCTGATTTCTGACACCACCACTTTATCAAAATTTTCAGACGATGCACTCTTAAATAGTTGTTGCAGGTCTTCACGCTCCTGGAAAGTTTTTGTGCCGGTAATCTTGGCCGCGATGGTTTCTGTTACCTCGTAGTTCTTCTGCCGGCAGAATTCATTCAGCTCAAGAATTTGGCGCTGGTAGTCCTGCTTGTCTGTGCTTACCCTTATAAAGAGGCAGGCGCGGTTCGTTTGTTGGTTCATAATAAGCTACTGGTTGTTGTGAACCGAGTATAGCAGTTTTCCAGCGGACGTATTTCATTGAGGCGGGTAAAGCAAAAATGAGGCAACGTTTATTTTGAACCGGCTGAGTATTAGGCAGCGACCGTGGTTTTTTCGGAATCGGTGGATTCTGGTTTCCAACCCGGCAGTAGTTCTTCAATCCTGTTGACGGGATGAGTGCCAATCTTCTTTAATGTTTCAGCAAGCCAGGTATATGGGTTGATGCCCTGTGCTTTGCAGGTAGCAAACAGCGAATAAAAAATAGCGGCGTTTTCGGCGGCCTGATGCGAACCGGCAAACAAATAATTTTTACGGCCTATTGCGATTGGGCGGATGGAGTTTTCGACAAGATTATTATCAATCTGCAATTTTGCGTCAGTGGTGTATACTTTCAGGGCATCTATTCTCGACAGGGTGTAATCAATAGCTTTTCCTATAACACTTGTTGGCATTACCTCTGGCCTGTTAGTTATCATCCATTGTTTTAAGCCCGCTATGACCGGCGCGGCCTTTTCTTTGCGCATAGCCACAACCTGCTTTTCCTCTGCATTAGTTTGCTTTAGCTCTCTTTCCAGGGCATACAGTTTCTGTATTTCTGCTAACACATAATCAGCCCTTTGGCTGTCATTATCCTGTGCGTCTACAAACTTGCGGCGGGCATGGGCCCAGCAGTGCATCAGCGTAATACCGGCCTTGCTGCCGTATTCATCGTAAACAGCATAGCCGTCTGTTTGCAGATGCCCTTTAAAGTTCTTTAATATTTGCCTGGGTCCTTCTTTACCGCGACCCGGGCGATAATCGAACAGCACCAGTTTGCTCACCGGGTCGTAATAAGCCCAGTAATAGCCTTTATGCGTACTGCCAGGATTGTCTGACTCTAAAACACGTACCGGT
>CAIXGR010000046.1 GCA_903919075.1 uncultured Bacteroidota bacterium | reverse complement strand
GCGGTTCTCGCAGCCTTGATAGTATACGGGTTTTTACACGAAATGTTTCTTAAACACGCACATAAAAAATTGAGCGAAAACAAAGACAAAGAGTAATTAACCGGTTTTAAACAAAACAATTTTTTTTAAATTAAAAACAAAAATAATTTTATGGCAAACGAATTAGATATAAATCGCTTAATGTCCCAGGCTGGGGCTTTTGAAAGTTTTGAAAGCTACGAAAGAACAACTTCAGCAAATCTATCTACTGAAGACAGAATGAACATTGAAAACGATTTGAGAAAAGGCTTTACAATGCCGCAGGCACTTCAAAAGCACTTTACACAAAAGAAACAACAGGCCGCAATAAGCCTTAATAGCGGTAAAAATGCAATCGCTCGCGCATGTGCGGAATTTGATTTGAACATCACCCGTTCATCTGCAAATTTAGTTGCTAACGGCGTTGGTGTTGACTTGCCTTTTGCTATGTTTGGCGTGTTGGACACTTACTCTAACTATTCCGGTGCAATAGCACTGCAAGTTGGCGGCGCGTTGCCAAGTGGCCTTGCCGGTGGCGGTCAAACAATTTTGGTAAGTGTTGCTTATGGCGGTCAATGCTCAATACCGCAATCAGTAAACGCGGCAAACGTTCCTACGACTTCTTTAGCCGGTGGGTATGCAAACAGTTTAGTATTTACTTACTGGAACGGTCTTTCGGGTAGCTCGGCTCTTTACGATACTATTGCAATTACATGCAATCAAATCCCTTACCCTTCGTTCTTACAACGCATGGTTAACGGATTATTCCGTGTATCGAAAGTGCGTTATCAGTTGATAACCGATAATACTTCGACTGTTCAGTTTTCTAAAGGCATGTATACTTATTATAAGAGCATGTTCGGAAAATTGATTCAGGAACAAGTATCGGTAGGCGCATACAAAGACCCTAAACAATTCCAAAACGGAATTATTGACCTGGACATTAACGTATCGTTAAACCCTTGCACATCGCTAACCAACAGCTTTAGCGGGGTTATGGGTTCATATCCTTACACAATTACTCTTAGCGGGTTTGTTGAGGAACTTGACCACGGCACCAACTCAATACTTATTTAATCTTTCGGGGTTAGGTTGTTTTCATTTTCATGTTTTCTTAACCCCGTTGCAACAAGCGCGGGGTTAAGTTTTTTTTCTAACACATTAAATTTATTCGCGATGGCTAATAAACTTCCAATTATAGACGTAACAAAAGAAAACCCTCCAAAAGGTAAAATAAAACCTTTAGATGCTATTTTCTTACGTATTTACATGCCTCACATGAAGAAAAAATTACGTCAATTAAACCTGCGTATGGATCCGAAAAGATATGGCAAAATTGACTATATAACCTACCTGTATAAAAAATATTATTTAGACAGAAATAAAAACCTGTCTAAAATATCTGCCTTTGAAAGCATAGAACATCAAGACCCGTATACAGCAATCATACAGGCGGTAATATCTTTTTTCAAAGGTATTTTTGATGCTATTAAAAACAAAAAGCCGATACCGGACGCAGTTAAGGACATTGCCAATGACGTTCAAAATGCAACTAACGGCGCAATAAATCCTGACGGCACAATTAAGAAACAGTTTCAGCATAAGCCAGGCCATGAAAATGATGAGGACGGCGGACACACAAGCAAATCGGGCGGGTTTTTAAGCATAGGCAAAGGCGGTGTGTTGGAACAGGCGAGTAGCGGGTGGGGGTTAATATTCCTTTTGCTTTTACTTTTTATTGGTTATAAAATTTATAGAAGCTAATGACATTAACGCTTAATAAAATTACGGGCTTTCTTTGCGCTGATTCGGAAGTTAAAATTTTCGACACCGAAGGACGGCCTTTTTATATTTATCCAAAGCCTGATTCAAAGCCTTATTGTCATTTTAATTTACCGGCGGGTGAATACATAACCAAAAATAATTTAACCGTTACCGGCGTAAGAAAATACAAGGTTCCTGAATGGCCAAAACCCGAATGGAATTTAACGCCGCCAAAAACTTTAATTTATGTAAAGACCGGCAATCCAAACAAGGCAAGTATCATTCTTGAAAAGGGATTAGTAATTTTAGGAACTTACTTTGATGTTGACGGGGTTAAGTATAACACCAATGAACTGCCAAAGCCTTTTATAGATCG
>CAIXGR010000045.1 GCA_903919075.1 uncultured Bacteroidota bacterium | reverse complement strand
CAAAGCCTAACAAATACCATACAATGAAATCATGTAAAGGACAAGCGGCTAATAGTGGACAAATGCATTTGAGCACTGTATATTATATGGTATAAGCATATACCCATGAACAAAATACTAACCTTCCTAATTCTTACCGCCTCGGTTACAGCTAACAGCCAAAACCTGTTTGTAAATAAGGGTGGTGAAATTTATACTCAGAAAGGTGCTTCAATAACTGTGCAAGGTACTTTTGTAAATGGCGACAGCACTAACGGAATAATAAAAAATGATGGCATTATTGAAATACAGGGCGATTTTCAGAACCTACCTAATGCTACTTTTAGTGTAAATACTGATAACACCTCGACCGACCGAGTTGTAAAATTTGTAGGTAGCGGAACACAAGCTATTATAGGAAATATGAACACACCGGGTACTGCGAGTTTCTATAACCTTGTTGTAGATAAAACTACATCAACCGGTGCGGTGCAATTACAGGGTGATGTAGCAGTTGAAGGTTCATTGGTATTTGGCACTACCACTACTACTACCACCTATAACCCTACTTCATTTCTTACCAGCAATAATCAAAAAGGGTTAATACAAACTTATAATGGTTCAACCGAATATTTGCTGAATGTTGTAAATGGCAATACAGATGCTATAGCAGGTTACCCCAGCATGGTTATGAATGCAGCCCCAACTACCGGTTACATATTAACCAGTGGCAGCAGAGGTAGCAGCAACGGCGGCCTGCAAAGAAAAATTGCAACTGCAACTGCTTATGAATATCCTATAGGAACTGCCACTCATGGTTTTAATGCGGTGCGGATGAACTTTACCAGTGTTCCATCGGGCGGTGGCCTTGTAAAAGGTAAGTTTAACGATGGCAGCGATAATGTTAGCGGTAGCATAGGCACATTAAACCAGGTATGCGTAGGTTGCACAACTCAAAATCCTACACCGGATAACACCGGTTATAATCGCTTCTTCGCAAACAATACTTGTAACGCCGGTGCTGCGCAATGGCTAATATTGGAAGATGCAGTTACTAACCACGGATACTGGAGTTTTGCTTCAGCGAATCAGAACTATAGTTATTCTGTAGAAATGTTCCCTAACTCGTACACCATGTTAGGCAATATTACCGATACCTGGAGAGCATTGAAATATACCAGCGCTTATGGTTTTAATCCTACGGCATCAAGCGTAAACTGGTCGCCGTATGTAGATAGCGTATCAAACGTTTCGGATTTAACGGAGTATAGCCTTAATACCGGAACCTGCTATACCGGTAATGGTGTACCGGGTGGTGTTTATTCGGGCTTCGGACAGTTTAGTATCAAGAAATCGAAAAGCAACAATGCGCTACCGGTTACATTAATTTCGTTAGCTGCTACACCACAAAGCCAGGCTATAGTTGTAAAATGGACTACCGCTGTAGAAATAAACAACAGCGGCTTTAATGTTGAGAGAAGTAACGACGGAGTTAATTTTAATACTGTAGGTTGGGTAGCCGGTAACGATAATTCGACCGAAATGCAATTTTATACTTACAATGACAATAACGTAGTTGCGGGAACAGTTTATTACTACCGTTTAAATCAGATTGACAATAATGGTAATGCAACAAAATCGTTTATAGTATCGGCCGAAATAACAGGCGCTACAGCATTTGCAATAAGCGAGCCTATGCCAAATCCTGCAACAGTATCAAGCAGAATTAATGTTCACAGTAGTGTTTCTCAGGATATTAAAGTGAAAATGTACAATATGGTAGGTCAATTAGTATCGTCTCAGCCTTATACTGTTAGCGCCGGTGATAATAATATTACTTTTAATGTGCAATCGTTGGCTTCAGGTAGTTATTCTGCCGTTATAGAAACGGGCGAAAAGAATTTTTCTAAAATTCTTGTTGTTTCTAAATAGCTATTACCTTATTTCTCGAGACTGTCCGGGGAGAACTTCTTGTTCTCCCTTTTCTATTTGTGCCCTTCCGGGTATTGCTACATCGTTTGTTCTTTTAAGTATACGTAACCGCCTGACTTTTGTTTCACTAAAACCGAAATATTTTGACGCTCCGCTGGTGGCTTTAGCCCCCTCTCTGGGTTCGTTCGAAAGTTTTCTTAGGTTTCTCATTGGTTACTTCTTGTCTATATATATACGAAGCACACCAGCTAAGGTTTCACCTATTAAAAATTAACCTGGCTTATCATTCAAATAAAAAAGTCTGCCTTCGGGGCAGACTTCTATAGCTACAAATATTTTTTGTATAAATAAAATGGCTTATATCAACTTTCCGAAGTTATGGTTTATCGTCCTTCAAACAAAAAAAGGAATATGGGTGGGTGTACTGAAATTCCGGAAACCAATTACAACAACTAACTAATAATCGTTCTCTTGTGCAAGATCATCAGCAAGTTTTGCTATTTGAGCAATGCGCTTACCATTTACGGTGTAATAAATTTTCTTACCCTCGCGCTGGGTTTTTACAACTTGTGCTCTTCTTAAAATAGCAAGATGCTGAGATGCTACCGACTGCTCGATTTTAAGTTTTGCATAAAGCTCGGTAACTGTAACCTCGCCTTTACCTTCAATAAGTTCTAACAACTTTTTGCGTAAAGGATGATGCAGTGCCCTTAATGTAAGTGCAGCCCTTTTAATGGTACTAAGGTCTACTTCAATTTTTTGTTTTCCATCGGGACCCGTTACCACCAATGGATCTTTTAGTTTTGCTGTTTTGTTTTTTATTTTGCTGAGATTTTTTGAGGGAACTAAAATATTAATTTTTCTATAATGATAAAAAAGGTATAGAGTTAATTTACCGGGTGATGATTTATCCAACACTCATTATAGCTTATCTGAATACGAGTATAGCTAGGCTAATACACGGTACAGCTACCGATGCAGCGTAACAAAGCGAAACTTTTTGTTATGCTTTTTTAACAAAGCACTTCATCAGATTTATTCGAAACAGTACAACCGGTGATAAGCAGATAAATAGAACAACCTAAAAGATTAACGAGGTATTATATACAATATTTTACTACCGGGTTAAACAAGTAAAAACTAAACCGGTAACAAGAGAAAAGAGGGATTACCTATTTATAGTTCACACTCTTTACAGCCTCAACAATTTTAGCTACCGAAGGTAGGTATGCTTCAACCAAGTTGGGTGCATAGTGCATGGAGGCATCGGCACCACAAACTCTCCGAACCGGTGCATCTAAATAATCAAATGCATAGCGTTGAACTTGAAATGCTACTTCAGAGGCTATGGAAGTAAAAGGCCAGCTTTCATCAATTACAACAATGCGGTTGGTCTTTTTTACAGAGTTGATGATGGTTTCAATATCAAGCGGGCGTATGGTACGTAAATCAATAACTTCTGCACTTATATTATCCTTCTCTAGTTCTTCAGCAGCCTTTAAAGCCAATTTCATCATTTTGTTATAACTAACAAGTGTTACGTCAGTTCCTTCTCTCTTTATCTCTGCTTTTCCAATAGGTATCAAATACTCTTCTTCAGGCACCTCGCCCATGTCTGTATACATCATTTCACTCTCCATAAAAATAACCGGGTCGTTATCGCGTATAGCTGATTTTAATAAACCCTTGGCATCATACGGTGTTGAAGGCGATATAACTTTCAATCCCGGTACCGATGCCATCATATTAGTAAGCATTTGCGAATGCTGGGCACCCAGTTGTCCTGCACTACCTTGGGCACCTCTAAATACAATAGGGCAACCAAACTCGCCGGCACTCATGGAAAGCATCTTAGCGGCGCCGTTTATAATCTGGTCGAAAGCCAAAATTGCAAAGTTCCATGTCATAAATTCAACAATAGGCCTTACACCATTCATGGCAGCACCTACTCCAATACCGGTAAAACCCAATTCTGAAATTGGGGTATCAATAACACGCTTTTCACCAAACTCAGCCAGCATTCCCTGACTTACTTTGTAAGCGCCATCATATTCAGCTACCTCCTCACCCATTAAAAATACGGTTGAGTCTTTTCTCATTTCCTCAACCATCGCCTCGCGTAAAGCCTCACGAAATCTTATTTTTCTCATAATTTCATTTTTATGTTTCTTAAGTCCTCACCCCCCGACCCCTGTCCGAAGGAAAGGGGAGATTTAAAATCCTCTCCTTTCCTTCGGACAGGATTTAGGTAAGGACGGCAAAAATAAAAAAGACCAGCAAATGCCGGTCTTTTTTATAACAAGGGTGGCTGATGGGGTTCGAACCCACGACCAGCGGAACCACAAACCGCTACTCTAACCAGCTGAGCTACAGCCACCGTATTAATTGCCGCAAAAGTAATGAAGCTGATGGAATAAAGAAACAGATTGAGCAAAACAATCTCATTTTATTGCCCACATTTTGAGATTGCCCTATGGAAACTACCCTAAGTGAACTTTATAAAAAGCTCATTTCCACTTCTATCTGCTTTAAATTATTCGGCCCAAACATGTAACCTAACCGTTCGGTTACCGTATAGATATACTATAACATTTGATTAAAAGTATTTAGTTCCCAAAAAATAAACGTCTATGTCACTATCTGAACGCATAAGAAAGATTCGAGAATACCGTGGTTTAAAGCAAGTAGCTGTTGCTTCTGAAATGCACATTACTCAGCAAGCTTACAGTTGGCTCGAAACCAAATCGGGCAACATTAAGGTAGAAACCTTAAAAAGGTTCTGCGACGTAATGAAAGTGGATCTTCCATTTTTAATGGCCACCGACATACCGGTTAATAACGAAAACATGGAAATGTTCGAAAAGCTGAATTATTCAGATGTTTTTGAAGAATATAAGAAACTTAAAAATAAAATTGAAACCTACGAAGAGCTAATACTACGTAAAACAACGTAAGCTAATCCAATTAAAAAAGTAAAAACCTTTGCAGTAATCGCAAAGGTTTTTTGCTTTTAGCCCCATATACAATCTTTAATAATTACATATAGCTGACAGTACACTATTTCATACAACTAACATTTTCTGTTGGCATTAATAAAATACCATCTTCATTGTTATAACAAAATAGAGCCTATTTTGCAACATATTATTTTGATTTTGTATAACTCATTTACATAACTCAAAAATCTTTTATATGCCATTACACGAAAGAATTAAACAAATACGTGAATACCGGGGGCTTAAACAACTGGCCGTAGCGAACCAAATGAACATTACTCAACAAGCTTATAGCTGGCTTGAAACCAAATCGGGTAATATTAAGATGGAAACCCTGCAAAGATTTTGCAACGCCATGAAAATAGACCTCCCCTTTTTAATGGCAACTGAGATACCGGTTACCCCTGAAAACATGGAAATGTTCGAAAAGTTGAATTATTCTAATGTAATTGAGGAATACAAAAAACTTAAACTAAAAATGCAGGGTTATGAGGATATTGTTCTGAAAAGAGCAGTATAATTACCGGTTAACCCCGGTTAAATTCTACCTTTATTTCAATTCTACTCTACCGGTTATTCTAACCGCCTACAAAGTGTTTTAATATATAGTAAACGATAGCTCCCATAATACCCGAAGCCGGTATTGTAACTATCCAGGCGATAATAATGTTTCCGGCAACACCCCATTTAACTGCGTTTAATCCCTTAGTCATGCCGGCGCCCATAATGGAACCGGTAATAGTATGCGTGGTTGAAACGGGTATACCCAATGCCGCAGTACTGAAAAGTGTAATGGCACCAGCACTCTCAGCACAAAAGCCTTCAAAGGGTCTCAACTTGGTTATTTTTTGGCCCATGGTTTTCACTATTCTCCAACCACCCAATAATGTACCTAGACCCATAGCCGAATAACAAGCTACAGCCACCCAGTCAGGCAATCCGTTGTTTTTATTGGCATGGCCTGTAATAATAAGTGCTACCCAAATAATACCCATAGATTTTTGCGCATCATTCGAACCATGCCCTATAGAATATAACGCCGATGAAACCAACTGCAACCGCCTAAAAGTTTTATCAACTTTTGAATATGAAAATTTTTTGCACAGATTAATAATACCTATTGAAATGGTAAACGCAGTTATCATACCAATAATTGGCGCCAGCGGAATAAACAATAACGTAGTAGATACGCTACCGATATTAATAGCACCAAAGCCGGCCTTAGCAATAGCTGAGCCTGCAAAGCCGCCCATCAAAGCATGTGAAGAGCTGGTAGGTATTCCCCTCCACCAGGTAAACAAGTTCCAAATAATTGCGCCTGCTAGCCCCCCCCCTAAAACTGTAAGCGTAACCATATCATGCTTAGCTATGCCGCCCACAGTTGCAGCTACTTCGTGCGCCGGTAGTATTTTAAAAGCAATAAAATTGAAAAAAGATGCCCATAAAACTGCCTGAAATGGCGTAAGCACACGCGTAGAAACTATAGTTGCTATCGAATTAGCAGAATCGTGAAAGCCATTGATAAAATCAAACAAAATGGCCATCACAACTATTACAATCAAAAATTCAGACATGTTTAGTATAAAGTTTTTACATTATAAATACTTGCACAGCTTTATGTGTTCTTTACAATAATGGTTTCAATTACATTGGCCACATCCTCACATTTATCTGTAGCGGTTTCCATGTTCGATAGCACCTCTTTCACCTTCATTAACTTGATAGCGTCTTTTTCGTTATCAAACAAATCGGCAACAGCACTGTCAAAAACATCATCAGCATGGTTCTCCAAACTATTAATGCGCACAATGGCTTCGCGCACTCTAACCACATTGCTCATATCTTTAAGATTGGATACGGCAACGTGAATTTCCTTTGCTGAATTTTCAATAATCTCACTTAGCTTTTTCATTGATGCAGAAGTTTCTTCAATCTTGTAGGTTTCCAACCGTTTTGCCGAACCGTGTATGTAATCTACAATATCATCTAAAGATGAGGCCAGATAAGAAATATCCTCGCGATCGAAAGGAGTAATAAAATTAGTGCTCAATTCAGTAAATATCTGGTGGGTAATTTCATCGCCTACGTGTTCAAGGTCAGCAACTTTTTTTTGTAGCTCACCACGCTTATCTGGTGGTGCATTAACCAACTCGCTGAACACTTTTGATATATCAACCAAGTTGCCTGATGCCTGCGAAAAGAGCTTAAAAAAATTCTTGTCTCTGGGTACCAGGGCTGATAAAATATTGCTAAACACCATACAAATTATTTAGAATTTAAAGATAGGCGAATATATTTTCGGTATGTTAACTTAACATTAAGGATGGAAATAATTTTAATGATTTATATCAGTGCAGGCTATTTATACCTAAAAGCAAGGCTTTAATAAAACATCATAAACAGCTGTAAGTTAATAGTGTAAATGATTTTAATTAAGCACTTATATACTTAGCAAAAATCTTTAAGATGTGGTTATAATTTTAAAGGCAGTAGTAAGGTAAGTGAAGACTTGTTGAATGGACTTGTTCCAATATAGGTTATGCAGTTACATTAACTCAAAACGCTGTTAGCTCAAAAATATCCTTATCATATTGAGCATGGACCAGGTCAAGTTTGTCATCAACTACTGGTATAATAATATAGGTAGCCTCGTTATCATCGCCGTAATAAAAAGTAAGTTTTACCGAAAAATCCTTTACGTCGGCTGGCTGATAGTGTTCATCGGCTTTCATCAATATCAACGATTTTCCATCCTCAATAGCTGTTGTAGTATTAGTACTTGACGGCACTAAAATAATATCAGGTGTGGTTAAAGGAATCTTTGCCGTTACCTTGCTTCGTTTTAACTTTACTTTGGCCGCATTACCGGCTGTCATGCTCGAACCATATCTTATTACCCCCAACAAATTTTCTTCATTCAATTCCTTTAAAGGCGCCGATGCCGCCTTCTGCGAAGTATAGCCTATAAACCGTTTATCCTTTACATTAGGTATGGCTACCTTCACCTCGCCATATGATGAGCTGAAAACTTCCTTACCATCAAGCAAGCCAAACCTTTTTAAAAAGTCTTCTTCATTATCTCCGGCTTCATGTACGGCAAGCATGGTGTTGCCGTTAAACTGCAAATCGGTAGCCACAAACTGCACCTTCCACGAAACATTGTTTTTGGTATCCATAACACTTTTAGCGCTCACCTCATATACCTTATCCTTGTTTATAGAGTCTGCAAAACACAGTTCGGTTTTCTTTATCTTCAACAATAAAGGAATTTTTGTGCTTTCTTGATACACATCCACCACTTCATAATAAGTATTGCTCTGTTGCACACAAACCCTTCCGTTTTGGTCAAAGACCCTAACCGATGAGGCAGATGTATCCGAATAAACCTGCTTCCCATCAGTTTTTACACCTGTATCTTCTGCATTTTTACCTTTCGGGTTACATGATACTAATAGCAAACAAATAATTGCTGCACTTGCTATACTTGTAACTTTAATCAACTTCATGTTTGGATGCTTTAAGTGTATTAAGTAATAACGATATCACTGTCATAGGCCCTACCCCACCGGGCACCGGGGTAATGGCGCTGCATTTAGGTGCTACCTCATCAAATTTTACATCTCCTTTTAAACGGTAACCGCTTTTTGATGTTGTATCAGGCACCCGCGTGGTACCTACGTCTATTACCACCGCACCTTCTTTAACCATATCACCGGTTAAAAATTCAGGCTTACCGAGTGCAGCAATAATTATATCCGCCTGCAAAGTTAACTCCTTCAGGTTATTAGTTTTTGAGTGGCACAAAGTAACAGTAGCATTACCAGTCTTGGATTTGCTACTTAGTAAAATACTTATTGGCCGGCCCACTATGTTACTTCTGCCCACCACTACGCAATGCTTACCCTGCGTTTCAATTTTATATCGTTCAATTAGTTTAATAATACCCTGCGGTGTTGCTGAAATATAAGCGGGCAAGCCCAACACAACTTTACCCATATTCACTGGGTGAAACCCATCCACATCTTTCTTTGGGTCTATACGCAGTAGCACTTTATCAGGATCAATATGCTTCGGTAAGGGAAGCTGAACAATAAACCCGTCTATATCGCTATTCTCATTCAGCTTTGTAATCTCCTTCAAAATAAATTCCTCGGTTACAGTCTCATCAAATTGCAACAAACTCGACCGGATACCAACCTCTTCGCAAGCCTTTACTTTGTGGCCTACATAAGTTAAACTACCGCCATCATTACCCACAATAACTGCCGCCAGGTGGGGCACCTTCCCTCCTGCTAGTTTTATTTGCTGCACTTCTCGTGCAATCTCCAATTTAATTTCATCGGCAAGTTTTTTGCCATCCAGCAACAACATATTAGTGGTATTTACAACTGTATAATTAATTAAGATATTTCATCATCTCATTCTTCACCCGCTCTTTTAAAGCAGACACATCATTTAAAGTCATACCTTTTGTTTCTATCGGCTCGCTCCAGTAAACATTTACAGTTCCTGGCTCAAGATGTAAGGTCCTTGGATCATTTACCTCGCGAGTACCGGTTAACGTCATTATGGCTACCGGTACCTGGGCCATTATTGCCATCCTGAAAGCACCATCTTTAAAATCTGCAAGCGGCTTATCAGTCCTGTTTCTTGTGCCCTCTGGATAAATTAAAAGGCTGTTGCCTTTCTTCAATTCATCCACCATGTAATAAACCGATTTTTCGCGGCTTGCCCTGTTTTTTCTATCCACCATTATAGCCAGCATTCGCGCCATATAACCAAACACCGGCACCTTTCTTAATTCCGACTTTGCCAAAAACTTTGCTGGCATAGGCATCGCAGTACCGCACGTAGGTATATCAACCTGGGCCCTGTGGTTCGACACAAAAACATAAGTCTTCCTTACATCAACCTTTTCAATTCCAAAAACCTTCACTCTTACACCCATCATAGTCAACAAAAAGGGTGATAGGTAATGAAAGTTAATCCACACACAATTGATGGCATATTTTCGTCCAAAAATGCCCAACACTGCGGCATAAATTGGTGTAAATACCAGCACAATTATCATAAACCAAATAGCGCCCCACACTACCCATAAAAACGAAAAAGCACCTTTTATAATTTTCATGATTTTATTTCCTCCAATATTCAACGTTCATTACTCCGTGTTCGATATTTATTTTCATTCAACATTCTACTCCAACTGTCTCAAATAAAGCTGTACAGTATTCTCTAAACCCAAGTATAAACAATCCCGTACCAACGCATGCCCTATTGAAACCTCCAAAAGCGCTGACACTTGTTGCTTAAAAAATTTCAGATTATCCAAATTCAAATCGTGCCCCGCATTAATACCTATACCGGTTTGTTCACAAAACTTCGCAGCACCCACAAAAGCTTTGACTGCCGCCAGCTTATCCATATAAAAATCATGTGCGTATGGACCGGTATAAAATTCAATCCTATCGGCTCCTGTCCTTTTCGTTACTTCAATCAATTTATTATCCGGGTCAATAAACAGCGAAACACGAATGTTGTGTTTCTTAAGTTCCGCTATTACCTCTGTTAAAAAACCTTCATGCTTCAAAGTATCCCACCCGTGGTCCGAAGTAAGTTGCCCCGGTTCATCGGGCACTAAAGTACATTGATGTGGCTTTACTTCGCACACCATTTTCAAAAAATCTTCAGTCGGGTAGCCTTCAATATTAAACTCAGTAGTTACTATTTTTTTCAAATCGTAAACATCTTTTCTGGTAATATGCCTTTCATCGGGCCGTGGATGCACAGTAATACCTTGCGCACCAAATCGCTCGCAGTCTTTAGCAAATTGAATTAAATCGGGAATATTCGAACCTCGTGCATTGCGCAGGAGGGCAATTTTATTAATGTTAACGCTAAGACGTGTCATGCGTCAAATATGAAAAAAATGCGGGAGATTTAGGAGCCACGTCAATTGCATTGAGATATTTTAGTGCCGCCCGCATTAACACCTACACCATTTCCGGAAGCAGCACTACCACCAGTGGTATAGGTGCCACCAGTGCCCTGGCTACCACCAGTAGTGGTGGAAGGGTTCGATAAATCGGAAGAGCAACAACTATTGCCATGCATATCCAATTTCAAAATCAACATATCGCTGCCGCCTGCTCCTTCACTTGAAGTTGAGGCAATTATGGCATAACCTCCATCACTGGTTTTAATAACCGAACTAACGGAACCCGAACCTACGTTTTTCGCCCAGCTCACATTACCACTCGCATCTAACTTTACGGCAAAAATAGAATTAGCAACGTTACCACCTGCAGCTGTTCCGCAAACCAACCATCCTCCATCAGTGGTTTGGGTTATACAATTTTGGTTAGGCCCGCTTGAAGTAAGTTCTATTACATTCGTCCATACCACGGAGCCTCCAGATGTTAGCTTGGCAACATATAAATTGTAAGCGCCTCCGGTCCCAAAACTATAAGTCCAGCCCACAAGCATAAAACTTCCATCAGTATTCTGAATGGTACCATATTCAAACTCGGTATTCGATCCTCCAACAGTAGTAGTCCATGCAACCGATCCGTCGGCGTTTAACCTGGCTGCGTACATATCCCAATTACCGGCACCATAAGCTGTTGTCATACCTGAAATTGCACATCCACCATCATTGGTTGCTGTTATCGAAAAGGCAAGGTCATCGCCAAAGCCGCCTACTGTGCGAGTCCATAAAAGATTCCCATTCGCGTCTAGTTTTGCAGCATACATATCTCTCCCCCCCGAGGTGAACGACCATGTATATCCGCCAACAACAAACCCCCCATCGGTAGTTTGCGCTATTCCGTTACCGTAATCATCGTTTGCTCCTCCAATTGTTTGCGTCCACAAAATATTTCCATTAGCATCTAATTTAACTACATACATATCGGTTGCACCGGCGCCAAATGAATTGGTTAGTCCGGAAACAACATATCCCCCATCGCTAGATTGAATAATGGCAAATGCCTCATCAGTACCGGTGCCGCCAATTGTTTTGGTCCACGAAATATTACCGGTGGCATCAAACTTTACTACATAAAAATCCCAACCTCCGGCACCATATGAATCAGTATATCCCGCAACCGCATAACCACCATCTGCAGTTTGTACAATTCCCTGTCCGTAATCATCAGCCGTACCCCCAAAGGTGGTACAATTAATGGCTGAACACCCGCTTGCTGTAACTTTAACTGCATTCGAATACCCGGTAGCACAGGTACCATTTTTAACCTGTGCGATATAATATGTAGTTGGATTATTTACCGGTAAAGTTACCGAAGCACTAACAGCACCTGCAACATTGGAGTAAAAAGCCCCATCGGTAGATTGTTGCCATTGCACAATACCTGTATAGCCATTTAAGGTAAGTGTAACATTGCCTCCGCAAGTTACATTGCTTGAACTTACACTTGCAATACCTGCCTGAGCGGTACAGGGCGAAGTAGCCGACTGACTGCCACAATTATCAAGCCATGTATTTCCATTCCAATACTGAAAACAATTAATATCTGTATTGTAAATAAACAAACCCACTGCCGGCGATTGAATACCATCGCGCTGCAATGTTGTCATTCTGGGAATTAGCATGCCCTTGCTGGTTGAATTTACATCCAACATAGATGAGTTATCGGGTAACGTGCCGGTATTAGTAATGCTTACCTGGCCCGACAATTTGGTATTTAAAACACAAATAACAAGTAGAGAAATAATAACGTAGAATATCTTTTTCATATTTGATGATATGTTTAAGTGCCCGATATAAAAGTATATTATAATCTACAATTTGGAATAAAAAAAAAGGCAACCCTTTCGGAATTGCCTTTATATTTTTTGCTAATAGCAAACTTACTAGTATCTGTAATGCTCACCCTTAAACGGACCAGTTTTCTTTACACCTATATAGTTAGCTTGTTTTTCGTTCAACTCTTCCAACTCAACACCAATTTTTTCAAGGTGTAGGAAAGCTACCATTTCATCCAAATGCTTAGGTAAGGTATAAACCCTGTTTTCATAGCGCTCTGAATGTTGCCATAATTCTAACTGCGCCAATGTTTGGTTGGTAAATGAATTACTCATTACAAACGAAGGGTGGCCTGTAGCACAACCTAAGTTTACCAAGCGGCCTTCAGCAAGCACAAGGATATCTTTTCCGTCGATAGTGTATTTATCTACCTGTGGTTTAATAGTATCTTTTGTTTTTCCGTATTTGCCATTCAACCAAGCCATATCAATTTCATTATCAAAGTGGCCTATGTTACAAACTACAGCGTTGTGTTTCATAGCTCTGAAATGGCGCTCTTGTATAATATCGCAGTTACCGGTAGCGGTAACAATAATATCAGCTTCTTTAATAGCAGTGTCCATTTTCTTCACTTCGTAACCTTCCATAGCAGCTTGCAAAGCGCATATCGGGTCTATTTCAGTAACAATAACGCGAACACCTGAACTGCTCAACGATTCTGCAGAGCCTTTGCCTACATCGCCGTAACCAGCTACTACAGCTATTTTACCAGCCATCATCAAATCTGTAGCTCTGCGCAAGGCATCTACCAACGATTCGCGGCAACCGTATTTATTATCAAACTTCGATTTAGTAACAGAGTCATTAATATTTATTGCCGGTAACAAAAGTGTTCCGTTCTTTTCTCTTTCATACAAACGGTGTACACCGGTAGTAGTTTCTTCCGAAATACCTTTGATGCCTTGTGCCAATTCAGGGTACTTATCGAATACCATATTGGTTAAGTCACCACCGTCATCCAATATCATGTTTAGTGCCTTGCCGCCTTCAAAAGCAAAAAGCGTTTGCTCAATACACCAGTTAAATTCTTCTTCGTTCATTCCTTTCCAAGCAAATACAGGAATGTTAGCAGCGGCAATTGCAGCAGCGGCGTGGTCCTGTGTTGAAAATATATTACATGAACTCCAAGTAACTTCTGCACCAAGCTCTTTCAGCGTTTCAATTAAAACCGCTGTTTGAATAGTCATGTGAAGGCAACCTGCAATACGCGCACCTTTCAACGGCTTTTCTTTTCCGTATTTCGCGCGAAGGGTCATTAATCCCGGCATTTCGGCTTCTGCCAATTTAATTTCTTTTCTACCCCATTCAGCTAGGGTCAAGTCTTTTACTTTGTATTTCACTTGTGTTTTTGTTTCAGTTGTTGTAGACATATTTATCGTTTTGAGGGGCTAAATTTAGTGAAAATAAATATAATTGCTCAATTCATTGAAAAACAAGGTGCTATATAATAAAACAAAGGCTTATTATCTCTTTAGCCCCCTATCTTAACAACACTACCGAGCCTTCCAATTTGGTTTCAACAAAAGCATTGTAGTTGTTGGGGTTTATTCCGCGAACAACTATATAATAAACGTATGTTCCGGCAGGCTGTTCTTTCCCTTTAAATTTTCCATCCCATGGGTCTGTACTATTATGTACAAGTTGACCCCAGCGATTGTATATGGTAAAAGCAGTTACCGTTTCTTCATCACCTTTTATTACAGGATAAAAATTATCATTCTTTCCGTCACCGTTTGGTGTAAAAGCGTTAGGCATCACAAATTTACCGGGGATAAGAACATAAACAGTAACGTTAGATGAATCAATACACCCGGCTAAAGTATCCTGCACTACAACTTTGTAAATGGATTTCTCAGTGGGGCTTACATCAAAACTGCTGCTTAGCGGGTTTGCTAAATTACCACTATCCGATAGCCAGAAATATGTAAGTCCGCTGTTATATGCAGTCGCTACACTCACCATGGTCGAATCGCCAATAATAACTGTATCCGGTGAGGCAAAGGCCTTAGCCTGTATACATTTAATAGTAACCGATGTTTGTTGTGTTGCAGTACAGCCGAAAGTATTAGTTGCGGTTACGCTATAAATTGCAGCTTCATTTTGTGTGGAAGAAATTACAAGTGATGTACCGGTAGAGTTATCGCTCCACAAGTAAGTGTAATTTCCATCCACAGTCGGTATCAACACAACTGTATCGCAACATTTAGTTACCGAAACTGGCAAACTAATAACCGGCGAATCTGAAGGCAGCAAATTAATTGAATCAAGTGCCACACAACCATTTTCATTACCGGTTACGTAATAAGTGCCAGGTTGCAAGACTTTTATTGAATCTGTAGTCTCCTCTCCCGGTAACCATAAATAAGAAACCCCACTCCCACTACCTGCATTTAATGTTGTAGCCCCTTCACCTATACAAATAGCATTTGGGCTGGCCGTAATATGCAGATTCGGTCCGGGCCTAGCACCTATTGAATTAGTATCCGACTCCACAATACAACCGTTCGTATCCATAGCGGTGTAATAATAGCTACCCACCGCTGCTACCTGTATAGTATCATTATGCGAACCTGTACTCCATTGCGCATTTGTAAACCCATTGCCAATTGATAGCACTACAAACTGACCGGGACAAAAACCCGTATCCGGCAACAAAACGCTCACTTTATTAGAAAATATAATAGTTGTGCTATCTATGGCCGTGCAACTATGGCTATCGGTAACTGTTACCTTATAAGTGCCTGAAGCGACGCCCGAACGATTTTGACTTGTTGCTCCATCGTTCCAATGAAACTGATACGGGCTTGTGCCTCCACTTACACTGACATTAATGCTGCTGGTATCAACCCCGGCGCAGGGAATTGCAAGCGGCGTTGCGATTACATTAATTGGCAGTGGCTCATTTACTGTTGCACTTAAAGTAGCAGGGCAAGTCTCAGAATTTGAAACCGTAAGAGTATATGTTCCAGTATCGAGCCCGGTTCGATTCTGCGTAGTTATACCTCCACCCCAATTGTAGTTAAATGGTCCTTCGCCATTGTTTACAGTAATGCTTATCGAGCCATCTGAACCACCAAAACACGATACATCATGTACAACAGATGACAGATTTAATACATTAACCGTTTTAGTAATAGTAACCGGCGCGTTGCACGGCCCGCTTAACGAAAGAGTAACTGTATAGCTACCAGGACCCGAAAAAGTATGCGCCGCATTAAGCGAGTCAGCTGTGTTTGCTGCACCGCTATTGGGGTCACCAAAATTCCAGCTAATAACGTTTGGACATAAATTAGCTATACCGGTAAACGAATAGGTATTAGTATCAGAACATACAAAAGTAAAATCGCCGCTGTTAGGTGGAGCTTCACCTATTGCAATACTATCAAATGCAATACCGTCAAAGCTATTACATGTAGTGCCGGCACCAAAAGTAAATCTAAACACTACATTCGCCTGGCCTGCAAGCGACGAAATACAATGGCTAGCTGTTACCCAGCCGCCACTACCGCTACCGCCTTGGCAACTACCCTGAGTAGCCTGTATATTCCCCCCCCAACCCGATTTTGGGCTAGCTAACCCGTTAAGATAATTAATGCTGCTTTCGTTAAACCAGTTTTTATTCAAACAATCTTCTGCATCTCCAAAAGCTCCTACATTGGTCCATGTTGTTCCACCATCTAACGAATACTGAAGATTGGTGCCATCATATTTTCTTTCCGATTCCCAAAATATCAAAAACTTGATATAGGGATATTGAAGGTTTGTAAAATCAAAGCAGGGGCTTTGCACATAAGATAACTCACCATAGTTATAGAACGATGCAATTAAACCACCGGTAACCCAGCATTTATTACCACTTCCGGCGCCGGTAATAACCGTTTTTGCAGGCGCCCCCCAGGCCCAATCGCTAAGCGTTCCTCCCGAAGTCCACCCGCCCTGCGATGTTTCAAAATCCTGTACATAAGGAAATGTATTAACACATTGCGCTATAGCCAACCGACTAATAAATAAGCCTATTAGTAAAAAATAAATACGTAGCATTAAATATATGTTTTCACTATGTTATTAATCACAATAACTTCGCTAAAAAGAACTTATTTTAAATCAGGGGCAAACATAAAAGGACTTTTCAAAGACATACTAGTTAACTTTGTTAATATAAAAAGAAACAGCCCTTGGAAAAAAGGGCTGCCTGCTTTAGTTTTTTATTAAACACGTTCTTACTTCTGAGCTGTAATTTTATTACTGCAGATGAAGCATTGTTACTAATACTATTAATTCCGGTAACTGCTATAAAATCCGCAATTTAAAATATGATTAATGAACATTTATATATAATAATATGGAAAAGTAGTTTACTATAACTCAAAAATAATTTTATCCGAAAATTACCTGAAGCAAGGTAGCCAACCGTAGCCCCCCCTTCAATAATTGCTTTTGAATAATAGGAACGCTGCGTTTAACATACTTATGGTTCAAAGTACCATTCTTGAAAGCGTAAACTGAATCTAAATTTGAACGCGAGTCATTTGCCCATTCTATAAGGTCAATATGTTGTATTTTACTCAATTCCTCCTTACTAAGGTGCTTGGTGTTTGCCCAATCTAAAGGGGCGCCCAGTATTTCATTTTCCAAAATTTCGGTATCCCAAACTTTATGCAGGTTGGTAAGGTTTGCACCATAATATACTTTTACATCGTTACCACCCCTATCGCCCGGAAAACCGGTATGCAAAGGCTGATGAAGGTCGCCCATTAAATGGAAGAGAATTTTTATATCCATTACAACATGATCTTTCGGATAATTTTGTCTGTTTTTAAGTTCGCCAATAACTTTTTTTAAAGCCCATACAATATTGGGCGGACTTAGGGTATCTACTAATCCTCCCTTGGGTATATCCAGATAATGCCAAACACTTAAACTGTCATAAGTATGGTCCCCCTTTATTTCATCCATCCAAACGGCAGCCTGTTCAACAGTAGTATAGCCCAGGTATTTACTAATAGAGTCTTTTACTGCAGGGCTTACACGATTAAAGGCAATTTTTGCTACTATTTTATGGCCCGCTGCCCCCCATGCGTTACAAATGGAATGTAAGCAAAAGCAAATAATAACTGTCAGGAAAATTTTTGATTTCATGGAATTATAGGATTACTTATATATTTAAAACTATTAAAAAAATCAAGGGTGCAAATGTAATATTTCAACTGTGCTTTTCTCATATTTCGTAACGAGTAACATTAACGAAACATAATGATAACATGTGATTTTAACAAAAAAAGTTTTTTAGTGAAATTATAATAATATTTTTGCCGCGATACACACACTCAACTAAAGCTAAGCATGAAAAACATTTTACTTCTTTCTTTGTTGCTAATTACAGCCCAATTATTTGCTCAAACAAGTACTATTAAAGGGGTGGTAAAAGATGATTTAACCGGAAAACCCGTAATTGCTGCAACGGTAAGTATACCAGGTACCAATTTTACTGCTGCTACAGATGTATCGGGCAATTATGTTATTGCTAATGTGCCTTATGGAAAATATACATTAGAAATAAAAGATGACACCCACGGCCTTTATACCCAGCAGTTAGAAATTACTTCGCCAGAAACCGCAGTAAACCAGGTAGCAATGCAAATGCCACAGGAGGAACTAAAAAAAGAAGAGGAAGCAGAACGCCAGTTGGAGGAAAATTCTTCTACTTCCACACTGACTGAAACTGATTTGCAGGACATTGGGAATCAATCTGCTATGTATGCTGGCGCACAAAGGGATCTTTTTAGTTCAACCGCAGCATTTACATTTGGTAGAGCATCATTTAAAAGCAGAGGTTATGGTGGAGATTTTGAAAGTGTTTATTTGAATGGAGTTCCCCTCAATGACCTTGCAAGTGGTTCAACACCATCAATAGGTGGCTTATATAGTATAATGAGACAGAGAACAGGTATCATGGGTTTATCGCCTAGCGAAAATTCATTTGGAGATGTAGGTGGTAGCTACACCTTTGATAACCGTGCTTCAGCTCAAAGAAAAGGTTTAAGGGTTTCTTATTCAGTTGCCGACCGTAATTTCCGCAACCGTATTTTAGCCAGCTACTCAACAGGCATATTAAAAGGCGGCTGGGCTATTACAGCATCATTTATACGCCGCTGGGCACAGCAAGGCTATGTTCAGGGTACTTTTTATGATGGTTATTCATACTATTTTGCTATAGATAAAAAGTTTGGCACTAATAATACGCTAAGCCTTTCAACTTATGGCAACCCAACAAAAAATGGTAGAGCAGTGGCCACCACAATGGAAGCCTATAATTTAGCTGGTTCTAACTATTATAACCCAGGATGGGGCTATCAGAACGGCCAAATGCGTAATGCCAATATTAGCAATGTTTTCCGTCCCTCATTTACATTAAATGACGAATGGAAAATTAATGATAAATCTAAATTAATGCTTGCCGCAGGCTTTTCGTTTGGCAAAAGAAAATCTTCTGCCTTAGACTGGAACAATGCACAGGACCCACTTCCGGATTATTACAGAAACATGCCTAGCTACACCAGAGATACACTCTTAAAAGCTTATGCAGAACAACAGTTCAAAAACGATGTGAATGTTCGCCAAATAAACTGGGATAATATATACAACATGAACCGCAATAGTTATGATAGCATTGTAAATGTTGACGGAAAAGGGCAAAATATGCGTATTAACGACTCGCACTATATTATCGGAAATAGCGTAACTGCCCAAAAATCTTTTAACTTCAATACTACCTACAATGCTGATTTTACTACCCACGTTAGCCTTAGTGCAGGATTAACTTATCAGTTTGAGCAAGTTGAAAGTTATAAGGAAGTAGCCGACTTGCTAGGCGGGCAATATTATCTTGATGTGAATCAATATGCTCAGTTAACCTATCCGGGCAACGATAGTGTAGTTCAAAACAACCTTACAACCCCTAACCATTTGGTTAAAGTAGGCGACAAATATTCGTATGATTATAGTACAACAACTCATCATGGCAATATTTGGGTGCAGCCAGAATTTCATTACAAAAAACTATCATTCTTTTTCGCCGGCCAGCTAAGCACTACTGCATTCTGGCGGAATGGTCTGTTTTTAAATGGCTTATTCCCTACCAGTTCTCTAGGCCCTTCTTCCACACAAACTTTTCTGGATTATGCTTTTAAAGGCGGCCTTAACTACAAGTTTGATAAAAGAAACTATATATTTATAAATGCCGGATATTTTACCAAGGCGCCCTCTATTAATGACGTACTTACCTCACCCGATACTCGCAACCAGATTGTAAGCGGGCTAAAAAGCGAACAAATATATACAGCCGAAGCAGGATACAGATACCGGTCGGCCATGATTAATGCTACTGCTACATTTTACTTTACGCAGCAAAATAATCAAACACAAACGCTTAGATTTTATGACGATGACCTGTACACCAATGTAAATTATACACTTACAGGCATAAACACAATGCGCATAGGTGGCGAAGGTGCTATTGAAGTAAAAATATATAAAGGTTTTTCGGCTACCGCAGTAGCTTCAGTAGGTAGGTATATTTATACTTCACGCCCATCAGCCACTATTACTGAAGATAATTCAGCTACTGTGGTTGGTAGTAATGAAACTGTATATTGGAAAGGCTACAGTTTGCCCAATATGCCACAGTTGGCTACTGCTTTCGGCCTTAGTTATCGTTCGCCGCAATTTTGGAATGTTAGCGCTAACATAAATTATTACGATTGGATGTGGATATCCGTTAACCCGGCCCAAAGGTCCAACGATGCTATTGTGAATGTTGTTCCCAACAGTACTACCTGGAACTCGATATTAGACCAGAAGAGATTGAATGGACAATTTGTTATGAATTTTTCAGCAGGTTACTCTTGGCTATTGAACAACGACTTTAAAAGCATTAACAGAAAGCACAGATATTATTTAGCATTTAACTTAAGTGCAACCAACATTACTAATAATACCGACTTTATTACCAACGGAAGAGAACAATTACGTTTTGACTTCAGAGCAAAAAACCCGAATACCTATCCGCCAAAATATACATACATGTATGGTGCAACTTATATGTTTACGGTAGCGTTTAGAATGAATTAAAAGAAAAATAAAACCAGGAACTTTAAATTAATAAACCTCGTTGTATGAAAAAATATATTTTAAATAGTTTTCTATCGATAGTTTTTCTGGTAGGTATTTCATCCTGTGTTAAGGATCACCCGGCAGAACCGCCTGTGCTAAATGGCGATCCTACCAATATTACTGCAAATACAACAATTAAAGCATTAAGAACGCTATCGCCTAAAAATTACGTAAACGAAACCGTTATAATAACCCAAAACCTTATTATTTCAGCCGTTGTAGTAGGTGATGACAGATCAGGCAATTTATATAAACAACTTGCCATACAAGATTCAACCGGTGGTATCATTCTTTTATTGGGTGGTACTTACATTTACACACAGTACCCCGTTGGTCGCAGATTATTTGTCAAGTTACAGGGCATGATTTTGGTAAATAATTACGGAATATATTCGCTAGCATCATATATTGACAATACGAACACTCCTCAGGGTATCCCATCGGACTTATTTGGCCGCTACATTGTTCCCGGTGCATGGGGCATTACTATTATGCCTAAAGTAGTTTCCCTTTCCAAATTGCCAAACGATTCGCTACAGGCGGAATTGATTGAAATAGATAATGTCCAGGTTATCTCAGCCAACCTAACACACCCCTACTATTCATTAAAATATGGAGCAGGTATAACACTTGAGTCTTGTGCAATTCCTGGCAAAACTGCTGAAATTTACAGCAGTAAATATGCCAACTTTGCAAATAGCGTAGTTCCAAGTGGTAACGGAAGTGTTGTAGCCCTTTATTTAAGCGATTACTATAATATTCCACAATTAACCGTGCGTGATACCAGCGAGATTAGCTTATTTGGCGCACGCCCCTGCGATTAGTAAAAAGTAGTGTTTTAGAATAATAGTTCAGCTATACAAGAAAATAAAATTGACAAAGATAAATATATGAAAAAATACATTTTAAATTTATTATTGCTTGTTTTTCTGATAGGCATATCGTCCTGTATAAAAGAACATCCCGATTCACCTCCGGGCAATGGTACTGACCCTGCCGGCATCTCCGCAAACACTACAGTAAACGCGGTTAAGGCCCTATCTGCTCCTAACCTTAATGAAACAGTAACAATTACACAAGACCTTGTTGTTTCAGTTGTTGTAGTAGGCGATGACCAGTCAGGTAATTACTACAAGCAGCTGGTGGTACAAGATTCAACCGGTGGTATTATGCTTATGTTGGATGTAAGCTCCCTGTTCTCGAAATATCCCATTGGCCGCAGATTATTTATTAAGTTAAAAGGCCTTGTATTGGTAAATAATTACGGCCTGTATCAAATAGCAGGTGCTTTGGATAACACAAATACTCCTATGGGAATTGCTTCAAGCTTAATCGCCAGTTATATATTTCCCGGCAAGTGGGGCATAACAGTAGTTCCTAAGGTGGTTTCAATTTCTCAATTACACGACAATACACTGCAGTCAGAATTAATTGAACTAGACAATGTACAAGTTAAGAAGGGGGAAATTACGCATCCCTATTATTCATCAAAAACGGGAGCAGGTATAGCACTTGAGTCTTGCTCAGGTAGCCTTGCTGATACTGCTGTAATTTACACCAGTAAATATGCCAATTTCGCTAATAGCATTGTACTTCCTGGCAATGGTACAGTACTCGCTGTATATTCCGGCGATAAAAATAACATTCCGCAATTAACTTTGCGCGATACCAGCGAAGTGACGCTATATGGCCCACGTCCTTGTGATAACTAAAATCACTAACAACACTAAGAATAACCAATCGTTGTAAACAAATAAGCCCCGACATTTATATCGGGGCTTATTTGTTTCATTATTCACCATCCCGCTATTTTCGAATTATCAATTGTAGATATACTGGGGCAAACTAATTCGCTTTCTAAAATTAGAAAGCGAATTAAATGAGGCAAACACCTCTGCTTTTGCAAACGGTATCTACAATTACTTCTTAACACAAAATGGCAAAAATTTTTAAAGCAGGCAAATTTATAGTAGCACACTAATTCAATGTTTTTACTTATTTCGTATTAGCTACAATAAATGTTTTAACAAATGCTACAAAGTAAAAACTGGTCAAACAAATTCAGGAAATTATTTTATGCTACAATACTCCTCACCGGTGTATTAACTTTGTGCTCTTGGGGGTATTGGGGGCATCAGCATATTAACAAAGCAGCCATATTTGCACTACCCGATGAAATGCGCAGATTTTTTTACAATCACGCAGATTTTATAACTGAGGAATCAGGGGTACCTGATATCAGAAAACACACTTACAACTTTAAAACCGAAGTCCCACGCCATTACATAGATATTGAGGCTTTCGATAAATCAGTTGATAGTCTACCACGAGCACCTAAAGAAGCTTATGAAGCTTATAAAGATAGTTTTCTTCAAAAAAATGGTAGTCTGCCTTGGTATATACAGGAAATGACCGCTAAACTAACTACTGCATTTAAACAAAAAAGGAAAACTGAAATTTTACTTCTCGCGTCCGATTTGGGTCATTATCTCGGCGATGCAAATATGCCACTGCACACCAACCTCAATCACGATGGGCAATTAAGCGGGCAAACCGGTATACATGCTTTTTGGGAAGCTCAGCTCCCTGAAATGTTCGGTGATAAGTACAACTTATATACCGGCAATGCAAAATATATTGATGACGTAACAAAAGAAACCTGGCGCATTATTAAACATACACACCAATTGGCAGACTCTGTACTGCTTATCGAAAAAAGGCTACGGGCAAATTATAAACCCGAGCAAATGTACCAGTTAGATAGCAATGGTGTTATTTTGAAAAACAAATTCAACCAGCCCATTCATACCGATGAATACGCTCGTAAATTTCACGAAGCGTTAAATGGTATGATTGAAGAGCAAATACGCTTATCCATATCAGCCACTGCCGATTTTTGGTATACTGCATGGGTTAATGCAGGTAAACCGAACTTAAGCACGTTGGATGCTCCCGAATTAACTTCAGGCAATAAAAAGAATTACACCAGAGATTTTACTGCCTGGAAAAAAGGAAAGGTTACCAATTTGAAAATTGATAATGAATTTTAATCCCATCCCAATCTCTTATACAATCCGTTAACATTTTTCAAATGCCTACGGGTGTATTATTATCTCATCTCCATGTGCATCATGGTGGTAACCATGGTCATAAACCTCATGGTGATGTGGATAATGGTGATGTTCCCACCCATGTGGGTGGTGATATGTATATCCATCCCTTACTTCAACCTCGCAAGATGATAAAAGGAGTAAAAATGCAACGAGTGACAACAATAACTTTCTCATAGCTAACATATTATAATTATATTAATAAAAGTAAATAAAACCTTGTTTGCTGTTCAAGATTTTTCTTTTAATTTAAAACGTTAAACAGATTAGATTGGTATAACATGTCATGTATAATTTTATTAAGCATTCGCATAACCCACACAATTTCAACAGCTTTTAAATGATATTTTAAAGAAACCATAAAGGCAATTATTAGCCCATGCTGATAAATATCATGTTTCCGTATAATTTAAATCACAAGCAATGTTTCCGCACCGGTTGATATTTGTAGCAGCATTTTATACACCATTTACTTAAAATCCATATCATGAAAGCAACATTAAGCTCATTACACCATCAGGCATTAGACTGGACAAGGGAGTTAGAATTTTATGCTGAAGAATTAAAAATACTAAGCAACAGATTAGGAGAAGTTAGCCGGAAAAACAATGGACAGGAAACGATGACTATGGTAGAGCATTTTCAAAACAAGTTCATTATGTTAAAAGAACAGATTGACATTCTTAAACACGAAACAAAAAAGCGTGAAGAACATATTGAAAAAACAGCTATCGGCAAGCCTAGCCATATCAACGAACAGATAAAAATAGGTAGCGATAAAATCTTCGACCAAATGATTGATTTATCCAAAAGTATAGCCACAACACGTTATGAGTTTAATCACTTTCTCTCTAAAGTCATGTAAATATTACTCATATCACAGGTATCAAAATCAAATGCTATTTTCATATCATAATACAGCAACAACCGATTTTGTGAAAATGATTGACTATGGCAATGCTTTTAAACTTTAAGATTTTACGGCGCTATCGTCAGATAATAAATATTCTGGTTAAATACGGCTTTGAGGATATGTTATCTGATGCCGGTGTTTCGCTAAAAGCACGAATTGTTGAGGCCTTTTTATCCAAAAACTTAGTCGAAAAAATTCACGAGCAAAGTAAGTGGGAACGCATGCGGCTTGCAGTTGAGGAACTGGGCACTACTTATATTAAGTTTGCACAAATTTTAAGCAACCGGCCCGATATAATACCAGTGGAGCTGGTCGCTGAATTCGAAAAACTACAAACCCATGTCCCCCAGTTTCCTGGCATTGAGGCCAGAAAAATCATTGAGGAAGAGACCGGCAAGAAAATTGAAGACCTATTCATGCGGTTTGATGAAATTCCCTTTGCTAGTGCATCAATTGCGCAGGTGCATTTTGCCCAACTTAAAGATGGAAGCAAAGTAGTTTTAAAAGTTCGAAGGCCTGATATACTCGAAAAAATTGAGTTAGACATAGAGATAATGAAATACATAGCCGGCAAAATGGTTGCACGCCATATTATGGAGCAGCTAGATCCGCTAGGCATGATTCGTTCTTTTGAAACTGCTATACATAAGGAACTTGATTTAATGCACGAAGGATACAACCTTCAGCGCTTTGCAGTAAATTTCGAAAATAGCGACATTGTTTTTGTTCCCAAATATTACCCGCAATACACAACAAAAAGGTTACTTACTATGGAATTTGTTGATGGTGTACACCCATATGACAAAGCCGGCTTGGCAAGAATTGGGGTTAATCAACACGAGTTAGCTAAAAACGGAATGTTCTCCTTGTTTCAACAAATTTTCGAATTCGGATTTTTTCATGCCGACCCACACCCAGGCAATTTATTTGCAATGCCTAACAACAAAATATGCTTTATCGATTTTGGGATGATGGGAACGGTGCTTAAATCTGACGTTGAGTTTTTTGCCGACATTGTTTATGGCGTTACAGCAAAAGATTCCAAGAGTTTAATATGGGGACTGAAAAACATAGCTGTAAGCCAGCAATTTGAGGGCAACAAAACCTTTGAATATGAAATTGACGATTTAATCAACGATTACCATTCACTCCCACCTGAGCAGGTTAACATGTCAGAGCTTTTTAATAGCCTGCTCAATTTTGTAAATAAGTATAACATACGCATGCCTGCCGATTATTTTCTGCTTTCAAAATGCTTAATAACTATTGAGGGCGTAGGTCACCGGCTTGATCCGAGTTTAAACATTATTAGCGAGTTAGAGCCGCACATTAATAAAACATTATCCGATGCATTCAGCCCATTGAATATTTTAAAACGATTATTGGGTTCTGCAAAAGATGCTTTATCATTAATAGAAAATTTGCCCCGCGACCTACGCGAAATTATCGGCAAGGTAAAAAAGGGGGAATTAAAAATATCGGTTGAACATGAAGGCTTAAGCGATTTGACTCATAAAATTGACTTAGCAAGCAACCGCATAACCGGTGGATTTATTATAGGCTCCATATTAATGGCATCTGCTATTCTTATAGCTGTCAACTTCCCTCCTCGGTATAAAGATATATCTGTTCCCGGTGGGCTTGGTTTTATCCTTACTAATATTCTTGGTATACGTATGCTGTTCTCAATTTTCCGCAACAAAAAATATTAATGCCTGAAAGTACCCACATATAGAATTACAGCACGTACTTGCTCATCAGTTATATCCTTGTTACCGGGCATAGCACTTTTTCCGTTTCTTATTATTTCCCTCTGTTGGTCGATTGTAAGCACCGTTACCGATAAATCTTTAGCGCCGCTTCCGCCCAATTTCCCATCGGCACCGTGGCAATTAATACAACTATTTTGGTAAACCAGTTTACCGGTAGTAATTGGGTCGGCACTTGTTGAGGTATCAACTTTACCACCGGCCTTTTTCTTTTTATTTACCTCGGCCAATCCATACGATGCAAAAATTAATACAAGCGCCAATGCAGCCAGGGGTTTGCTGCCTTTCTTAAATCCGATAATTGCAACCGGAATTGATACGAAGACACATACCAACTTAATCATTATAAGTGTGCTTATAGGCGCCCAGTTAACAAGCATCCATATTCCGGTTACCAAAAACGCCACGCTAATAATCATTTCAGCAATACGGGTTGCTTTAGTGTACTTAGCCAACGCTTCTTTTTTGTTGGCAACAAGCAACACAAACTTTATTAAATATTGCAGCAGGAAAAGTGTAACAACAATTTTATGAGTAAGTAATATGTTTGAATACATAATAATATTTTTAGTTCAGGTAAAAATCAATGCTGCGCAAAATAAAGTAATTAGTACATCTTATTAGTAAAATTTATAAATACTCTATTTTTGAGTTTATAACGGCAAATTTGCGCACCATAGCGCTTACCCCACAATATTTTTCCTGCGAAAGCTTAACCGCCTTTTCCATCTTATCATTTTCTGCTGCCTGCTCTAGTTTTATAAAGTAAGTAAGGTTTACTGTATGGTAAGTTCTTGGATGCTCCTCGGTTAACTCGCCGGTAACCGTGATAGAGAAATCTGAAAAACGTACCCTCATTTTAGTCAACAATTCTACTACATCAATTGCAGTACAGCCAGCTATTGAGGAAAGAATAAGTGCTTTCGGCCTTACTCCAGTTGAAGTCGCTTCATTTGGGTCTCCGTCAACACGAATAATCTTATTGTCTTGCATTACATCGAATTTCTCATCGCTAATCCATTTTAATTCGGTTTGGTGTGTAGCCATAGTAAAAAATTAAGCAGTTACAATTTATGTACAAATCTAATGGCTAAATAGTTTGCGCGCAATTACATAAAAAAAGCCCCCCTTTCCCAGGGGAGCCCGATTTAGAGAGTATCTAAAGTATTATTTCGAGATAAATATCCTTTTACTGCTTACTTTGCCCCCGTTGGTAACCGATACAATGTAGTAACCGGGTGTTTGCCCATCAACATTAACAACCTGTTTTTGCTCGGTTATAGGCTGCGAATATATATCCTGCCCCAAAAGATTGAAAATTTGCATTCTGGTATCTTTGTTCGCCTGATCATTCATGTTCACAATAACGTTTTGACCAAGATTAGTAATGCTGATATCCTTTCTGGTGGCATTATTAATACCGGTAGCCAGCACAACTACCACAGTAGCCTGAGCGGTTGCAGAACAACCTAAATCGTTCGAGCAAATATAATTTACGGTATACGTACCGGGCATATAGTATGTTTGATCGGGGTTAGCAACTCCTTCTATCAAAGTGCCATCGCCAAAATCCCATGAATAGTGATTTGCATTTGTACAAATTCCATTAAATGTTACGTTCTCTAAAGTAAAAATAGGTTGCTGGGGAATTCCAATACTAGCTACTACATAGTTGCCGCCTAGATGAAAATTTTGAACTGCTGTATATTGGTTATAGGTAAATAGTGTATAATAATTACCGGCAGCAAGGTTTTTAAATTTAATGGTTCCATTAACATTACTATCAACTGCAATTAATTGATTCGAATCGTTATACAATTGGCAACTGGCCCAAACTATAGTCGAGTCGGTTGTTAAATTAATTGTACCTCCATTATTAGCACAATTAGAGGGAGTAGAACTATACAAAACCGGAAATGAAACATGGATAAAAAATCTTCCAAATGTAGTATCGTTACTGGTAAGTTGAACCTGATAAAAGCTTTGCCGAAGGTCTATAAACACCCCTAGCTTTCTATCTTCCAAAGTTACAATAGAAGTAGGGTTGAAATTATCAAACTGAATAGCGGACATATTATAAAGACCATCAGCGTTAACACGGTAACCCAACGAAACTACAGCTGTAGACGAAAGTGTGCCGGCACCATTAATGGAGCAAGGTGTTTTATCTGTAGTAAATGAATAAATTTCAGGCACCCCGGGCACGTTGCTAAATATCATCTTCGCATCTTGCAGCGGACTATATGAAGGAGATATTCCATCATCGAAATAAATTGTGGCATCGTCAAGATTACCGGTTTGCGACTGCAACCTAAGTTTCAGCGTTTTTTTGTTTTGCGAAGCAAAAACACCCGTAGCTAACGTTAAAAAGAGAAGAGTAAAAATAGAAACTCTCATAATATTTTTTTTAATGCAATTTTCTTTTAATAAACAATTGCGGTAATTAAAGTGAGGTGGGTGGGTGATGTCCGTTCACTTCTTATATAGCGATATACGCCCTCCGGTTACAATGGTTGCGGGATATTTGCAAATGCATGGGGTATCTTGTTCGATACAAGTTTCACACTTAGTGATACCTTATTTTGATGTAGGAATCTGGACCAGCAAACCGGTAGTTTTTCCGGCCAAACACAGAAGAAAATGTGCTTATTGATACTTAATTATACAAGGTTGCAGGGTGTTGCTGCGTATTGGGGCCTATTTCAGCGAAATACCCAGGTATTGCGCAATGCCGTCTACCGCAGCTACCAAAGCCTGGTAAGGGTCGCCCTTTTTGAATTCTGCACTCATTTTTTGATTAACTATATCTTTGCAAGCTACAGGAGGAAGAATTTTATCGAGACCTGTTCCGGCAACAATGGCAACTTTCCGTATTTTTTGCCCGTATGCAATAACAATACCACGATGATATGGCTTTGAACCTACACCCCATTTATCGGCTAAAGCTTGGGCGTAATCACTCATTTCTTTGGTATTTCCAAACATACTGTCGGTAACGGTAACAAGTGCAATTTCTATTCCCTTCAGCGAATCTCGCTCCATTGTTTTTACAAGCAACTGCTTTACCATCAGGTTAAGCGCCTTAACATCATCAGGCGAAAAATCCTTTTCAAAATCGCTCACAAAACCTATCGGCTGGGGATAGTATGATGTATTCTGTGCTCCGATGGATAAAAAAAATAATAAGGAAAAGAGAACTGCAAAATATTTCATAAACGTTGATTCAAAAACCCTAAATCCGAAACTTGAAATTATTACACCACCACATTAACAATCTTACCCTTCACAAAAATGAATTTTTTAGGCGCATTGCCGTTGGTCCATTTTTTTACATTTTCCAATTCCATTACTAATTTTTGCACTTCATCTTGCGGCATATCTAAAGGAAGTTGAATTTGCGCACGCAATTTACCATTAACCGATACCGGATATTCATGCGTGCTTTCTACTAAATACTTCTCTTCTACTTTTGGATAAGTGGCCTGGTGAATACTACCAGCATAGCCCAATTTCTCCCACAATTCTTCGGCAACAAAAGGTGCAAAAGGTGCAAGTGCAATTAATAACGGCTCAAGAATTTTTCGCTTATTACTATTCAATGCATTCAACTCGTTAGTAGCAATCATAAACGATGAAATGCAGGTATTAAAATTCAGCCTTTCAATATCCTCTCCTACTTTCTTAATCGTTTTATGCAATATCTTAAACTCAGCATCGGTTGGTGCTTCATCTGTTACCCTCCAGTTGCCTTTATCATCATAAAACATCCGCCAGAATTTGCGGAGGAAATTATATACTCCGCTAATTCCTTTATCATCCCAAGGCTTACTTTGCTCAATAGGCCCTAAAAACATTTCGAACATGCGGAAACAATCAGCACCGTATTTTGCTATTACATCATCGGGCGTTACAACATTGTATTTTGACTTTGACATTTTTTCAACTTCATGTCCGCATACAAAGTTTCCGTCTTTACCGGTAACAAATTTGGCATTGCGGTAATCCTCTCTCCATTCTTTAAATTTATCTATATCCAGTATATCGTCTTTAACAAATGCAATATTGGCATGCAGTTTTTGATATTTATCTTCTTCATTTTGTTGCACTAAATTAAACGACACAAATTCGTTAGTTTCTTTATGCCTATATATTATGCTACTTCTCCCCTGTATCATCCCCTGGTTCACCAATTTCTGAAATGGCTCATCCATCGGCACAAGCCCTAAGTCGAACAAAAACTTATTCCACATGCGGGCATATAGCAAGTGGCCTACTGCATGTTCAGCGCCGCCAAAGTATATATCGGCATTTTTCCAATAATCCATTTTTTGTTTCGATGCAAACTCTTTATCGTTGTCAGCATCCATGTAGCGCAAAAAATACCAACTGCTACCAGCATAACCGGGCATAGTATCGGTTTCGTAATTTTGTGCTACCCAATCGCTACTATTAGCTAAAGGCGATTGCCCATCGCCGGTAGGTTTATAGGTTGATACGTTTGGAAGAATAAGCGGCAAATCAGATTCATTTAAACCGGTTGGAATATCATCGCTCTCTCCATCACCCTTTAAGTGTGCATCAGGCTTACCAATTATTTCGTACTTTATAGGGAACGGCTCGCCCCAATAACGCTGGCGGCTGAAACCGGCATCGCGTTGTTTGTAATTTACTTTGCGTTTACCTATGCCACGTTTTTCAATTTCATCAAGCACGGCTTTAATGGCATCTTTCACTTCCATGCCATTTAAGAAATCGGAGTTAATCATTTTACCCAGCTTATCTTCAATAGTAGCACCGGGGTACATGCTTTTATCAATAATGTCGATAATTGGCAAACCAAACTTTTCCGCAAACTTGTGGTCGCGTTCGTCATCGGCAGGCACGGCCATAATAGCACCAGTGCCGTAACCGCTTAAAACGTATTCTGCAATCCATACCGGTATATCTTTTCCGGTAAACGGATTAACAGCATACGAACCGGTAAACACCCCGGTCACTTTTTTCTCTTGCTGGCGCTCAACATCCGTCCGGCTTTTAACGTAGCCAATATATTTTTCAACTTCAGCTTTTTGTTCAGTAGTAACTAATTGCGAAATCAGTTCATGCTCAGGCGCTATAACCATAAAGGTTGCACCAAAAATAGTATCAGGGCGGGTGGTGAAAACTTCAAGCTCTCCCTCGCGCAACTTAAATTTAACCGATGCACCCTCACTCCTACCTATCCAGTTCCTCTGCATATCCTTCATGGCTTCACTCCAGTCAAGACGCTCCAAGCCTTCCAATAACCGGTCAGAAAATTCAGTGATGCGCAAAAACCACTGGCGCATTTTACGGCGTTCAACCGGATGGCCTCCTCGTTCACTTTTACCATCTTTAACTTCATCGTTTGCCAGCACTGTACCCAAAGCAGCACACCAGTTTACCTCGGCATACGATAAATACGCCAACCGGTAATGCATTAATATATTTTGCTTTTCAGATTTACTGAAGACGTTCCAATCATTCGCACTAAACTCCTTTCCAATCCGCTCTAAAGCAGAAGGCGCTATGCCAGCACTTCCATTCTTTTCAAAATGTTGTATCAAAGCCTCAATCGGTTCTGCCTTATTCTTTTCGCGGTTATACCAACTATTAAACAACTTCAAAAAAATCCACTGGGTCCATTTGTAATACCCAGGGTCGGTAGTATTTACGCTACGGCTCCAATCAAAACTAAAACCTATTTTATCAAATTGCTCACGGTAACGCTTCACGGCCTTAGCTGTAGTTTCAGCGGGGTGTGTTCCGGTCTCAATAGCATATTGCTCAGCAGGCAAGCCAAAAGCATCAAAACCCATCGGGTGAAGCACATTAAATCCCTTTAAACGCTTGTAGCGGGCATATATATCCGATGCCACATAACCCAGCGGATGGCCCACATGCAGGCCCGCCCCACTTGGGTAAGGGAACATATCCAATACGTAATATTTAGGCTTACTTGTGTCTTCGGTTATCTTATATACCTGCTTTTCAACCCAATATTTTTTCCACTTTTCTTCTATTTCTGCGAACTTGTACTCCATTTTTACGTTTCTGTAATTTATGCTTCAAACCTACGCGAATTTACCAATTCAAAAAAGAATAAATAACATCATTTTAATCCTTCCCATCTTTATCCAGAAGCTTAGTGGGTTTAAGCCCTTAATGTGAAAGAAAGTGAAGCCACGGTCTGCAAATTAAAGAGAGCCCTCAATTTTGTTATTTTCGCCCAGTATAAACTTCGAATCCAGAATAAATTAAGAATGAAAAAAATACTCAAATACAGTTTTGTAATCGTTTTACTAAGTAGTATTCATATATCCTATGCTCAAGTGTCTGAAACAAAAAAGACGCATAACGAAGCAGATAAGCTTCCTGAGATAATGAATTTGGTGAAGAACTATTATGCCGACACGGTAAATGAAGAAAAAATAGTGGAAGACGCTATACAAAAGGCATTAGAGGATTTGGACCCACACTCATCATACATCCCCGCCAAAGATGTAAAGCGCCATGACGAACCCCTGGTAGGAAATTTTGAAGGCATTGGAATTACCTTCCAGATACTAAAAGATACGGTAATGGTGCTTGAAGTAATACCAAGCGGCCCATCGGAAAAGGTTGGTTTGATGGCCGGTGACAAAATCATTAAGGTGAATGATACCATTATGGCAGGTGTCCAAATAAAAACCGATGGTGTGGTAAAAAAACTTAGAGGGCCTAAGGGCACTAAAGTAAAGGTGAGCATGATGCGCAAAGGCGAACGCAACTTGGTTGACTTTACCATTACCCGCGATAAAATTCCTATTTATAGTATTACTGCAAATTATATTGCCGCACCCGGCATTGGCTACATAAGACTGGAAAGATTCGGCGCTAATAGCATGCTTGAATTTACACAGGCGGTTGAAAAATTACGGGCACAAGGCATGACCGACCTTATTATTGACCTGCAGGGCAACCCCGGCGGTTACCTTTATACGGTTACCGATATGTGTAACCAGTTTTTGCCCGATAACCAATTGATTGTTTATACCGAAGGATTACACTCGCTTAAACAAACGTATTACTCGAACGGGCACGGAATGTTTAAGGAAGGAAAAGTAGTGGTGATGATAGACGAAGGTTCTGCGTCTTCTTCCGAAATTCTTTCAGGTTGTATACAGGATAACGACAGAGGGCTTTTAGTTGGGCGTAGAACTTTTGGTAAAGGACTGGTTCAAAAACCTTTTACGCTTAATGATGGTTCGGAATTAAGATTAACTACTGCGCATTACTATACACCAAGTGGCCGCTGCATTCAAAAGCCATACGGCACCGGTAATAAAGATTATAACGAAGAAGAAAAAAAGCGTTACGAATCGGGCGAATTATTTGGTACTGATACGTTCAAATTTGTTGACTCGTTGCGCTTTCACACCAAAAACAAAAGAGATGTATACGGCGGGGGCGGCGTTATGCCCGATTTTTTTGTTCCGTACGATACCTCTACGAATTCTCACCTTTTTAAACAACTGGTAAGAAAAGGAATTGAAAATAAATTCAGCCTTGAGTATGTTGATGGAAACAGGCAGATGTTGAATAAACTTTACCCTGCTGCCGATTCGTTTTATTTCAACTTTGAAGTGGATGATAAAATAATGGAGCAATACTTTGCCGCAGCGGTGGTTGATAGTGCTATTCTATTAAAAGAAAATACTAAGCCTAAAACATTCAACGAATATTTTGATGCAGTTAAAAACGACTCGACCGGTAATTTTTCGAAAGATTATAAAACCTCTGAAAAGGTAATTAAAGCAAGACTGAAAGCCATGATTGGCCGGAATTTGTTTGATACCGGTATGTATTACCGGGTTATTAACTCAACAATTAATAACGTTTTTGCAAAAGCACTTGAGGTAATGCAATCGGATAAGTTTGACCAACTAAAGGCGAAAGCACCGGTTAAAAAAGAAAAAAGCAAACCTAAAAAGGCAAAAAAGAACGTAGCTCTAAAAGATTAAATAAGTAAGCAGAGAAAAATAAAAGTAAGATGAGTAAAATCGGTTTGTTTTATGGTACCGATACCGGAAATACCGAACGTGTTTCGAAAAGGATTAAAGAATTACTGGAAGAAAAATTAGGCGCAGGCAGTGTTGACCTGCTTGAAATATTCAGGAAGAAGAAAGAAGATATGGCCCAGTATAACCTGCTTATATTGGGTATGCCTACCTGGTATGATGGCGAACTACAAGGTGATTGGGAGGAGTTTATTACCGAAATGACACAGATTGACTTTACCGGTAAAAAAGTTGCCTTCTTCGGCCTTGGCGACCAATATGGTTATGCATCATATTTTTGCGATGCACTGGGTTTGTTTGGCGAAATTGTTGAAAAAAACGGTGCCCAGCTTACCGGTATGTGGCCGGTGAAAGGATACGAGCATGATTTTTCGAAAGCGCAACGAGGTGATCAGTTTATTGGTTTATGTATTGACACCGACAATCAGGATGAACTTACTGAGGAACGTTGTGCCGAATGGGTAAACCAAATTATTGGTGAGTTTAATTTGAGTTGATACGCTCATTCATCATTACCCTCAGCTTATCCCCTTCAATCATCTCGTCGCTAATAATCTTTCCGTTTAGTTCGGGAGATTTTTTTCCTTCACCCAGAATGTGTGCGGTTGTAAAAATTCGCGCCTCATCCCATAAATTACTGTCAATAAATTGCTGTAAAGTATACAGCCCGCCCTCAACTATTAACGATTGAATCTCTTTCGCAAAAAGATGTTCCATAATTTGCGGCAATACATCTTGTTCAAAATTTAATTGCACCAAGCTAAGCTTCTCATCATCCGAATGGTCAATTTCATTATACAAAAAAAGCTGTCCTTTTTCTTTAAATATCCGGTTGGTAATTTTAAGCGATAGTTCGCGGTCAATAACAAGCCTTACCGGATTTTTTCCTTTCACAAGCCGAACAGTAAGTGCGGGGTTATCAATTTCAACAGTTCGTTTACCAACCATAATTGCCTGTTCTTCGCTTCGCCACTGGTGCGTTAATTTTCTCGATGAATCGTTAGTCAACCAAAGCTGCTTAGGCTCAGCCGGTGACATAAATCCATCATCAGACTGTGCCCATTTTAAAATAATATAGGGCCGGTGTTTGGTGTGATAAGTAATAAAACACCGGTTCAAAAAATCCGATTCTGTTTTTAATACGCCACTAATTACTTCAACACCCGCATCTTTTAATTTCTTAATTCCGTTTCCGCTTACTTTCGGGTTAGGGTCATTACTTCCAATAACAACATGTGGAATTTTGTTGGCAATAATCATATCGGCGCATGGCGGCGTTTTCCCAAAGTGCGAGCAAGGCTCAAGATTGACATACAGCGTTGAAGAACTAAGAAGGTGTTTCAATTCAGGCTGAACTGAGTTAACGGCATTAACTTCGGCATGGGCCTGCCCATATTGCTGATGAAACCCCTCGCCTATTATTTTGCCTTCGTGCACAATAACACAGCCAACCATTGGGTTAGGCGCTACATTGCCCAGCCCTTTAATTGCAAGGTCTAAACAACGTTGCATATATGTTTCATCAACAGTCATATAAAACGAAGGTATTTAAATTTTAATTTTTATTCAACAGAAACATTGTGAAAGAGCAGATGCAGCACCGGTAAATCTGAAAAATATCATAAAAAATAAATTGATAAAATTTAGCTAATTTTATTAAATTTGTAGTTAGTGTCTCTGAACTGTTGTAAAACCGATGGTTTAGGATTATTCAATAAATGGAATAATAAACACACTGCCTAAAGTGCAGAGATGGTTGACAACGGTTGACACTTTGACAAAGTAACATGTTGATTATCAATGCTTATATTTTTAAAGTGTCAACTGTCAACCATGATTTCTTATGCAACCCTGACCCTGTCCCTCGCCGAAGAAGAGGGCAATAGCTTCATCTACACGAGAAGCGGGGTAAGGTTATTTTTTATTTTTGATTTATGTCTATCGCTGAACTGCAGAAAATATACCGCGAGCAACTTTCAACTATTTATGATAGTAAAGAAGCTAATGCTATTACAAAATTGGTTTTCGAAAAAGAACTTGAGATAGACCCCATTCAACTTGCGTTAGAGCGCTTCAGGTTAATCACTCATTCGCAACAACAACATTTAAGCAACATGCTACTTCGTTTATTAAAACACGAGCCGGTTCAGTATGTTTTAGGCGAAGCTTATTTCTTCGGACTAAAGTTTAAGGTAAATGAAAGTGTTTTAATTCCCCGCCCCGAAACAGAGGAGTTAGTGGATTGGATTATTTCAGAATACAAAGGCCAAAAAGAAGTTAGTATTCTCGACATTGGTACGGGCACAGGCTGTATTGCCATAGCCTTGGCCAAAAACGTACCATCATCTTACGTTGAAGCAATTGATGTAAGCGACGAAGCGCTAAAAGTTGCGACAGAAAATAGCCAATCCAACAGCGCAAAAGTAAAATTCACCAAACTTAATATTCTTCAACAATCCATTACCGGTGGCCCTTATGATGTGATAGTAAGCAACCCGCCTTATATAAGCCACACCGAAAAAGATTCGCTGGCAAAACATGTATCTGACTTTGAACCACACTTAGCCTTATTCGCACCGGTTGAAGATGATTTGGCTTTTTACAGAGAAATAGCTATAAAGTCTTTACCCGTTTTAAAAACAGGTGGCAAACTATTTTTTGAAACACATGCCAACAGTGCACAAGGCGTTGTTGAATTACTTAAAAGCACAGGCTATTCAAATATTGAAATAAGAAAAGATTTAAGTGGAAAAGATAGAATGGTTAGTGGTGTAAAAAAAGAAACCACCGTTTAATAGCAGTGGTTTCCTTTGAAAAATGTGCCTTAATGATTCTAAACCATCAAGCAAATATCCTAATCCTACATCGACTTGTCGCCACCAGTAGAAACCGAATCGCTTGAGGCCATTTGCTGTGGTGCAGCAGGCAATGATTCGCAGTATTTTTTAAGGTTGTTTAACCCCTTTGTATGTTGCTTGTCCATCATTTTATCAACCGATAAACCAAACAATCTTCCAAAAGGGTATTTTAAACCGCCTGAATTAATCCAGGTAACTTTGGTTTTATCCCCCATTGCTTCCAATTGCCAGATGTCTTTGGCTTCAGCTTTAAAAGGTTTTACAAAGTTTAGTTCGCTCGAAATAGTTTTATTTGGTTCAGCCCAATCCAGGGTCATACTCCCTTCTCCTGTTTTTTCGCCCTGCCAACTCATCTTATGGCCTTTCATACCGGGCGAACCTTCAAAAGTAGCTTTTGAAGCTGGGTCCATTTCCTTCCATCGGTCCCATGCCCCCCATTTGCTGAAGTCGTTTAATTGAGCATAAACTACGTCCACAGGCTTGTTAATTTCTATACTGTTTGCTACTTTATACTCTTTAGGCATAAAATATATGCCAATGGCAGCTATAACAAGAATAATTGCCAGAGCTAAACCGATGTTTTTTAAAATTTTCATAATCGTTGAGTTTTGGTTATAAAAAATTTACCCGTAGTAATATAGGCAAGTTTTTGTAAAAAAATGATTTTTATCATTAACCCTCCTTTTTAGCCTGTTTTGCCTTAACTTTGCAGGCAATTAAGGGTATGAAAAAACTCCATATTATCATTTTATTACTTGCCGCAGTATGTGTAGGGGTTATCCTTGCCATGACAGGGGACTATACTACTTATGCTAACTTTATTCAAGCTAGGCAAAAAGAAGGTAAATCGGTAAACGTGGTTGGCTACTTAGCAAAAGACAAACAAATGAATTACGACCCTCAAAAAGACCCTAATTTTTTCTCGTTTACCATGGTAGATAAAGAAGGAAACGAGCAGGAAGTGGAGTATAAAGGCTCGAAACCCCAGGATTTTGAAAGAAGCGAGCAATTGGTTATAAAAGGTAAAATGAGTGGCAAAATTTTCGCCGCTGCCGAAATATCAATGAAATGCCCTTCAAAATATGTGAATGATGAGATTACACTGAAGGAAACAACAGTAAGTGTAAAAGCTGGATCTTAAAAGATTGAAACATAATTAAGAAAAACGGAAAATAAGTAACAAACAATTTTCTTAATAGCCATAATTCTCCAAAAATCTTTCACTTTTACATCTCGTCGTAATTACAAATCATACAGGTTCATGTTAAACTTCTTTTCTGAGCGCTTTGGGTCTAATGGCTTTTTAAACGAAAAGCTTTGGCTGGGGCATTTGGGGCATTTCTTTATTGCGTTCAGTTTTGCTGCCTCGTTACTAGCTTTCATATCCTATTTCGCAGCCGAGTTTTCGACGGATGAAGGCAAAGAGAAATCTTGGAAGAAATTGGCCCGCATCTCTTTCATTTCGCACGGCACTGCAGTATTTGGCATTTTCGTTCTTCTCTTTATTATGATACTGAATCACATGTTCGAGTATCATTACGCATGGCGCCACTCCTCTACTACCCTGCCACTTAAATACATCATTTCCAGTTTTTGGGAAGGCCAGGAAGGCAGCTTTTTGCTATGGCAATTCTGGCTGGTAGTGCAAGGTTGTGTAGGCATAATGGTTTTAAAAAACTATGAAAACCGGGTAATGGGCATTGTTTCTCTTACACAGGTTTTTTTAGGCTCAATGGTATTAGGCATATATATTGGCCACTATCACATGGGCAGCAGCCCATTTACTTTATTGAGAAACGAAATGGCCAATGCTCCCATTTTTCAACGTTTCAATTATTTAGAATTTATTAAAGATGGTAACGGATTAAACCCCCTACTACAAAACTATTGGATGACTATACATCCACCGGTTCTGTTTTGTGGCTTTGCATCAGTTACTTTTCCATTTGCATTTGTAATTGCCAGCCTGCTTAGAAAAGATTGGGATGGATGGATAAAACCCGCTTTGCCTTGGACCCTGTTTTCTGTAGCCGTATTAGGCACCGGTATTTTAATGGGCGGTGCATGGGCCTATGAATCGCTAAGTTTCGGCGGCTTCTGGGCTTGGGACCCGGTAGAGAATATGAGCTTTGTGCCTTGGCTTATGGTGGTGGCTGGCTTGCATATGATGTTAGTGTATAAGTACACCAAACAATCGCTGGTAAGCATTTACGTTTTCTTCATTCTTGCTTTCGGGCTTGTTTTGTATTCAACTTACTTAACCCGCAGCGGAAGGTTAGGTGACACTTCGGTTCATGCCTTTACCGATGAGGGATTAGAACCGCAGCTGCTTTCTTACTTATTATTTTTCATGGCGCTGGGCTTTATCCTGCTTTTCATTCGGGTTGCTCAAAAACAAATTCCGGCACAACAGAAGGAAGAAGACTTAAAAAGCCGCGAGTTTTGGATGTTTATTGGTTCATTGGTGCTTTTACTCTCCGTTATTCAAATGGTTTTCACCACCTCCATACCGGTATGGAACCTGATTTTCCATGACCAGTTTCATTGGATAAAAGATAAAATTGCTCCACCTGAAGATGTGGTAGGCCATTACAACAAAATACAAATTATGCTTGGCATACTTGCAGGTGTTTTTACCGGCATGGTTCAATATTTAGCCTACCGGTCAGGCAAGGTGCCAGCAAGTGCCAAATGGGGAGTTTATTCATTTTTCATTTCTATTGTGCTTGCAATTGCAATTGCCCTAAGCATGAAAATTGATTTCACTGAACAGCACCTTATCGACCTTACAAGTATCTCCAACAAACTTTTTATCAAGTTTCCGTTTATCTCCACTCAGTTTATGTTTCTGGTCGCTTCTATCTATGCAGTGCTCGGCAACCTTTGTTATTTGTTCTTCGTAACAAAAGGTAATTTAAAACTTGGCGGTGGGGCAGTTTCGCATTTCGGCTTCGGGCTATTTTTGCTTGGAGCACTTATTTCGCAAGGCAAAAAAGAAGTAATTTCAATCAACCGGCAAGGCATTAATTTTGGAAAAGAGTTTAAGCAGAACGAGAAGTTAGAAAACATTCTTTTGCTTAAAGATTCGATGATTGTAATGAGCAATTACGAGGTGACCTATACCGGAACTAAAGAAGAAGCTCCCAACCATTACTATCTCGTAAATTATCTGCGCAAAGATTCTACCACCGGTAAGTTGCTTGAACAGTTTACCTTAATGCCCAACGCGCAGTTAAACCCTAAAATGGGCCTTTTAGCTAACCCTGACACCAAACACTATTGGAACAAAGATGTATTTACACACGTTTCCTCGGTGCCGGATAATACACATCTTAAAGACACAGTTAGTATTGTTACCGTAAGTGTAAAAGATTCCTTTTACACTAAAAATTCATACATAATTGTTCAGTCTCTTAACCCAACACCTACAATACCCAATAACTTCGACAAAAGCGGTAAAATGCTTGTTGGCATTGATCTAGTGGTAAAAACCCTAGACAAAAAAAGCTACCCGGTGCAACCCGTTTTTGTAATTGACCTTGCTCACGATAATGCGATTAGCTATATACCAGCCGAAGTAAAAGAGCTTGGGCTTGTTATTAATATCGAAAAAATAGACCCTCAATCAAAAAAGGTCACACTATCGGTACGTGAAACTGAAACTGCCTCAGATTTTATAATTATGAAAGCAATAGTTTTTCCTTATATCAATTTAGTGTGGCTAGGCGGTATTATTACCTTCCTTGGTGCTTTAATAAGCATGATTCGAAGGATTGAAGAGAATAAATAATTCGCAAAAACTGGTTTTGCCTAAGCTAATAATTGATCTCTGACCTACAGCAACTATTGTTTAATCACTTTATATACTAACCGAGAATTATCTGTTAAAGTAATTTCAGCAAAATAAACACCCTGTGCATATTGGTTCATTGAAATTACGCCCGAAAGTAAAGCGTCTTGCTGCAACATTAAATCGCCTAAAGCATCATAAATCCTTACACGTGTAGGCATATTTTCAGCATCACTTTTTATTAGCAATTCATTCCCATCCATATAAACCTTCAGCTTTTTTACGTCTGAATTTTGAATGCCTGTTGAGGTGGTATCTTTAATGTATATAAGCCTGCTTACCGAATCAAGTGTAATAGCACCGCTTGCTACAGGCCAAATAACCACACCCGATGGCAAGCCAATTGAAGGGGTAAATTTGGGGCCTGTAAAATAAAAACGCAAATTTTTCTGTATGCTGTCATGTGCCTGGATTGTATCTGCCTCTTGCGAATAACCGATACCACTAACACTGTCTGAAGTAGTATAAACGGTATCTGTGGTGCTATAATCAATAGTGTAATGAATTGATATTTGCCCTGTAAAAGTAACTGAGTCGGTATTACGTACCCATACAGAAATATTCCCTGAATTACTTCCATAAGCAACAGTATCTGGCAATACTGAAGAATTTAGATCATTGGGATCAATACTCAAAACACCTTGAGCACTTGTTCCAAGAGCAACAAAAACAATACTCAACAATAAAAGGAACCGGATAGATTTCATGAGCATACTTTTATAAAATTATCAACTGAAGCAAATTAAACAACTGCTGTAAACCCCACACGTGTATAAAATATTTTAAATCGAACAAAACCCAATTAAAAATAAAGTTAAGGAAACAAAAAATAAAACATAGAACAATTTTACTTTTATCTTACACATCCAAAAGTATATTTTAGTAGTATTTTTGCCTATAGATTAAAACTGAATACATGGACATACTAAACCAAGTAATAGAAAAGCTTACCAAAGAAGAGGTAAGAAATTTCAAGCTATTTTATGGCTATGCAACAGATGAGCAGCGGAAAGACTTGTTGTTATTCAATTATATCCGCTCATCCGGAAATAAGTTTAGCGAGGATAAGGCTAATAAAAAGCTAGGATATGATTTAGAAAATAAGAATAACTATTACCGACTTAAAAACCGTTTAATTGAAGATATTGGCGATAGTCTATCCCTACTTCATACCCATAAAAACGAACTATATGAGCTGCTACAGTTTATTAACCTGTTTCACATCTACCATTCACGCAATCTTTTTAAGCCGTGCCTGTTTTATTTACGCAAAGCTGAGCGGCTGGCAGCTTCAATTGAAAATTATGAATTGCTGGATATTGTATATGCAAATTTCATACGCTTATCGGCTGATTTGGTCGAAATAGAGCCCACAGCTTATATACAGAAGCGGGCAAATAATACTGTAATTGTTACCAATTTGCGCGAACTGGATAATATTCTTGCTTCACTCTCCTACCAATTAAAAATTTCGCAGAATTTTGGTTCATCAGATAAAGACTTGCTTAAAAAGCTGCAGCTAAAGGTTAAAGATATTTCAAAGCAAACCACCTCCAGTTTCGGCAAAAATCTTGAAGGCCGTATTTACCGTGCGCTTAGCCAGGTATTTCTTCAACAACACAATTACATAGCTCTCGAAAAATTAGTAAAAGACACCTACCGGAAATTTGAAAAAGAGAAGTGGTTCGACAAATCTAACCACGAGCTAAAATTGCAAATGCTTACCTATTGCGCCAATGCCTTGTATAAAAGCGAAAAGTACAAAGAGTCGTTGGAATATGCTGCTCTACTGGGCGAAGAAATTCACGCTTTCGGAAAATTGCATTACGAAAAATACCTTTTCTTCTATTACAACCTACAGGTATTGAACTATGCAGCGCTTAATCCGCCACAGGGACTAAAAGCACTTGATGAATTTGAATATGAAATGCGTCGAAAAGAAAATACTTACTATGATTTTTTTATTTATCTGAACCGGGCAGCCTTACTGTACGACATGCAACGTTATAAAGAAGCGCTTAAAAGCTTGGTGCGCCTATATGTAAGCGATGGCTATACCAACGCCGATAAATCATTTAAATTAAAAACCGAAGTAGGTGAGCTTATCATTACTTTTGAATCGGCCGATACCGATACACTTGATTACCGGATTGAACAAATGAAAAAATCATTTAGCGCGTTATTAAAACAACCACAATTCAAACGCGATTTTGCAGTAATCCAATTAATTCAGGATATGAATGCCTCGGCTAACTATAGGCAGGATGGAGAGATTCAGAAAAAAATCAAAGCCCTGCTTAAATTAAAACCAGACGCTAATAGCTTAGATAACGAAAATATTATCAAGTACAACGACTGGTTAAGGCGCAAGTTAAGGCCATAAAAATAATTGTATTTTAGCACCCATGAAAGTTTCAATTCTCGGTGCAGGCAATGTAGCAACTCAGCTTGCCCTTGTTCTTAAAAAAGCAGGGCACCAAATCATACAAATCTACAATCGTAGCGATGATGCGGGAAAAGAATTAGCCAAAACCGTAGCTGCCTCGTTTACTTCCGATTTAAAAACTCTTACCGGCGCTGATATATATATTGTAGCGGTAAAAGATGATGCTATTGCCGAAATTGCCGCAGGATTCGAAATTGGCGATAAAATTGTAGCTCATACTTCTGGCACCAAAACAAAAAACCTGCTTGAAAACTCCTCATCTAATTTTGGAATCTTTTACCCTCTGCAAACACTTACTAAATCTGCTAAAGTAGATTTCAAAAATGTGCCACTACTAATTGAAGGGAACAACGACAAAACATCTGAGAAACTTGAGGAACTAGCGCAATCAATTTCGCAAAAAGTATATCAGATAGATGAACAACAAAGGCAATGGGTGCATGTAGCAGCAGTTTTTGCCAATAACTTCACTAATCATTTATTTACTATTTCCGAAAGTATTTTGAATGAACATGGAATGAAGCTTGATATTTTGAAGCCACTTATCTTCAGGTTTATTGAAAGCCTCGAAAAACATTCACCTGCCGAAATTCAAACAGGCCCGGCTGCCAGAAAAGATTTTCAGATTATTGAAAAGCACGTGCAGCTATTAGGCAATGATGCCCGGCTACAAAATATATACCTCATATTAACCGATAGTATTATTTCATCTAACAGTGCCAAATAAATAAGCCTTTCCCAAAAAGCAATCGTCAACCCATGCAAATTGTAACAGCTTTCTTTCGTCTTATCCGGATATGGAATATTTTAATCATTGCAATAAGCATTTCTTTTTTTTACTACCTTATCATTGTTCCGGTGCATAAGGGGATACTTTCAAGCACACTAGTTCCTTTCACTCATATCGAATTTATATTATTTACACTATCGGTAGTTTTAATTGCCGCGGCCGGAAACATCATTAACGATTATTTCGATTTTGAATTAGACAAAGAATTTAAACCCGAACGACCCATCGCATCCGGCATCATTTCTTTAAATACTGCGCTGTACATTCATGCCGCATTTGTATTCTCCGGCATAGCATTGGGCTTTTATTTGGGTTGGACAATTGATAATTACAAAATTGGCTACCTATATGTTATTTGTGCACTACTACTCTATCTCTATTCTGCTTTTCTAAAAAAAATACCCCTTGCCGGAAACTTAGTCATTTCAGCACTGGCGGCATTTGTTTTCGTATTGCCGGTTATTTTCGATGCGGTTTATTTAAATGCTATCCATGCTCAAAATATTTTCGAGAACACCGGTTACGCTTTCAATGTTTTACTTTGGCAAATGAAATTTTATGCAGGCTTTGCTTTTCTTGCCACATTGGCGCGCGAAATAGTTAAAGACCTTGAAGATAAAGAAGGCGATGCCGAGTATGATATCAATACTATTGCTGTGCAGTTCGGCGCTGTTGCAGCAAAAATAATTGCTGCAATGGTTATACTTGCACTACTCGCCGGCCTCGCTTATTTTATCCAAAGCTTTTACGTTGTTAAAGCAACAAAAGAGTTTTTGTATCTTGGTATATGCGTGGCAGCCCCTGTACTAGCTGCCCTTGTTTTTCTTTTAACCGCCAAACAAAACCGCGATTACACGCGGGTAAGTATGTTTCTAAAAATTATTATGCTGCTGGGTATATTTTCCATTCCCGCATTTTACTTATTCAGCAAAACAACAAATCTATAAATGGATAGAAAAATTATTCTTGCCTCAAAATCGCGCCGCCGGTACGAGTTAATGAAAATGGCCGGCTTCGAATTTGAGGTACAATCAAAAAATGTAATCGAAGAACATCCGGTAGGATTAGCTATTGAATTAATACCCCAACACCTTGCACAAAAAAAAGCCAAAGCTTTTTTGCCTGGTTTGTCCGACCATGAAATTGTTATTGGTGCCGATACTGTTGTTATACTGGGCGGAAAAGTATACGAGAAACCACTTGACGCGGCAGAAGCCATTTCGATGCTTTTAACATTAAGCAATCGAATGCACGAGGTAATTACCGGTGTTTGTATACTTTCAAAACAAAAGGAGCTTGTATTTTCAGAAGTTACGAATGTCTATTTTAACGAAATAACACAGGCTGAGGCCGAATTTTATGTCAATCGCTTTAAGCCATTTGATAAGGCTGGCTCGTATGCCTGCCAGGAATGGATAGGCGCCATAGCCATTAAAAAATTTGAAGGTGATTACTTTAATGTGGTTGGCCTGCCTATAAACCGGGTATACCATGAACTGAAGAAGTTTTAAACTTTTTATTTTTATCATTGTTTTATTAAAAAAAGGAGTTAATAATTTTGCCCCGTTCTTTTCTGTAAAAAAGAATGTAGAAAATAGTTTATATATAAAGAATGAGTCAGTATTCTATAAAAGAAGTTGAATCGTTATCGGGTGTTAAAGCCCATACGCTTCGCATTTGGGAACAACGGTATGATTTTTTAAAACCCGACCGTACCGATACTAATATCCGTTTTTATAACGATGACCAACTGAAGTTAATACTCAATATTAGCACCCTCAACCGCAGCGGCATGCGGATTTCAAAAATTGTGAGTCTTGATGCAAATACACTATGTAAGGAAGTTGAAAAACTAGCCGAACAACAAGCTGAGCCGAACATTCTTTTAGATGCGCTTATACATTCAATGATTGACTTTGATGAAGATCGTTTTGAAAAAACTCTTTCATGTGCCATTTTACAGCACGGCTTTGCCAAAGCCTTTAGCGAGCTTGTTTTCCCGCTTATGACCCGCACCGGTGTATTGTGGAGTACCGGTGTGGTATATCCTGCACAGGAACATTTTATATCAAACCTGGTAAGAAGAAAAATATGCGCCGCTATAGAAAGCCAGCATGTTGTACGAAACCAGCATACTAAAAAATTTGCGCTGTTTTTACCTGAGGGTGAAACTCATGAGCTAGTACTATTATTTACAGAATATATTCTTCGCCAACATAATCATCATGTGGCGTATTTAGGTGGTTCACTTCCGTTTGATGATATTAGTTTTATCCGCAAATCTTTTAAGCCCGATTACCTGGTTACCTATTTTTGCATACCACCGGTAGAGATGCCATTGCAGGAATACATTAATCAATTATCTAATAACTTCTCGTCGGAAAAAATTATAGTAGGTGGCAAGCAAATAGATTTGCAGCAACCTACCTTACCTGTCAATGTTACACCGGTGCGCTGTATTAATAGCCTAATGAAAGCCATCAGTTAGCCCTACTACTTCTATTATTGTTAAAATTTGATTTATCCCTTACTTTGACATAATCTCCTTTAAATCAAGTATATATCTAATTTTCATGGTTCTTAGGGCAAGTTAATTCTTAAAAATCACACAATTCTGTGAAGTTTTTAACGTTAATTATTCAACAAATACATAGAATAATTGAAGTTTAAACATTAATTTTGTATATCAAAAATAAAGAATTGTTCAACGCTTTTTATTCGGTGTGTGCTTTTATGAACCTTGATAAAACTATGTATTATGACACCATCAATGAATTTTGGAGTAGAGATAATGCAGTATGAGGGAATACTGAGGCCTTTTGCTTTTAACCTAACCCGCAACAGAGAAGAGTCGGAAGACCTGATACAGGATACTATTTACCGCGCGCTTTCGAACAAAGAAAAATTTGCCGAAGGCACCAATATTAAAGCATGGCTGTTCACCATCATGCGAAACATATTTATTAATAACTACCGGCGTAACCAAAAGCGCAATACAGTTACCGATACTTCCGATAATCAATACCTGCTTAACAGCACTAAAAAGGTAGAGCGGAATGGCTCGGAAAGTGCTTTTATAGCCGAGGATATTAAGAAGGCAATGGTAGAAGTAAGCAAAGATTTCACTGAACCTTTTATGATGTATCACAACGGCTTTAAATATCAGGAGATAGCCGAAAAATTAGATCTGCCGCTGGGTACAGTTAAGAGTAGAATATTTTTTGCCCGCAAAGAATTACAAGCCCGGTTAAAAGACATGGGCATTAAAAATTCGAATGACGATATTTAATTAATGTCTTTAGCAGATATGAAAAGGGTCACAGAAATTTCTGTGACCCTTTTTTATTTCAGATAAAAGTTAAGCCTCAACTACTACCCCATTTTACGGGCACAGACTATCTTAATTATATATATTTCTGCTTTGGCTTTATTGGTATCCATATTTCCTCTTCTGAATTGGGATCACTATTTCTATACTTTTCACCGAGTATTTCAAAATGGGGCCTATCATCTATTAAGTAATCCGATGCGGGCAGCCAAACACCATAAATGTATTCAAATATTTTGGTGTCGGTGCTTACCCCCTTATAATGAAAAACTGCATACAATCCACCGGTTATAATATAAGCCTCCATGTCACTGGGGACTATATCAAAATCCGAAACTTCAACAGCTGCCCACTTTTCAAATTCAATATTCAAATCAGAGAACGTAAAATCAAATGCCTGAGGATAGATTTGCATGGAAAACAAATCAGTCATCAAGACATTTTTAATTTCCTTTCGTCTCGGCATAAACGATTGCCAAAGCTTAATAGTTTCATTATTGGCAAATGTCATTACAAGCTTTTTGCCTACCAATTTCTTCTGGCTAACAGCTTCAATTCTTGGTATCATAATCTCCGATTGTTAGACTACAGTATTTGTTTCATCCAATCCAAAATACATATACAACTAAAATAATTTATTTATCCGAATTCCCATCGATGCAATAACTGCATAAAAAAAGCCGCTCCGGATACCGGAGCGGCTTTTGCATTTTCGTGTCAGGAAAGCTTAGTCTGCTTTAACCATGCGAAGAACTTTCTTAGTCTCGCCTTGGTTAACTACTACAAAGTAAACTCCTGCAGAGAACTGATCGCCTAAACTAATCTCAGTGTTTGCTTGCACATCGTTAGCTTGATTAATCAATTGTCCTGTTATTGAGAATATTCTCATATCGATACGTTCGCTGCTTTGGCTTTCTATCAACAAGTGGAATTGCGAAGTGAATGGGTTTGGATATACCATCAGTGCAAATCCTGAATTTGCTTCGCTGCTGGTCATATCTGCTATGTTCTGATCAATCTTGTTAGAGTTACAGCTTTGGTTGCATGAACCTAACTGGTCACCGTCTGACAAGTAATGAGCAACCTGGTTAACATTAACTTTGATAGTTTGTGATGAACCACCACAAGATGAAGCCTGACATAAGTAAACCATGCTTCCGTAGTTGTTTCCACCACACTGGCCTGCTGGAACTCTGATATCTAATACACAGATAGTAATATCACATGTAGAAGTGCACCCGCCCTGGCTAGTTACTGTTAATGTAAAGGTATACATACCACCTGATGTTGGAGTGAATACCGGAGATGCACAAGTTGTGCTGCTTAACCCGCTGCAAGGACTCCATGCGTATGTGAACGGACCGTTACCGGTAACGCTAGATACCAATTGAGTGCTTTGAGGACCATAACCCAGATAAATTACTTCTGGATTTCCACCGGTTGAACCGCAACCACCGTTAGGTTGTGAAGTTATTGAACAGCTTATAGAACCTGAAGTGCTGATAGTTTGTGAGCATGTTTGCGAACCGCAATTGTCACGAACAGTTAATGTATAAGTGCCTGCGCAAAGCCCAGTTACTTTGGCTGTTGTTCCTACTACATGGTTTGATGAATTTACCCATGAGTATGATACAGAACCATTAGCACCTGAAATTGTGCCTGCAGTTACAGAACCATTGTTACCACCACAGCTTGTGTTTGTATGTGAACAGCTACCCATTGTCATTGCCGATGGCTCTGTTAATGTTTGCGAGCAAGTTACAGTTGTGCAGTTATCGTGTGCAGTTAATGTATAAGTTCCTGCACCAAGGCCGCTTACTGTTGCTGTTGTTCCAACCACATGGTTTGATGAGTTAGTCCAAGAGTAGTAAACAGTGCCGCTTGCATTAGATACCGCTCCTGCACTTACAGAACCTGTGTTACCATTACCACCATTACAGCTTGAGCTGCAAGAAGGATTAGTGTGAGAACAATTACCCATTGTCATTGCTGACGATGATGATATTGTTTGCGAGCAAGTTAATGAACCACAATTATCACGAACAGTTAATGTATATGTTCCAGCTCCAAGGCCGCTTACCGTGGCTGTTGTGCCTACTACATGGTTTGATGAATTAACCCATGAATAAGAAATCGAACCATTACCACCTGAAATTGCACCTGCAGTTACTGAACCATTGTTATTGCCACAAGTTGTGTTAGTGTGTGAGCAATTACCCATGGTCATTGCGTCTGGCTGTGTAATTGTTTGCGAGCAGGTTAATGTT
>CAIXGR010000044.1 GCA_903919075.1 uncultured Bacteroidota bacterium | reverse complement strand
GACTCCATTTGCAGCGTTAATGCGAATTGGAACTAAATAATATTCAAATATGCTTTCGTTAGGTGAAGTGATATCGTTTAATAAATCATTAGGAGAAAATGGCGGGTCCTTTTCTTGCATAGCTCGCATATAAGCCCATAAATTAATATCGTTACCATTTATAAGACGAACAAAATATCTATTCTCCTGACGAATTCCTGTTAAACATCTGATTAAGGTCGATTTTCCTGAACCGGCCTCCCCTAATACAAAATATACCTTTTTCATAAATAGTTTTTTGGTGGTTTCATTTAACTATTATCGTAACTAATTTCCTTTCTACCTTTTGCTCTTTAGCTTTGCTATGTAAATGTAAAGAAAGGAATATGAGGGAAAGAACTGCTTGTGAATTGCTTGCGCAATAAAAAAAGCGATTAGCTTTTTACTGCTAATCGCTTGATTTTTAAGTGGTCCCACCTGGGCTCGAACCAGGGACCACCTGATTATGAGTCAGGTGCTCTAACCAACTGAGCTATAGGACCGATGGTTAATTTGTGCCGCAAAAATAATTATTCAATCGTATTTTCGAAACTTCATGGCAAGATATAAAAACTTAATTTTCGATTTGGGGGATGTAATAGTGCATATTGACTACCCTACAACTATAGCCGAATTTCAGAAATTGGCACATATTGACTTTAATGAGATTGTGTCGTATTCTTCACAAAAAAAAATATTCGACCTTTTTGAGACGGGTAAAGTAAGTTCGAAAGAATTTCGTGACGAACTTCGGAAGCACCTGCATCCCGGCACCAGCGATAAGGCTATTGATTTTGCGTGGAATTCCCTGCTGCTAGCTTATCCTGAGAAGAACTTCAAGTTATTGACGGAATTGAAAGTACGCTATAAAACTTTTGCGCTAAGCAATATCAATCCTATTCATTTAATAACCATTGACAGGGTAGCCAAAGAAAAATTTGGCGTTAAAAATTTTGAAAGTTTTTTTCATAGAGCTTACTATTCTCACATTGCAGGATTTAGAAAACCCGAAAAAGAGTTTTACGAACTGCTGATAAAAAATGAAGACATAAATCCTGCCGAAACTTTTTTTGTTGACGACAAGGAAGAAAATGTTGATGCGGCAAAAAAACTGGGATTCCAGGCTTTTCAATTGAAAGACCGGACTAAACTTTTTGAATTGTTGGAAGAAGAAAAAATTATATGATTTCTGAAATTCGTTTTAAGGCAATTGCTTTAATTTTTTTTCTAATCATTACAACAATTGCAGTTGCAGGTAGCGGTTTTGTATTTCTATCCGATACTACATCAAAGCTTTTCTACGCCAGCAATAACGAAATATATACGCCGGATAAACAGGAACTGCTGTATTTTCAAAAAGGCAATATTTTTTTTAAAGGAACTATCGATGACAGGAATAATATTTTTCTCCTCACCACTTCAATGAATGCCAATAGCGATAACCTGGAGGCGGTTTACGAAAAAGATACAAGGCAAGCGCTTTATTCATTTAGTAATTATAAATTTTATCTGGGTAAAGACCAGACGGAAGACTACCGACAGAAAAGTGAGTTGATACATATTCAGCATATTAAAAAATGGCTGGCGTTTTATTCGTCTATTAATGATACTCTGTTGGCATTTTACAATGCTGATTCACTCCCTTCCTCAACGGCAATTATTGTAGCGTATACTCTTATAAAAAAGTTCGATCTTGAGAAAAAGATTACTACGCAATTAAATCGCCCTAAGTTGATGCAAAATGCTTTTTCAACCATTAAACCGGCGTGGGGCAACGCAACAGCTAATGAATGGATGTGGGACGGAAAGGTGTTTCGTCCGCGCTGGAACCCTGACCCAGATTTGGCCTGGACCTTTGATGGCGAAACTATAAAACCGCAATATGCCAGTAGTGTAAACGCCCAATATACCTGGGACGGCGAAAACTTTAAACCCTACTGGAGCACTAACCGCAACCTGGAGTGGACTTGGGATGGCAGGCTAATAAAGCCAATATGGAATACCGATTGGGCAAACCAGTATACTATTGAGGATGGTGAAATAAAACCATGGTCCAATAATTATCCTGATAGAGAGTGGAAGCTGGATGGCGATATTCCTATGCCGTTAATTATTTTGGTAATAAGTGGTATTGCGAGGGCCAACTAAATTTGCGGTGTTTTATTCGTCGCCCATTCCAAGGCTATCGCTCTTAACGCCGTAAATAATATTCCATACGGGCTGCACATTATATACAAACCGGTTAAACCGGTTTGATAAAATAATGATAGAAGTTGTGTCTTGTATGTTTCGGCAAAAAACGGTGTTGTTACCATGCCACCAGCCGTTGTGGTAAACTAAGTAATCGCCATCGGGCTTTTTTAGTAAGCGCCAGCCATAGCCATAATTGCGGTTGCCGGGTTTTTCGAAGCTGCGTGGTGAGTATGCTTCTTTCATCATTTGTTGCGATAAAAGTTTGCCTTCATAAAATGCTTTATCCCAGTTAAACATGTCTCGCACGGTTGAGTAAACTCCTTTATCGCCCACCACACCATCAAAGCAGTCATCATATTGTATTTGCCATTTTGAGTTATAACTAACAGCTATTTTCCGATCGGCACTATCGGTATAATCGTAAATGAAAGTATGATGCATACCCAATGGTTCGAAAAAAGTTTCGCGCATAAAATCTTTAAAACGTTTACCGGTAACATTTTCAACAATAGAGGCGAGTAATACAAAGTTGGTATTACAATATTCAAATTTTTTAGCGGGCCGTGCAGCAGCAACGGGTTTGTTTTTTATCATAACATCAATAACCTGCTGATTGGTTAGATACTTAGTTTGACTAATAGCGCCGGATGAACAGAAGTAAAGATAATTAGGCAAACCGGAGCGATGGTCCAACAAATCTTTTATGTGTATGCCTTTGTAAGGCAACTTCGGGAAAAACTTTTGTAAAGTATCATCTAACGAAAGCTTGCCATGCTCAACACACCATAAAACGGCTGTTGCGGTAAAATTTTTTGAAACCGATGCTAATTGAAATGAAGCAGTATCGTGCATCATATCTTTATTCCGGTAATTGCAGTAGCCAAAACATTTTTCGTATACCGGTTCGCCACCTACTGAAATAAGCACGCTTCCGCTAAAACCATTTTCAATACTTCGTTGTGTGAAAAATGTATCGAGCCTTGAATATAGAAGACGAGCTTTTCTGCCGGATGAATCAGCTGGCTTGGTATGCACCGGTGCCGGCGATATTGCCACAGGCTTATGGCCTTTTGCTTCGAAATGAAAAGCAATAAATACCGCCGCGGGAATAATCAATAAAAATAGAAGCCACAATTTTTTCACTGCTGCAAAATAACCGAAAATATTATTGGTTGAAGAGAGCTGTTGATAGAATTAATTTTTTGGGGAAAAGTTGTTGGCCAGTATAATTGCAATTTATTCCTCTGTGCTTTCACGAGGGGACTCTTGAAGCGTAGCAGCAACATTTAGTCCGCTTTTCATTTGGGCAATGATATTCCATACCGGTTGGGTCATGTAGTTGGCTTCATTGGCTTTATTGCCTAAAACTATAATGGTGTAGCCTTCCTTTAAATCGCGGGCAAAAACATTATTGCAGCCGTGCCAGTTACCATTGTGATAAACAAGAGTACTTCCACCGGGTTGCTTAATAAGCCTCCAGCCTAAGCCGTAATTACGGCTTCTATCTTTAGCAAATGAGTAGCGATCTAAACTATGCGGTGTGTATGCTTCTTGCAGCATTTCGCCCGAAACTATTTGGCCACTTTTTAATGCGTTATCCCACTTCAACATATCTTCAACTGATGAGTAGATGCCCTTATCGCCTACTACACCATCCGAAAAAGCCCATTGCCATTCTTTCCATCTTCTTGCTTCATAACAAGCAGCACCGCAATGTTCGGCAGTGTCTTCAATGGTGCAAACAAATGTGCTGGTCATTCCAAGAGGTGCAAAAATATTATCGTGCATGTATTGCTTGTACGAAGTGCCGCTTACCTTTTCAATAACGCAAGCCAATAATGCATAGTTAGTATTGCAATACACAAAAACTCTATCGGGCTTGCAGCGCACCGGTGGTTTTTTTGCAATCAGTAAGTCCAGCAGGCTTTGGTTGGTCAGCTTGTCGGTGTTCTTTCCAATAAAATCACTGGTCCAGTAAATATAATCGGGCAAACCGCTTCTATGGCTCAATAAAAGTTTAACTGTTATATCACGATAAGGAAATTCAGGAAAAAACTTTTGCAAAGTATCATCTAAAGAAACTTTTCCTTGTTCAATTAATTGAAGAATGGCGGTAGATGTAAAAGTTTTTGTAACCGAAGCTAATTGAAAAGAGGACTGAGTGGTTAGTGTGTCTTTCTGGCTATAATTTTCGTAACCGAAGGCACCGGTGTAAATAGGTTCGCCATTGCGGGCAACCATTACACAGCCATTAAATCCATCTAACTTATGGCGCTTAGCATAATAGCGGTGAATTTGGTCGGCAGTATTTTGGGTAATATAATCTACCGTATATGCAGCCTGCATGGAAGTATTAGCTGCGGCCTCGCCGGTTGATACGGTTTTTCCACCAGCCAATAAAATATTGCTGCACGAGCAGAACATCGCCAAGGCGAAGCCAAAAAGGTGCAGTTTGTATTTCACAAGACAGTTCATTTATACTTGTTATAATTTTTTATCCTGTTGTTTTACTGAAAGCGCGAAGATATGTTTCGCCAGAAACCAAACAAGAGGGCTACTTATAATTTAATGTTAATTGGAATACTATTATAGACAGCAAAAAAATGCGTTACAGTACCTGCCAGCACAAATAAGTGCCAAACGGCATGATGGTAAAGCAGTTTTTTCCATAAATAAAAAACAACCCCCAGTGTGTAAGCCAAGCCACCGGCCAGTGCCCAGCCCATAACCGGTAAGGGCATATTAACACTAAGCGGCTTAATAATAAATAAGGCCATCCAACCCATAGCCAGGTATAGGCTAACGGAAAACACTTTGTTTTTACCGGTATAAAATATCTTCATAAGGCTACCAGCGAGTACAATGGCCCACATAATGCTTAAAAATACAATAGAGGTTACCCGGTCGGTGTATTTAATTACCATGGGGGTGTAGGTGCCGGCAATAAGCACAAAAATGCTGATGTGGTCCCAAATGCGCAGCAAATGTTTGGTTCGTGCTTCGCGAGCGGCGTGGTATAAAGTAGATGAGGTATACACCATTAACATACCAAACCCAAAAACCGAAACTGCCCAAACCATTGATGCCACACTCTTTTCGCGGGCAGCCATAATCATAAACGGAATTACCGCCAGGCTAAACACTATGCCTATGCCATGTGTAATTGAGCTTGCTCTTTCTTCGCTTAAAGTTTCTTCCCTTTCAGTCATTCAAAAAATGGTATAAGTTGTGAATTTCGTGAAATCATCTGTTATAAGCAATAGTGAGCGGGAAAATTTTCAAATTCGCGGCAAAAATCTCAATTCAAATAACGTCAATAACATCAATTATATTGCAAAAGTTTTTAAAACAGGAGGACTTCATTTTATTTTAATAGTATGCTAGTAAAAACCTTTGGCAGCGCGGTTTACGGAGTAGATGCAGTTACGATTACGGTGGAAGTAAGCGTAGAAGGGGGGCAAGTAAATTATTTTACGGTAGGGCTACCGGATAACGCGGTAAAAGAATCCATGTTCAGGATTGGCACTGCGGTTAAGCAAAGCGGTTTTGATATGCCCAGGCGTAAAATGGTGATTAATCTTTCGCCGGCTGATATACGGAAAGAAGGTACATCTTACGATTTGCCTATGGCCATTGGTGCCCTTGCTGCTGATGGACAAATGCAGCATGAAGAATTAGGCAATTATATAATTATGGGTGAGCTTTCGCTGGATGGCTCACTGCTGCCGATTAAAGGTGCATTGCCTATTGCTATACAGGCGCGAAAGGAAAAGTTTAAAGGCTTTATTCTACCTAAACAAAATGCCCGAGAAGCTGCCATTGTAAACCAGATTGATGTAATAGGAGTAGAAACATTAACAGAAGTAATTGAGTTTTTAGAAGGCCGGAAAACAATTGCCCCAACAGTGGTTGATACCCGTGCTGAGTTTGTAGATAATCTTGAAAGGAGTGAATTCGATTTCTCGGATGTTAAAGGACAGGAAAATATTAAGCGGGCGTTGGAAATTGCTGCTGCCGGTGGGCATAATTTAATTCTTATAGGCCCGCCCGGTGCCGGTAAAACCATGTTGGCGAAACGATTTCCAACGATTCTCCCACCACTTTCTTTAAATGAGGCGTTGGAGACAACTAAAATACATTCGGTAGCGGGCCGGTTGGCT
>CAIXGR010000043.1 GCA_903919075.1 uncultured Bacteroidota bacterium | reverse complement strand
TTAATTTTCTACAACCGTTACGCCTTTAGTGTTAATCATAGTAACATACGTATTAAAATTAATTCCTATTTTTTTATAAACATCATGCATGGCTTTTTCAACCCTGCACGCTGTATTTTCTTCTCTGCTTAACATAAACACCGAGGGCCCCGAACCGGATATACCGCCACCTAAAGCACCGGCGGCCATACTTTGTTTTTTTAATTCAGCAAAGGCGGGTATCAACGCGCTGCGCACCGGTTCAATTATCACATCGTGTAGTGAACGGCTGATTAATTCATAATCTTCTTTCATAAATCCTGCCACCAACCCCGCAATGTTTGCCCATTGTATTACTGCATCTTTCAATGGCACTTCTTTCTTCAGCATTTTCCGTGCTTCCGAAGTTTTAATTTCTATTTGCGGATGAATAACGGTAACAAACAGCGGTGGCGCATGAAGCGGAATAATATCTACCGGTTCATTACTTCGTATTAGTGTAACGCCGCCATAAATACACGGTGCAATATTATCAGCATGTTTTACGCCCGATGCAATTTCCTCCCCACACATGGCAAAAGCCACTAATTCTTCTTTTGTAAACCGGTTATTTAAAAGATGATTGGCGCCCACCACAGCACCGGCCGCACTTGCCGCGCTTGAGCCAATGCCACTACCGGGTTTAATAATTTTGGTGCTTTCAATTTCAAACCCAATATTTTCATTTATCGCTTTCAGCATGGCAAGCAATGCGCCTCCAATAACATTTTTTTCAGGCTCAACCGGTAAGCCGTAATTATCTTTATTGATAATGCGAATGGTTTTTTCAGGTATCAACCGCATTACCAATTTATCGCAAGGCTCGTTCAAAGCAAGGCCGAGTATATCGAAGCCACAGACTATGTTGGCTACAGTAGCGGGAGCAGAGAGGGTTACCACTTTCATTCGATGGGCAAATTAAAAATTAAAGTCTTTTAATATTTCTCCAATTAAATCGTCGGTATATATACAACCGGAACAGGTTCTAATCTTTCCTTTTTTATTCTTAATGAGATTTACTAATTGTAATTCACGCGACGTTAAATTGTAGCCGTTCTTTTTTAGCTGATAAAATCCATCAACTGCGTATGCCTGAATCTCGGTAGTTGTAGAACATAACCATTTATCCAAGGCTGCAATATTTTTGTCCTTAATAAGACGATCTAACCTTTTTCGATACTCTGGATTTATTCCAGCAAACCCACAACCCGATCCGTATATTACTGTATCAATGAAAAAGTCGGATTGGTTAATAGATATAGCATAGGTTTTTAAATACGATGTTTCTAAAACGTTTAGAAGTGAGCTATCAACATAATCTGCGATGACACGAGTTTTATTTTCATGTGAAGGATCGTCGAGCCGGTAATAAAAAATTGTATCATTCGATCGAAGAAGATATAAATTGAATTCATCTAAATCTGAACGGTCTTTTTTCTTGGTTGTAAAGGATTCGAAGGAAATCGAAGTTTCATAAAAAGAGTCTATTATTTGGCGGCTGAATACCGTGTGCGTAAAATGAGTACCGGTTGAATATCCTCTTAAAAACTGCTCTACTTTTTGGAGGCTTTTTTGATTTAGAAAGCTTTTTAGCTCGGCAATTTTTTGTCCATTACTTGAATGAAACGTGAATAAAATATATAGTAAGATAAGATACCTAATATGTCGCATAAATTATTTTCTAAAAAGTAATACTACACTCCCGCCGTTCTAATAATATCCGCAAAAATTCCCGAAGCCGTTACATCGGCGCCGGCACCGGCACCTTTAATTACAAGTGGTTGTTGCGGGTACCGGCGGGTATAGAATAACACAATATTGTCTTTTCCATACAGGTGATAAAAGTCGTTTTCTTTATTAATGTGTTGTAACCCTACCGATGCTTTTCCGTTTTCTAAACGGGCCACAAATTTTAGTTTGCAATCTTTATCGGCTGCTTGTTGGTATAGCTTTTTAAAATGGGCTTCGTGTTTTTCAAGTTCTTTATAAAATGCGGCGACATCGCCTTTCATGCAACTTTCAGGTAGAAATACATTGTTACTTATTTCGCCCATCTCCATTTTATATCCGGCTTCGCGGGCCAGAATTAAAATTTTGCGCATCACATCTGTTCCGCCCAAATCAAGACGTGGGTCCGGTTCGGTGTAGCCTTCATCTTGCGCTTGTTTTACTACTTCGGCAAACGTGCGGCTACCATTATAATTATTAAAAACAAAATTTAAGGTGCCTGATAGTATCGCTTCAATTTTATGCACCTCATCCCCGCTTCGCAATAAATCGTTCAAAGTGCCAATTACCGGCAAACCCGCACCCACATTGGTTTCGAAAAGGTACGAAGTGTTATATTCTCTCGCCAAATGTTTCAACCGCTCGTACTTGCTATAAGCTGATGAGCTGGCAATTTTATTGCAGGCCACTACCGAAATACTTTTTTGCAGCAATGTATCATAACAACAGGCCACATCTGCATTCGCCGTATTATCTACAAACACCGAGTTGCGCAAATTTTTGTCTTGAATAAATTGAATGAAGTTGTTCAACGTTACCGGTTCCGCATTTTTTAATCCATCGCTCCAGTTGTTTAAATCAATACCATCCTCATTAATAATTGCTTTTTTACTATTAGCAATAGCTGTTACGCGCAACTGTAAGCGTAGATGTTTCAATAAATAATTTTGCTGTTGTTTTATTTGTTCCAACAAGCGGCCCCCTACATTTCCGGCACCTACTATAAAAAGATTCAATTGCTTATAAGCCGTTTCAAAAAACTCTTCGTGCAAAACGTTAATAGCTTTTTTAATATCATGCGAACCAATAACGGCCGAAATATTTTTTTCGGAAGAACCCTGCGCAATCGCGCGAATGTTAACCCCGTTTTTACCCAGCGCACTAAACATGCGCCCGCTTATACCGGGGTGGTTTTTCATGTTATCGCCAACCAGCGCTACAATAGCCAATCCGTTTTCTACATTCAAGGGCTCTAACTTCTTTACATCAATTTCATTGTCAAATTCAATATCAATGGCTTCTTTAGCTCGTTCGGCATTTGCCTCATCTATAGCCACACAAATCGAATGTTCCGATGAGCTTTGTGTGATAAGAATGACATTTATTTTTTCATTGGAAAGTGATTCAAACAAGCGCTTCGAAAATCCCGGTATGCCTACCATGCCGCTGCCTTCAAGCAATAGCAACGAAATTTTATTCATACTCGAAATTCCGCTTACTATATTTTGAGTGCCATCCGGTTTGTTTTCTACCAGCGTTCCTTCATCGTTTGGCGCAAAGGTGTTTTTTATTCGAAGCGGAATGCCCTTACTCATCACCGGTTGTATGGTTGGCGGATAAATAACCTTAGCCCCGAAGTGCGAAAGTTCCATTGCCTCCTGATAAGAAATATGCGGAACTACTTTTGCGTTTTGCACCAATCTTGGATCGGCGGTCATCATACCACTTACATCAGTCCATATTTCAAGTATGCTGGCATTAACCGCAGCTGCAAAAATAGCGGCTGTGTAATCTGACCCGCCACGGCCTAATGTAGTGGTAACACCATGTACATCGGCAGCAATAAATCCGGGTAATACATATAAATTACTTTTATGCGAACTAACGAATGAAGTAACCTTAGCATTAGTAACATCAAAATTAACAGCGGCAAAAGTATGGTTCGAGTTAGTAACTATCAACTCCCGTGCATCGCCCCACCGGTGTTCTACATCAAGTGTTTTTAATTTGTACGAAATAATTAGCGATGAAATCAATTCTCCAAAACTTACTATCCTGTCAAGTGTTCGTGCCGATAGTTCGCCCAGCATAAAAACCCCTTCGCATATAGATGATAGCTCCGCACATTTTTTTGTAACCGTGGTTAATATATCACTTTGTTGTGCTGGCGGTATCAACTCTTTTACTGTTTGCAAGTGGCGCTGCTCTATCGCTAATAATTTTTCTTTGTATTGTTCTTTCCCCGCAGCGGCCAACCGGCCGGCTTCAATAAGTAAGTCAGTAGTTCCGCCCAAGGCCGATACCACAACTATTGCCTTATCCTTTTTTAAAGCAGCCCTAACAACGTTAATTACCTTATTAATGTTTTCAGCATTGGCTACCGAAGTGCCGCCAAATTTTAATACCTGCATCCGTTTCCAAATTATTTTGTGGCTGCATATTAAAAGCTTTTATATGCTATTGCTATGTGTGTTTTAAACAGAAAAAATGTGGGTGAGCGAAAGATTTGACAAATTAAAAAGCAATTAAATTGGCTATTGATATTGCATTAACTGTCTACAAAAGCAGAATAGTTCTTTTTAATGTGGTGTATGTGTTAAAAAAAACAATGCATTATACGTAGGAAAAAAGAGATTTGCAAGAGTTTAAATACATTGCCAATAAGTTATTACACTTTTATACTATGAATAAAATCTACTCAATCTGCCATATGTGGCAGTTTTGCAAGGGCCTTATTAAACTTAAAACAGGCCAGCGTTATATTGTTGCTGCAGCTATAGTTGTGGTAACTTTGTTGAACGCCAATTTTTCATACGGGCAGTATTGTCTTCCCGCATGGTCTGCACCTTCATGCGATACTCCGCTTCGGGCAGATTTTATAGATGCTTTTTCGTTCAGCAACATAAACAATAGTAATATTGGCTGTCCAACGGCATTTAATTATATCGACTTTAGCACCGGTGCTTGTATTAATGTTTGTAGCGGCAATAATTACGTTGCAACCTTTAGCCCCGGCTATTATTTAGAAAACAATGACGAGTTTTTTGCAGTAGCGATTGATTTTAACGGCAATGGCAATTTTTCCGATCCGGGAGAATTTTTCTTTATTGGTAACTCCTTTTTAGGCAATACCATTTCGGGTGTTATTACTATACCGCTAGGCACACCGTCAATTAATACCCGAATGCGGATAATATGCCAAACGGTTTTTGGTCCGCAACTTTCGCAAAACGATGTTTGCGGTAACCAAAGCACTTATGGCGAGGCAATTGATTATTGCATACATATTGATGCCACACCGCAGGTAAATTTAGGCGGCCCGTATGCGCAATGTGGCGGCAGTGTTAGGTTAGATGCTACCAACCCCGGCCCGGGAACTATTTACGCATGGTCCGACACCTCAACAAGCCAGGTTATAGAAGCCAGTACCAGCGGCAATTATCAGGTTACAGTAACCACCACGGCCGGCTGTGTGGGTGTTTCTAATCCGGTAAATGTTTACATTAAACCGGTACCGGTGGTTAACCTGGGCCCTGATATTTCGCAATGCGCAGGCACAGTAACTTTAGATGCAGGAAATAATGGCACCGCTTCTTATTTATGGTCCAATACATCAACGGCATCAACAATAACGGTAAATGCAACCGGGCCTTATAGCGTTACAGCTACCAATATAGCTAGCGGCTGTACGGCAGCCGATACTATTAATGTGGCCATTCATGGGTTACCGGTAATTAATTTGGGCCCTTCTGTTTTTCAGTGTGGCGGAAGCGTGTCTTTAGATGCCGGAAACCCCAACTGCACATACCATTGGTCAACCGGTGCAAGTTCGCGCATACTAACTGTTAGCAGCAGTGGCCTGTATTCAGTTACCGTAACAACCCCCGACGGGTGCTCGGCAACCGCTGAACAGGAAGTAACAATTTATCCTAAACCAGATTTAGGAGAAGATATAATTGTAAATGTTTGCCCCGGTACGCTCGTTAACCTTTATGATTATTACCAACACGATGGATGGCCAACAACTTATTACTCACCCAACCCGTCGGCCGTTGGGCCCGGTGTTTATATTATTGTAGCAACTAACGACAATGGGTGCACGGATACCGCGCAGCTAACCGTTGTGCAAAATCCAAAACCAAATCTTGGTGCCGATGTAACCGATAGCATTTGTCCGGGCACAACAATTGATTTAACCCAAGTATATTCGCAAGGCGAAGAAGGGCAATATACTACCTACAACTGGAACAACCCCAACCCCACACAGGCAAGTGCGGGTGTTTATACATTAATTGTTTCTAATTCATATGGCTGCACTGATACAGCAGTGGCAAATATAGTTTTCAGCCAAATGCCACCGGTTACACTTAATTTTTCTCCAAATGTTTGTATTACCGAGCCTCCGTTTTTAATAACCCAGGGCTCACCCGCTGGCGGCAATTATTATATTGATGGATTAGAGAACAATATTTTTGTTCCGAACTTTTTAGGCGTAGGCTTACATCATGTTAAGTATGTTTATCATAACGTAAGCGGTTGTATCGATTCGGCTACCGTAGATGTTATGATTCGCCCACAACCATTTATTACGGTTAGCATACCGGCTTCGGCGCTTTGCAGCACTTCAGAGCCATTAGATTTGAACGACCACTTTACGCCACCAGGCGGTACTTACAGCGGGTTAGGAGTAGTTGGGAATATATTCTATCCTATTCTAACCCCACCGGGTATTGATACTGTTGTAGATATTTATGTAGATAATTATGGTTGTAGCGATACCTCTATTGCCATACTTAACGTTTTGAAACCGGTACACGTTTCATTATATGCATCAGATGAAGACTACACTATTTGCCAGGGCCAAAGCATTACCTTTACCGGTGCCGGTGCACAGAAATACCAGTTTTTTGTAGATGGAGTAGCCCAAGGCGGGTCATCTTCAAACAACACGTTCACCAGTTCCTCGTTGGCTAATCATTCCGAAATAACTTTAGTGGGAAGCAACCAGTGTTCAACCGATACCAGCGATTTTATAATTATAGATGTGCTTCCGCTGCCTGTTGTAAGTGCTGGCGCTGATACTACTATCATACTCGGCCAGTCGGTGGAGTTGAACGGAACCGCTACTGGTAGTGGGTCATTGGTTTACCAATGGGCGCCAGGCACGGGATTAGATTTTACTAATGTGCCAAATCCAACATACTCTGGCAGCGATTCAATTTTATTTACGTTCAAGGCTACTGATACTTACGGCTGTGCCGATAGCAGTATGGTAAATGTGTATGTGGTAATACCAGATAATGTTCAGTTGCCGAATGTAATTACGCCAAACGGCGATGGCAAAAACGATGTTTGGAAATTAAATCCGAAAATAAATTTAACCGGCTCGCACCTGGTAATTTTTAACCGCTGGGGACAAACGGTTTACGAAGTCGACAACTATGCCAACAACTGGGGCGGAACTTATAAAACCCTTACCGGTGATAAACTTCCGGATGACACTTATTATTATGTGTTAACGGTTCCGGCGCAGCATAACCATGAGTATAAAGGCCCTATCAACATTTTAAGCGGTACGGCAAAATAATAGCACGGCTATGAAAGGAAAAAATTCAGATAAAATATTTTATAAAAATATGAATATGAAAAGGCTCATAATATTATCAATGCTTACCGTAATGCTTACCGGGCGTATGGCAGCGCAGCAAATACCCTTATACAGCGAGATGTATTTTTTGCGTATGCTTTACAATCCTGCGCTAACATCGTACAACGGCAGCACCGACCTGTATGGCTTTTACCGCGACCAATGGACCGCCATACCGGGCCATCCTGTAACCGGTGGTGCGCTGGGCGATATGAGTCTTTGGAACGACCGCATTGGTGTGGGCTTTCATGTGTATAGCGATAAAACAAGCATTATCCAACGTTTAAATGCGCAGCTTTATTATGCGCAAAAAATACATGTAGCAAAAGACCATATCATCTCGCTTGGTGTTTCGGCTGGTATTATGAATACTTATATCGATTTTAATAATGCTGTAGTTAACGACCCCGATGATGCACAAATATTATCGAGCGCAAGAAGTGGCATTGGTTTCGATATGAATGTTGGCCTTGCTTACCAATGGAAGAAAAAATTGACCATTGGCTTTTCAGTACCGCAGGTGTTGAATATGTACACACGGGTAAACACACAACTTAAAGATGCTACGTATTTAATGCAACGCCATTTTATAGGTAGCGCCAGTTACGAGATAAGTCTTGCCAACGAAAAATATAACATCGAACCATGTGTAATGGTAACCAAAGGCCCATCGCAACCCATACAGGTTGATGGAAGTGTAACCTTTAACTACAAGCGTTTATTATATGTAGGCTTGGGATATCGCATGAACTACGGTTTCTCGGCAATGGCAGCAGTGCGTATTGATAAAACGGTAACTATCGGCTATGCATTCGATGCGCCGTTTACTATGCAGGGGGCTAATTTTTCTCAAACCAAAGGCACACACGAAATTATATTAGGTATTAATTTCGACCGGTGGTTGAAAAAGAAAGGCGCGAAAGATGATAACATGAGACAGTCGCAATTGGATAGCCTGATTGAAGCGAATAAAGAAATGCAGAAGAGTATTGATACTATTAAGCAGGAGATTGATTCGCTGAAACAAAATGCAGATTCTTTAAAACATAATGTTGATTCGTTGAGACAGAATACAGATGCGGTTCAAACACAACAACAGCAGCAACAACAACAACACGACCAACAGCTGAAAGACCACGACCAGGAATTGAAGAACATACAAGAGCGTGTAGATAGTTTTGAAAATCTGATGAGAGGCTACAAGAAAACAGTTTCGGAAAGGCCGCCAACAGATTTCCCTACAAGAGTTGATAAAACTACCACGGCGTCAAAGGGCGATATCTTCCGCCTTAACAGCGTTAACTTTGAGCGAAACAGTAGCTTCCTCGAGAAAAGCTCTTATCCTGAATTGGATAAAGTGGTAACCTTCTTAGAGAACAATCCGAACATGCGTATCCGTATAAACGGCCATACCGATTACGTTGCTTCGGATGAGTACAACCAATGGCTTTCAGATAACCGGGCAAAAAGAGTTTATGATTATTTAGTGAAGAAAGGAATACCCGAAAGCCGAATGGTATACATAGGCTTTGGCAAACGTATGCCAATAGCCGATAACTCAACCGACGAAGGCCGCGCAAGAAATAGAAGAGTGGAAATAGAAGTGTTGAAATAATAGAAACAGGAAAAGTTATAATATCAATAAAGCTCTTGCAGATTATTCTGTAAGAGCTTTATTTTTTAGGAGGCGTTCTTTAATAACGAATAGAATAATGCCAATTAAAATAAAGCCTAATGCACCGGCTACGTAAATTTTATCGGCCGAGAAAAAAATAAACAGCCAAATTAAAATGGCAATCACTGGAGGTACCGGATAAAGCCACATGCGGTAAGGAAACGGCTCGGCTTTGTTTCGCTGATGATAGGCAATAAGGCCTGCCCCTTGAGCAATGAACTGTATTAGTATGCGCATAATAATAATGGCAGTAATTACTTCTTTCATTTTAAACAACAGGCTAAAAACAAATGCCAGCGCTGCCAACACAAGCAAAGAGATATGAGGGAAATTTTTAACCGGATGCAGTTTTCCGAACACCGAGAAAAAATTGCCATCTAAAGCCGCAGCATATGGCACCCGCGAGTAGCCTAGCATAACAGCAAAAAGAGAAGTGACAGCAATTAATAAAATAAGAGCAGTGGCTACTTGCGCCGCAATATGCCCCTGCAATTTTTCAAAAAACAAGCTAATAATGAATGGAGAATCTTTAGCCTCCTGCCACGGAATTACATGCAGCACCGAAACCTGCATCAGCAGATATAAGACAGCAATAATTGCAATGGAAATAAAAATGCTGCGTGGTATATTTCGTTCCGGATTTTTTATTTCAGCACCTAAGTGACATACATTGTAATAACCTAAATAACAATAAATAGCTTTAGTGCCCGCCTCGCCCAGCCCACTAAAAAACGAACCGGTAAAGCTAACCGGTGCCCCAGCTTGTATAAATACCGCACCGGTGTTGCCATACATTAACCCGCTGGCAATAATCCATAGAATAGTGCCCATTACAACAACACCCATGACCAGCGATATTTTTCCTATATCGGTTATTTTTCGGTAAAGCAATATGGTTACCATAATTACCAAGCCACCCGAAACCAATTTTTGCTGAAAACTATTAACCGGTGTAAGAAAAGCCAGATACTGCGCAAACCCAATAGCGCCCGATGCAATTACCAGCGGTGCCTGTATGATAGTTTGCCACGTATATAAAAACGACATTAACCGGCCGCCTTTTTTCGGTCCATATAAATTTTGTAAAAACTTATAGCTGCCGCCTGCCTCAGGCCACTTAGCACCCAGCTCGGCCCACACCGTGCCATCGGCAAAAGCCAGCACCGCGCCCAGCACCCAGGCAAGTATACACGCGGGCCCTTGCATGGCGCCAATAATTAATGGCAGCGCAATAAAAGGGCCAATACCTACCATATCAATGGTATTAATGGCAACCGCCTGCGTTAGCCCTAATCCGCGGATTAGTTTGTTCATCTATTCAATTTAATAAAGTACAAAATAGTTAATAACTAATTACTATTTCAATATTTACTATTCACTATTGTCAATTGTCTTTTTACTATAACTTTACGCGTATGAAAAGAACTTCGTTTTTAAAAATAACGCTGCTTGCTTTAATGGCGATTAATGTCACGGCAGCAGTTTTCTCACAGCAATCTATTACCGGTCCCAAAGTTTTGGTAGTTACAGCGCACCCTGATGACGAAACTGGGATGGCCGCCACCATTTATAAAATTACACACGAGCTAAATGGCTTGGTTGATCAATGTGTAATAACCAACGGCGAAGGCGGATATAAATATTCAACTTTATCAGAAGCATATTATGGATTAGAATTGACTGATGAAGCTGTAGGCCGCGCAAATCTACCGCGCATACGTAAACAGGAATTAATGAACGCCGGAAAAATTATTGGCACACACAACATTTTTTTCCTCGACCAAAAAGATGCGCATTACGGATTAGATGAACATGAACCGCTTGACACCACCTGGAATATACCTTGGGTAAATATCCGCCTACGCGAAATAATGACCACCACACATTACGATTTTATTTTTTGTTTATTGCCCACACCCGAAACACACGCGCATCATAAAGCCGCAACCCTGCTGGCTTTGCGCACCGTTCAAGCATTGCCACAAAATATTAGACCGGTGGTGTTGGCTTGTTCCGGTTCTTCAAAAACAGATACTGCCCAGCTTTCATTCAACCAGTTAAAAACATACGCCGAAACAAAAGTGGAAGGCAATAGCCCAATGTTTACCTTCGATAAAACTGTTGCGTTTGGGTATAAAAACAAACTGAACTATAAAGTAATAGTAAACTGGGAAATTGCCGAACACAAATCGCAAGGCACTATGCAACTGGCTATGAACATGGGAGACTTTGAAAACTACTGGTTCTTTGCCATCAACAGCCCCGAAGGAAAAGAGAAATGTAAAGACCTGTTTACAAAGCTGAAGAAAGTGCCGTATAAAGCAAAGGAGTATTGATTTTAGAAAACGAACGCAGTGAAAAAATAAAGCACATGAAGGAAATAAAAATAATATCATACAACGTAAACGGTATTCGCTCGGCAGTAAGCAAAGGCTTTGTCGACTGGCTTAAAGCAGCCAACCCTGATGTAATTTGCATGCAGGAAATGAAAGTACATAAAGACGATTTCGACCCCAAGCCATTTGAAGCATTAGGCTACCACTGTTATTTATTTGATGCTGTAAAAAAAGGCTATAGCGGTGTCGCAACCTTTACCAAAATTAAGCCCGATAATGTGGTGAAGGGGATAGGAATAAAACAATACGACGACGAAGGAAGAAGCTTGCGTATTGATATTGGCGACCTAAGTATTTTAAACACTTATTTTCCAAGCGGCACAACCGGTGATGAAAGACAAGCTGTAAAAATGAAGTTTTTAGATGATTTTTTTGATTACATCAATAAATTAAAGAAGGAGAGGAGTAAGATAATTATACTTGGCGATTACAATATTTGCCACCGCGAAATAGACATCCACAATCCAATCAGCAATAAAGATTCATCGGGCTTTAAACCCGAGGAAAGGGCTTGGATGGAAAAATATTTTAACTCGGGCTATATTGATAGCTTCCGCCATTTTAATAAAGAACCGCATCAATATAGCTGGTGGAGCTTTAGGGCAAATTCGCGTGCCAATAACAAGGGCTGGCGTATTGACTATATAGCAGCCAGCAAAAACTTAGAAAAAAATCTGGTTGAAGCCGCCATGTACCAAGATGTAAAACATAGCGACCACTGCCCGGTATATTGCAAAATAAAAATATAGCAGCAAAAATACTTATCAGGGCTATCTAGTAATAGAAGTATCCTGCGCTATCATCTTTTCATTTTCAATCATTCGGTCGTAATGAATTTTTGCCCCCGGGTTTAACTCAACACACCGTTTATAATAGGGCGCAGCTTTTTTATATTCTCTTAAGCCAGAATAAGCCGCCGCTGCATTTGAAAATGCATCGAGGTAGTTAGAATCTAATTCTGCCGCCCGAGCAAAATTTGAAACTGCCGTTTTTAAATCTCCTTTCTGTGCTTGCGATGTGCCTAAGTTATTATATGCTTGCTGAAAATCGGGATTGTATGAAATTGCTTTCTTACAGGCGTCCTGCCCCTCTTCAATTTTGCCGGTAGAAAAATAAACCACACCTAAATTGTACCACGCCTGGTAATCTTTTGGGTAAATATTTAATCCGGATTTAAGTTCATCAAGCGCCTTTTTAAACAGCTCGTTTCTCTCAACTGTAATCGAATTGGCCTGTGCTAACATAGAGTATTCATTACCCAGCGCCCCATGTGTACGCGCGCTGTTCGGCGAATCTTTAACCCCGGCTTCGTATAACGATAGCGGGTCTTTCCACGCCGCCCCCCTATCAATTGTTTTTAATAGGTATACAAATATTAAAACACCGGTAATACCATAAAACAACGAATAGTTATGTTTCGAATTTGCTGAAATATCAACGCTCAGTGTTTTAGTAAAGAGAAAAACAATTGCTATGCAGAACCCCAGCGACGGAACAAATAAAAACCGCTCAGCCATAGTGCTTCCAATCGGAACAATAATGTTTGATGTAATTGAAATTGTTACCAAAAAATAAAAAACGCAAAACCCGAAGACACTCCGGCTTTTTATTTTCAGTAGCGCAAACATTAACAGGCCCAAATAAACCAGCACCGTTAAAATAACATACGGACTTAGCCAACCTACCGGCGCTATTTGGCTATACCCGTAATCCCAACTTAAATGGTAAGGCACAAAAAGAAGAAAAATATATTTACCTAAAACAAACACCTTAGTAGCTAATCGTTCCGACGCGGAAGGAATGGCCACAATAGAATTGAAAAGCGGGCTGATTTTTGTGCTTGAAACAACACCGTGGTTAACAACAGTTCTTATTATTAAAAAAAACACTGATGCCAGTAGATACGGCACAGTAAGAAGTGAAATTCTTTTAATCTTTTCACCGGTAAAATAAAATAGAATTAAAGGAATAACCGCAAGAAAGGTTAACCCCGTTTCTTTTGAAGCGGCCGCCAGAAAAAAGCAAGTGGCACTTGCCACCAGCCAAATTATTTTTGCCTTATCAAGATACCAGAACAGAAAAAGAATACTAAGCAAAACAAAAATCAAACAAAATATTTCATCACCGCTTTTAATGTTGGCCACCACTTCGGTATGCACCGGATGTGCAAGAAATAGCAGCGTAATAAGGAAAGGGAAAACCTTGTCGGTGTTTTTAAAAATACGGCACAGCACAACAAATAATATTACACCGAGTATGGCATAATAAAGCACATTGAAAAAATGACTTACGCCGGGGTTAAATCCCCAAAACTCTTTTTCTATGGCTAAATGTGCTTGTAGTAATGGCCGGTAAGAACCTTGCGAGGCATATAGCGGACAAGTGTTTTCTGTAAATATTTTCGGCAGTCCTTTTATGCCTTGCTGCACAAAAGGGTTGTAACGTGCCACAAGGTCATCATCCAGCACATAGCCATAATTTATACTCTGCCCGTATAAAATAAAGACAAAAGCAAAAAGAAGAATACCATACCAAGCAAGGTTGTTTTTCTTTTTTTCTGTCGCCGGTTTCTTTTTTGGCGCAGCAGCCGAAGATGCAACGGGGCTTGCCTTCTTTGCAGGATTATTTTTCTTCATTTGTTTTTAGACAGCACCCTTTATTTGTGAACAGCTAATTTATTGAAATAGGCTGCAAATTACAAAGGCGCCTGTCCAGGGCGCCTTTGATTTATATAGAGGGAATTGATGTCTGGGAAAAAGGAGTTGCTACTATCTTCTGCCTCCTCTGCCTGAAGTCGCACTAAGCGGACGGGCTGAGTTCTGAAAACTATTACCTTGCGAAATGCGTTCTACAGGCCTTTGTGCTGAAGCGAAATTTCTTTCAGCCGCTCTTTGCGCCGGTTGAGGTGTTGGACGCTGAACCGCATTTCCTGTCGAAAAAGATTGTCGTTGTTGTGGTTGCGAAAAAACTTGTTGCGCATGGTGTTGCTCCGAAAAACCATTCTGTTGAATATTCCTCTGCTCTTGCATATGGCCGGCGTTATTAACCGGTGTTGACGACCTGTTATTATTTGCTGCAACCTGCCTCTCTGGCCTGTTTATTTGCTGTTGGGCATAAGATTGATGCGAATTATTTTGTTGTACAACCTGGTTACGAAAGCTGTTTTGATTTAATGGCTCCATTCTGTTTTCATGCACGCTGTTCATATTGGTGGAAGGCGACTCATTTCTGTTGTTATTATACATATTGCCATTATCGGCCCGGCTTATTTGATTTAATGTTTGTTGGTGGTTAGGTTGTTCTAACCGGTGCATAGCATTTACAGGTACTCGATTAGCAGCACTAACATTTACATGTGTAATGTGCTGGCCGGTGTTACGCTCCACATCTTGCGCATTTGGGCCCGCAAAGAATCTCTTTTCATGAGAAATTCCTGATGAATTAATAACATGTATATGAACGCCTTCGTGGTCATGCCTATTCTGGAAGAAATAATTATTATGTACAATATATTCCGAAGGGTGGCCACAACTAATCTCTCCATAAGGAATGAAATTCCAGCTGTATGATGCAGGCCTGTAATATCCGTATGAATTCACATCATAGTCGGGGCCTATAGGTGCCCAGCAATAATAGTTGTTATAATCACCCCACATTACCCATGCCGGTGCCCAGTCGTAACCGGGTACCCACATCCACCCGTATGCCACATCGCGAAACCAACGGCCGTAGTGAAAAGTAGCCCAGCCCCAATCATAATCCGATGCCCATGACCAACCATAATCGGTATAAGCCCAATGGCCGTTAGTAACATAAGGCGAAAAATCGGCTGATACTTGTGGTACCCAAACGTTTCCATAGCCAGGGTAGTTAACCCAGTTGCCATAAGCATTTAACTGTTCATGAAAAGTTTGATAATCGGGGGCGGCATAATTGTCGGGGTTATTATCGTAGCTATTATTGTTATCGGTATAGTCGCTATTATTATCGCTGTTGGCAGAATAAACATCATCGTTGTTAGATGAAGGGCCGTTTGATGCGTATGAATTATCATAAGTACTTTGGCTATAACCAATAGATAAGGTTAGCAAACAAACCGAGGCTATTACAAGAATCTTTTTCATAACAAATAGGTTTATGTTATGCTTAATACCAATCTCGCGCCAGAATTAAAATTGGAATAGATAGTTGTTAAAAAATTAAGATAAAATCTGTTAGCAAAGAAGCCAAGCAAGGGAATTATTTTTCGAATATCCGCATTGCGTTTTTAATAATAGTGTAGCGGTAATTATAAAACACTTCGGGTTGTGCGCCAAAGCCCTCGTAAAAACGTGCGATGGATGGAACCGAAGACCCTTCAAAATCTAAAGCCAAATCACTGCCCGAGAATTTTTGAATAATCTGATCTAAAAGGAAATGTGATGCCCCGTTTTTCTTTCCGGCAGAAGAAGAAGTATTAATAATGCCAATCATTCGTTTTTGGTGAAAAATAAAAAGCACCGCCGCAAATAATTTTCCATCAGCATTAGTAGCCGCAAAATTTTTCCCGTGCTTACCGGTAATTAATTCTTTAGAAAGTTTTATGAAGATGCGTTCGTGTTTTTCTTTAAACTTTTCTTTCTCACGATTTATATTTTCCAAATAAAAACCCTGAAATTTTTTTAAATCAACCGATTCTGAAAAAATAAATTCTGCTTTATTGGCTTTAGCAATATTGCGCCGGTGGTTTTCCGAATACTCTTTTTTTAGTTTAGGGTAGTCTTTATTTAAATCAAGCAACAAGTTCTTTTTGCTGCTAATGCCCGCCTCTGCTGCAATTAAAGATGCCGAAGAATTAAGCTGAATATTTACGTAAGGAAATTTTTTTGTGGCCAGGGATATGAATTCCTCCATTTCATTTTTCGCCAAGGGCACATTGCTGAAAAACCCCAATTGCTGACAATAATAGGGCTGATACAAACATTTTATGCCCAACCGGCTCAGCCAAACTAAAGGTAGCACGGCCTTGTAATCGCCCATAACCAGCGCACCCCAGTTCTCTGAAACTGCATCTAAATACCACGAAAAAGCATAAGGTAAAGAAAGCGTAGAACGGGCAATAAGATGGTTCCACTTGGTTTCGTCAAGTTCATTACGCTTTAAAAAACGGATAGTGTTCACTCTTCTTTTGTTAAGGCCATAGCGTTCTCGGCTACAGCTTCAAATACTTCTTTCCAGCCCTTCCACTGTCGCTCTTCGCAAAAAGAACTGTTGTGCCACAAACCAATAAAAGGTCCTTCCACCTCTTTCACATATTTCATCATCTGCAATATTTTTTCCTGCGCTTCTTCCGCATTAAGGCGGTTATAATGTGTAAAGGTGGTATCCATAAAAGCAAACGGATATATTTTTAGCGGGCTCTTTTCGTTTTTAATAAGGTTGAAAAAATAAAACGGCGTACATGTTGCTGCACGGAAACCAACCCTTGAAGCATGGCCCATAGAGTATTCTTCTGTAATGCCAATCTTTATTAAACGCATGTAAGAAGCCGGTATAATAAAACGAAGATAGTGGAACCTGTTCGAAGTAATTTTTTTACCGGTAATTTCTTCAAGCCGGTCTATTTCCGTATGCATTACATCATTCGATATATGCGACCTGAACGAGAGGTGAACACCCACATCCGCTTGCTCAGAAACATCTTTAATAAGGTCTCTGAAAGTTTCATTTTCTACAGAAATGTTTTTGTCGAACTGAGATTTTTCGCCTACCAGAAAAAAGAATAAAGTTTTTAGCGCGTATTTTTTACAGGTGCCTAAAATAAAATCAAAGTTATCGAAAGGGTCCTTTTTGTTTCGAAACAAAACACCGTACCGGCTTTTTATTTCTTTAAAATCGGAGAGTAGAAAGGCGCGAAGAAACCCGCCTAGGTTAACAGCAAATCCTTTTTCTCGGAATGAATAAGCCATGTCAATATCGAAAGTGGGTAGATATTCGAAATTGTTTTTTTTGAAAACCAGCTCAGGATATTTGTCCGATAATATTTTTTTTAAGTCAAGCGCGTAATAATTTATCATCGGCTTATCTAAAAAACCTGCCCGGTAATTCATGCTTTGGCTGGCCCGGTAGCGGTCGTATTTGTCTTTTTTGTTTAGTAAATATTCATTGTAGCAGCTTAGCATAAAAAAGGCGCTGGCAAAAACATCAAAAGGCATAAGCGAACGCTCAGAAACAATATAAAAGCCTGTTGATTTGCCATACTCACAAAAGTCAACCGGTTGTAATACAAGGTCGGTTTCATAAAGAAATGGCACAGCCTCAAAAAAAAGCTCGTCAGCAATAGGTTGAGAGGCATAAGAAAACTTAGGTCCCTCGTGTGAGGTAAACGTATCTATATCTTGGGTTAGCTCATAATTAAGCCCCAATAGTTCAGTTAATAAAAAATCGAATATATAAGTAAGCCTGTTCGATTTTTGTTCGGTATATATCAGCAGTTTATTCATGCTTGCATTTCTTTTTTGCGGTAAAAAGATTCGTTTCGCAAATATTTTGTTTTTAAAAGCGGACAAACCTTATATCGCTCATCTTTGGTATCGTCGTATATTGCCGAGAGTGTTTCGAATACGGTGGTTATCCCAATTTTATCGCACCATTCAAAAGGGCCATAAGGATAATTCGTTCCCAGTTTCATGCCATTATCTATGTCTTCAATGCTTGCTGTGCCTTCCTGTAGGGTGTAGCATGCCTCATTAATAATCATAAAAACCAATCTTGCTTTTACCAAGCCAGTTCTATCTTCAACGGGCAGGTATTCCACACCAAGGGTAGCCATCAATTTGTCCAACTCTGGTGTTTGAAACTTGCGAAAAAGACTAACCTCCCATATTGACTGGCCAATAAATGCGGGCAAGCCATTAAAGCCAAACAGCATGCATTTTATTTTTACGTTACCCAAATAAACAGCTTCGTTTAAGCTTTGCTTTACGGCACTTACAAAAACAGCTTTATCTTTTAAGGCTGCATATACTGGTAAGTTTGATGGTTCATCATCAAAATTTAAATCGAAAATGCAATCATATTCAGCATAGTCTTCATCCTCGTCGCCATCACTAAAATCAACTTCAAGGTTAGCAGATGATGCCAGCCTTGCCCTCAATTCGTTTGCCCTGTCGGGTTCGCCAATAATAAGTACCTTCATATGTTCAATAATAAAATAAAAGTAACGCTTCTTTTAACAATTGGGTAATAATAAATTGCAGATTTGTGCCGAAGTATTTATGAATTACCAAAACTGAAAAGAGCTTAATTTTGAGGCGCAAAATAAATCTTCTTTCTGCAAAAATCTAAAATGCTATGCCCATGAAAAAAAGTATTGTTGAAACCAAGGAAGCCCCAGCGGCCATAGGCCCTTACTCGCAAGCAGTAAAAGCAGGCAATATGCTTTTTATATCGGGCCAAATACCTATTGACCCCGAAACCGGTAATTTAATTATTGGAGGTATTGAATCAGAAACACACCGCGTAATGAAAAACCTTGAAGCTATATTGTTGGAAGCCGGAAGCAGCTTCGAGCAGGTATTAAAGGCTACCATTTTTATTAAAAGCATGGATGACTTTGCTAAAATAAATGCCGTTTATGCTTCGTATTTTAAAGGGGCTTTTCCTGCGCGAGAAACAGTTGAAGTATCATGCTTGCCCAAAAATGCGAATGTGGAGATTAGTGTGGTGGCGCTGGTGTGATAGATTAAATCAAAAACGCCCCATTCTCATAAATCTTAACGCCATCGGCTAAAATATAGCCGCCGTTTTTCATATCGGTAATCATATCCCAGTGTATGGCACTTTCGTTTTTACCACCGCATTGTTGGTACGATTGGCCTACGGCCACGTGTATGCTGCCCCCGATTTTTTCATCGAAAAGAATGTTGCGTGTAGTGCGTTGTATGTTATAGTTAGTGCCAACAGCTACCTCGCCCCAATGCCGCGCGCCATCAATAGAGAAAACTTTGTCCAATACTTCTTTGCCTTTTTCGGCATTCCAGTTTATTATTTCGCCGTTCTTTACTTCAAGGGTTATACCGGTTACATCTTTACCCATATAAATGGTGGGGTAGCTGAAATATACTTGGCCGTTTACGCTATCCTCTACCGGTGCGCTAAATACTTCGCCGCTGGGCATATTGCTGCGGCCATCGCTATTAATCCAGGTTCTGCCTTTTACTGAAAATGAAATATCAATATTGGGCCCTTTATATTCTACCCGGTCGGCTTTGTTTAAATAATCTACATAGGCCTGTTGTTTTTTGCGGACGTCTAACCATTTAGCTACCGGGTCTTCATCAAACAAATAACATGATTGGTAAACAAATTTTTCATAATCACTTAAACTCATTTCGGCATCATCGGCACCGGCTTTAGTAGGATACTGGCACAAGCAGCGGCGGAGGGAACCATTGCCAATACGCTCGAAATAAATTTTATTTAATTCTTGTTGTGCCTGCTGTAAAACCTTAAATTTTTTAGCGTCTGCCGGTTCTTTCTCTCCATCGCCTTTTTCGAATGGTGCGCGGATGTTCAGGTAGCAATCAAAATTTTCCATCACATATTTCCGGGCGGGGTTTACCCAGCTTAACTGGTGTTCGTTACCATATTGTAAAGCCATCTCGCCAATACCATCAATCTCAACATTCAAAACCGGTATGCCACCGGCTATATAAGTTTCTTTTACTACCTCGCGAAGTAAGGGTTCGGCAAGGTACGACGACACGATATATACTTTGTCGTCTTTTTTTACAGCCAAACAATAATTGACTAATAGCTTTGCGTATTTCTGATGTATGTTGGAATTATCTCGAACAGAAGTTGACATATAGTTTGTTTCTTTAGCGCGTGAAAATAGTGAATAGTTGAATAGTGGTTAGAAAAGACAAGACAGTAATTGTAAGTTTAATATAGGCACATGAAACTTTTTGAAACAAGTAAAACAGAATCGGGTGCAACGCGGAGGATGCGCTGGCTATATAATTTTTGGCCTTGCATTTGGTGCACCGGTAGCAGGGTTGAGTTTATTGCTGCTGATTTGAAAGAATTGCATGTAAGCATTAAATTAAATTTTCGTACCCGCTACCGGGTGGGCACTGTTTACGGTGGAAGTATTTACAGCTCGGTTGATCCGTATTTTATGCTAATGTTTATGCAAATACTGGGCAAAGATTATGTGGTTTGGGATAAAGCAGCATCGGTAAAATTTGTGCGCCCGATAGTAGATAAAGTAAAATGCCGCTTTCTTATTTCCAACGAAATGATAGAAGAGGTAAAACACAACGTAGCCATGCGCGGCGAATATACTCTCGAGCTTCCTTTAAAGTATGAAGACGAAAAAGGATTGGTATATGCTGTTTTTAGTAAAACAATTTATACAGCGGATAAAGTATTTTATAAAAAGAAACAAGCTGCAAAAGAAAGGGTGATTAAAGCAGCATAAATTAGGGAAAACCAAGGGAATGCATAAATAATTGATAATCTGATATTTATGTAAGGCAGGGGGGTAACAGGAGTTACTGATTTTTCAATAAAGTATTGATTGTCAATAATATAGTTTTTAAAGTGTTACCCCCTTGAAGGTGGCATATCTTTAAAGCTAGGCGTAGATGTTTCTATTATTTTTACCTCTTTCAAAAAATTATGCACTACACCAACCTAGAAATACTTTACGAAGACAACCACATTATGGCCGTTAATAAACCGGTGGGCATGATGGTGCAAAGCGATAAGGCCGGTAATAAGGGGCTGGAAGAAGTAGTAAAAGAATACCTGCGAGTAAAGTACAACAAAAAAGGCGAAGCTTTTATTGGTGTGCCCCACCGGATTGACCGACCGGTAAGCGGCATTGTATTATTTGCAAAGCGCAGCAAGCCTTTGAAGATACTGAATGAAATGTTTCGTGAGAAGCAAATAAAAAAAACCTACTGGGCAGTGGTTGGTAATATGCCCCCAAACACATCGGGGCATTTGGTAAACTGGCTGAAAAAAAACGAACAGAAAAATATTTCCACCGGCTACGACCATGAGGTTAAAGGAAGTTCGAAATGTGAGTTAGATTATCAAATGCTAAAAAGTATTGACAACTACCACCTGCTTGAAATTAATCCGCACACGGGCAGGCACCATCAAATACGTGTTCAGCTGTCAAAAATGGGATGCCCAATTAAGGGCGATGTAAAATATGGTGCCCGCCGCGGCAATAAGGATGGCTCTATTCATTTACACGCCCGCAAAGTAGAGTTCCCGCACCCCATGACAAAAGAACTGATTTCAATTACTGCACCGGTACCTATGGGCGACCCTGTTTGGAAGGCTTTCGGAGAGAAATAAAAAAACAAGCCCTCGGGATTTACCTAAGGGCATGTTAACCTAAAAACTAATTTATTGTTTGTTTGGATGCGACTTATCAAAATCAGGCGGAATATCTTTCCCCTTCATTTTTGCAGTATCGGGCCTAACACCAGGATTTAATTTCTTATCTTGTTTGCCATTGGCACCGGTTGTTCCTGTAACTCCCGAATGCCCTCCCATTCCTGATTTTCCAGTTGGTCCGCGTTGTCCTACACCTTCCTGCGCATAAATATTTATTGCCAAAAAGATTGCAACAAACATAAGCGCCCATTTATTTTTTGCTTTCATGATTACAGTTTTAGTTTAAGAAATGAAACATACACTAAGCGCTATTACTAGAACGGTCAGGCTTTCGCTTCATTGCCCGTTAAAGCTACCTAAGAAAAGCCAGTAAATATTTTTTAAAATTATACAGGGCGGCAGAATAGTGTCCTTTTTGCGTGCAATACAAGTTACACGTATTAAAATAGCCGTGCTTTACAAGAAAACAACAGCAACTTTATGGCTTTACAGCGCGTAAAAACATATAGTTAAAGCAACCCAATATGATAAAAGTTGAACCCATAATGCCCCACTGGCCAATAGAAAGCCTCGAAAAATAAATTAAGGACCCTTTCAGGCGGCGCAGGCTTAAATGCCCTGCCAAAGCCTGAAAGGGTCTATATATATTCTTCCTAAATGGCTAAGCCCCTTGCCATTTTAAAGCCAAGTAATTTTTTCTTCCTTAGTAATGGTATAGTTTTTGCTCGTTAAATAATATTCACTACCGCAAAGTTTAATGCTACGTTGTTAATGTATATTTGATTAGGGTAATTGTAAACTCATTTGATAAATGTTAGATAAAATAATTTACGAAAAGATTTCGCGCTACTGTGCCGAGAACGAGAAAACGGCATCGGATGTGGTTAGGAAACTTCGTGCCTATAAAGTTGATGCCAGTGAGTTTGATTCGTATTTAGCGGCATTAAAAAACGATAATTTTTTACACGAAGAACGTTTCGCTAAGGCCTATATTGAAGCACATGCCCGAAAAAAATGGGGCAAAATAAAAATGAAATCTGCACTGCGCCAAAAAGGGCTGAGCAGCGATTTAATAGAAAAGCAGCTTGAAAATGTGGAAAATAAAGAATACGGCGAAGGCCTGATGTATTTGGCCGAGAAAAAAATAAAAAGCATTAGAAACGGTACTGATAAAGAAAAGAAAGGCAAACTGATAAGATTTCTTTTAGGCCGAGGGTTCGAAATGGGGAAAATATTGGCCGCTATAAAAACCATGCAATAGTCACAGCGGCTTTACGCTTTCCGAAATCCTTTTCATTACGTCTTCTTCACTGGCCTCAATATTTAGTGTTTTATGCTGGTTTGTGCTGCCTTTCAATAAAGTTATTTTCGATTTTGAAGTGCCCAAAACTTCGGCCAGGTAAGCCACCAAATATTTATTCGCCCTTCCCTCAGTAGCCGGTGCTTTAATCTTTACTTTTAATAATCCATTTGCATCGCGAATAATTTCGTCAATCTTCGAATTAGGCTTAACTTTGACATGCAATAACATGGTGCTTTAAAACATTCTGCTTTTTAGAACGTTCTGTACAAAGCAACGCAAATTTTAGTGAACTTAAATTGAAGAATATGGAAACGAAAGAAATAATTGAAATATATACCGAAATGACTCCGAACCCTGAAAGCATGAAGTTTGTAACCAACCGGCACATACTTCCAAACTTTCAACTCGATTTCAGAACCAAAGAACTTTCGCAAGGCTCGGAACTTGCAAAAACACTTTTCGAAATACCTTTTGTAAACGGAGTTTTTATAGCCAACAATTTTGTAACCATTACAAAAAAAGCTGAGTACGATTGGTTTGAAATAAACCCGGAATTAAAAGAAGCGGTTAAAAATTTTTTACAAAGTGGCGCAAAACCTGTGGATGATGTACTGTTGCCTAAAGATATTCTTGAAAAAGAAAGTTCAGCCGCCGCAGAAACCGACCCGATAAGCCGAATTAAAGACCTATTGGAAAAATATGTAAAGCCCGCTATACAAATGGATGGCGGCCACATCGAGTTTCGCTCGTTTGATAATGGCATTGTTAAGCTTTCGCTGCAAGGCTCGTGCAGCGGTTGCCCATCATCAGTTATTACACTAAAATCAGGTATTGAAGGCTTGCTGAAACGCATGGTGCCTGAAGTTACTGAGGTGGAAGCTATAGCGGAATAATATTTCCTACGGCTTTTAAAACTATTTCATACCGGTACAAAAAAATGGGTCGCCCCTTGAAGCGACCCGTTTGGTTTGAGTATAAAAATTTTTAGTTGTAGTTTATTTCTTGCCGTCGATATATATGTTTACGGTGCCATATGTAAAGTAGTTTCAAAATCGCTCTTCGATTTAACTAATATTACTTGTAGGCCACAATTCCCCCCCCCCTCCCTTTAAGCACCAGTTTGTCATGGTTATGTAAGAAGCCACCGGTTCATGTTTTTGTGACAATGCTATGACCAGCCAACCTTTTTAAACGCATAACTTTATATCAGTATTTAATAACCCCCAACCGGCTTTGGCCTATGAAACACGGCCGGTGCCCTCCGGCGAAAACCGGAGGGCTATTTTTTAAAACTGATATGCATGAAGAAAACAATACTTGATTTTATTATAGTCGCCACCTTCACTTTTATTTTTTGTCATCTTTCCGCACAACACGAAGTAGAGTTTTTAAACGCCAATAATGTAAATGCCGGTATAGGGATAGGCGGCAACCTTTTTTCAAGACTGGATTCGGCTACAGTAGTACATGATCTCTCGGACCCAGTAAACAAATGGGATTTATACGAAGCACCTAAAGGCACAAATAAAAAAACAGTTTTTACCGCCTCTCTTTGGCTTAGCGCATTAGACGGCGGCAGCAATGCCCATTGCGCCGCACAAACATACAAATTCCATGGGGGCGATTTTTTTGATGGGCCTATTGCGGATACTTATAGTGCTGACTATGATAATTATTTCAAACATGTTTTTAAAATAATGCAGTCCCAAATTAATCATTATCGCACTTTAGTTTTTCCAAGTAATTCAGATGTGATAGATTCTTCTATTCTTTTATGGCCAGGAAAAGGAAACACATTTGTTGCATCGATATATGGAGTAAATATTGCTTCGCCACTTGCTCCCTTTGTTGATGTAGACAATGATGGTATTTACAATCCATTGAACGGAGATTATCCGGCCATTTGCGGTAACGAAGCGGTCTTTTTTGTTTTTAATGATGAACGCGACCTTCACCAGGAAACCAATTCTTTGAAAATAGGTGTTGAGGTTCGTGGTCTCGCATATGTATACATAGATTCGGTTGATAGCGGTTTTCTTTATGAGAAACGAGCGATAAACAATACGGTATTTGTGCAATATGATATTGAAAATAAATCGACAAACACATACCATGATTTTTATCTTGCCTTGTGGGAAGACCCTGATATAGGATGTTATAATAATGATAGAATAGGATGTGATACTGCCAGGAATTTAATGTTTGCGTATAATGGTACATTGGTTGACTTTTCTTGCGAAGAGCAGCCTGCTTATTTCCCATATCGGGCAGCACAAGGGGCAGTAATACTAAATCATAATATGAGCGATTTTATATACTTTGTGAACGACCCTAATGGAGGACAGACTGACTATTTTAATTGCCCTGCATTAAGAAATTATGAAACAGGTTTCTGGTCAGATGGAATGCCTTTTACACAAGGCGGTACCGGATATGGGGGAACACAGCTTACAAAATTCATATTTCCGGGCGATCCGAACGATACCATGCAATGGTCTGATTATTCCATCCGCTCACAATTGCCGGCAGGCGACAGAAGAATGGCTGCAAGTATTGAGCCAATGGATTTCAGTCCCGGAGAAATTAAACATTTTGATTTAGCGTTTACCACGGCATATGATTCAACGGCTACGTTTATTTCAATTGTTGATACACTAAAACGCGATGCGGATATTGTGCAGGCATTTTACAACAACAATATTGTTCCTTGCCGCAACGAGTTGATATCAACCGGGATTCATCAAATTAATGATGATGACGATTTAAATGTTTTAGTGTTTCCTAATCCCTCAAACAGCCATATTACAATTGAGGCAGGTGCAAATATTGAGTCTTTGATAATGACCGATATGACGGGAAGAATAATATTGCAACAAACCATAAACGCTAAAAAGGCAACTATTAATGTGTTTGCCTTTGCCAAAGGTGTTTACCTGCTTAAATTAAAAAGCGGCAATAAGTGGGGAATAAAGAAAGTGGTTATTGAGTGAAAACCCCGTTTCGCCCGCTGGCCTGATTAGCTGATAACAAACAGCTGTGATATTGTCGTAAAATATTTTCTCTTTGCAGTTGAATAAGAAGCGGAAAACATGGCAATCGAGAATTTTATAGACTACGTAAAAATAAATTGCAAAAGCGGTAAAGGCGGGGCTGGCTCTTCGAGCTTTAGGCGCGAAAAGTTTATACCCAAAGGTGGCCCTGATGGTGGTGATGGTGGCAGGGGCGGCCACGTAATACTGCGCGGCAATGCTCAATTATGGACTTTATTACACCTTAAATATCGCAAACACGTAATTGCCCAAGATGGTGGAAAGGGGCAAGGCGCATTATGTAGCGGCAAAGACGGCAAAGACGCAATTCTGGAAGTTCCGCTGGGTACTGTGGTTAAAGATTTTGAAACCGGAAGAACCGAAACCGAAATAAATGAAGATGGGCAGGAGTATATATTGGTAGATGGCGGTAAGGGCGGAAGGGGAAACAACCATTTTAAATCTTCAACGCATCAATCGCCTACGTATGCCCAACCGGGCATACCCGGCAAGGAAGAGTGGAAAGTTTTGGAATTAAAACTACTTGCCGATGTAGGCTTGGTAGGGTTTCCGAATGCCGGAAAATCTACACTCATATCAGCTGTTTCAAACGCACGGCCTGAGATAGCAGATTATCCGTTTACCACACTCGTTCCTAATTTGGGAATTGTAAGCTATAAAGCAGGTCGCAGTTTTGTAATGGCCGATATTCCGGGAATTATAGAAGGTGCATCGGAAGGCAAAGGGCTTGGCTTAAGATTTTTGCGCCATATTGAGCGTAACTCGCTTTTACTTTTTATGGTGCCTATTGATAGCGACGATATTGTGCGCGATTATAAAATACTACTTAGCGAGCTTGGCAAGTACAGCCCCGAGTTGCTTACTAAAGATAGAATTCTGGCCATTAGTAAATGCGACCTTGCCGACGATGAGTTGTTGAAGATGACCGAGAAGGATATAAAAAAGAAATTCAAAAAAGGGGAGTCGCTTCCTGTAATTTTTATATCCGGTGTTGCTGGTTTAGGTATTGATAAATTAAAAGACGCAATAATGAAAATGCTGGATAAAAAAGTGGTTAATTAATTTGCACGTATATTCTCTTGTATAAGCCTTCGTTTCATAATCCTCAAAACTGGTTACTGCTGGGCTTGCTCACATTAATTTGGGGCACCTCGTATATTCTTATCAAAAAAGGATTAATTGCTTTTACCCCTGTTGAATTAACCTGCTTGCGTATTGGTATTTCTGGCCTCTGTGCTTTTCCGGTTGCCGTTGGCGCCATTAAATTTGTTCCTAAAGAAAAATATATTACACTGCTGTTGGTTGGACTTTTCAGCAGCGCAATACCGGCATTTCTTTTCGCCCTTTCAATAACAAAAAGCGATAGTTCGGTTAACGGCATTCTTAATGCGCTGTCACCCATGTGGACTATACTTGTTGGTTATTACGTATATCACGTAATAATTTCGAAACAGAAAGTTACCGGTGTAGTTATTGGTTTTTTAGGTGCAGTAGTTTTGGTTGTAGGTAAAGGATTGAATAACATAAAAATAGATTTGGCATATGGCTTCCTTCCGCTAGTAGCCACCTTTTGTTATGGCATAGGAACGAATATTACCAAGCATAAATTACAACATGATAATCCGGTAGGCACAACAGCCGTTGCTATGAGTATGACTGGCATACCAGCACTGATAGCCTGTTTTTTTACCGGTGCAATTCCTAAAATTGCCAGCGGCAATGTATGGCCATCGCTGGCCTGTGTTGCAGTGCTTGCTGTTGTAAGCACTTTAACTGCATGGGTGCTTTTTTACCGGCTATTGCAGCGCACCGATGCATTGTTTGCGGCCAGCGTTACTTATTTAGTTCCTATTGTAGCTCTTTCGTGGGGTTTGTTGGATGGAGAAGTACTTACATTAATACAGTTTGGCGGAATGGCATTAATACTTATGGGTGTTTATTTTACCACAAAAACCAGCGCCGATTAGTGGTACAATAAAAGCAGCCGACGCTACTATTCGTCGGCTGCGGCAGTTAGGATGGATAGTGTATTTGCGATAACCTATTCTTAACCTACTGCATTACTACTGTTGTCGTTTCTTTCTCGTTGCCAGCCTCAACCACCATTAAATAAGTGCCGCTGCTAAGGCCTGAACGATTTATGTTTTTTTCGAATTTACCGCTGTAATTATTCATTGCCTCGGCATATACTTCTTTGCCCTGCATATCGTTTATACGTAATTTTACATTGCAGGGTTTAGTAACACTAAACTCAATATGAAACTCGCTATTACTGGGGTTGGGGTATACCTTTAGGCTGTTTAAGTTGCCCGATTTGCAGGTTATGCCCGAGGGCGGTTCAGCGGCATTGTTTTCTACTTTGGTATTTACAACCTGTAATGTTCCTATCTTTTTGTTGATGATATCCTGTACTAGTTCGTTACTTTCTTTGTCAGTAAGATTGCTTAGGGTAATTTCAAAATCGGTTTTTTCACCCAAGCTGCTTTCGTCTTTTTCAATAATTATAATTTTCTTTTCTTTCTTAATGCTGTTTTTGCTTGTCTGCTCCTCGTACATTTTTTGTTTGGATTCGTAGTGCTTTATCGTTTTTGAAATGGTAGTGCCTGCTTCAGGCGCCTCGATATTGTTTTCTTTTGTGTAGGCTTCTAGTTCTTCCTTACTGGCAAAGGGTTTATCGATTACCTCTTTTTTGCCAATTTCTTCTTTTACTATCTTAATCCGGTAGTTTGGCTGGTCTGTTTTTTCGGATGAGCTTTGAGCAAAACCACCTGATGTAGTTAGCAGGAGAGACGCTGCGCTTATTAAATTGATTGTTTTCATGACTTTAAATTTTTAGTGATAACTAAAATTAAATGACTATGCAAAGGTGGTTACCTGCACAGTTACTTTGGGTTAACGGCAGGTTAAAGCAGGTTAATAAAAAGTTAAAGACGGGGGTAGCATATAGATATAGGACATCTGATATTATATTTGGTAATATGAAATCAAGGCAAAACATACCCATTCTTATTGGCTTGATGAGTATTGCCCTAATAGGGGTTATAGTAATACAGTTTTTGTGGATTAAAAGCGCCATACAACTTAAGCAAGAGCAGTTTGATGGGGCAGTGCACCATGCCCTGATGAGTGTTTCGGGCGATTTGGGAAATAAATATGGCGTGCATTTAATTACTGAAAAGCTGGATGAAGATTCGAATATTAGAAAAGAAATACTAAAACAGGACCCCGGCTTTTATAATTTCATGATATCAGTTAATGACGACAAGCAAAAAAACGCCGATGAAGAAAACAACAGCAAAGAGCCCAAAAATCTGATTTCAGTTTCAAACGAAACCAATTATGAGTTTTATACCCGTGGCGAAGATCCAGAGAGAAGTGAAAGAATTGAGATAAGAAGCCATAACGGACACAAAATTATTGCTGTGGTTAATTTAAACCGTGGCAATAAGCAACATTTAAAAGCGCAGAAAAACACTATTCAAAAACCACCGGTTGCGCAAGAGCCACCACTGGCGCCACAGTCAAACAAGTTGATGAACATTGTAAAAGACGCTGCGGATGAATACGCCATGAGTAAGATGAGCGAAAAAGACATTAACGAGTTAATAGATTCGCCAAAAATAATTCGGGCATTAAAAAAAGCATTTGCGGCAAGGGGCCTACCCGAAAGTTTTGTGTTTGCAACTTATTCCGTTTCGGGTGATTCGGTAATTATTAATAAAGCATATTCGAAAAGTGCGATTAAAGATTTTGCATATCAATCGCCATTGTTACCTACCGATTTTATTGAAACCAGCACATTGCTGCTGGTTGATTTTCCGGCCCGGTATAGGTACATTTTTACTTCAATAGCCGGGTTGTTGGTGCTTTCGTTATTCTTTTCAATTACTATAATTTCTGCATTTGCGTACTCGCTGCGAGTTATTTTCAAGCAAAAGAAACTTTCTGAAATTACTACTGATTTCATCAACAACATGACCCATGAATTAAAAACCCCGCTGGCAACAATTTCGATGACAGCCGATACGCTTGCACTTGTGCCGGAAAATCAACACGCACAAGCGGTACCGGAATATGCCGGCATGATTAAAAACGAAGCGCGAAGATTATCACGCCATGTGGATAGGATTCTTGATGCCGCTCTGCCCGATAAAAACACCGGTAACGAACAATATGAAATTATCGACATTAACCAGCTGGTAGAAGAGGAAGTGAAAGTATTTCAATCTGCCTTACAAAAAAGAAACGGAAAAATTGAAATACTGTTGCCGGTAGAAAAGTTGAAGATATACGCGAACAGAGATATGTTGCGTGGTGCAATTTCGAACCTGCTTGATAATGCGGTGAAGTATTCGAAAGAAACGCCCGAGATAAAAATTTCGGCGCGGCGTGTAAATAGCTACATACTATTTTGTGTAGAAGATAGAGGGGTAGGTATTGGCAAGGCCGACCAAAAACTGGTATTCGAAAAATTTTACCGCGTGCACACCGGCAACCGGCACGATGTAAAAGGCTTTGGCCTGGGCTTGAATTTTGTGAAAAACATAATAGAAAGCATGAACGGAAAAGTTTGGGTAGAAAGCGAGTTGGGCAAAGGGAGCAAGTTTTTTATGGAGTTTCCGGCAATATAAATCAGACAATAGATATTAGACGTTAGACAGGAGATTATAATAAAAATTAAGCCGATAAGCTTTATGCATGGAAGAAAGAAAGACCCGTATACTTTTAGTGGAAGATGACATCAGTTTCGGAAAGATACTGAAGGACTATCTTTCGTTAAGCCTGTTTGAAGTGGTACATATGAAGGATGGTGTAGATGGGTGGAATGCTTTCCGCAATCATCATTTCGATTTATGTGTGTTGGATATTATGATGCCCAAGCGAGATGGTTATGAGCTTGCGGAACAGATACGCCAACAAAACAAAACAGTGCCTATACTTTTTCTTACCTCGAAAGCACAGAAAAGCGATATGCTAAATGGCTACGAGGCAGGTGCCGATGATTACATTGTAAAGCCGGTTGATGCAGACATACTAATGCACAAAATAAAAGCCATATTAAAACGCACCGGTGAGCCGCAGGTTAGACAAGACGACGGCCAAAGCGAGTTTTTATTAGGCGAATATTCTTTCAATTTTAATTCGCGCATGCTGGCTTTAAAAGAGCAGCGGCAAATTCTTTCGCCCAAAGAGGCAGAGCTTTTGCGAATGCTTTGTTGCAATATCAATCAACTAATAAAGCGCGAAGATGTATTGCGGAGCATTTGGAAAGAGGTAAATTATTTTACCGGCCGCAGCCTTGATGTGTATGTGGTAAGGCTACGCAAGTATTTACAGGGCGATACCAACGTAAATATTGTAAACCTGCATAAAAGCGGGTACATAATGGAGGTAAAAAGCCAGCACACTTAGCAGAAAAAGGCCATACATATACAATGCTTGTATATTAAACGTACCCCTATAAAATAAAATTCGCGTTTATAGGGAATAGGATTTATCTTTACACATACAAACTAAAACTTAAATTATGGATACCAATCATTCTTTCCGAAAGGTTTTGGCTTTGCTTTTTGCTGTATTTTCATTTGCCTTTGCACAAGCAGCAGAGGATGGTAGTTTCAGTTCATACCTTGGCAAAGGCGCTGAAAGCCAGGAAATAAAAAAGCTTGAAAGCGACTACAAATGCGAAATGGTAAACGAAGATCACTACCGTTCAAGCACCGGTATGGAGCTGATATTTAAAAACGGCAAGCTGAACCAGATAAACCTTTATAAAAGCAGTAAAGTATACGGAAGCTTTACCGGTAAGCTGCCTAATGGGCTTGTGTTTGGTTCATCTTCTGCCGATGTGAAAAAAATGTTGGGCAAGCCTTCGCTGGAATACAGCAGCTCAGGCTATTCTGAGTTTGAGTTAAAGGACTATGGAGTTTCATGCTGGTACGAAAATGGGCAGCTTAGCCAAATAAGTCTGGCATTAAAAGGTAGTTGATTGATACTCATCTCTATGCAGCTTTTTAAAATACTAAGCAGCCGTATAAGGCGTTAAGTAACTATAAACTGTGTAGTATGAAAAAAACAATCGGTTCCTTTTCGCTTATTGTGTTGTTGCTAGTTGGCTCTTGTGGTCTTATTAATAAGTTGGGCCAGTTTTATGTTGACTATAACGAGCAGGTAACCTTTGCGCCGCAGCTTCCGATAAATGTTCCTATTACCGTTTATTCGCCGCCAATAAACACCAATATTGAACAAACCTTACAGGCCAATAACACCAACCCTAAGCTTGTAAAAAGTGTAAAACTAAACCAGTTAACGCTTACTATAACATCGCCTCAGGGGCAAACCTTCACGTTTCTTCAAAACATTAGCGCATATATTTCAACCGATAGCTTGCCCGAAGTCGAAATTGCATCAAAGCAAAGCATACCTGACACAGTAGGCGCACAACTTAGTCTGGACATTAACAATGTTGAGCTCAAAAATTATTTATTGTCCAATCAAGTTAAACTACGAATAACCTGTGCCGATAAACAAATGTTAGGCCAGCAGGTAACTGTAAATATTTACAGCAAGTTTTTTGTGCAGGCCAATCTTCTTGCCGCACTTTAACCGGCACAAATAAATACCCGCTTAAATACTAATAAATAGCCGAAAAATAATTTGGTTTGAAGTTCATATCAACCACATGAAAAAAATATTGGTACTCGGCGGAACAATGTTTGTTGGACGGGCTATAGTAGAGCGCTTAACGAGCAACCCGGATTATGATGTAACCCTTTTTAACCGTGGAAAGTCAAACACAGATATTTTCAGCGGCGTAAAACAATTGCATGGCGACAGGGAAACAGATGACATCAAACAAATTTATAATCAAGACTGGGATTGTATTTTCGATTTTAGCGGCTATTACCCGGTTACTTTCGAAAAACTTTTGAACGACTTGAGAGGAAAAGTAAAGCGATATGTTTTTATTAGCACCATTTCGGTTTATGATATTTGAAAATTTGCCGACAAAGCAATTACAGAGCCGGATGAGATACTTGCCTGTAGCGATGAGCAAAAAACATCGAAACTAATGGCAGCCTATGGCGAGAAGAAAGCAGAAATGGAAAGGATATTATTGAAGCATGACTGGTTGGATAAAATTATTTTTAGCCCTAGCTTTATTTACGGAAAGTACGATTGGACTGAGCGGTTTTATTATTGGCTATACCGCACGAAGTTTTTTAATAAAATATTAATGCCCGGTGGTGGCCCGTTCTCGTTAAGCCTTACTAACGCATCTGATTTGGCGGAAGCATTACTGCAAGCGGTTGAAATAAAAAAGCACCAAACCATTTATAATGCCATCTCGCAACAGGAAACCACTTTAGAGGAAGTTATTTCAATTACAGCTAAAGCATTAAATAAACCGCAACCCGAAATTATATTGCTTGATGAGAAAAAATTGATAAGCCTGAATTTAAACGCGGGGCAATTCCCTTTGTTTATGTCCCTTAATTTTAAAGTAAGCGATAACCTGTGGACAAAAGACTTTTCTTTTAAAAAAATGGATATGGCAGCAACATTTGTTGAGATGCTTGAATATAAAGCAGTGAAGGGTTATCCCGTGCCAGGTGTTGGCTTATCTGTTGAAAAAGAAAAAGAAATTTTTAATGCAGTGTAATTGAAAGAGGGCATTCCGCTATATTGCGAGGCCGATATTTTGTGAATATTAATAGTTGAAGTGAAACCATACAAAGCATTTTTAATTGTTCTCGCAATACTAATCCTTGACCAGGGATTGAAATTTTGGGTGAAGACCCACATGATAATGGGCGAAGAAATTGTAATTACAAATTGGTTCAGGCTTCATTTTACCGAAAACCCTGGTATGGCTTTTGGAATGGTATTACCGGGGACTTGGGGCAAATTTGTTCTCAGCTTTTTCAGGCTTGGGGCGGCTATTATAGGAACATGGTACATTGCACAACTGCTAAAACAAAAAGCACATTGGGGATTTATTACCGCCTGTTGTATGATTCTTGCTGGTGCAATTGGTAATATGATAGATGGAACAATTTACGGCCCGTTATTTTCTAACAGTTACGATAGAATTGCAGAAGTGTTTCCGAAAAATGGAGGATATGCCGGACTGTTGCAAGGTTATGTAGTAGATATGTTGTGGTTTCCACTTTGCCGCGGTGTGTTTCCTGATTGGGTTCCTATATGGAAGGGCGAAACGTATGAGTTTTTTCGCCCGGTTTTTAATGTTGCTGATTCGGCTATTACTTTGGGTGTAGTTGTTATTCTTGTTTTTCAAAAATATTTTTTTACAGAGAAGGAAGAAGAGCAGAAAATTGAAGCTACTGCGGATGAGCGGGCTTCTGTTTAAACAGTGATTTATAACAGCAGTAAAAGAAGTTTACTACCCAATATAAATACCCCAACAACAATAGCCGCTATTGCAGTAACAAGTACAGCGCCCGCAGCTATATCTTTTATTTTACCAGCAAGTACATGATGCCCGGGCGAAACCAAATCAACCAAATACTCGATGGCTGTGTTCAGCAACTCAGCAGAAATTACAAGGCCGATGCTGAGCGTTATCACCGCCCACTCTATTGTTGAGAGATGTAAGAAAATACCAGTAGCTATTACAAGAATAACAACCACAGTGTGAATGCGTACATTTTGTTGCTCTTTAAAAGCAATCATTATTCCTTTAATGGCAAAGCCAAAACTTTTAAATAGTTTTTTCATAGAATAGATTGAACAGCCTTTTTTAAAAGTGAATCGGAGTATTCGAAATTCGTAAACCCGGAGTAGTTGATAGATTTCTTTAATGCAATTTCCAAATCAAATTCAGTTTGTTTCATTGAAAAAGCAATCTTTGGTTCTCTCATTTCTTCGGCAATATATTCCTGTTCTGTTTGTCCCGGTGTGGGTATAAAAATGGCTTTCTTTCCAAGCTTCGCTAAATCCATTACAGTGGTATAACCCGAGCGTGCGATAATTATTTCGCTGCTTTCAATAGTATCATTCAATGTTTCAGAATTCATAAAAGCCACTTCGGTGTCATTGTTCGAAGTGTTTTTTGAATCGGGTAGTCCCTTTACAATTAAATATTTTAACCCGGTGCTTTGTAATTGCCGAGTTAACAGCTTTTCAAAAATATCGCGCTGCGGTTCAGGTCCGGAGCATATAACCAACACATCGTATAATTTGGGTGTAACACGTTTTTCAAATCTGGACAGATAGCCGATGTGGCGCGTTTTTAATATTTTATCATCACCGGTAAGTTTTGGTATAAAAGAATCGGGCGGCGCAGGAACCCAGCATTCGGCATATTGCTTTATTTGTTCCTGGTTAAAATGGTTGATTCTTTTTTCAAGCCAGTTAATGTTCCCCGGCATTAATATGTTTAGCTGGTGAGTAATAAAAATCGATTTTGCTTTTTTGCTAAAACAGCCATAACGATTGTCAGAAATTACCACATCAATATTATGCTCCGCAACAAGCTTCTCAACCAATATATGTTCGCGTAAAATTGTTTTCAAAAACTTAGGCACTTGTATTGCCATTTTTAAAATCATGCCGTTACCGTTTGGGTATATTGGGTCATAACCTGGTAATTCAAAAGCAGTTAAATGCGGAAACTCGCCTTTTAATAACGATAGAGAATTGCCATTTGATGCCAATAATACCCCACAATTATTAGCCAGTAATTCATTAATAATGGGTATGCAGCGTGTGGCATGGCCCAGACCCCAGTCTAGCGGTGCAACTAAAATTTTCTTTCTGCGTTCCAATTAGAAAAATTATATTCGTTAACCAACGTTTAACTTATATGAGCAAGCAAATTAAACATGTTGTCCGAGTTTTTATTGTAATACTGGTTGGGGTGGTTTTTGCCTCCACGCTTCCTTCATGCAAAGCTAATAAATGCGATTGCCCTTCGATTGGCGGGCATAGAATTAAACATACCTGAGAAACAGCGCGCTATTTTTTAATAATCTCATACACTACACATCTGTTTTGCCGTAGTTGTTCTTCGGGGCAGTTGGGTGTTATGCATCCATTTCGCGACTTGCCTACAGTGGAGTAAAGCGGCTGAATTTGTTTTAAAGGGATACCGGCTTTAAGTAAATATTCAATAACCGCATTAGACCGTTTCAATAAAAGATGCTCGGGGTTGATTTCATCAGCCGAAGCCAGTGAGTGCAGGTTCAGGTTCCACGAAGGGTTTGTTGCAATTTGATGCGCAATATCTTCTAATTGCTTTTGAGCGGAGTCGGGAATTGCAAAACTATTTTTACTAAAAAACACGGGCGTGTTTTCGGCGCTAATGGTAACTGCTAAAACTTTATTAGCGTTGGCAACTGTAATAGAGTCATGCATTAATTTTTTTTCTCGCGCAATAAGATTTGCATTTATAACAGAGTCCTCGCGCATTTTTTTTGAGGCCAATTCTTTTTCTGCTTTTTCTTTGGCAACTTTTGCTTTTACGGCTGCAACAGAATCCTGAACAAATTTTTTGCGTTGTGCTACAAGCGTGGCTTTTACAATAGAGTCCTCATGGAATTTTTTGGCCGCTAATTCTTTTTCAATTTTCTCTTTGGCCGCCTTAACAGCTTTAACTGAATCTTCGGCCAGCTTTTTTTGATGCGAAAGAATTGCAATTTTTATAATTGAATCTTCATGCAGCTTTTTGGCTGCTAGTTCTTTCTCGGCTTTTTCTTTAGTTGCTTTGGCTTTAACTACGGCAATAGAATCTTGAATTAGTTTTTTCTGCTGAGCTGCAATTGTAATTTTTGCAATAGAGTCGTCATGAAATTTTTTAGCCAATAATTCTTTTTCCGCCTTTTCTTTAGCGCGCTTCGCCTTTACTTCAGCAATGGAATCCTGAACAAGTTTTTTCTGTAGCGCGACAAAGACGACTTTTGCAATGGAGTCCTCATGAAATTTTTTAGCCGCTAATTCCTTGTCAGCCTTTTGTTTCTCGGCTTTGGCTTTAACTGCCGAGATAGAATCTTCTAACAGCTTTTTTTGTAGCGCTATAACATTAATTTTTGCAATGGAATCTTCTTGCAGTTTTTTAGTAGCTAATTCTTTTTCTCTGTTCGCAGTAGCAAGGGCAATTGAATCTTGTATTAATTTTTTTTGTTGCGCGGCAATGTTTGCTTTTATAATCGAATCTTGCTTAGCCTGTTTGGCCAATTCTCTTTCGGCTTTTTCCTGCGCCAATTTTACACTGTTTATTGAGTCTTGAATAGCCTGCTGTTTTGTAAGAACGACAGCATTGGCAATTGAATCTTCAACAAATTTTTGCCGGGCAGCCAGTGCTTTTTTGCTTAGCTTCTCTGGTTTTTTTTCTTCGGCCTCCCCTTTTAATGTATCAATATGCACATTGGGTTTAACCGGCGCCGGTGCAGGGTTATCGCGAATAACAATAATATCGGGCGGCGCCTCTTTTATCTTTTTGTCCTGTTTTGCTAATGCCGTTTTTGTCGTTACGGTATCTTTTTCTACTGCAGCTTTTTCTTTTTCAGGTTTTGATTTTGAGTGTTTTTTTGCCTGGCGCACATCTAATAGCCCTGCTTGTGCTGCCGGATTAGGCTGTGCCGACTTATGTTTGCTTACCGGTATCGGCTTGCGCGAAGGGAGAAAAAGATTTAGCTTTAAATCAACAGGCTTGTTCATGCCAAGCGTAGTGATATACATGGTAGTGTCTTTGTATTTATTGGCTACGCCCGGCGAATGCTTATCAACTGTAAAGCTATAGTTGTTTTCGAGCTCTATTTTAAAATTAAACTGGCCGTCAACATCGGTAGTAATGCGCTGTGTTTTGCGCGTCATTATATTTTTAAGCACCAGGGTTACGCCCTTTAGTGGGAAGTTTTCTTTTTTATTGCGCACCTGCCCGTATAAACGCATGCCATCTTTTTTTAATACAAGAGTGATGCTTGAAGGTGTGGGCACAGACTTTTTATTAGTAGTAAAAGTAATGGTGCTATCTATATAACCCGGCGAAGATATTTTTACGGTGTAAGTTTGGTTTCTATCGGGATTAAAAGCAAAAGTGCCATCGAAGTAAGTTTTAAGCACCTTAACGGTTTTGTCGCCATTTTTAATCTCGACATTGGCCTGGTAGAAGGGCACCGGTGGTTTTGTAGTTTTCATTATCTTGCCGGTAAAGCTTTGGGCGGTAAGGCTGGTATTGCCTAAAATGAATAAAAAGAGGATGAAAAAAATGGATTTCACGTAACCAGTAATGTTTTATAGCTTAGCTGAGAATGAGGGTAAATTTAATGAAAGGATTGAGAAAATATTGGCGGAAGCACAGCCAAGTAAATCCGCGTCTAAAAGTAAATTAAACATGTATAGCTATAGCGGTAAACACTGCCTGTTCTCTATATTCTTATTACTATTTGGCCTTAGCCAACCTAGCCAAGCGCAAAAAGTAACTACCTGCGATATATTATATGGTAATTATTTGATGAAAGACACCTTGCTTAACGACTCTCTGTTACAGAATTACGCCAGGACGATTTTTTTTGGCAGCTACGATTCTCTCGGCAGGATTTTGCTTCACCCAGAGGATACCGGTTATTATGCCTCGGTTCGCGAAATTATTTTTGTTTACAATAAGAACATGTGCGAGCTAAATCTATACAACATTGAAAAGCGAAAAGACACCTATTATCTTAAATGTGCTTTGTATTACAAACTTCCGGATTATAACACTTCGGGGCTTCTAGGGTTTGTCAATTTGCCTTTTATACTGAATAGTAAAACTATAAAGTTCAAAACATTTTTTAGCGAAAGCAGCCGTTCAGATTTTGTGCGGTACCGACATAGTAATATCTTTTCGAATGTTGAGAACAAAAAAAACCTACCTAAAATATTTCGATATATCAATCAAACAGCGGCGCAGTTTTCAATACCATATAGCACCACCGATAGTTTGTTTTATCTTCATTATTCAAAAGGCAATAGTCCTTATACAGCCCTAGGTATAGACGATTATATAATAAGCGCCCAAGGACGGGTTGCTTCGTTCGGCAAGAAATACGTCATCTTCGATCAAAAGGGAAAAGGGTTTTATAAACATGAACTAACACATTTTGTAACTGCTGGAAAATTAAAATCTCCATTTTTAAATGAGGGCTTCGCCAGTTATCGAGGAGGCTCTTCAAGTATATGCGATAACAAATGCGACTGGGAAAAACTTTTGGGTATTCTTGAACGCAGTAATTCCGACTCAATTTTTTACAACATTGTAAACTATAAGTACATTAATGGATTCAATTATGGCTTTTATTATTACCCCTTGGCCAGCTTCACTGTAGCTTTAATGATTGATAAATACGGCAACGGGTTTCTTGAAAATGATGATATTAAGCCGCTGCTAAATAGTAAGGCAACAAGCGAAATGTTGAATTTTATTTCGACTAAATTAAATACAGGGAAAGAATTACTTCGTGATCTTTATATTGGGAAATTGAAAATACATTTGAAAGAAATTGCGCTAAAAAGAAGAACAGCTGGACGCGAAAATCTTTAGCTTCCCACTTTAAGGTAATGTATACGTAGGTACAAAATCGAAGATTGCCACAGCCTTTATTCTAATTGATTTTTTTGGAAAAGCCTTCGCAATGACATCTAATTAATTTCCATTCAATTTAGGCGCCAAATACTCCGCCGTATAAGAATTTTTCACATTAATAATTCCCTCCGGTGGGCCCTGGTAAACTAAAAAGCCACCTTCATCGCCGCCTTCTGGGCCCAGGTCAACCAGCCAGTCGGCGCATTTTATTACGTCCATGTTATGCTCAATAACAATTACTGAGTGGCCGGCTTCGATGAGTTGATTGAAGGAAGAAATTAATTTGTTGATGTCGTGAAAGTGCAAACCGGTGGTGGGTTCATCAAAAATAAAAAGTATAGGATTAGGGGCAGTGCCTTTAGTAAGGAAAGATGCCAGCTTTACCCTCTGTGCCTCGCCACCACTTAATGTGGAACTTGACTGCCCAAGCTTTACATAGCCCAAACCCACATTACGCAACGGGTTTATTTTTTGAATGATGTCGGTATTTTCTTTGAAAAAATCAATGGCTTCATCAACACTCAACTCCAGTATTTCGTAAATATTTTTGCCGTTGTATTGAACTTCTAAAACTTCTTCTTTAAATTTTTTACCATTACAGGTTTCGCATTTTAAATGCACGTCGGCCAAAAACTGCATCTCTACAATTACTTCGCCTTCGCCTTTGCAGGTCTCGCAACGCCCGCCCTCTACGTTAAACGAAAAGTCTTTAGGCAGGTAACCGCGTATTTTCGAAAGCTGTTGTTTCGAAAATAAATCACGAATGTTGTCGTATGCCTTAACATAAGTAATAGGGTTAGAACGCGAACTACGGCCTAACGGATTTTGGTCAATCATCTCAATAGCCGTAATGCGATTCAAATCGCCAAAAACTTCTTTAAACGCTCCGGGTTTTTCGCCGGTGCCATCAAAGCGGCGCAATAGTACCGGGTATAATATTTTTTTAATTAAAGTAGTTTTACCCGAGCCACTTACCCCACTAACTACAGTAAGCGCACCCAGCGGAATTTTTACATTAATGTTTTTAAGGTTGTGTTGCGAGGCACCGGTTATCTCTAACCAGTTAGATGGCTTCCTTCTTTTTTTGCTGAAAGGAATTTCCAGTTCGCCATTTAAATATTTTGCTGTAAGGGTATCGGCATTCAAAATATCTTTTGCAGTGCCGTTATACATTACCTCGCCGCCAAAAATTCCGGCCTCAGGCCCCATATCCACTATATGGTCGCTCGATTTCATAATATCTTCATCATGCTCAACAATAACAACGGTGTTGCCAAGGTTGCGCAAATTTTTTAGCACTTTAATCAAACGTGCTGTATCGCGCTGATGTAAGCCAATGCTGGGCTCATCTAAAATATATAACGATGAAGTAAGGTTGCTGCCAATAGAGCGCGTTAAATTAATGCGCTGTGTTTCGCCACCGGATAGGGTGTTGGACAAACGATTGAGGGTAAGATAACCCAAGCCCACATCCATCATGGTTTGAAGGCGGCCTTTTACTTCGAGCAAAATGCGCTCTGCAATTTTAGTTTCGGAAGCAGAAAGTTTTATATTAAGAAAAAAGGTATGTAAGTCTTTAATGGGCGTAAGCAGTAATTCCGAAATATTTTTATCGGCCACCTTTACATACTGCGCATCGGGCCGCACGCGCGATCCATGACAATCGGGACAGGTTGTTTTACCACGAAAGCGGCTTGCCATAACCCGGTATTGAATTTTGTAGCTTTTCTCTTCCAGGTATCTGAAAAAATCTTCGAGGCCGTTGAAATATTCGTTACCGGTCCAAAGTAGTTTCTTTTCTTTCGCCGTTAAATCTTTGTACGCCCGGTGTATGGGAAAATCGAACAGGATTCCTTTTTTAATTAATGGCTCTGCCCACTCGCTCATTTTCTCACCACGCCAAGGTGCAATGGCTCCTTCGTATACTGAAAGTTCTTTATCAGGAAAAACTAAATCTTCATCTAAACCAATTACAGTTCCAAAGCCTTCGCACGTTTTGCAGGCACCGTACGGATTATTGAAATTGAAAAAATTAGGAGTTGGTTCTTCAAACGAAATTCCATCGGCTTCGAACTTATTCGAGAAACGGTGCTCCATTTCTTTTTCGCTTTCTATTGAAAGTGCTATGATACATTCACCATGGCCCTCGCTAAAAGCAGTTTGAACAGAGTCGGCAGCGCGCGACTTTAAATCATCATCATTACTTTTTACCACCAAGCGGTCAACCAAAACGGCAATTTTCTCCACTTTTTGCTTCAGAACGGCCTTATTTTCAAGTAGTTCCTCAATTTTGGCTACTTCGTCTTTAATTTTTACCCTGGTAAACCCCTTTTGAAGCAATAATTTGAGGGTTTCAGCCAAGTTTTTGCCAATTTTCTCCTCAAAATAGATAAAAACCTTAGTTCCATCGGTTTTTTTGAAGATAAAGTCAACCACATCCTTCACTTCATGCTTTATTACCAATTCTCCGGAAATTGGGGAGTAAGTTCTACCCGCCCTGGCGAACAAAAGCCTCAAATAATCGTATATCTCTGTTAGCGACCCCACGGTGGAGCGCGTTGTTCTTGTAGATACTTTTTGTTCAATAGCAATAGCAGGGCATAAACCTTTGATATAGTCCACATCAGGCTTATCCATGCGGGTAAGAAACTGGCGGGCATAGGAGGAAAGAGATTCAACATATCTCCGTTGTCCTTCGGCGTAAAGCGTGTCAATGGTAAGCGAAGATTTGCCCGAGCCGGAAACGCCTGTTATTACAATGAACTTGTTTTTAGGCAGTTCCACGTCAACATTCTTTAAATTATGAACGCGGGCGCCTTTGATTGAAATCTTTTTTTCGGAAAGGGAAGATTTATTTGGAAAGTTCAATTATATTTATTTAACTTTGGTATACAATAATAAAAAAAGCCTATAGCAATTATCCTCTACCTTTTATTTTTTAAAAGAATTGCAAAAATAAGTTTTCAAGGCTAATAATTTCTATTTAAACATCATCCTATCGCATCACGCTACTCTAATTAGTGCATTTGTATCTGTTTGTTCAACTAACGTTGAACATAAGCCGTAACGGTACATCTTTTGTAACATTAACATTAACTAAAAAGTTCAGCCTATTCAGAGACTCTACGTTTTTTTATTTTCTAACTAAAAACGTAACGTTATGCGCACTCAACAAGTAATGAGCGATCAGGAACTGGTGGACCAGTACATCGCAGGAAACGAGATTGCCCTTGAAAGGCTTATAGAGCGCCACAAGGACAAAATTTACACATCCATTTACTTAATGGTAAAAGATCAATACCTGGCTGAGGACATCTTTCAGGAGACTTTTATTAAGGCCATTGATACATTACGGGCTGGGAAATATAATGAGGAAGGAAAATATGCTCCATGGGTGGCACGTATTGCCTACAACCTTTGTATCGACCATTTCAGAAAGCTGAAAAGGTTGCCGGGAATTGTGACCAGCGAAGGCGATGATATTTTTAAATACATGAAGTTTGATGAAACGCCAATTGAAGAGCACGTTCAATTGGAAAAATTTGAAGGCAAGCTGAAAGAATTAATCGAGCAATTGCCTGAAGAGCAAAAAGAGGTGGTTATACTTCGCCACTTTTTCAACTTCAGTTTTAAGGAGGTTTCAGAATATACCCATTCGCCAATTAATACCTGTTTGGGCCGTATGCGGTATGCGCTGATTAACCTGCGTAAAATGATGGAAGAAAATAATATGGTTTTCAAGCCCTTGTAAGCATAACAAACAAGGCTAATACAAACGTTTTCGGTTAAATACAAGGTTTAGTTTTAGTTGGATTACTACCGCCCCGGGCCTTCCCGGGGCGGTTTTTTATTGTAGTGTTAAAAGCAGTAAAATTTCGTAGGCGCGTATGCAATAATATTTCGCAGGTGCGTTTATAATGTGTAAAAACGTAAAACAAAAACATAAAATCAAAAAAAATGAAACAGACTTCTACATCTCAACTTGTTCTTATTCACGCCTATGGCGAAACCAGCCAGGCGCAAAGGGAAACTATTGAAAAAGAGTTTTCAGAAAACTCAACTCTTTACGAAGAATACATGAATGTTATAAAAGTAAAGAGAATGCTTAACGGCAAAATGAAAAGCCCCAGCGCAACCTCAGTGCGCATTATCATGCAATACAGTTGCAAGAACGAACATTTACAGGAAAATTAATGGAAGGCTAAACGTTTAAAGGGCTAAATGTTTAAACGGAACAAACTTCATTATAAATATTCATTACTTTTTTTGCGAAGACTGTATCTGTCATGGTTTGTGCATGACTATAGCCGGCATCAATCATTTGTTGGCGAAGAGATTCGTTGTTCAATACCTTTAAAACTTTATCGGCAATATCCTCGGCAGAGCGAGGATTAATGAACAATGAGTTTTTTCCAGCAGCTTCTTCAATTGCACCACCACCGGTAGCAATAACCGGTGTTTTTGAAAAGAGGGCCTCCAGTACCGGGGCACCAAAACCTTCGAATAAACTGGGGAACACAAAGACGCTTGCGTTACGATAAATAGCAGGTAAATCTTCATTACTTACACCGGAGAGTATTTCTATTCTATGTTCCAATTTTTTTGCATGAATTAATTTTAGAATTTCTTCTTTCATTCTTCCATTGCTGCCAATCAGCACTAAACCTTCTTCAATCTGGTTTGCAATTAAGGAATATGCTTCAATTAAATTAGTCTGGTTTTTTCTGGGGAAAAAAGAGCCTACATTTAAGATATATTTTGGGGGCAAATTATATTTCGATGGAAGTTGCGTGTTAGTAATATCCGCTTGAAAACTTATATCTACACTCGGGTACACCACCTCAATTTTCTTTTCAGGCACCCCGTAAATTTCTATTAAATCGTTTTTTGTTTCGTGGCTTACAGCAATAATTTTATCGGCACGCTTGGCGGCATATTTTGTTTTGAGGGTGTAAAACTGCCGGTCTGTCCAAGGGTATTGTTCGGTGTGTTTTAAAAAAATTAAATCGTGGATTGTAACTACAGTTCTGAAGTCTGAGCCTTTAATGCCAAATGGAATTTCATTGCTAAGGCCGTGATAAATGTCTATTCTGGTTTCACTTAATTGGCTTTTTATTCCAAATGAGCGCCAGAGCGGATGAAAAGATTTTTGAAGTTTTGTTTCGGGAAAAAATATTTTGAAGCTGCCATGTAGTTGATGAAAGAATTCATCTTTTGCTTTTGGGGTAAAAAAGAAATATTCATTTTCGGGAAAATCGCGCATTAATGCATTTAATAAAATGCGTGCATGGTTGCCCAAGCCGGTGGCATTATTTAAAGCACGTTTAGCGTCGAATGCAATTTTCATTTATTACTTACCGGTGTTGCGTTTTAATTCAATAGCCCTAAAATATTTAATAAAAACCTCGCGGCTTTGGCATAAACAAATTTCAAGACCTGCTGAGCCATCCGTAAATCCGAGCTTGAAAAAATAATTTCTGATAAATTTAAAACGCGAGCTGAAACTTAATTTAAATAACAAGAAAATTAGTGGCTGCTTTTTTAGTTCTCTCGCGGCAAGTTCAGCAAAACGTTCTGATTGTTTGATTAGCGATTGATGTGTTGGATATGAGTAGTGCAGTATGTCTCCTTTAAGATGTGCTACAGAGCTACCGGCGCTCATTACTAATTTTTCATGCACCAGCTCGCCTTCCCATTTGCCCTTTGTTTTGTTCCATAACCTGATTTTTTTATCCGGGTACCAGCCACAGGTTTTAATGGGCTTGTCGCAATAAAAATTTAACCGGTTCATGGAATATGCATCTGAAGTAAACCCTGCTTCTTTAGCGGAATGAATATTTTTTTGCAACTCTTCGCTTAAACATTCATCGGCATCTAAATTTAAAACGTAATTGTTACTTGCCTGCGTAAGAGCGAAGTTTTTTTGGTCGATATAGTTGGTAAAAGCACGTTCAATAAATTTCGCATTTTTCGATAGGGCAATTTCTTTTGTTCTATCAGTAGAAAGAGAATCTACTACCACTACCTCATCAGCAAGTTCCTTCACAGAATCAATGCACCGGCCGATGTTTTCTTCTTCATTAAGAGTGATAATAACTGCCGATAGCTTACTCATCGTGCTTTAAATGGTTCAACAATAAAAGCAGAAAGATAATGTAAAAACCTGCGCCTATTTGTTCCTCAAAAGTATCTTCGGTAAAAAACGAGGAGAATATAACTATGTATAACACTAGCAATAACCAATGCCTATAGTGCCTCATAATTATAAGCGGATAAAAAAATGCAAAAAGAAAAAGCGTAAAACCAACTATGCCTGTAGTAGCCAGCGCCCATATAAATTGATTATGAGGCAACCTGCGATTAGCTTCCGAAATTTGAGGGTAGTCGGCGGCATAAATTTTATCCATTTCAATTTTCAAATCGCCAGGGCCAACACCTAACCATAAATTTTTTTGCCAAAGCTCAACACCCATTTTCATAGATAGAATACGCATGGCGTCGGAATATTCATTGATATCACCCTTTTGGTATTGCTCCAAATCGTACCGGATATATTCCAACTTGTTTTGCAAACCCGGTATTGAACGGAAGGCAATAAATGGAGTGGCAATAAGAAGTGCTATAATTAGAGCACTTCGCACCGGTTTTTTTCTTCGTGTCAATCCACGTAGTGCTATGTAGGCCAATCCAAGATACAGCGCCAGAAGGCCGCTTCTAACTAATAACACATGAAGCGCAATAAATGCAAAAGCAGCGCAAGTTACTTGCAGCCACTTCTCGTTTTTATTGAACAAGAAATATTTTTTCTCGAATAAATAAATGCTACAGAAAAAAGAAAAAGCCAACATTAATGTATATCGAATATGGCTGTAGGGCATCGGTATCGTTCCACCCCTTGTAAACGAATCATTGATAGCGTCGTAATGCAACCGGTAATTAATAAGAACAGCAGTTGTGCTAATTAAAAGGGTAAGTATAAAGCTATAAAGAATAAGTATCAGCTTTTTATCATCCAGTTTTTTTAGTGGTGCAAAGGCAAGTGGTAAAACAAGAAATGGAATTCGAATACGCACCCAATTTAACCAGTAGCTTTTATCATCGGAATATACACCCGACAAAAAGGCGATCCAAAAAAAGAGAGAGAGGATAAGTAATTCTTTCGACTGAAAATATTTTTTGAAAGCTTCGACACGGTAATATATTAACGTGCTTGCCACCATCCCAATCATGCCAACACTGGCTAATACCCTGGAGCACACGAAGCCAATAAAGACCAACTGGCAGCAAAGCACAATTATCCATTGCGTGTTTTCTTCGGATAGTAACGGGGCGGTATTTGTTTTTTTATTCAATGTAAATTCAAGATACGAATAAAGTTAATTTGTAGTAACCCTAACAAATCCTATTTTTAGTGCACAAACATAAAACTCTTGTCAAATAATATTTCTATTACTGATTTTAAAACTTTAGCGCGCACCATTTCAATAGTTGAAAACGAGGCCCAGGGTTTTGAAGAAACATTGCAGCAATTGCAGCCGCGCAATATTCCGGTTATTGGCTTTACCGGGCCGCCGGGGGCTGGCAAAAGCACGCTTTTAAACGCCGTGATAGGCCTTTTATTGGAGGAAAATAAAAAGATAGGATTGGTTTTGGTTGACCCTTCATCGCCCTTTAATCTGGGTGCGCTGCTAGGCGACCGCCTGCGGATGAGTGCCCACTTTGACAATAAAGATATTTTTATTCGCTCGGTGGCAACCCGCGGTTCGCTGGGTGGATTGAGCGATAAAATAATGGAGGTTGCCGAAGTGATGCGCGCTTACGCCTTCGATTATATTTTTGTTGAAACAGTTGGTGTGGGGCAAAGCGAGGTTGAAATTGCCGGCCTTGCCGATACCACAGTGGTAGTGCTGGTTCCCGAATCAGGCGATTCGGTGCAGGCTATGAAAGCGGGTCTGATGGAAGTTGCCGATATTTTTGTGGTGAATAAAGCGGATAGGGCCGATGCCGATGCTTTAATGAACTCGCTACAATTACAATTGCAAATAAGCGGAAAGGCAGATATGCCGATTGTAAAAACTGTTGCCGTTGAATCGAAAGGTGTGAAAGAATTGCTCGATGAAATAATGAAACAACACAACACGGAAAAAAATAAAGAACGAAAATTATTACTGCTTACTGAAAAAGCATTGCGCATTATCTCAAAAAATCGGATGAAAGGGTTTGATAAAAAAGCAATGCGCCTTGATCTTGAAAAGAAAATCAATGAGGTTAATTTTAATTTGTATGGGTTTGTAAAGCAGTGGAGCGCTTTTAGGTAGTTCGTTAAAATCTCATAGTCCGCCCTGATTAATGTCATACTCAACAGCCTTTCATTAGCCCTATTTTTATGCGAATGAAAAACGGCATTTGCACGCTTCTATTAATATTATGTATTTATGGCAAGGCACAAAGCGCGCTTGATAGTACGGGTGTTGTAAAGCGGTCATGTGTTTTTAAAACATACCCCCCCCCATTTAGATTCAACCTGTAAGCCCATATTGCGAAACCAACTGGCCCCGTTTGGCAGAAAGTTTCTGCGCGGCACGGGCCTTGTGCTGGCCTCAGAGGCCTTAGAGATGACAGTGCTGTTTCTTTCGCCCTATAGCTTTAGTAAGTGGGAGCGCTCACAGTTTCCTTATATTGGCAAGCATTATACCGAAGCCTTTACCAAGCCGCCTTTATTGGATAACGATGGTGTGTTTACTAATTTGTTCGCACATCCTTACCAAGGTGCTTTCGAATATAACTGTTTGCGTTCGCAAGGGGCCAACATATGGCAATCTGTATTGTTTGCAGCGCTACATTCAACCTTTTGGGAGTATGCTATTGAGGGTAGCGAAGAACGGCCAAGCGTTCAGGATCTTTTGATAACGCCTATTGCAGGCTCGCTGCTTGGCGAGCTTGTGCATTTTGCAACCATGCGGATGAGCAGGAACGGATTTACGTGGTACGAGGGGCTATTTGTGTGTTTGCTTAATCCCGCGTTTTTGCTGAACAACGGATTTAAATTTGCAAAACCGCTCAAAAAAAACAAATGTTTTAATCCATAAAACGGCTAAGGTCTATTTCTAAGCGATAGAATCAGTACACAAAAAACAGTTATGCAACTTAGCATCTATTACCGCTTATAGATTCCTCAACTCACATAGAAGAATTAATCATAATGTAGTCCGCTGATTAATGTCATATCTATTAACTTTTCGATAGTTTTATTTTTATGCGAATGAAAAACGGCATATGCGCGCTTCTATTAATATTATGTATTTATGGCAATGCACAAAGCGCGCTTGATAGTGCGGGTGTTGTAAAACGCTCATGCATTTTTAAAACATATCCAGCGTACGTGAATTCGTGGGGAAGGCCAGTGTTGCGAAATCAACATGCCTCATTCGGCAGAAAATTTCTTCGCGCAACCGGTTTTGTATTGGCCTCTGAAGCAGGAGAAATGACTGTGTTGTTTTTGTCTCCATACGGCATAAGTAAATGGGTGCGCACTCAATTTCCTTACGTGGGCAACCATTACCGAGAAGCATTTACCCGGCCGCCAACTTTAGATAAAGATGATGCGCTTACTGATTTTTTCGAACACCCCTATCAAGGGGCGTTTGATTATAATTGTATGCGTTCTCAGGGGGCAACGATATTGCAATCGTCGTTGTTTGTTATGCTGCACTCCACTTTGTGGGAGTATGCCATTGAGAGCAGCGAAGAACGGCCCAGCATTCAAGATTTGATAGTAACACCCTTGGCCGGGTCGGTGTTAGGAGAGTTGGTGCATTTGGCAACTATGCAGATGATTAGAAATGGACTTACTTGGTATGAAAAGGTATTTGTATGCTTGCTAAACCCCGCCTTTTTACTGAACAACGGGTTGAACTTTGTTAAGCCGCTGAATACCACTCGGCACTTTTATCCCTAGTGGACAAAACTTATTTCTGTGCGCACAGAAAAGGCGTACAAAATATTAATTATGCAACTTAGCAGTTATTTCCACATCATTGATTCATCAACTCAACATAGAAGAATTTCTTGCCCTCTCTAAAGAACATCTCACGTTTGATGTTCGCTCGGAAGGAGAATATAATTACGGGCATATTTTACATGCAGTTAACCTGCCCTTGTTTAATAACGAAGAAAGAAAAGTAGTCGGCACCGCTTACAAGCAGCAAGGGAAAAATGAAGCCATTCTTTTGGGCTTAGATATTGTAGGAAAAAAAATGGGCGACTTTGTACGGTTCGCCCAATCACAAATTAAAGACAATAAAGTTTTTGTGCATTGCTGGCGGGGTGGCATGCGTAGTGGCAGCATGGCATGGCTGTTTAATATGTTTGGGTACGAGGTATATGTTTTAAAAGGAGGTTACAAGGCTTACCGGTGCGATGTGTTGGATTGGATAGGGAAAAATTTTCGGTTGATTGTAATTGGAGGAAGAACCGGGTCGGGGAAAACAGAGGTGCTAAGAAAGTTAAAAGAGCAAGGAGAACAAGTAATAGATTTGGAAAAATTGGCTAATCATAAAGGCTCGGCCTTTGGTTCGTTGGGCTTGCCTCCGCAGCCAAGCACAGAACACTTCGAAAATTTATTGGCTGAAGAATTGAAAATATTTGACGTGAACAAGCGAGTTTGGTTGGAAGATGAAAGCAAATCTATTGGACGAGTTTTTTTGAATTTGAACCTATGGAAAAACATGGTTGCTTCGCCTTTGTTTGTAATTGACCTTCCGTTAAATGTGCGACTAGAAAGGTTGGTGGCCGATTACGGAGAGAACCAGATGAAAGGATTGGAAGAGGCAATTACCAATATTAAAAGAAGGCTGGGAAATGAAAAATGGAAAAATGCTATTGAAGCATTACACGCAAAAGATTTTGCACAGGTAGCAGATATTACCTTGTATTATTATGATAAAGCATACGATAAAGGGTTGTCGTTGAAAGAAACGAAAGAGCTATTTCGTTTTTCATTTAACGAAGGAGATATTGAAGAAATAGCAAAAGTATTGATAGCAGAAGCCAATAAGAAATATGGAAATTAAACTAACACAGTTTTCGCATGGTGCGGGTTGTGGGTGCAAAATTGCACCGGCCGTGCTTGAAGAGATTTTGCAAAACACTGGCGGGGAAAGTGCCGGTTTATTGTTACCGGTTGATGCAAGTAAGTTACTAGTTGGTAATGATACCAAAGATGATGCAGCCGTTTACGACTTAGGAAATGGCACAGCACTTATTAGCACAGTAGATTTTTTTACCCCCATTGTAAATAATCCTTTTGATTATGGAAGAATCGCGGCTGCAAATGCATTGAGCGATGTGTATGCAATGGGCGGCAAGCCACTTATGGCTATTGCTGTGTTGGGGTTTCCGGTAGAGAAAATTTCGGCAGAAGTGGCGCGACAAATAATTGCCGGCGGGAAAGATATTTGTGCAAAGGCTGGAGTATTGTTGGCCGGGGGCCACACCATTGATGCACCGGAACCATTTTTTGGCCTTTCGGTAAATGGAATGGTGGATGTAAAAAACCTGAAGAAAAATTCGACCGCGCATGATGGCGATTTGCTTTTTCTGACAAAGCCGATAGGCACCGGTATTCTTGCAACAGCGCTAAAAAGAGAAGATTTGAATGAAGACGAAATAAAACATGCTATTGATTACATGTGTTCGCTGAATACTTTTGGCGCTGAATTAGGACGCCATGAATTTGTGCATGCGCTTACCGATGTTACCGGTTTTGGTTTACTGGGGCACTTAATTGAAATGTGTGAAGGTTCAGGGCTTTCGGCAGAAATTGAATATTCGAAAATTCCTTTAATGGAAAGGGTAAAAGAACTTGCGGCAAAATTTATTTATGCTGATAACACTATGCGCAATTGGAAAAGCTATGAAAGCAAGGTGGAAGGCATAAGTGGTGAATCGCTGTTAACACTTTGCGACCCCCAAACAAGCGGAGGGCTGTTGATAGCTGTTGCCCCGGAAAACAAAGAAGAGTTTACCCGCCTTGCAATGGAAGTAAATACAATGGCTATAGGAATAGGAAGAATAATAAAAGAAGGCGGCAAAACGATTCGCATCGTTGCATAATAATGAAGCAATACTTTGAAAAATACCCACTTGCATTTGTAACAGCGGCAACGTTTTTATTTATCGTGTTTTCGAATAGTGCAATTAAGGATCCTGTATTTGACACCGAAGAAAAGAAGATTTCCTTTTTGCAAATTACCGGCCAATATGAAGCGGCTGATAAAGCTTTTTTAAAATGGCTGGATGACAAGCCGGACGAAATGGATGTTCATTATAAATATTTACATAACCATTTCAGAATTGCCGAAAAAAAGAAGAACGAAAAAAGCGAAAATGTATATCGCGACGACCGATCTATTCGAGAATATTATACTTTAAAACTTACTTCGCAGAAGACCGAAGAAAAGGACATAGGATTTTATGGCTTAGGGTTGTTGGATATTATGCAGGGCGACTACGCTAACGCGCTGCTCGATTTTGATTCTGTAAGCAACCGGAACTTGAAATATTTGAACAACTCTGTTGGCTATATTTTAATGGAGCGGAATAGAAGCAAAGAGGCCGAAGAAATGTTTCAGAAAGAAATAGCGCAAAATGGATATGTAGCGGGTGCGTATAGTAATCTTGGTAGGTTGTATTATAAAAGTGGAGACAGTAAAAAATTAGGCGCCCTGCTTGCTAACCCGAAAGCCGAAAAGTATGTACCGGTAGAAATTAGGGAGGCGTATTATTTCAGAGCTGGAAACATGGTGCAATATCTGCGCGAAATATTGTACGAAACAACGACACATATAAATTTATTCGGCTTTCTGGCAGCCTTATTAATAATGGGCAGCTGGATGATGTATTTAAGGAGAATTGATTTGTTCGACCCGATAAAGTGGGGGTATGTTTTTTTTGCTTTAGGCGGGGGAATGTTTTTTCTTTTTGGAGCATATTTTTTGACTGACTTTATAAATCAGTTTTTACATTTTGATTTGAATGGTAAGCTACTGAATGATTTTTTTTACTGCGTTGTTGGTATAGGCGCTGTTGAAGAGCTAGTAAAAATAATTCCGCTGTTGTTTTTGATTCGTTTTACCAACGCCGCTAATGAACCATATGATTATATTTTGTATGCTTCGCTTTCGGCACTGGGTTTTGCCTTTGTAGAAAACCTTAAATATTTTGATGAAGGAAGCCTTAATATAATACACGGCAGGGCCCTGGCAGCAACTGTTAGCCACATGTTCGATTCTTCAATAATTGCATATGGGCTTATTTTGAACCGGTATAAAAGAAAATACAACCGTGTGCTTAATTTTCTGTTTTTCTTTTTACTGGCAGCGCTGGCTCATGGCTTTTACGATTTTTGGATTATTAATAAAACAGCCAATGCTTTTGGCCTGATGTCAATTTTTGTTCTTACAATAGGTGTTTCGATGTGGGATACTTTTTTGAACAACGCATTGAATAATTCTGAGTTTTTTGATGAGAATAAATTATTGGAGGCTCCTAAGTTAAGAGCGTACCTTATCTATTCTTTATCGGCAGTTCTTTTATTTGAATATACGGCGCTTTCAATAAAATATGGCCCGAGGGTGGCAGATAATAATTTGTTTGGTTCAATATATGGAGGCACTTACCTGCTAATTTTTATTAGTAGCGGACTTAGCCGCTTTAAATTGATAAAAGGCAAATGGCTAGCGTTTATGTCTTTCAATAAAAACCAATCTGTAACAGGCGAAAAGTAAAGTTCACAAGGCGGTGTTGTTCGGGGAAAATGAGGCATAGCATAGTGTGTTATAATATTTTACACAGCGTTAATAAATTAAATAAAAACATAAAACAGCCACAATAATCTCAAAGAATAATTTTATTTTTGGCCCCTGTAAGAGCCTAGAAACATTTGTCCGCACGAACTTTCTCTCCTCTCACATTTTATTTAAACCCAAAAACTGACATGATGAAAGCTGCTCCTAATACTGTTGTGAAAATTACGTACGAATTGCGCACCGAGCCTAATGGCGCAATAAAAGATGCCGCCGATAAAGAAAGCCCGTTTTCTTTTCTTGTAGGACATAATAACGTGCTCGAAAAATTCGAAGCCAATATTAACGGCCTCATCGCAGGCAATCAATTCAGCTTTATCTTATCTCCCGAAGACGGATATGGCGAATATGACAACCAGGCAGTGATTGAATTAGATAAAAATGTATTTGCAGTAAATGGCCAAACGCAGGATGATATGTTATTTGTAGGTAATGTGGTGCCCTTACAAGATCAACATGGAAACCCATTTCAGGGAAGAATTGTAGCCATTAACAACGATAAGGTTACTGTTGACCTTAACCATCCGTTTGCCGGAAAAACGCTTTATTTCAGTGGTAGTGTTATTGAAGTACGCGAAGCCAACCCGGTTGAAATAGAACACGGCCATGTGCATGAGCACGGCGACCATAGCCATCATTGATATTTTTTTAAAAAACACAAAACACAAATCAACCCATATCAGGATAAATACTTTATTCTGATATGGGTTGATTGTTTTTGGGCTTTCCTTTAATATTCATCTTGTTTTAAATTGATAGTAACTATCTTTGATAAGTTTAAAAGCAATAACCATGAAGAGGAAAACAATAGGGGTCAGTTATTTAACGTTGCTAGCATTGATTAGCATTTTTTCAACTGCCAAACTGAATGCGCAAGTTTTAATTGACCACCAAATACAGCTTACCGGTACGGGGACTAATGCAAAAGTAACAGGCATAAAATCGGTAGATGCAACAAACGATGCGGTTAGCGTTGATTATGTTCAAAGAGATTCATTGAAGTTTGCGCTTGATTTTGGAAGTAATAATACTTACCATGTTAATCTTAACCCGGCTATAAGCAATGCTTATACTATGGGTATGGTGGTTTTTTTTAAGGCAAGCTTTTCAAATACCGGACCGGTTACTTTGGGGCTGAATGCTATGCCACAAGCAGCAATCAAAAAAAATTATAATGTAGATCTTGTTGCTAATGATATAAAAGACGGACAGGCTGTTGCTGTAATGTACGACGGTATTAATTTTCAAATGTTATCGCAACTGGGCAATGCCAGTGCTGGCAATCACGGCAAGCAATTTTTTTCGTGCACAGGCTCTGATCAATATTTTTATGTGCCTGCAGGTGTTACTTCGCTTGATGTAAAGTTATGGGGCGCCGGTGGGGGTTACGCTGTGGCGTATACGGGCAATAGTGGCGGCGGCGGAGCTTTTGTGCATGGAACTTTGACCGTTACGCCCGGCCAAGTATTAAAAATAATAGTGGGACAAGGCGGCGGAACATTAACTACAGTTTATGGCGGTGCCGGTATAGGTGTTGGCGGACAAAGCGGTTCAGGCGGTGGCAGAAGTGCTATACAAATAGTTAACGGCACAGATGTTGTTACCGCAGGTGCTGGCGGTGGAGGTGGTTCTAGCGAGGTAAGTTTAAACTGGGGGAATGGCGGTGGCGGCGGCGCACCGGATGGAGATGACGGAACAAATGGCTCCAGTAACGATTGCGCCAGTGAAGGGGGCCGTGGTGGAACAACAACAGGCGGGGGGGGGAGGAATATCCTGCACATCGCCTTACAATGGCGTTTTTCCGGGTAACGCCGGAACGCAATATAAAGGAGCTAATGTAAATACGGGCCAAGGCGCGTATGATGGTTACGGTGGTGGCGGCGGCGGTTATTACGGTGGTGGTTCGGGTGCTAGTTATTATGGTGGCGGTGGTGGCGGCGGCTCGTCTTATTATACTAACACAGGATTTGCGCTTACCACCATGGAAGCAGGACAAACAATTGCGGGTGGAAGTACCGGCATTGCATCTGCTGGAGGAACAGGCGATGTCGACTACCCAACGGGTATAGGCGCCGGTGGTGAGTCTAATTTTACAAACGGAACCAATACAGTGGTTGCACTTAGTGGCAATGGATTGGTGGTGATTACTTACTAACCATACATAATATTAATTTATAATTTACTGAAATGAATGATGTTGTACGTATTTGAAAGATAATCAAATATGACCAAGAGGAAGCCTGTTTTGTTTTCCTTGAAAAAAACAGGCAGGTAAGTGGAAATTGTTCGAGAAAATTAACAATATTAGGGGACAGATTAAAACTATTTTTTATTTAAAACGCACACGAAAATGAAAAAGATAATACTATACGGCTTTATGCTAGCATTTGTTTTTGTGAATGCCCAAACAAAGGAAGGTGCAAGCGACAGAGTTTTGACGAAAGCACTTACATTGAAAATTGACCGAAAGGGTGGTGCTAATGGTGCAAGTGTTGCCTGGCACCCCAAACAAAAAAAATATTACGCTGCAATGGCAGGCAATGTGGATTTTCCGCTAATGGTGTTCGATGCCACTGGGAAATTGCTATCGGATACTTCGCTAAAAGCAATGTTTGACGTAAGAGGTTTATGGTATAACCCACAAGCAGATGCGCTACAGGGCAATGGTTATAGCGACTTTGGCTGGACACAGTATTTGCTTGATACCAAAGGAATACCAAAAGATGTAAAGGCCTTATATACCGGCATGATGCAACCTAGTGAGCAAAGTGTAGGCGTATTTGTGCCAAAGGATAATGCAGTATATTTTTTTGATGCCGAAAACTTTAAATTTATAATGTACAAAATGGCCGACGGCAACAACGCGGAAAACGACATTATCATTCACCCCGGCAAAAGAACAAAACCGGATGTTGATATTGAAACCGAAGATTTGGCGGGGAATTATAATTTGAACGCTATTGTGTATAACGGAGCTGAAATTGGTTTGCTAAACATTGTTGATAAACAGATTGAATTATACAGCCTTGCTACCGGCCTGATGCAGGCTGTGCTTAAATTACCCGATGGTGCACCGGTAAACGAAACACTTAATTTCAGCTATTCCAATGGTATTTACTGGCTGTTTGATAAGGATAATAGGACATGGATAGGCTATAAGTAAGGGCCGCATATAAAAAAATATCGATGGAAACATCAACCGGTATCCTAATTCTTGGCTCTGGTTTCTTGTATCTAATTTCTAACTCTAAACTATCGTCCAAGTTTTCTCGCCCGAAAGAATTTTGTTGAGCGAGGTTCTGCCTTTTTTTGCTTGTATGGTTTCTATTTGTTTCGCCATGTCTTCATCTATACAAGGCCGGTCTTCACGGAAGAAAACACCGAAGGGGCGCGGGAAATGAGTTTCGGAATCTTTACTCAGGTCTGCAAAACGCGCCAGCATAAAGGCTTTCGTTTTATCCTCCTCATCATGTATCCAAAGGTCGTCTTTCGAAACACCATTCCCTAATTCCACAATCACCGGTTTAAGTCCATCCAGTTTAATGCCTTTATTTTCTGTTTGTCCGAAAACCAAAGGCTTACCGTGTTCAATAAAAAGGCATTCTTCTTTTTTAGTTTCTTTCTCAGTGAAAATGAAAAACACGCCATCGTTAAACACCGGACAGTTTTGATATACTTCTACAAATGCAGTTCCGTGATGTTTGTTAGCACGGTGTATTACGGCCTGCATGTGTTTAGGATCGCGGTCGATAGTGCGCGCGAAGAAAGAGGTCTTTGCGCCTAACGCTAATTCAGCAGGGTTAAACGGCTCATCAATCGAGCCGTAGGGTGTTGACTTGGTAACAATGCCTTTAGATGATGTAGGAGAATACTGGCCTTTGGTCAATCCATAAATTTCGTTGTTGAACATCATCAGTTTAATATTCGGATTGCGGCGCATAACGTGAATGAAGTGATTGCCACCAATAGAAAGCAAATCACCATCCCCGGTAACCACCCAAACATTTAACTCGGGATTTGCAGCCTTTACACCGGTGGCAATAGCAGGCGCACGGCCGTGGATACTGTGCATACCATACGTAGCCATATAATATGGAAAGCGCGATGAGCAACCGATGCCCGAAACGAAAACATATTTTTCTCTATCACCACCCATATCCGGCAACACAGTTTGCACCTGTTTTAAGATAGAGTAGTCGCCACAGCCCGGGCACCATTTTACTTCCTGGTCGGATGTAAAATCTTTAGCAGTAAGTTTTACCGGTGCAGTATTTTCGGTGCTTGTTTCCATAACCTGAACTATTTTGAATTATGTAATTCTGTAATCTTTTCTTTAATCTCTTCAGTGGTAAACGGCATGCCCTGCACTTTACTAAAGCCTTCGGCAGGCACTAAATATTTAGCACGTATTAATTGGCGCAACTGTCCGGTATTCATTTCCGGGATTAAAACTTTATCGTAACCGTGAAGTATTTGTCCAAGGTTTTTTGGGAAAGGATTCATGTGGCGTAAATGCACGTGTGCTACATCAACTACACCTTCATCCAGCAATTCAAGCACCGCAGTTTTAATAGCGCCATAGGTTGAGCCCCATCCTAATACCAACACTTTAGCTTTATCTTTTCCGCTATCGGGTTTTGCAAGAGGAATAGAGTCGGCAATTTTTTCAATTTTTTCAGCACGCAATTTTACCATCAACTCATGATTCTTCGAATCGTACGAAACGTTACCGGTTTCATTTTGTTTTTCCAAACCACCTATACGATGCTCTAATCCTTTAGTGCCGGGTTTTACCCAAGGGCGCACACCGCGGTCATCGCGTTTATAGGGAAGAAATTTTCCGTTCTCGCTGTTAGGTGTAGTGGTGAATTTTAAATTAATAGGCGGCAATTGGTCTTCGGTTGGGAATCTCCAGGGTTCAGCACCATTGGCAATATAACCATCGCTTAAAAATATAACCGGTGTCATGTGTTCCAATGCAATGCGCACTGCTTCGTAAACGGCATCAAAGCAATCTGCGGGCGTAGCTGCGGCTACAATTGGTAGCGGAGCTTCACCATGCCTGCCGTGCATCGCCATCAACAAATCGGCTTGTTCAGTTTTTGTAGGCAAACCGGTTGAAGGCCCGCCGCGTTGAATGTCGCAAATCAATAAGGGAATTTCAAAAATTACTGCAAGCCCCATAGCCTCGGCCTTCAATGCCATACCGGGACCGGAGGTGGTGGTAACACCCAACGAACCGGTGTAAGCCGCACCAATGGCTGAACAAATAGCGGCTATCTCATCTTCGGCCTGAAATGTTTTTACTCCGTTGGCTTTGTATTTTGAAAGCTCGTGAAGTACATCAGACGCCGGTGTGATAGGGTACGAACCAAGGAATAAAGGAACGCCTGCTTTTTCTGCAGCAGCAATTAAGCCAATAGCAAGACCCTGATTTCCGGAAATGTTTCTGTAAACACCAGCAGGAAGTTTAGCCGCTGAAATTTTATAACGGGTGGTAAATATTTCTGTATTGTCCCCATAGTTCCATCCGCTTTTTAACGCTATGAGATTGGCATTTAGCAACTCAGGTTTTTTGCCGAATTTCTCTTGCAGGTTTTTGATGGTATACTCCATACTTTTATCAAACATCCAGAAAAGCACGCCCAACACAAACATGTTTTTGCAACGATCTACTTCCTTCATACCAAGGCCGGAATCTTTCAATGCATCTTTGGTATGTTTGGTAACATCTATCTTATATACCTGATAATTTTCAAGCGTACCATCTTCCAACGGGCTCTTCGCACCTTCGGGATATCCGGCCAGCTTCAGGTTTTTTGAATCAAAGCCCGCAACGTTGGCAACGATAATGCCACCTTTACGCAAGCGAGGCAAGTCAGATTTCAGCGCAGCAGAATTCATGACCACCAGTACATCGTACATATCACCGGGGGTGTATATTTCTTTACTTCCAAAATGAACCTGAAAGCCTGAAACACCCGCTAATGTTCCTGCCGGCGCGCGAATCTCGGCCGGGAATTCGGGGAAGGTGCTAATGTCTTGACCTAAAAAAGCGCTGGTATCTGTAAATTGCATACCGGTAAGTTGCATGCCATCGCCTGAATCGCCAGAAAAGCGGACAACCACACTATCAGTTTCTTTAATGATTGTAGTGCGTTGTGGTGTAGAATCTAATATTGTTTCCATTTATGAAAAGGATTTAGAGTTCTGTTTCGAAGTCTTCCAAATCAAAAGGAAGAGCTATGTATATATAGTATTACTCCAGGTGAAGCTTCGCTTTCTTATTCAGCAGTGCTTCTTCTGTCTCCACATGGTCAAGGTCGGCAACACAGCAATCTACGGGGCAAACAGATGCGCATTGTGGCTCATCATGAAACCCCTTGCATTCAGTGCACTTGTCGGTAACGATATAAAAGTAATCGTTAGACACTGGCTCTTGTGTAGCATCAGCATCAACGTTTGCTCCGTTCATTAAAGTGTATTGCCCGTGAACATTAGTTTTATCTGCAATTTTCCAATTATCGCCGTTAGCGTAAATTGCTCCATTCGGACACTCTGGTTCGCAGGCGCCACAGTTAATGCAAACATCAGTGATTTTAATTGCCATAGTATTTGAATTTATTTTGTTACTTTCAAATATAATGTTTTGTGCCAACGATGCTAAACGAGAGAACAAATCTGTTAATAAAAAGTTTCGCCAAACATCAATAAGCTCGAGTTATTTTATGATAATTGTTACAAGCTGTTTAAACTAAAACACTAAATTAAACTTTTAATACAATTAGTATGGGTGCAGCAACCATGATTCTCCTCACCATTTGTGGGATAGCTTTTGCCGGTGGTGGTATTCTATTATCCCGAGCGATTAATAAAGGCTCGGACAACCCGCAAAAAGGAGAAGCATATGAGTGCGGGGTGCCCACCCAAGGGCCAGCCTGGGCGCAAATGAATGTGGGTTATTATCTTTTTGCTTTGTTGTTTTTAGTGTTTGATGTTGAGTTGGTTTTCCTTTATCCCTGGGCTGTAGTAGTAAAAAAAACCGGTATGGTAGCACTGGTTGAAATTGGAGTATTTCTATTTATTTTATTTTTAGGGTTTTTGTATGCGCATAAGAAAGGAGCCTTGAAGTGGATGTAATTTAGTGGCGCGAGCATTAGATTTTTGACTTTATATAGTACAGATGGAAGGGCAGAAAACAGAAACAGGTTTGGCATTTCCCGGCAACGTTCATCAAACCCCCGGTGGAGGGATTTTGGTGAGCAAGATGGATGATGTGCTGAATTGGGCGCGTTCAAATTCGCTATGGCCCTTGGTTTTTGGCACTAGTTGTTGTGCTATTGAAATGATGAGCGCCGCCAGCGCTAAATATGATTGGAGTCGTTTTGGTTTTGAAGTAGCCCGAGCAACCCCCCGCCAGGCCGATGTAATTATTATAGCCGGAACAATAGTAAATAAAATGGCGCCGGTGCTTAAACGTCTTTACGATCAAATGGCAGACCCTAAATATGTAGTAGCTATGGGCGCGTGTGCTACTTCCGGAGGGCCGTTTTTCTATAATACATATAGTGTAGTTAAAGGCGCAGACCATGTAATACCAGTTGATGTTTATATAGCAGGCTGCCCTCCCAGGCCGGAAGCGTTGATACACGCACTGATTGCTTTGCAGGATAAAATTAAAGCAGGAGGAAGGAGAGAAAAAATAACTATAGAAGATATTAAAAAATAGTTTTTTAACAAGGGGATGATTAAAGAAGAATTAAAAACAAAAATTTCCGAATTACTTCCTACGGCTACGTTTGATGAGACCGGAGAATGGCTGAATGTTTTGATTGATGCAAAAGAGTGGCTGCCCCTTGCCACACAACTACGCAATGATGTTAGCCTGCAGTTTGATTTTTTATTTTGTGTTACTGCTGTTGACTGGAAAACTCATTTAAGCATGGTGTATCATTTGCGCGCCACGCAACTGGAGCACATTATAGTAGTAAAAGCAAAAATAGCCGACAGGAATAATGCAGAAATAGAAAGTGTTTGCAAAATATGGCGCACGGCCGAGCTACATGAACTTGAAGCTTATGATTTAATGGGAGTAAAATTTTTGCACCACCCGGGGTTAAGAAGATTATTTTTAACTGACGATTGGGTTGGATACCCGTTACGCAAAGATTATGTGGATGAGGTTAACATGATAAAACTGTAAATAATAAAAAGAGAATTAAGTCTCAGCCACGGCGGGGATTAAGGATTATGATTGAAGAAGTAGCAGCCACCACCGAAGGCGACCTGGTAATTAATATAGGGCCGCAACATCCCAGTACACACGGGGTGCTTCACCTGTTTGTTACTATGAATGGTGAGACTATTAAAAAGGTGGAGCCGCACTTGGGCTATATACACCGCAGTATTGAGAAGATGGACGAAAGTCTTTCGTACCGGCAATTTATATACAGCACCAGCCGCATGGATTATCTTTCATCGCACATTAATAATCATGGTTGCGCGCTTTGTGTTGAGAAAGGGTTGCAGTTAGAAATACCACCACGCGCAAAAGTTATCCGAATTTTAATGGATGAGTTGACTCGTATTGCATCGCACTGTTTATGGTGGGGCGCTTTGGCAATGGACGTTGGCGCACTTACGCCGTTCTTTCATGCTTTTCGCGAGCGTGAAATGATTAACGATATTATGGAGGAAAGTTGTGGTGCCAGGTTAACTATGAATTATATGGTACCCGGTGGTGTGATGTTTGATATACAGCCCAACTTTCAAAAACACGTAAAAGAATTTGTGGCGCATTTCAAAACAAAAATTGGCGAGTACGATGAGATGGTAACTAACAATATCATATTTCAGCGACGCATGAAAAATGTAGGTTATATATCACCTGAAGATGCAGTTTCATACGGTTGTACCGGTGCGGTATTAAGAGCTTCGGGAGTAAAATCAGACATAAGAAAAATTGCCCCTTATGATGGCTACGAAAATGTAAAATTTGAAGAGCCACTTGAAATGGCAGGCGATTGCTTTGCGCGATACATGGTGCGAATGAAAGAGATGATGCAATCATTATCTATTGTTGAGCAATTGATAGACAATATTCCTGAAGGCGATTTTGTAGCTAAAACGAAAGCTGTTCTTAAATTGCCCAAGGGCGAATTTTATTCAAGAGTAGAAACGGCGCGCGGAGAATTTGGTGTATATATAGTAAGTGAAGGAGGGCTAACACCCTACCGGATTAAATTCCGCTCACCCGGGTTTTCAAATTTATCTGCACTCGACCACATGTCGCGCGGGCAAAAAATTGGCGACCTGGTAGCTATTATGGGAACTTTAGATTTAGTAATACCGGATATTGACAGATAGTTTAAATACATTAATTATATAATGTTTAGTTTAGAAGGATTAAAAAACACTATTCACTACACCTTGAGCGCTTCTCTCGGCACGACAAGTACGCTTTTGGTAGAAATGTTGATTGTGGGTATTTGTGTTATTAGCCTGTTTGCTGTTTTGGGTTTGGTGTTAGTTTTTATGGAGCGGAAAGTTTCCGCATACATGCAAATACGGCTGGGCCCAAACCGGGTAGGGTTTCAAGGTTCGCTACAAACAGTGGCCGACACTTTGAAGTTGGTAGTTAAAGAAGGCTTAGTGCCAAATGGCGCAGATAAATTCCTGTTTAATTTCGCGCCCTTTTTAGTAATGATAGTTGCTATGCTAATTATGGCACCCATAGCCTTTACCAAAGGGCTGCAAATGTGGGATTTGAATATTGGTGTGCTGTACGTTACTGCGGTATCGTCTATTTCGGTAATTGGAATTTTAATGGCGGGTTGGGCAAGCAATAATAAATATTCGTTATTGGGCGCAATGCGCAGCGGAGCCCAGATTGTGAGTTATGAGCTTTCTGCCGGACTGGCCATTCTTACTATTGTAATATTTACGGAGAGTTTGCAAATATCAAAAATTGTCGAATCGCAGCAAACCGGGTGGTGGCTGTTTAAGGCGCACATACCTGCCGTTATTGCATTCATTATTTTTATAATAGCTGTAACCGCAGAAACAAATCGCGCACCTTTCGATTTGGCAGAAGCAGAATCGGAACTAACTGCCGGATTTCATACGGAGTATTCAGGAATGCGTTTCGCGCTTTTCTTTCTTGCAGAGTATGTGAACATCTTTATTGTGTGCGCAATCGGCTCTACTTTGTTTTTAGGAGGGTGGATGCCATTTCATATCGGCCATTGGAGTGCTTTCAATCATGTAATGGATTTTATACCAGGTATTGTGTGGTTTTTCGGGAAAATATTTTTTTTAATTTTTGTTATTATGTGGTTTAGGTGGACTTTCCCTCGCCTGCGAATTGATCAGTTACTAAATTTAGAGTGGAAGTATTTGTTGCCGATAAGTATGTTTAATTTATTGCTGGCTACAGTGGTTGCTATTATGGGCTGGCATTTTTAAGAAAAGAAAACTACAAGTTGAAATGTTTATTGTAGACTACATAAAAACAGTTTTCGGCGGAGTAAAATCGCTGCTGGTGGGTATGAACCGCACAGGCTATTACTTTTTCCATCACAAAGAAATTATTACGCAGCAATACCCGGATGTGAAACAGGTATTGCCGGAACGCTTCCGCGGAGAGGTGGTAATGATTCATGATGAAAAAAACGAACACCGGTGCACCGGCTGTACTGCTTGCGAGTTAGCCTGCCCGAACGCGACTATAAAAATTGTTACCAAATTTGATATTACCCCTGAAGGAAAGAAAAAGAAAGCGCTAGATACATTTGTGTATCATCTTGAGTTGTGCACTATGTGTAATTTGTGTATTGAAGCGTGCCCCACCGGAGCCATTAAAATGGATCAGACTTTTGAGCATAGTGTATATGACCGAAGCCTACTAATTAAAATATTAAATAAGCCGGGGTCGAAATTAATGGAAGGGGTAGAGTAGTTTTGGGTTTGGAGTTTTAGTAAAATGAAAAGTTATATATAGTGGGAGCTAAGACCATCATGTTTTTTCTTATTGCCGCGTTTACGCTGATAACTGCGTTGATGTCGGTTACTGAGAAAAAAATATTTCGTGCGGCCATATACCTGTTGTTTAGTATGATGGGTGTTGCAGGTATTTATTTTTGGTTGAATTATGATTTTATAGCTGCTGTGCAAATTATAGTGTATGTGGGCGGGATAGTGGTGCTTATTATATTTTCTATTTTTCTTACCCAACAGGTGGGCCGTGCAATGGAAAAGCCTAAGAGGTTGCGAGTGTCTTTTTCTCTACTCGCCGTGTTATTTGCATTCGCTTTTTGTTTCATTATTATTTGGCAAAATGAATTTACCAATGTTGAGGAAAGCTCAGTTGAATTAACCGCCAATACTATTGGCGAACAACTTTTAAGCTTAACCGGACACGGATATATTTTGCCTTTTGAAGTAGTAAGTATGTTATTGTTGGCAGCAATGGTAGGTTGTATAGTTATTGCATTAAAGCAGGTGCCCGTAACGGTATTGAAAAAGGAAAAACAAAACAGCACATTAAGCTAATGGAAGTGGGATTAACGCATTTATTGTTTGTAAGCACCGCCCTTTTTTTTATAGGTGTGTTCGGTTTTCTTACCCGAAGGAATATGATAACCATGCTTATGTCAATTGAGTTAATATTGAATAGCGTCAATATTAATTTTATTGCTTTCAACAAATACTTGTATGGTGGCAATTTAGACGGTGTTTTTTTTACTTTGTTTTTAATAGCTATAGCCGCAGCAGAAGCGGCGGTGGCTATAGCTATTATTATTAATTTATACCGGAGCCATTCGTCGATAGATATAGAGAATGCTGATGAAATGAAGTTTTAACTTAATATAAAAGACAAGCTATAGATGTTTAATAACATCAACATACTTTTAATTCCTCTGCTTCCATTGGTCGGCTTTTTATTGCTTGGCCTTTTTGGCAAAAAGCATTTTAAATCAAGCGCCGGATGGATTGGAACACTTTCTCTTTTGGCGTCAACAGCTCTCTCGCTCATTACTGCCTATCAATATTTTTTTGTTTCGGGTAAGGTAAATGGGGTGTTTCAAAAGTTGGAGGTGGTGAAATTTGCCTGGCTGGAATTTTCTCCAGGCATGTCGATTAATATGGGCGTTCTGCTCGACCCGATTTCAGTAATGATGATAGTGATAGTAACTTTTGTGTCGTTGATGGTGCATATATATAGTTTGGGTTACATGAAAGGTGAAGAACGCTACTCTACTTACTATGCTTTTCTTTCATTGTTTACTTTCTCCATGTTAGGCCTGGTTCTGTCGTCAAATATTTTTCAGATTTATATTTTTTGGGAGTTAGTGGGAGTTTCGTCATTCTTACTTATTGGATTTTATTTCGATAAACCATCAGCAGTCGCAGCATCGAAAAAAGCATTTATTGTTACCCGCTTTGCCGATCTGGGTTTTTTAATTGGTATACTGTTGCTTTCTTTTCATGCACAGACGCTCGATTTTAAATTGCTGATCGAGAGATTGACTACTGCAACACCGCAATTACAAAGCACCATCGCAACATCTTTCTTGGGAGCCTCGGTTCTTACATGGGGATTGCTTTTGATTTTTATTGGCGGTGCCGGAAAGAGCGCTATGTTTCCGCTGCACATCTGGCTGCCGGATGCGATGGAAGGCCCTGCACCGGTTTCCGCATTGATACATGCAGCAACCATGGTGGTAGCCGGTGTTTATTTGGTGGCAAGATTGTTCCCGGTTTTTGCAATCTCTTGTCCGGTGGCTTTGCATGTGGTTGGTTACATCGGTGGATTTTCGGCTTTGTTTGCAGCAACCATTGCATGCACACAAACGGATATTAAACGTGTGTTGGCATATTCAACCATGTCGCAAATTGGTTATATGATGCTGGCTCTTGGCGTTTCGGGTTACGGTGGCGAAAATGGTTTGGGCTTTACTGCCTCTATGTTTCATTTGTTTACACATGCCATGTTTAAAGCACTATTGTTTTTGGGTGCCGGTGCGGTGATACACTATGTTCATTCTAATGAAATGAAAGATATGGGAGGCTTACGGAAATACATGCCGGTTACCCATCTTACTTTTTTAATTGCATGTTTGGCCATTGCCGGTGTGCCGCCTTTCAGCGGGTTTTTTAGTAAGGAAGAAATTTTATCTGCGGCTTATCAAAGCCATAAAGGAATATATTTTGTTGCGCTCGCAACTGCAGGGCTTACGGCCTTTTATATGTTCAGATTGTATTTTTCAATTTTTTGGAAGAAGGAATACAAGACAAACCACGAAAGCGTAGATGAGCATCATGGAGAAGCGCCTTGGACAATGAAGATTCCATTGTTGTTGCTAGGAGTAATGGCTATATGTGCGGGCTTTGTTCCGTTTGGCCTATTTGTGTCATCTGATGGAATCTCATGGCCTTCAGAATTTAATTTAATGATGTCGATTGCTCCGGTAGCTATCGGGCTGGCCGGTATTGGGCTGGCATGGATAATTTATAAGAGCGAAAATAATTTATCCGGAAGGGTTTCTGAAGCTGGTAGAGGTTTGTATCAGTCAGCGTATCACAAGTTTTATATTGATGAAGTTTATTTGTTTGTCACAAAAAAAGTTGTCTTCAATTTAATCGGAAGGCCATCGGCATGGATAGATAAAAATATTGTTGATGGTGCAATAAATTTGAGCGCTGATTTAACCGACGATACTTCCGGTTTAATAAAGGGTTGGCAAAGCGGAAAGCTACAGCAATACGCCATTTGGTTTTTTGTTGGGGTAATTGGTATGGTGTGGCTGTTTGTTTATATGTTGAATTGAAGTAGAAGTACAAAGCAAGAAAAAAATGAATCTATCCTTACTCATTCTTATTCCCATTATTGCTTCTATCGCAATTTTGTTTTGTAGCAATGCAAAACAAGTGCGGGTTGCGGCTTTGCTTGCAGCCATTATACAATTTGGTTTGGCGGGGATGCTTTTGCTGGTGTATTATAGCGAACGCCACGCGGGCAATAGTGCGCAAATGCTTTTTCAATACCGCGCCGTGTGGTTCGCTCCGCTTGGCATACAATATTTTGTAGGTGTTGATGGGGTTTCTATCTCCATGATTTTGCTTACGGCATGTGTGGTATTGGCGGGTGTGCTGGTTTCGTGGAAGGTTGAGAAAATGACAAAGGAGTTTTTCTTTCTGCTTACATTTTTATCTGCCGGGGCTTACGGCTTTTTTATTTCCCTCGATTTATTTACCATGTTTTTCTTTTTAGAACTTGCAGTGATTCCTAAATATCTGCTTATTGGTATTTGGGGCAGCGGTAAAAAAGAATATAGCGCAACAAAACTTGCTTTGATGCTAATGGGTGGAAGCGCCTTAGTGTTTGTTGGGTTGCTTGGAATTTATTTTTACTCAGGCATTAGCTCTTTTGATTTAATAGCACTTTCTAAATCGCATTTACCCGAAGGTGTACAACATTTCTTTTTCCCTTTCCTGTTTCTTGGCTTTGGAATTTTTGGTGCTTTGTTTCCATTTCATACTTGGGTGCCTGATGGTCACTCTTCTGCACCTACGGCAGCTTCCATGTTCCTTGCCGGCATTTCTATGAAGTTGGGCGGCTATGGTTGTTTGCGTGTAGCTACATATATAATGCCTGAAGGGGCACATGAATATCAGAGCATCATTATTCTATTGGCGTCTATTGCCATTCTATACGGCGCGTTTGCCACGATGATGCAAACAGATTTAAAGTATATCAATGCCTATTCATCAGTAAGCCATTGCGGATTTGTATTGTTGGGTATTGGTATGCTAACCAAAACATCAATGACCGGTGCTGTAATGCAAATGGTATCGCACGGTTTGATGACGGCTCTTTTCTTTGCAGCTATTGGCATGTTGTACGAACGAACACATACCCGGGCTGTTGCGCAAATGAGTGGCATTATGAAGCTGACGCCATTTATTGGAACCGTGTTTTTTATTGCCGGTTTGTGCTCGCTCGGCTTGCCAGGGTTTAGTGGCTTTGTTGCAGAAATGACCGTATTCATGGGTTCATGGCAAAATGCAGATAACTGGTACCGGTTAGCAACTATTGCCGCTTGTGCCTCGATAGTGGTAACGGCGGTTTATATTCTTCGTGCTTTGGGTAAAGTAATGATGGGACCGGTGCAATATCCTGATGCCTCAACACATTCTTTTGGCGATGCGATGTGGAATGAAAAACTGGCGGCCGCCGTTTTAATTGCCGGGATTGTAATTATTGGGGTTGCGCCCTTTTTATTACAGCGCTTGATAAGTCCGGCAATAACCCCTATTATTCAAAATGTGTTGAGAGCTAATTTTTGAAGAAGCCACAATAATTCAAAACAAAACTACCCTTGCTTGGCGATTACCCATAATGTGGCAATAATTCCAATATACGAAAGCAAAAGCGTAATCCCTGCGGCTATATCAAAAGTTTTTCTTTGCGGATGTTTAGATCGTTCGTGTAGCATTAGCGAAACGATGGTGGCAATTAGAATGAGTAGAATATAGAAAAAAGTAATTTCATGAACTTTATCTACCAAGCAATTGGTGGCTGTTTGTGGTATGTTGCTATCCACTACATATTTGTTGGCTGCTACCGCAAATAGAGCGCCAATGCCCAATCCAAATCTTGAATCGATATGTTCGGGGCTGATGCCAAAAACAATCAGAGCCACCATGAAAGCAATAAAAACACCAAGGCATAATTTTATAAAGAAGCTATCAGGTGATATCCGTTCAAGGTCAATAGCGTAAGCCACTCGAGAATATGAACTTTTGCCGCTTCCGTTCGGGTCTCCAAAATCGCTGTTGTATTGTATGGTACGCGAATAAATTTTCCCATCCGCAATGTTCCACCCCATCAGGTTAATATCCTTTTTAAAAGTTAGCGAATCCATTTCGTTCAACATAATTAATTGTGACGTGTCGTAAGCTGTGTTCTCAAACTTCAACATTAGTTTTTGTTTGTCGAACGGGTAGTTGTTCAACTTCCATTTTTCGTAAACGCTTGCTTTGCAAAATTGCCCGGCCCACCAGTAATTAGTATTGCCATCATCGGCTTTTATGCGCGATGCGGATTGATGTGAGAAAGAGTAGTCTTTAGCATTTGATAACTCTATCATGTTGATCTGGTCTAATGCCGCAAGGCTATCGGCTTCGTTAATAATACCATCGCCATTAACGTCGGCCTTGGTTATGCTCCACATCCAAAAGTTGGTGCCGTACGAGTAATTAGCAAAGTCTAAGTCATAAATGGATTCAATAAAAATACCGATTTTGATGGTATCTTTCGCCGCATAGGCATTGGCTTATAGTAATAGTAAAAAACAGGCCGAAAGAAATAAAGCCCTAAAGTTTGAAAATTTCATGGTAGCGTGTTTAAAAAAGAAAGTAATTGAATATAGCGTTTTTTGCGCAAACCGGAATTAGATTTGTTTTTTGTTTTTCGCACACGTAAATTATTTTACATTAGCGTATTGCCGATTTGCTCAACGGATTAAAATTAAGAGCAAAACAGAAAAATGGAAATTAATTTCCTTTCATTTCTTATGGCCATGAAGTTTGAGG
>CAIXGR010000042.1 GCA_903919075.1 uncultured Bacteroidota bacterium | reverse complement strand
TTGCCGGTTCGCATCAGGCCGCCGAAAACGCCGCTATTTTTTATTCGCTGTTTGCTACCTGCAAAGCACAGGGCATCAACCCATATACCTGGCTTGCTGAAACATTAAAGAAGATTGGCGCTCATCCCGTCAACAGGATTGAAGAACTACTGCCGGGTTGGAAACCGGAATCAGCAGAGTCGGAAAAATCCCGGGACGCTGCCTAATGCTCAGCTGGTTCAAAATAAACGTTGCCTCATTTTTGCTTTACCCGCCTCAATGAAACGGTTTGTCTGAAATCTGCTATACTCGGTTCACAACAACCTGTAGCTTATTATGAACCAACAAATGAAGCGCGCCTGCCTCTTTATAAGAGTAAGCACCGACAAGCAAGACTACCAACGCCAGATTCTCGAACTGAATGTATTCTGTAGACAGAAGAACCTGGAGGTGGCGGAAACTATCGCTACCAAGATTACTGGCACCAAAACCTTTCAGGACCGCGAAGACCTGCAACTACTATTTAAGAGTGCGGCATCTAAAAAATTTGATAAGGTAGTGGTATCAGAAATCAGCCGTATTGGTCGGAACGCAAAAGATATCCGAAACACGATTGACTACCTACATTCAAAGAAGATTGCAATCGTGTTCCGAAATTTGGGTGGTTTGGAAAGCCTTGACGACCATGGCAACGAAAGTTTTGTGACCAACATTATCATCGCCATATACTCTGAACTTGCACAGGAAGAGAAACGAATCCTTTCTGAACGCATTAAAAGCGGCTTGGTTAACGCCAAACACAAAGGCAAGCAGATAGGAAGGCCTGAAGGCAAGCAGGAAGATGAAGTCCTATTGAAAAAATATTCCCGCCTTGCTGCCGACCTGAAAAAGGGGTTATCACTTAGCCAGTGCCAGAAATTACATGACGTATCCCGGAATACAGCTATTAAAGTCAAGCGCCTCCTTTCCTAAGTGTGTATTGATCGTATGCACTTCACCGGATACTTACGAAGCAACTGTGTTTCTTTTAACTAGCCATTCAATATTTATTGAAATCATTTTCCATTTAAAGCCTGTTAAGGAGAGCAGATATGAAAATATAAATACTGCGTCTTAATAACAAACCAAAAAAGTGTCGGTTTCTATTGCAACCCGTCTTTGAATGGCATACTACCGTCAAAAAAGATAATATCCGGCAATCCGTTGCTCTCATCATATAGAAAGCCTTCAACATAATTGCCATCTCCATAGACTAATATACCCAAGTCCCACAGCGAAAAGTATGATTTCCATCAGTGGAGGAGATGATTATGGCATAGCCTGTAGAAATCAAACACAAACACAAGTGCTTTTGTGACAGGTCAAATGAAGCGGGTTTTATTCTTGACTTAACATTGAGTTCTCCTTTAATCTTCAAACCCTTCAGAAATATCTGATGGCAATTCGGCAATTGATGCATCCGGACCGGTATTGTCAGCCTTTCGTGTCATTTTAGCTTCAAGGCTTAAAGTTGCATGAGGCACTATGCGCAATCTTTCCTTAGGTATCAGCTTGCCTGTAACGCGACAAATGCCGTAAGTTTTGTTCATAATTCGAGCTAACGCCAATTCAAGATTCCTGATATAGCCATGCTGGCGTGAGACTTGGTTCATCAGGTATTCCATTTCCGAAGTTTCAGTTCCTTCATCCAAGCCTGCTTTGTTGTCTGCTTGGCTTTGAGTGTCGCTATCAAGGGATTCTTTAAGGTTCTTTAATTCTTCGCGCGCGGCATTCATTTTTCGGTCAATGATTTCCTTAAATTCTTTCAATTCTTCATTAGAATAACGATGGTTCAATTCTTTCTTAACCGGCTCTGTTTTATTCATTTTTGTCTTATACGGTTGTTTAGCAATGTTGTTATTAGTATCAGGTTTTAATCGACCTGCCACCGACCTTGTTATTACTTTAGCCTTAGAAGCAATTTTAGGAGATTTCTTATTTACAACTTTGGTTTTGACGTTTGCCGTAATTTTCTTTTTCACTGCCGGTTTTTGCTTTACTGCTTTTTTACCAGCTTGTTTCACCCTTATCTTCTTTATAGGTTTAGTAATGTTTTTTGCGACCGGTTTGCCTTTGGATTTTGATGCAGCTTTCTTTTTAATCTTTACTTTTGCCTTTGCCATTTCTAAAATTTATCAGTGAAAATAACCAAAATTTCACCAGGTATGTCGCCTATCCGTTTCGCCAATCATAATATCAATCCGAATATCGCGCCTATAATGGAAGGCAAATCTTTAAAATCAGTGAAAAGGCGAAAACAGTAACGCTTCTAGGTTGAAATAAGAATGGAGCCATTTTTGACTTGTAACTTTGCTACATCCTGACCTCTATACCGCAAACTAAATGTCCCACCACTTTTTTTCTCTTCAGTTACGTTCATGTAAAGGAATAGCGGAGACCATTCATTGAATCTTTGTTTATTGTTTTTAATGATTGTCAAATTAGATTTTATTGCCTCTGCATACTTTGCGTATCTATCTTCCCACTCAATATTTTTCAAAAGTTCCAACTGGACTTTCGAAACTAAATCATCACAATCATATTTAAAAGAACTTTTAGTATTTTCTGATTGCCCCGTTGCAGTATTCATGATTAGTCTTTTAAAGTTGATATTCCCTGCCGTCTTCCAACAGATTAATATTTGGGAGCCCTTCCTTTTCAAACTCCCTCTTGAATGTTTCAGGAAAACCAGTATGAATTGGAACTATCTTCCTTGAGTTAATGGCTTTTGCAAATTTAATTAAGTCGGGAACGGTAGCGTGTCCGCTGGTATGAATTGTTTGAAATGAAAATCCATTATCGTTCTTTAATTTGTTAAGAGTGTCGG
>CAIXGR010000041.1 GCA_903919075.1 uncultured Bacteroidota bacterium | reverse complement strand
GCGCTTTGTTTTGATTCTTTTTCTTCTGACATGGTCTAAGTTTTTAGGTTAATAAAGTTAGTAAACACTCTCTTTATTTTAACCCTCTATTAGTCCACTTTGTTCTGAAGGTTTACAGTTGCTCAAAATACTACAGCCAACAAAAATTTCTCTGCCACTGGTGGCACTTTTAACTTTAGTTCGCCCTGGGCTTACTCATCTAAATGCAGCGGTGCCACAGCGCTAATGGTTAGCATTACGGGTAGCTATACCGGCAATTACAATACTAGTTCTGTCACCTCATCGTGTACCGGTACCCGAAGCTATTCCCTTACCGGCCTTGACAACAATACTTCTGCCGAATACATTTTCAATGGCACATATACTCGTAAAGTCACGCAACTATATAAGAGTGGCTCAGTATGTTCTAATACAAGTAATATAACAGTTACCCTAACCAATACAACCGTAAATAAATCTACCAAACAAATAACCGGCGGCACCGGCACAGTGGTAATAGATGTACTGCTCGACAACAATAATGGTTATCTTAATCTTACAGGCAATATTGTATTTAACGGAGATAACACTGCAACTTTAACCTTTGCACCGCAATTATATAAATACAATATTAATTTATAAAGAAACGTAGAAGTAGAAACTCAACCTGCGTTAGACTTTCAATTAAACTACCGGAGTTTGGTTTAGCTTCAACCAGTATAAACCCAGGTCGTTAACGGCCTTTACAAACTTTCCAAATTCAACCGGTTTTACTACGTAACTATTTACACCCAAGCTGTAGCATTTTTCTATATCCGGGTCTTCCTTCGAGGAGGTAAGTACAATAACAGGAATTTTTCTTGTCCGCTCATTCGCCTTAATTTTTTGTAACACTTCAATGCCGTTTACTTTAGGCATTTTCAAATCCAATACAATTATTTGAGGCAGGTTTTTTTCGTTTCTATCAATATATGCTCCTTTTGCAAAAATGTAATCAAGGGCTTCCGCTCCATTTTCTACATGCACAAGTTTGTTAGTAAGGTTGTCTTTCTTCAAGGCACGCATGGTAAGTTCTGCGTCCCCCATATTATCTTCAACAAGTAAAATTTCCACTTCTCCGTTTCTCATAATCATTTGGTTTTATTGCTTGTCAGCACTAAGCTTTGGTAATGTAAAATAAAAAGTTGCGCCCTCGCCTACTTTTGCTTCGGCCCATATTGTTCCTTTATGTTTATTGATAATTCTTGATACAATAGCCAGGCCAATTCCGGTTCCTTCAAATTCCGTTTCCATGTGCAACCTCTGAAACACACCAAACAACTTATTCACGTACTTCATATCAAACCCTGCCCCGTTATCTTTTACATAAAACAATATTTCATTACCTTTTGTTTCGGAAGCTACTTCAACAACCGGTTGTTCTTTTTTCGATGAATATTTAACCGCATTCGAAATAAGATTAAAAAGTACTTGATATAATAAACTATAATCACCCATTACATCAGGCAGCTTGCCCACCTCTATTTTTGCCTGATGAACACCTGATTTGTTCATTTCTATAAGCACATCTTGCGTAAGGTCGTTCATATTAATTTTATTCAACTGCATTTCCTTTCTACCCAAGCGCGAGAAAGCCAGCAAGTCATCAATTAACCGCCCCATCTTCGAGGCATTGCGTTTTATGTTTTCTATAACCCGTTTCCCGTCGCTGTCCAGTACTTTCTCATAATCCTCGTTCAGCATTTCGGCATAACCGTGTACAGAGCGCAAAGGCGCCCGCAAATCATGCGCTACCGAGTATGAAAATGCTTCCAATTCCTTATTAGCGGCCACTAATTGTTCTTCTGCTTGTTTGCGCTGGCTAACGTCATTAAATAAAATTCCCACCTGCATATTCTTAGCCTCACCGAACCTAAATGCATAAACATCATACCACCGGTGCAGCTCCTCGGCCCGGTTCTCAAACCTTATCGATTCACCGGTTAGCGCAATTTTTCCATAGGTTTCAAACCAATGCTCCTCATGGTTAGGTGCAAACTCGCGCATTCGCTTACCAACAGCATTGTGCATACCGGTTTGCCTTTCAAACGATGCATTGATTGCCAAAAACCTATAGTCAACGGGTTTTTTGTTCTCATCAAAAATCATTTCAATAATGCAAAAGCCTTCATCTATCGAATCGAAAAGTATTCTATGGTTTTCTTCTCCCGTTTTTTCCTTGGTAATATCTATGCAGGTAACCAACATACGGCTGGCCTTACCTTCATTATTTTTTATAGCTGTGCCGCGGCAACGCATCCAAACAGTAGAGCTGTTTTTATGAATATACCTAACTACCTCATGGTATGTATTGCTTGGCTTTTCGCAATACTTATTAAAATTGTTTGTAAAAGATTTTAAATCATCGGGGTGTATAATATTTTGCCACGCCGATGTATTATCTGGTATTTCATCGGGCTGATAGCCAAGTGTGGCACAAAATTTCGGGTTCATCCATATGCTTTCCCGGTTTTCACTATTCCAGTATCCAATACCATCAAGCGAAGCCTCTTGAATAAAATCAAAAATACTGTTATCCGCTTTTATTAATTCGTAAACCCCGTTTTTCAAATCATTCATGCCCCGGTATATTTTAATTTCTTACCCTTTATTTAAAAATCTTAAAAAAATATTAGATAAACAAATGGTTACTGTTTTTATTCTTGCCATTTAAATCTCTGTTCTGGCATCGAAATATGCCCCACTAATTCATGCCTGTAAAACCTATATACTAAAAAAACACTTCCTAAATGCTAACCCCTTAATTCAATATATTGAAATTCAGACATTTGTCAATAGCAAGAATCAACTTGTCCTAACGGAAAATAATAATTATCTATGTTATAGTAAATTCAAAAAAACATAAATATGAAAGCACTAATACTTTGTAGTTGTTTTCTTTTAAACTGCTTGCTTGCTAATTCTCAATCAGGCGGAGTATCCATCAGCGCTACCGGCTCTCTTCCCGATCCTTCTGCAGCTTTAGATATTAGTAGCACCACCAAAGGCACACTGGTAACCCGTATGACAAAAGCCCAGCGCGACTCGATTGCCAACCCGGCTTTTGGCTTGCTGATATTTAATACCTCTACTGCCTGCTTTAATATGTGGACCGGTGCTTACTGGAAACAACTATGCGGCGATTGCGATTTTTCCAATCCGGTGCCGGGTAATAGCGGCCCCATTTGCGAAGGTGGCACCCTATATCTTACTTCAACCGGTGTAGGCAATGGGGCTACCTACCAGTGGACCGGCCCCAATGGCTTTACATCCAATCAGCAAAACCCCTCTATTACAAATGCTACACCTGGTGCCAGTGGCTCGTATTCCGTAGTGGCTACTTTAAATGGTTGTGCATCGGCACCACAAAGCACTGTGGCAACAGTAAATGCTACACCCAACACACCGGCGGCAGGTAGCAATAGCCCCGTATGCTTAGGCAGTAACCTTAGCCTTACAGCCAGCACCGTAGCAGGTGCCAGTTATTTCTGGACCGGCCCCAACAGCTTTACCGCCAATACCGAAAACCCCACACTTAGCAACATTCAATTAGCTGACTCAGGAACTTACAGTGTTGTGGCTTCGGTAACCGGTTGCTCATCGAATGCAGGCATAACTAACGTTACGGTAAACACATCCATTTCAACACCCGGTAACATTTCGGGTCAAACCAGTGTTAATGATTATTCTACCGGCAACACTTACTCTATAAGCCCGGTAAGCGGCGCAGCTTATTATATATGGACAGTGCCTGCAGGTGCATCAATTACCGGTGGTACTGATAGCACTTCAATAACTGTTTCATTTGCCGGAATAGGCAGTGGAACAATTACAGTTGCAGCGGCTAACCCGGCTAATGCCTGCGGACCAGGTGCTACCAGCAGTATACCTGTTACCATTAATCATACTGTGTTAACATTTTCTTACACCAGTAGCATTCAAACTTTCACTGTACCCGCCGGTGTTGATAGCATTACCATTCAGGCTTATGGCGCACAGGGCGGCACCAGCAATGCTATACCGGGTGCCAATGGCGCTTATGTTAACGCAAATTTTACGGTAACGCCCGGCAGCATAGTTAATATAATGGTTGGCCAACAAGGATATGCCGAAGCGCAAAACGACCAAAATTGGGGCGGCGGCGGCGGCGGCGGAAGTTTTGTTTGGGATAACTCAAATACATTATGGATTGCCGCAGGTGGCGGTGGCGGCAGCAGCCACATACCCGGTGGTGTAGGTTCAGCTACTACAGCTACTACTTTGGGTGGAACACCCGGCCCCGGTACAGCAACTGGCGGAACCGGTGGCAATGGTGGTAGTGGCGGTGGAAATCTTACCACATCGTACGGGGGCGGTGGTGCCGGTGCCGGTTGGTTTAGCAACGGTGCTGCCGGCCAAAACGGAAGTGGTTGCCCCGGTGGTGGTGGTGGCGCTACACCTTTAAACGGCGGTACAGGCGGCTATAAATGTAGTTGCGAAAATCCCGGCCCGGGTGGTTATGGTGGCGGTGGGGGTGCATCAGTATCGGGCGGCGGTGGTGGTGGTTACAATGGCGGCGGTGGTGGAAACGGATGGGATAGCACCTATAGCGGCGGCGGCGGTGGTGGTGGTTCTTATATTATTAACACAGCCACAAATACAGGCGGTACTTCAGGCACACATGCGGGCAATGGGCAGGTGGTTATTACGTATTAAATATTTAAAAGAAGAAATCCGAAGCTAATTGAAACATTTCTAATGTAACCTTTCGCGATGACCGCTATGTTCATTATGTTTAGCTCTATTCGCTTTCTTTCCAGTTAATATTCCCCGAAGTGTAAAAAAGTCGACAGCACAAAAGAGGCCAAAACTCAAACACATAATTGTTGTTCCCCAAAATTCACTTAGGCTAGCGCTAAACGTGCTTTCGTAACCCGGAAAAGGACTGAATCGTCCTTGCGGCATCGTTACGTAAGCCGTCCTGGTTTCCGTTTTGTAAACAGTATCAAAATTGTAAAGGCCAATACCCAATAACAACACAAATAGTCCAGGAAATCTTCTTAACACAAAAAATATTTTCATGCCTCTTATTTCTTATTCAATATTTTCATCTTTCTTTTTTTAGCCGCCTTTCTACTGCAACACATTAAACTCAATCCCGCTTAATACAGTTGTATAATTTCCGTTTAAGCTATTGCTAACCGTAACTGCGTAGCTACCTGCTGGTAGCCAAATAGGCAATGGAATAGTTTTAATATAAAAGTATTGGTTCACGGCAAAATTTTCGGCAGTGCTGGCATAAACAAGCTGGCCATCAATGCTTAATTCATATCCATCAGGGCCGGTACCTGATTCTATTTTCCAAACCTTACCCGCAGGCACCGTTATAGTGGTAACATTACCCGATGAAACAGAAGTATTTTTAACTCTTATCACTTGGTTAAATTGCAAGGTGCCTTGTGCATTAATTAAATAACCAATCACCAAAAGGGCTATTAGTAAAAATGATTTTTTCATAATATAATTTTTGTTTTTCGAATAGCATTGAATACCAACCAGCTATTATTTAATGTGGAAACTTTACCAAATGTATTTAAAAACAATAGATTTATTATAGTATACACAAGCTAAACTACGCGCCTTGCCACACAATACCACAATATTATTATGCTTAAATTCGTTACCATAAACAAAAAAATACATGCAAAAAACATTTACCCTAATAGGCCTATCCATTTTGCTAATAGCAGGTAAGTCTACCGGTTTTAAAACCGAAAATAAAGAGATTACAAAAACTTACGTTCATGTTCCGGCTAAAGATGCTACCCACAAAGGCTTTTATATTTCAAGTATCGAAATTACCAATAAACAATACCGCGATTTTTTGAACGACCTTAAAGCAAAGGGCGAAAATGACAAATTGAAACGTGCCATGATTGATACTTCAATCCAAAAAACATTTTTACCCAACGTGTCGCCTTCGGTTGCCGATTATTTTTTTTCATCTGCTAAAAACAACTACCCGGTAGTAAATGTTACCGAAGAAGGCGCTTTGCTTTACTGCGATTGGCTAACTGAAAAATATAACTTGGCTGCCAAAATAAAAGTGCGCTTTACATTACCCAATGAGGACCAATGGACCACAGCGGCCCAAGGCGGAGACACCCATGCCCTTTATCCTTGGAAAGGAAATTCGTTAACTATTGAAACACGCTCATCGGAGCAGGTAGATATATGCAATTACAAACATCAGGCCATTACCGGTAAAACCTATAGCAATAACGAAAAAGCAGATATCACCGCACCTTCGCTTTCATATACGCCTAATGCGTATGGCATTTATAACATGGCTGGAAACGTAGCAGAAATAATTGTCGGTGCCAGTTACACCAAAGGCGGAAGTTGGGTAACCACCTACGATAAAATAACCATTGCATCGCATGAAGATTACCCCGACAAGGCTCACAGCGCCCCAACAATAGGCTTTAGGCCCATTATGCTAGTGCCTGATGGCGAATAAATGCGCTTACTAATCAATACTCATAAATGTAAAAAAATTGGCCCGGCGCTGTTATATCGAAGAATCTCTTCGTCGCCCGGGCCCCTCGCCGACTGGTAGGTCAATATTTTATGCAATGTTATTTGCTACTATAAAAACAGATATTAGCCAATAAAGTTTTAAAGCTGCTCCGTATTAATCATTAAAATAAATTATATATTAATCCGTGTCCGTATTATTATCATATACGGAACAAATATGCTACACGTTATGCTCATATGCCATGAACTAAGTCAGCGCAAAAAATGATTAAAATCAGCCGCCATTAGCAAGCCTTATAATTCTTTGAAAATGCTGTGTGTACACAAACATTTTATGGTCTTTGGCTAGTTTGATTTAACATGGCTGGTAAAATATTATTAGCCATCTTTGTTAGTTATAAAGTAAATTAGCATTCAACTTATACCCAATTCCGCATATTAATCTGACCTATGAAAAATTTATTCTTTTTAACCATTGTATTCATCGGCACTCAACTTAATGCACAGGAGCTTAAACCTACTGCCACACAGGCATTGCTTAAAGTGGTGGTTATAGATGAGAAAAACAAACCTCAAGAAGGACTGCCGGTAACGTTTATATCTGTAAAAGACAAAAAAGAGTATAGCGGCACTACCAATGCCGATGGCAAATTTTCAATACTTATTCCCCCGGCGCAAAAGTACAAGGTTAAATACAAGGTTTTTAATTTTGATAACAACGATACCGATTTAGATATACCCTCAGCCGATGGCCCGCTTACTTTTACTTATACTATTACGGCCTCGCATCCAAAAACTTTTACACTTAATAATGTGTTTTTCGATTCCGGCAAATCAACACTTCGTCCTGAATCAGATAAAGAGCTGAACCAGTTGGCAGAATATATGAACCTGAAAAAAACATTGGTAATTGAAATTGCCGGCCACACCGATAACGTAGGCACTGCCGAATCGAATCAAAAACTATCGGAAGACAGAGCGACAGCAGTAAAAAAATATTTAGAGAAAAAAGGCATTGCGCCCGAAAGAGTAACCGCTAAAGGATACGGCGATACTAAACCCATTGGCGACAACAGCACAGCCGCCGGTAAACAAAAAAACAGAAGAACTGAGGTGCACATTATTTCAGAGTAGAAAATAAATTTCTATTTACCGGTATGTTTGCTAAATATCTTATGGCTTTTTCTCTTCACCTTCTGCCATACATTCTCTTTTTGAATAATTGCAATCTCGCCCACTAATCCCATTGTATAAATCTGTGAAACCAGATTAATTAAAATCTCACTTGGCTTTGATAAATCTTCTTTATTTATTGTGAGCTCTGCTCTTTCATATCCAAGATAACTTACATTCAGGATAATTCTTTCCGACAGCAAACTATCGGGAACAACCAACTGAAATTTACCATCAACATCTGTTGTGACAGCATCCTTAGTATCCTTGATGATTACATTAGCAAACGAAATGGGTTCTTTATCCTGGGCATCAATAACTCTTCCATGTAGAATATTTTTTTCACAGCTTTTATCTTCACTTTTCTTTACATTATCATCAACTATTTTACTAACAGTATCTGCCTCATCCACTTTCGAAACCATTTCCGTTTGTGGCCGTCCACCTGCTGCGGATAATTTGCCAGAAGATGCTAACAACAATAAACCTGCAAGTATTCTATAAATTCTTGATTGGCTGGGCTGCTGGCTTGGCACTAAAATCCGGTTCATTTGGCTTTCATCTAATCTTCCGCAAACATTTCCCGAATTTTTAGATAGCATTTTTAGAATCTCATCATCAGTAAGCCGCGTAAAATCAATTACCATTTTCGAGCAATGTGAGCAAAATTTTCCATCATCACACTTGGCCATTAAACCCCAGTCTTCGCTGCATGGATTCTCTATTTTAAGTTTATAACTGCTTTGTTTCATAGAGCTTTTAATCATTAAGATTCTAAAACTACCTGTTTCCATAATCCAATCCTCTTTTTGTCAGTAATCTTTCTGCAATCTTTTGCGGTTAGTATAGCAATAAGCAAATTTTTAAAACGTTATAAGGGTAAATCAAGCATTATGATTCGCAATATTTTTCCTTGCGCTATTATGCTTCTGGCTTCGCTCATTAGCTTTGCGCAAACTTCTGAAAACACCGGTTCAAACCCCAAATGGGATTATCAGATATACATGCCTCAAAATACCAAAGAGGTAAAAGAGGTAACTGAATTATATTATACCAGCACCCATCAACCGGTTAATGGTAAACTTGCGCCTAATGGAAAAACAATTATTATAAAAAATTATGAGCCAAAAACACCGGTGCACGTTAAGGTAATATATCTGATGGAAGTGTAGAAGAATTTACCAGCACCTCATGTTTTATTGACCCGGTGATATAGGCTGGGTGCTTATTATTCGGTGTCAATTGTCTGGCGGCCAATGGCCGTCAGACTAATATATACAAGTCCCAACCTACCTCTTTCGGCGTGTAAAATTGGTAATAACACTTAAAATAGCCTGCTTTAACAATTGGCGGTGCAAGGTTTGCGTACCTTTATGAAGATTTAGATTTGCGCAACTTGCTATTATGAAAACGTTGGGGTGTTTTGCCGTATTATTGTTGATTGTATTTATTCCTGCATGTGTAAGGCGACACCAGTGCACCTCGCACCTTCGCGTAAAAACTGTTTATAACGCGTTGCGGGGTTACACCTCTACTTACACTTATAATCAGGAGGGAATACTTACCGAAATTAGTACTACTAAAGGAAGCAAAACAATTATTACCTATACTGATAATTTAGTAACTGGTAAAACTTCCGATAAATCAGAAAAAGTTACCAGCACCTGGATATGCTTTTTAAATAAAAGAGGGCTTGTTGACAGCCTGGTAAAAAGTGACAGCACAAAAATTACAGCTACCAAAAAATTTATTTACGATGCTAATGGATTTGCCATAGAAGAACACGAAAGCAAGCCGGGGCAGGCATATACCATAACCCGAAAAACCTTGGGCAATGGCAACGTAATTTCATACATCGTAATGCATGTTGAACCTTACGTTGCTAAAATTACTTATAACCCAGTTACGAAAACGAACGACACCGTTTCAATTACTACCACCGGTAAAGAATACACCGTTTACAGCGAATACTTTACCGATAAAATAAAAACACTTGCTTTCCAAAATTATGGTTCACCCGAATTTGGAGAGGGGGCTAAAAATATTGAAAAAAGAACCGTGCAAATTTCGCCTGAAGGAGATACAATTGAAGTAAGCCTTTTTAAATATACTTTTGATGAACATGGTAAAGCAACCATGTGCGTAACCCGCAACCAAAGCGGCGAACTGTTGGATTCCAGCTATATAACTTATTATCCCTAGCACCGGTAATATTAAAGATATGGTTAACTTAGCTAAGAAATAATTCTTATGCTAAAAAGCACTCAAAATTTTCACCCCATATTTTTTATTCTTATTGCTACAATTTTTGAAGTTAGCGGAGATGCCATTGTGCGGATGGCTATTTATAAACACACGGGCCTTATTCGAATAGGCTTGATGTTGTTGGGCATGATATTGTTATTTGTGTATGGATTTTCGCTCAATTTAGCACCGGTGGGGTTTGGACAAGTTGTAGGACTGTATATAGCCACCTTATTTATTGTTTGGCAGTTTATTAATTTTATTGCCTTTCAAACAACACCTACTTTGCCTACTCTTATAGGCGGGCTGTTTATAGTTACCGGCGGTATAATAGTTACCTTTTATAAAAACTAGGCTCTCTATATCCATCGCAAAAGCCCAACTTCCTCAAACAATCTTAGTTTCAATATGTATAGGATTACTGAGTGCTTTATGGATGGGGCATTTATTAGCTATTTGCAGCAGCTTGTGTTTTTCGTCAGTACTCAGTTGGCCAATAAGTTCGATGTGACGGGAAATGTGGGTGATATTGTTTTCTTCGTCGCGTGTAAAACTAAGGTCAACCTTTACTTCTTCAAGTTTCATTTCCTTGCGGTCGGCATACATGCGCAGGGTGGCACAGGTACAGGCACCCAATGCCGAAATTAATAGTTCAGATGGGCTAAAGCCTTTATTTTTACCACCATTTTCTTCGGGTTCATCTGCAATAAGAGTGTTGTTGCCGCCAGATGTAATATTAATGTGATAGTGGTTGCGCCCAATATGGGCTTTTGCGGTTGCAGGCATATTGATTTTAGTTTGCGGAATTCAGCGTTGTTGCCGCCGGCCTGTTTTTTTGCTGATAATGGCATCGGCAAACCAGGTAAATTCCGAAACAAATTTATCAATGCTTTTCGAAAGTGGTTCATCAATTACCACATCATTTTCATTAAAAGCATTTTCCACCATTGGCACCAACAACTTAGTGGGCATAGGAAAAGCCCCGAGTGAAAGCACCAACTGCTGCAATAGTGTTGATGTATTAATGCCACCAAACTTACCGGCCGAGACTGCCACAACGCCAATAGGCTTTTTGGTAAACTCACTCCAAAAATAATCAATGGCATTTTTTAAAGTGCCGGTGTAACTGCCATGGTACTCTGGCGAAAGAAATATAATAGCATCAGCATCGTTCAACCGGTGGTGTATATCTGACATAGCCGGTGTTGGCGATGAATTTAAATGGAATCTTTCATCTTCTAGTAAAGGCAGTGCGGTTTCGCCTAAATCAATCACATCTGTTGCACCAAAACCGGCCCTGATAAACCGGTTTTGTAATTCAACGGCAATTTTGTGGCTTCTTCTACCCTTACGTATACTGCCCGATAAGATTGCAATTTTCATTTTCTTCTTTTTTAATCGTAATAAGGAAAAGAGTCCTCCGTGACGCACGGGGCCACGGAGGCTCTTCACCATCATTCACTCACTTAAAACATAAACCACACTTATAATTAAGCTTATTTTGCAAACTGAACTTCGCAATGAATTTTTATTTCTTCGCTTACTAATACACCGCCAGTTTCAAGCGACATATTCATATTTAAACCCCAGTCTTTACGGTTTATTTTACCGGCAATAGAAAAACCTGCTTTTGTATTTCCCCAAGGGTCTTTAGCAGAACCCCCGGCTTCAACATCTAAAGTTACCGCTTTGGTCACATCGCGAATGGTAAGATCTCCGGTTAAACGGAATTGATTGTCTTTTACCTTTTCCCACTTTGTAGAAACGAACTTCAGTTGCGGGTATTTTTCCGCATCAAAAAAATCGGGGCCCTTAATGTGCCCGTCACGCTGTTCGCTACCGGTGTTTATCGAAGCGGCCTCAGCAGTAAAAGTTACCTGCGCCGTTGTAAAATCATCTCCATCAGTTTCAACAGTTGAACTGAATTTGTCAAATTTTCCCGATACGTTAGTTATCATCAGGTGTTTTGCTTTAAATCCTATTTCTGAGTGAGCTGGATCAATCGCCCATTTTGTTGCTGCATTAGTTGACATAATTTTTTGTTTTTATGATTGGTGAAAAAATATTTGTTATTAATATTATTGTATATACAAGTATTGGTTCAAAAAAATGTTCCGGCCCTACTTAATCCATTGGAACATCAATAACTAACAACTCGGCATCGCTAATTGTTTCAATATCAATTTGCGCTATATCTGAAATACCAATGGCATCTCTTTCCTTTAGTGTTTCACCTGCAACTTTTACATCGCCCTTTACTACCATTAAATAAGCCCCATTAGTAGCTAATTTAGCAGTATATGAAACCTTTTGGCCCGCTGCAAAATCGCCCATGGTAAACCATACATCCTGATTTACGGCTAACGAACCATCTTCAGCATTTGGCGAAACCAGGGTTTGAAATTTTCCTTTGCGCGCTTCGGGCAAAAAAGTTTTTTGTCCGTAGCGCGGTTGAATATTATGCTCTTTCGGAAACACCCATATTTGAAATAGCTTTAAAGGCTCAGTAGTTGATGCATTAACTTCCGAATGCACAATTCCTTTACCGGCGCTCATTATCTGCACATCACCTGCTTTAATAATACCTTCGTTGCCCATACTATCGCGGTGCTTTATTGCTCCTTCAAGCGGAATGGTTACAATTTCCATGTTATCGTGCGGGTGCATTCCAAAACCCATTGCCGGTGCTATGGTGTCGTCATTCAACACGCGTAATAAACCAAAGTGAACTTTTTCAGGGTCGTGATAATTGGCAAAGCTGAATGAATGTTTTGCATTCAGCCATCCGTGGTTAGCGGCACCCCTGTCTTCCGCCCTGTAAACTAACTTTTTCATAAATGCTCCTTTTTAATTTCACAACAAAGGTAATAACAATTGTTGTATATACAAATATTATTGAACCTTTTTTTATTTTCTTAACTTATCTAATATACGGTTCAGCTCTTCTGCCTCTTGTTTGCTTATTGATTTAACAGCATCAAGCAGCACATTCTCATCATTATCAATCTTTGTAAGTATAGCCAAACCCTTATCGGTTATCATAATATCTACCTGGCGGCGGCTGTTCTCGCATACCTCTCTTTTAACCCATCCTTTTTGTCTCAATTTTTCTACCAAACGTGTGGAATTGCTTGATTTATCAAGCATTCTGCAACTAACCTCACCCAACATCAGCGGCTTGGGGAACGAGCCGCGCAATATGCGCAACACGTTATATTGCTCAGGCGTTATGTCGTGTTTTTTAAGGTGCCCTGCATTAATATTATATAGCCAGTTGCTGGTGTATAAAATATTAACGGCAGCTTTTTCAAACTCGTTGGCAAATTTCTTTTGTTGTTTTATATCTTCTTCCAAACTCATACCGCAAAGATACTAAACATAGTTGTATATACAACTATTGATAATGGAAATGTTACACTTTACAGCAAAATTTGGCCCGAAAAGTCCTATTTTACATTCCAATACTCAGCAAACATGAAAATAAAGGTTCCCCCTTTTTTAATTTTTCATTCCCTTTTACTTTTTTCGGTTTGTTCGCTTAATAGTAATGCACAATCAACCGCAGAGGACAATAAAGCGATTGCGGAAAAATTTGAACATTATTATAACAACGGAAGGCACGATAGCATTTACAATATGTTTTCACTCGATTTACAGTCGAGTATTCCGCGACTGAACGTAACTACTTTTCTAATCAATTTAAGAAACGACGTAGGGCGAATAGTTACACTCGATTTTGAAAAATTTGATGCCGGCTGCGCATACTATAAAACAAAATTTGAAAACGCCCTATTTAGCATCAACCTTTGCAATGATACTAGCGGAAGAATTTCCACTTATTACGTACGCCCCTATTCACCCGATACTTTTCCTTACATTGAGCGGAACATAACTTCTTTAAAACTACCTTTTAACGGCAAATGGTCGGTTTTGTGGGGAGGGGATACTAGAGAGATGAATCATCATTTGAATGTACCGGCACAAAAAAACGCTTTCGATGTGGTTGTTAGAGATAAAATTGGCAAAACATACAAAACCAATGGAACCACCAACGAAGATTATTATGCCTTTGGCCAGGAAATTGTTGCCCCTGCCGCCGGCGAAGTTGTTTTGGCGGTAGATGGTATAAAAGACAATATACCTGGAGAACAGAACACTTATTTTTCTCCCGGAAATACAGTAATTATAAAAACCGCAAATAACGAACATTTAGTTCTTTGCCATTTTAAGCAACACACCATAAAAGTAACTGAAGGGCAAAAAATTAAACAAGGCGAAGTATTGGGCCTTTGCGGAAATAGCGGAAATTCAACCGAGCCGCATATTCATTTTCATATTCAAAATATTGAATATATAAATAATGCTACCGGTGTAAAGTGCTACTTCAGTAAAATTTTACTTAACGGGAACGTAAGAACCGATTATTCACCGGTTAAAGGTGATAACTTAGAAAACATCCAATAATTGGTTATAGAAGCTTTATTTTACACTCGTACAAATGTGAAACATGAAAATACGCGTGCCATTAATAAATTGCATCCTTCTGGTATTACTGTTTAGCTCATCTAGTATTAATGCCCAAATAACCCTGGCAGACCATAAAGCCGTTATTGCCCGGTTTGAAAACTTCTACAACAAAGGGCAATTTGATAGCGTTTATAGTATGTATTCAACCGACATGAAAAACACGGTTAGCCGTGGAAATGCTAATATGTATTTGTCGAATTTAAGAATGGATGCCGGTGCTATTGTTACAAAAGATTTGGAAAAATCTGAATCAGACTGTGCAGTATACAAAGCAAAATTCGAAAACTCCCTTTTCAGCATATTTATGTGTATCGACACACAAGGAAAACTTATAGGGTATAATATTCGCCCTTATGTTCCCGATACCCTGCCCATAATGGCGCGGAACATTACCCCAATGCAGCTGCCTTTTAATGGAGCATGGACAGTATTGTGGGGCGGTGATAATAAAGGCTCGAACCACCATATTGGCGTGCAGGCACAAAAAAGTGCGTTTGATATAATAATTAAAAATAGAAATGGTAAGTCGTACAAAAATGATGGAAAAAACAATGAAGACTATTATGCTTATGGGCAAAAAATTATTGCCCCATGCGATGGCGAAGTAGTTTTAGCTGTTGATGGCATTAAAGACAATATACCCGGCGAACGGAACACTGTTTTTGCTACCGGAAATGTTATTATTATAAAAACAAAAAACAACGAATATTTGGTGTTCATGCATTTTAAACCGCATACCATAAAAGTGCGACAAGGGCAAAAAATTAAGCTTGGCACATTGCTGGGCCTTTGCGGCAACAGTGGCAACTCAACCGAACCCCATTTACATTTTCATATTGAAAATATTGAAGATATGGAACTGGCAACCGGTGTTAAATGCTATTTCGAAAAAATATTGGTGGACGGGGCTATAAAAACCGACTACTCGCCGCGTAAAGAAGACCGGATAGAAAATATAAAAAAGTAACCCTAAAAAATATCCTTCGATGTGCCCACCAAAGTCAGCAGTTCTTGTTTAGGTGGCGCCTCGGGCCCACTGGCTTTAAGTTGTTCCTGAAAATATTTAAACGATGGTAAATCATTCAATACCTTCTGGTCTTCATCGGCTTTACAAAAAGCAGTATGAATGAATGTTTTTCCATCGGCGCTTAAGCACGAGTTATAGTTAATGCCTGGGTGGTTTAGCTTCTGCAAATCGGCCATTACATTTTTTATGTTTTGCTGATTTTGCGCAGCGTACTCGGCTTTGGTGGTATATACCACTCTTACAATTTTCATATTACATTATTTTGTTACGTCAATTATTTCGAATTCATAATAGTTTCGGCTTCTCCTTTCAAATCGCGTGCAAATTGCTCGAACGATTGATCGAAAGAAGGAATCATACTGGCATACATGGGGAACATTAACCCACCAATTTTTTCGGTCATAGTAAATGTTACCGTTCCGTTTTCATTTTTCGAGATGGTGTAAACCCGGTTGCCCTGCCCATCGCCCCAAACCAATCTTTTTTCGGGTACAAATTCTTTCACGGTTAGTTTAAAAGTGCGCTTGGCATCTAAAACCGATTTCAGTTTAATTTTTCCGCCCAGTGCAATGTTACCCTCAATTGAAGTTACAGTGCTGTTCCACCGGGGGTAATCCTGCGCTTTGGTTAACAGTGCCCATACAATAGCCGCATCGGCTTTAATATCAATACTTACTGATGTTTCGCGACTGAAGGTTGTTTTTACTGTTGTGGCCTTGCCACTTTGTGCTGCTGCTGCCATACTGGTTAATTTTTTGTTTTATAATATTTTGACGATTGAGCAAAACAAAACGATAGGGTTAACGAAAAATTTCTTTCTAATATTTTTCCATTACTTGCCTATTATGCTCTAAATGATGCAGTTGCAGCTCAGCCGCTTTCGACTGAAATGGGTCTAGCTCTTTTAATATCTTCATCCGCAGGTCGAATAAATGTTCCTTATTTCCGCTTTCGGCTTCGCGTGCAATTTCAATTTTCATTATTTCCTGTTGTGTGTTTTGCTTGGGGTTAAATATGCCATTCAACTCGGAGCACTGGTGGCAAACACCCTCTTTATTAATTAAAGCGCACCGGCCATCAAAAACCGAAATCATTTTACTTCTACCGGTGTGCAGATAATATTTCACCATTGCTTCGGTGGTGTTCAGTATGGTAGTAATTTCCGAAACCTTAAAATCGTACACCTCTTTTAAAAAAATGCAAAGCTGTTGTTCCAGCGGCAGCGATTTAGATATGCAGGTAAAACAAAAGGCAATGTGCTCCTTTACCTCAAACTGCCCCTGTGGCGAGGTGGCACGAATGTGCATGGCCTCCTGAAAAAATTGCTGATTGGATAAGGCCGCTTGTTTAGTAATATCGGTTACGTTCTCCACCCAGCGTTTTTGTGCGCGCAAATTGTCTTTCGCCAAATTTGATGCAATTGCAAACAGCCATGTTTTTAACGAAGATTCGCCTCTAAAAGTGCTCAACTTCTCCAGTGCCTTAATATATGTATCCTGCACAATATCCTCCGTATCGGCAATGCTGGCAGTTATGCGCAGTAGGTACGATTTTAGTTGCGGGCGGTTGGTTTCAAATTCTTGGGTAAAGAGTTCAGTGGTCATGATTGGCTATATTAGAAGTTTGTTTTGTGCAAAGTGAATATAACAAAACTCAATTTCCCCTCTTTCCTTCACCTCCAAAATACTATTTTTGAAAAGTGGCAGATAAAAAGCAAATTATACTTGGCATCGACCCCGGAACTATTGTGTTGGGGTATGGTATTATTGAAGTGGAGGGGCAAAAGATAACGTTGCTGAGTATGGGTGTAATCCATCTCTCGAAATATAAAGACGCACTTACTAAGCTGAAAATTATTTACGAAAAAATTGAAGGGCTTATTGAAAATTACCACCCCAGCGCCTGTGCTATTGAAACTCCTTTTTACGGCAAAAACGTGCAGAGTATGTTAAAGCTGGGCAGGGCACAGGGCGTAGCTATTGCCTCAGCCCTTACTAATAATGTACCGGTGTTTGAGTATTATCCTAAAAAGATAAAGCAATCGGTTACCGGTAATGGTAATGCATCGAAAGAGCAGGTAGCCTCTATGCTGCAACGTTTATGCGCGTTTGAATTGCAGCCCAAATTTTTAGATGCTACCGACGGGCTGGCTGCCGCTATATGCCATCATTTTCAAAATAAAGTGCCGGTGGCTGCTACCGGTGGCAAAAAATCGAGCGGCTGGGCCGATTTTGTAAAGCAAAATCCTGAGCGGTTGAAATAAGGGCGAGCTATTATGCTTTAGAAATATTCTCTCTAATAGTTGCAGCAATTTTTTCCATCTCCTCTTTTTCAAGTTTCAATTTGGGGCGGCTAAAGTCAATATCGTGTAATGAGTGAAGTGGGACAAGATGAATGTGCGCGTGTGGCACTTCTAAGCCTACTACCGCCACACCCACACGGGTGCATTTTACCGACTTATCAATAGCCAGTGCTACTTTTTTTGCAAATAGCATTAAGCCGCTTAGCGTGGTATCATCAATATCAAAAATGTAATCAATCTCTTTTTTAGGCACTACCAGCGTATGCCCTTTTGATAGCGGAAAAATATCGAGAAAGGCAAAGTAGTTTTCGTCCTCGGCTATTTTGTAGCAGGGTATTTCGCCATTAATTATTTTGGTAAAAAGCGAGGCCATGTTATTATAAAGAAATATTCAGAATCTGAAATTCAATTTCGCCGCCTGGTGTGTGGGCATTTACTTTTGCGCCTACTTTGTTGCCCAGTAATGCCTTGCCAATGGGTGAAGTAACCGAGAGTTTATTTTCTTTCATGTTCGCCTCGGCTTCGCTTACTAATGTAAAGGTCATTTTTTTATTCATCTTAGTGTTCAGCACCTCTACTTTAGAAAGTATCATAGCTTTTGAAATATCCAATTTGCTCTCGTCAATCTGGCGTGCGTTTACCATTTGCGTTTCCATGTTGGATATGCGTGCTTCAAGGTGCCCTTGCTCTTCTTTAGCTGCATGGTATTCGGCGTTCTCGCTTAGGTCACCTTTTTCACGTGCTTCGGCAATGGCTTTGGCAATTTCTTTGCGCTTTACCTGCTTTAAATACTTCAGGTCTTCCTGTAGTTTTTCAAGCCCTTCTTTGGTCATATAAAAAATATCCGACATAATAGTAAAGTTAAATTAGTGGCGGCACCCTGCATTATATTAATGGCACCGGAAAATTGTTTGTTAAATTGAATGAACCATGAAAAACGAAAGACGTCTCCATATAAATTAGAGACGTCTTACGCTATTTATTAATACAAAGTTAAGAATTACAAATTAAAGCGCAAACCAAAACTGTGCGTTCCCTGAAAAGGTGATGTAGCACGGAATGAGTAATCAATAGCCAAGCGCGGGCCCCCATCTTTGTTAAAAGGAATGTTAACTGTAAAGCCCGCTGCTGGGCCTGTGTACACATCTAAGCGCTTTGCGGGATTGAACATGCCGTTTTCGAAACGCATAGCAGCGCGTAGCATCAATATTTCTTTCCATCCAAACTCGGCACCAACGCCGTAGTAATCGTACCCGAAGGCATTAGATGTAAAATCGGCTAATGCGGTAAGTCTGAAATCTTGTTTATAAACTTTAGGTTTTGTTTCAATTTTTCTGCCAAACCAAAAATCGTAAGCACCGCCAATGTTTAACTGCGTGGGTAATTCGAAAGTATTGGTTTTGCTTGATTCAGATAACTGGTAGGTGCTGCTAGAAATAATACTTACCGAAGTGGTTAATGCATCGCCACCAAATTTCATAGGTGTACCAACATTACGCAGCGATACGCCAAAGTGAATATTATCTTTAGGGCCGGTAACATACTGTAAGCCTCCATCAACACATATACCAAAGGCATTCAGGCTTCCTATTCCTTCGTTAATCAACCTTGCAGTAAAACCGCCGGAAATACTATTCGAGAATTTACGTGAGTACGATATACCAATATTAATAAACGAAGGTTTGTAAGTACCTATTCCGCCTTCAGGATTTGCGGTGGTGGTTTTTTCAATTTCGCCAAGGCTAAGTGCCTGTATGGTTAAACCAATTACATTACCATTTTTTATATTTTGAGCAACACCGGCATGTGCAATGCCCACACCCGCACCTTGCAACCATAGTGTATATGATGCTGCTACTTCGGTTTTAGGAACAAACGCAAGCCCCGCAATGTTAACCCTCTCCGACTCCAAACCCGAAATGTTGGCCGAGTTCATGCTCCAGAAACCAGATGAGCCTGCCCAACCGTTCATAACCAGTTCATAAGCTCCGGCTTCGCCCCTTCTATCGGGGTTACCGGCAAAAGCAACACTGCTTGCAAGACTAGCACCTATAATAATTGCTATAATTCTCTTCATATGTTTTCTTTAAGCATTTTAGAAGTTAGAAGTATCGGCAGGCCTTACGGCGCCGAACCATTTTAAAGTTTTTTCGCCTATACCCGGTGCCGAAATATGGAACAGATAAATACCACTGGCAATAGGAACACCCGCTGTATTAGTTAAATCCCACGAAACGCTGTTTTCAACATTTACACTATTCACATCGGTGCCCGAAGTAGTTTCAATTGGCAAGTTGGTTGCCTGGTTTAAACCAATGGCCCTGTTAATTACCTTTATCAATTGCCCGTCTAATGAGTAAATTGAAATGGTACACGTATTAGGTAAATTAGTAACTTTTACGTGCCGCGAATTCTGGCTTGTTTCGTAAACCGAGTATGCCAGGTAAGGATTAGGCACAATTTTTATTTCATCTAATGCGCTTTTTGCAACTGTGGCATTATTTTGAGTAGAGCCTAACCCTACAGTGCTAAATTGGTAGCGTGGCATAGTATCGGTACCTACAGTAGCTGTTGTAGCTAACCGGTTGTATGGCTTTTGAACTCTTAACCTGATAGTTACATCAGAAGGTGGTACGTATGCCGTGTTATTACTATTGGATGCATCTTTATTAAATGTATAGCCCTGGGTAAGGTATGGAATACAGGTCCACATCAAATCGCGATATACCGGTGCCGCCTGTTTAGGCACCACCCCGCCCTGTACATTTTTTATACTGTCGTAACAACTCAAAAGTATTTTTTGTATTGAGTCACCTTCATCATACTTGGTGTCCATTACGTATATAAAATGCTTGCCGCCAAAATATGGTAACTGCTGTATGGTGCTGTTAGGGAATACAATTGGGTTATACAAATTACCGGTAGGGTCCCATAACATATCTCTACCATTTTGGTTGCCCATATCCGAGCTTTCACCAAAAGCTATGTTCAGCCTTTCTCCGGTTTCAACATTAATAGCATAGCCGGGGAACCATGAACGACCGGTATCGGCTGTGTTTTCCACCAGGTAATCTTTTGCATTGGCGTCGTGCCAATCCATAGAATAGTGCATTCTTATTTGTCCTTTAAATGCTCCCTTCCCAACTATAGCATTATTATAATTTGAACGGTGGAATAAAGCATCTCCTTCATTAATACCCGCATCTTCGCCGGTTTCAAATACTACACAACGCGACCAGTCCTTTGTATCCTTTGTAATTACAATATCAACACTGGCTAAACGGTCGAGCGTATTTTGCGGAGGTGCAACTGATGAACCGCCGTAATATTGCCATTTAAAGCCCGGGCCATAAACATAAGGTGGTGTACCATTTGGAGGGCTGCTAACTGAAAAATTAGCCGACAAACAATATGGCCCCCAAGTGCCGTTCAAAATCTGGTCGTAAATATGCTTCGGATCATCAAATGAGTAATTGGTATTAGTGCATGTAGGAGCCGTGTTTCCAAGAAAATACCAGTTGTCATCAAATACGCCCGCCAATGCATTAGGGTTTTGCTGAGATGAGCATATAGAGTAGGTACCTGAACGAATCCAGTTGGTAACTGAATTAGTACCCGCATCCTGCACAAAGCTAAGCCATGGTTTTGTTGAATCGGCATAGATAAGCGACGACTGTGAAGAATTTGCACCATACACATATCTTGCAGGCGCATTAGGTGCACTTAAATAAGCACCGGGAATAGTATAGGCCGCAACGGGTGTTCCTAACTTAATTGAAAAACCATAATCAACACCGTTGTGTACAATTTGCTGCTGGTATGGCCTGTCAATACTTCTGTCTGAATAAATGGTATCGCTGTTAGTAAAATCAATTAACCGCCAAATAGTACCGGCGCTAACATCGGTTGTTGGCAAGGTATCATAAAATTGCAATTCAAAATCGGCCTCTTTTAAATTAATAGGGTCGGTTACCTGAAATCCCAGCGGGTCAAATCCTTTGGCATAAGTAAGGGTATCAGCAAAGCCGTACAAGCCCGATGCCAATATTTGCGATACAGTTTCGGGTGTAAGTTGAAGGTTGTTGCCACCATTGCCCTGGCCTTCTATTCTTTTCACTTCAACGCCATCACCCCATTTTGAATGAAGCACTGTTCCGTTATCTCGCGAATCAGTCATATGCGGAATAGCAGAGTATACTTTAAAATTATTACGACCTTGTAAGTAAGGCAACAGCTGCCCGTAAGGTGCACCCGGTGTATACGTAGACCAATTATTATATGCAAAAGCAACTGCCGCATAATAATAGGTCATATGGTTTATAAGCAAATTGCTGGTTCCTTTAGCAAACTGATCGGTTTTAATATCGAATGAATTTACTACGCCGGCATCGTTGCCACTAATTTCAAGGGTAGGCACATAACCTAATGTGGCATCCTTTATATAGTTGATAATTGTTGATACACCATCTTCAACATCGCATTCGGCAATAAGTACGGCTTTTGTAGCATCAGATAAATCGGTTGCACTTACCCCCGGGCTGTTAACTTGATATAGCTTATACCCCTGAAAGTGGTATGCTGAATCGCCATGCCCACCCAAATAGCGGTCAACCGCTTGCGCTGTGGTTCCACTTACCTGGTCATAGCTTTCGCCAATATTATTCGAACCTGGTAGATTAAGTAAGTTTATAATCACCTCTTCATTTAGCTCGCGTATTTGCAAAGTAGGCGCATCGGGCCCATTAAGTACTTTAAAGCAAGTATTGAACAATGCCTGAGCTTCATCTGAAACAGGGCCTATTGAAGTATTGGTATTAGGACAAAGCCCCACACCGCCTGTAGTATTAGGGCGAATAAATGGAACACCTACAGTAATGTATTCTGAAATTCCTGATTTAAGGGTAAAGGGGCCCGATGACTCAACAAACCTTCTATCGCCGGCCGGTAATTGTCCTGAAACAGAACACTCACTCCAAGATGATTGATCGCTCGGATTGCCGGGGAATAAAAATTTAGTTGGTGTGGAACCGCCATAACCAGTTCCGCCTTCAGTAAACGGATTTCCATCGGCCCAAAAGCCGGTTTGGTAATTTCTGTACTGTGGCGCCGTGTTAGGATCGGCCTGCGGTGCATTGGCACCATTTGTAAAATAAACAAACGATGTTAAGCCAATTTGCACATTGGCATTGGTATCGCTGGTTGGCCCTTCGAAAAAGCACACGCCAACGGTTGGCAATTGGGCGCCGTAACCAAATTCGTTTTGGCAGTCAAGATCGGGTGTGCTACCGTTATAGCAAAAGCCCAGCTTGCGCGATGTATCGCAACCCACACGGTCGTTCGAAAAACATCCGTTATCAGGATCCACCCACTGCGATACATATGTTTGAAAAAGTTTATTTGATGACTTATTAGTAATTTGATAGTTATAAAAAGTCATACTATTAATATCATCGGTGGTGGCAAATGCAAAGGCAAGCGCATTTATTTGCACACCTATTGCCTGGCCGTTAGTTTGGGTATGTATGTTTCCTACATCATTAAACACCCAAAAAACCATTTGGTCGCCATAAGCTGTACCCGGGCCACCATGGCACGGAATAACAGGGTAATCGCCTTTTGTCGGGTCGTAAGTTCCATCGCCGTCGTTATCAAAAAACGGCGCCAGCGGGGTATTAATATCATAAGTTTGGCCTATTAAGTTAGGGTTCGATGCCAAAAACTGGTTGCCCATAGCCGGCCAAGCCAACACGCTGTTAGGTATATCGCCCGATGTAGTTGCCGGCCCCTTCAAAGCAAAGTTAGTACGGCCCGAATCAATCTCTGTACGTAATACATTGAAGTGATGATCGAATTTGGTGCAGGTTGCCTGATCAACAGTACCATCTGTTGAAAGCGGGCCCGGCCAAAAATCGTTACCTCCCTGGCGGTAGGTTTGCGCGGCGCACTTTAGGTTACCACCAGCATCAAGACCCGAAATCCAAATAGCCCCTGCAAAAATAGGCGACAATGGGTTTACTGCTCCTTTAGGCACTTCGTACTTGGGCTCACTAAAATTCCACCATAAATCGCCGCCGCCAAGTAACATAGCGCGCACTTGATTTATGTTAATATCAAACTCATCGGTTGAGGCACTACAATCACCGGCATCTGTTTTATACGAAGCATGTACCTGGCTTGTGTTGGGGTGGCCCGATACATTTACAGTTTCGCGTGCGTTTGCAAAAACACCCGCCAGCAACAATGCCCAGCAGACTGTAATATTTATAAATACCGTTTTCATATTATAAGTTTTATTGATTAATGTTTTCTTAGGTTCTTGTTGCGTTAATAAAAACTATATAGTGTTGTTCAATTAAAAGCTAAATACTGCACCCAAATAAATTCTGCGTGGCAAACCATAGTTGCCGGCATAAGCCCCGTTAACTGTAGAGTTATTTGCTGCGCTGATAGGCACCGTATTAAGAACAGCAGCATACTGATCTTTAAAAGCCTGCGGGTTTAATGCCGATTGAATGGCAGCTATACTTGCAGGGTTATTCAAATAACCATCGCTGTTAGGGGTACCGGTAAAGCGGTAAACCGAAACAATGTTTTTGGTATTTAATAAATTCTGCACATCTAAGTATATTTCTAATCCTACGCGGCGTTTGTCGTCCTTCTTTTCACTTTTCTTGCCAATCATAAATTCAAAGTCTTTCCATACCTTAAGGTTTGCTCTAAAATACCAAGGCAATCGCGAGCCGTTTATTGAACCTTCAGACACTGGTTTTTCAGGCTGGCCAATTAAGCCCTGGGCTGTAACGTTTTGCTGTGCGGTATAAGGTGTTCCTGAGCGGCCTGTAAGCTGAAGGCTAATACCCGCCTGAGATAAAATTTGTGCGTTTTTAATTGTAGGGCCATTATAATCTTTGCCGCTGCCGTAACTGTAAGCAACATTTACGTTAATCAAGTGGCGCGCATCGTAATCAAGCGGCGAAATGGTTAAAAAGTTAGGTTGGTTAGAGTTAACCAAATTCAACTGCGTTGTAGGGTCCGAACCGGTACCATCGGCAAACTGTAAGGTATAGTTTGCTTTTAAGCTAAAATTGCCGGTACGGCGCATATCAAAATCAAGCGAAAAGCCTTTGGTAGTTCCAAAGTCAACGTTGCCATAGGTAATGTAGTCTTTCGGGTAGGCATTTACAATTTTAGTAATCTGTACCTCATCTCTAAATTCGCGGTAGAAAGCTGAAATAGTAAATGCGGCCGAGTTGCTTACTTTTTGTTTAAAGCCTAACTCATAGTCAATAGTTTTTTGCGGTTGCAGGTTGGGGTTGTTAAGTACGGCACCGGTAGTTTGCGAAAAGAACAAATACTGCGTAGGGTCCATAGCCACCTGTGATGAACTTGGCCTTTGTGCCAATATATCATAGTGCGCAAAGAATAAAGCACGGTCGGTTAGGTTAAACGAAAACTGCAAGCGGGGCATTGCAATAATTTTGGGTTTATACTGCTGGAAAGTTCCGCTCGGATCGAAAGTACTGCCGTTGGCAATATCCGAATTTTTGTTTTGCAAAAACGGCTGTATAGTTCCCGAGCTTGAAGCTGCAGCAATTGCTGTTCCTGTAGCCAATGCATTACCATATTGGTCGTACCAGGTGCTTCCGTTACGATAACCAACAATAGCACTTGGCGCTTTTGAATTGTTAACGTATACTGAATAATTGCTACCTATATCTGAAGGAACATTACCCATAGGTTGTATGGTTCCCTTTTGTACCTGTGCCTGATATTCGCCTACTGTATTAATAGGGTAAAGGGTGTAAGGATCTTTTAGTACTTCCTGGTTAGCATCAAAGCGGTCAATACGCAAGCCTACGTTAAAGGTAAGGTCCTTGAAATAAAACCTGTCTGATATATATGCTGCAGTATATATTGGCATGTATGCAGGAATACCTCTTACATAATTTCCGTTAGCATCTTTTTTGGTAAAAAAATCGTTGAAAGCCGGTTGTGTGGTTAATACATTTCCATAAGGGTCATAGCCACGGTAAAATACTACAGGCGCTCCATTACCCAACAAGTTATCGGGCGAAAACATTTTTATATTAAGCAGGTTAGGGCTTAAGTTATCAATAGTAATAAGGTTGGTGCTGTTTTCGGCCATACCTAATTCTTTTCTCAACTGTTTATCAAACCACGATTGCTGCGGTGCATTATATGCATAGTTGAAAAGAATAGTATCGGTTAAATAAAAGTTAGGCCTGTTAGGGTCGTTGTAAGCGTATTGCTTGCCGTTAATAAGCAATGTGGGATTGTTTCTATCGTACGATGTAAGCTGAAGGTTAACCAAATCGCGGGCACGCTGCCAAAACTCAAGGGGCGATGCTTCGAAGTATCTCTCAATTCTTTGCTCATATTCAATACCAAATTCGAATGAATGCTTGTTTCGGCTTGGGGCACCGGGTTTCAAAATATCAAAAGCACCTTCTAATCGCACACGGTATTGGTCGTTATTTCCACCCGCTCGCACATCGTTAACATCGGTATAACCAAAGCCATCATAACTACGGCCGGTATTGTACCACATATTATTTACAAGCGTTGAACGCTGGCCATTAATCAAAGCCTGGTTACTTTGAATTTGGAATATGTTAGAAGTAAACTGCGTATTATTATTACCGTATACTTCGTAACTTCCATCGGGGCCTGGTGTAGCGCCCAGTATTTCGTAATATTCTTTAGTAAAATTAGTAGAGTTAGGATTGATATTTCCCGGAGTAAATACAACTGAAGAATCTTTCCATGCTACCTGTTTCCAGCCGGTTAATGTATGGTTGCCTACGCCAAATGTATCATAGGCAAATACCGGAGTTCTTTTGGTATCAAATTTCCCTATATATCCATAGTTGAAAGGATTAAACCCTCCGGCACCTTCAAATTGTTGTTTATATTTTTCGAAATCGATTTGAACGGAGTAATATGCATTTTGAAAAGCTGAGGCTGTTTTCTTTTTGCCGTCTTTTTCTTCGTTCTCCTGCTGTTTGCCTTGAATGTTGTGGGTAAAGCGGGCGTATATTTTCCAGTCTAACTGCTTATTGGTTGGGTTGTTATCGTTATTAAATAAAGTATACTGCGGAACCCAGTTCTTAAAATCTTTTTGTGAAATTGAACCCCCAACTGCTATAGTCATATTATCAGCCGGTCTAAAATCTAAACGGCCGTTACCGCGGTAATTACTTTCCGGGATATTAGGTTTGGTTTTTTGCAAAAACATATCGGCATAAGTTACCTGTGCTGCACGCAGGTTAAAGCCTTGCGATGTTTGCGATGCCAACAAAGGAAATCTGCGTAATGAATCTAAAACATTAGGGCGCACCTGCCATATACCTAAAGCCGAGGGAATAGGGTCGTTTTGGTGCAGGTATTCGAACGCTGCAAAAAATCCGATATATGTTTTCTTGGTCTTTTTGTTTTTCCAAATTGGGCCTGTAACGTTAGCGTTAATCAGGTTATAGCCATATGCATCTAACCCTTGCGTGGTTTGCGCTTCAATACCACCATGAAAATCGCTTTGTGGGCCTTTAGATGTAATGTTTACTATACCACCGGTTACGTCGCCGTATTTGGCAGGTATACCGCCAGTAATTACCTGCAATTGCTCAATTGAAGATGCCGGAATGGTGGGAACGCCCGTTACTTTTATACCGTCAACATAATATTGTGTAGCATCGCCCCGGCCCCCTTTAATATTAAGAGAAGCACCCTGATCGCCCTGAAAAACGCCTGAAGTGGTGGCCGCAATATCCGTAATGTTTTTGGTGCTCATGTCAGCAATTTCCTCGGCAGTTACTGTATTTTGCGAGGCTGTTTGACCCGGATCTATCAAAGGCACTTTGTAGGCTATAATCTCAACGGTCTTTAAATCTTTGCCGGCCTGTTTAAGCTTAATATCCATAAATGTCGACTTATCGGCACTTACTACAACCCCTTGCTGCATTTGGGTGGCATAGCCTACATATGAATATTGCACATTGTACTTACCTGGTGTTAAAGGCTTAATAGAGTAGTTGCCATCCATATCGGTAGTAACCCCACGGCCTGTTGAAGCGCCCTTGGCGTCAACAATTTGCACGTTGGCAAACGGAACTCCTTCGCCGTTTTCATCGATTACCTTTCCCGATATATCTCCATTTTGAGCCTTAGCTACAAATGCAAGTAAAACAAAGCCAATTAAAGTAAGTATGTTCTTCATACGCCGATTATGTTCCGTTTAATCAAAAAAACTGCACGGCAAGCCAAATTGCAGGCTTTGCTAACAGGGCGTCAAAAATATATTTTTTTGGGAAACATAGTTAACGAGTTGTTAAAGTCAGCGACTTTTTTTCCTCGTTATTTTTTTACTATGGTTATCGCCTATCTTAAACGCAGGATAAAAATAGGTGCAGTAACCCTATTGCGTCAAATAATCGACGTCATTTTTATGTCATAAAATACGGGCGAGAATGCTGATAGCAGACTACTTATCCACGTTATACGGCATAAATCTTATGAATTTTGGCTAGCAAAACCTCAGCTATTTTCCTTTTCGATTCATGGGTCCAGCCAGCAATATGCGGGCTTAAAATAATTTGCCTGATTGTTGTCAATTTATCAAAAGTGGCTTGTTCGGCTTCGGTTAATTGGTTTATTTTTTCGTTTTCCAGCACATCAAGGGCTGCGCCTAGTATTTTTTTCTCGGCAATGCACTTCAATAAATCTTCAGTTCGCAAAACTTTTCCGCGCGATGTGTTGATTAACCAGTATGGCTTTTTAAAGCTGCTCAAAAACTTGTAGTCAATCATGTAATTGGTTTCGGCAGTTAGCGGCAGGTGAAGGCTCAACACATCAGCCTTTCCAAAAATTTCATCCAGCGATGCCTGCGAAACATGTTTATCGGTAAAGTTGTGGTAGTATTTATCGTATGCCAATATCTCTACATCAAACCCGCGAAGCAGGCGGGCAAATGTTTGGCCCGTGTGGCCAAAGGCAATCATGCCTATAGTTTTACCGGTTAGCTCAAAGCCTCGGTTTTCTTCGCGTTTCCACTCGCGGTTTTTTACTTCGCCATCGGCTTTGCTTATGTTTCTCATTAAATTAAGCAATGCACCCAGGCAAAACTCAGCCACTGCCAACCGGTTGCCCTCGGGCGAGTTAAATGCTATTACATTTTTTTGCTGGGCATAATCCAAATCAAACACCTCTAACCCCGAACCTGCGCGGCAAATAAATTTAAGTTGCGTGCCCTTGTCAAGCATTTCTTTACCTACATATACTTTGCTGTTTACTATTAAACCTTCGTATTCATTTATACCGTCAAGCACTTCGGCCGGTTTAATGGTGGGTTTATAGTGCACCTCAAAGCCCGCTTGCTGCAAGCCTTCGTATAGTAAGGGGTGAACATCGTCGGTTATTAGTATTTTTTTCATGGCAGTCACTCTGTGTTTTAGTGTTTTAAACACGCCCAATTAAATTCACCAAATCCTCAAATTGCTGCACCGAAAGTTGCTCGGGGCGCAGGTTAAAAACATCGCCGGCTAAAAGTTTAGTGTCGTTTACCATACTCTTTAAACTATTGCGCATAGTTTTACGCCGTTGGTTAAAAGCTGCTTTTACTACCTGCTTAAAAAGCACTTCATCGCAATTCAAGGTTTTATTTTCTTTTCTCTTCAAATGTATTATACCCGACATTACTCTAGGTGGCGGATTAAAACTTTCGGGCGGCACATCAAATAAATATTCGCAATGGTACCAGGCTTGCGCCAGCACACTCATTACCCCGTAATCTTTACTTCCGGGCTTAGCGGCAATGCGCAGGGCTACTTCTTTTTGAAACATACCCGTCATTTCATCTACCACTTCTTTATAATCAATAATTCTAAATACAATTTGGGTTGAAATATTATAGGGGAAATTGCCCACTATATGTGTGGGGTGTTGCATAAAATCCAAGTCCGTTTGCAAAAAATCTTCGTGAATTACCTTGCCTCTTAATAGCGGGAAAGTAGTTTCCAAAAAAGCAGCCCACCGGTCGTCAAGCTCCACCACATAAAAGTTAGTGGGTTTATCTTTCAATAAATACTTGGTGAGTGCACCGGCCCCGGGACCAATTTCAACTACTGTTTTAAACCGGCTCATATCGCCAATAGCTGCGGCAATTTGCTGCAACACACCTTCATCTTTCAAAAAGTGTTGACCTAGCGATTTTTTTAAGTGTTGAGCCATATTTTAAAATACAATCGGCAGCAATTTGCGAATTTTTTGGGTAGTGGCGGGCCTAATTTCCACTTCATGTATCATTAATGCCCGCATCGTTCAGAAATAGCAACTAATCAAGCATCAAAACTTTACGCAATAACACTTTAGAAATCCGATAATTCTAAAATAAATGATTTGACAGTTTTATAATTATAACCCAACTTTACATTGTTACAGTATACACATATTAATTTTTTCATATATTAATATCTGGCCTTCGCTTTACAATATCAATAAATAATCTATGATCCCCAAAACTATTTACTGTCTCCTTTGTATGTTACTGTTGTCTGCCTTTACTTTCAGCCAATCGGTAAATTGGCAGTGGGCCACACAAGCCACCGGCCACCAGCAGGAAGGGGTAGCTACTGCAGTCGACTGGAATAGTAATGTTTACCTAACCGGCGAATTTCAAAATGGGGTACAGTTTAACAACACTAATTTTCAAAACCCATTGCCGGATTATTTTTTAGCCTCTTATTCCCCTTCCGGTGCATTCCGCTGGGTAAAGGCCCCTATTTTAAGCTCAGGCAGTACTTCATCCGGTACAGGGCTGGCAATAGATGGCCACAGTAATATATATGTTACCGGCACCTTTGCCGGTGGTTACATATCAATGGATACCATCACACTTACCGCAAACACAGGCGGAAACTGGACTTTTTTTGTCTGTAAATATGATACCTCCGGCCAAATCATTTGGGCCAGGGCCGAGGCATCTGCCGAAACCGGCGGAGGCAATAACGGCACTGAAGGCAAAAGTGTTACAACCGATAATAGCGGGAATGTGATATGTGCGGGTACCGCCTACGGCAACAATATTTCTTTTGGAAATATTACCCTGCCGGTTCCCACACCCAATGGGCCCGGCAGCACGGCGGGTTTTGTTGTCAAATACAGCGGCTCGGGAAATGTTTTATGGGCCGATACCCTTACCTGGGTGGCAATGGCAGTAACCACAGATGATTTCAATAATGTTTACGTAACTGGTGCTCTCGCTCTTGGCGATAATGATGGCTTTTTAGCTAAGTACGATTCATCCGGCCAATTGCAATGGGTAAAATCTATCACCGGTTGGGTAACACCTATGGCTATTGAAACCGACAAAAACAACCATCTGTATATTACAGGCGAATTTGACAACACGCTGAATTTTGGGTCTGTTACGCTCATTGGGGCAAACAACAGCAACCTCGGCGCAGATTTTTTTCTTCTAAAATGCGACACCGGCGGAAATGCCATATGGGGCAAACGCTCGGGGCAACTTAACCGCCGAAATGCCGGCTACGGCCTCACGTCAGATGGCGATAATAACATATATGTATCAGCAGGCTTTACCTCCAACACTGTCACTTTCGACTCGGTTACTTTATACCTGCCACCCGTAAACACCGACCCCATGTTTATTATGGTTTTCGATTCAAACGGAAAAGCCCTTTGCGGAACCGCGCTGCCAAGTGGCGGCGACGACCAAAGTGGTATCAGTATCAGTAGAACCTGCGATTTATATCTTGGCGGTGATTTTATGCCCGATACCTTTGCGCTTGGCAACAATTACATCTTCAACCAAGGTATCGAAAATGCCTTTGTTGCCAAATTCAATTTTACCAATTTGCCCGCATGCAATCAAACCTGCAATCTCGCCTCCCCCAACATAACCCCAACCACCACCTCCATTTGCCCCACCGATAGCGCCCAAATTTGCGCCCCCGCAAACTTTGCTTCCTACACCTGGAACAACAACAACGGCACCGGTAAATGCATACAAGCCAAAACCGCAGGCAACTACTACCTAACCGTAACCGATAACAACGGCTGCACTGCCGAATCGAACCATGTAAGCATTACAGCCTTTCCATCCCCACCGGTAAGCATCTCGCAAAGCGGCGATACCTTGCGGGTGTATAACGAAACTAATGTACAATGGTATTTGAACAATAACCCCATACCGAACGCCACACAAAATATTTACATAGCACACACCTTTGGCAATTACACCGTTTCAGTTACCGATACCAACGGCTGCACCTCCTTTTCCCTACCCACCCGAATCACCGGTATACAAGACATTAGCGAATACGAAAACATTTCCATCTACCCCAACCCCTTATCAGCGGGCAAATGGCAATTATCAGTTGATAATAATTTAATCGGCGCCCAAATAGAAATACTCGACGACAACGGCAGAATAGTTTACAAATCAGAAATAAAAACCACCCATTCCGAAATTGCCACACAGTTTGAAAATGGGATTTATTTGCTACGAATCACCACCGGTGCCCGCACCGCTGTCAGAAAGCTGGTAAAGTTGTAACATGTAAATGCAGGTATACGGGGAGCGGTTCGCCCTTTAGGGAGTTAGAGGGTGCGGGGAGCCGTCGTCCTCTCAACATCGTGCCGAAGGCATCACCCTTGTATTCCCTTCTCCATGCAATGGAGAGGGGTGGCGAGCGCAGCGAGACGGGGTGAGGCTACGGGCAGCAACATGCAAAACTTCTGCTTATCAATTAAGTGCTTTGAAAAAGGGTGCTAAAAACCGACTTGAAACTCGAACCTTTAAAACTTTCCTATATTTATTAAATGAAATTGTTCCCCCATTTATTTCTTCTTTTCCTTCTTCCTTCAATCGCATACAGCCAAGCCGGTGAGTGGACTTGGATGAAGGGAGATAGTACGCCTAACAACTATGGTAACTTCGGCATAATGGGCGTACCTGCGCCAACTAATCAACCACCATCACGTTATGCTTGTGGCTATTGGAATGATCTACAAGGCAATTTATGGATTTACGGAGGAGTGGGTGGTATTGGCGACCTGTGGAAATTTGATCCCCTGACTACAGAGTGGACTTGGATGAACGGAGATTCTTTAGTAGGTGACGAAAACATTGCCGCTGCTAAAGGCATATACAACTCTTTAAACACCCCCGGCTATATAGCGTATGGCATGTTTACCTGGGTAACACTCGATAATCATCTTTGGTTGTTTGGCGGCAGCTCTTACTATAGCCCTAACGCCAATTTATGGCAATATAACCCTGATGTAAACCAATGGGCGTGGATGGGAAACTTTGACCCCGTTAATTATGGAACTATGGGGATAGGCAATATTACTACCATGCCGGGTGCCAGGTTAGAAGGTAATGCCGCCTGGACTGACAACCAGGGAAATCTTTGGTTGTTTGGCGGGAATGCGTCATTTGGCGATAATAATGATGTGTGGAAATATGATGTGACCACTGGCATATGGACCTGGATGAGCGGCTCAAATAACGCCGATGACCCGGGTATATATGGTACGCAAGGGGTCGCCTCGGTTAATAATTATCCATCCGGTAGAAACACCAATGTTTTTTGGATAGACAGCATGGGGAAATTTTGGTTGGCCGGAGGATTCCAATGGGCTACTTCCGCCTTTGTTCAGGATGTTTGGAATTTCAATCCGCAAACATTAGCCTGGACTTGGGTAAAAGGATCACAATTTCCTGATTCAAGTGCTGCCCGAGGCACACTTTGCAATATTAATATTTCAAATAGCGAGGGATTACGATACGAAAACAGAGCCATTTGGAAAATTTGCGATGAAGTCATTCTTAATTTTGGCGGCCTTTCGGGTTTGGATGGCTTCGGATCAAAATTATATGCTCGGAACGATTTATGGGCATATTCCCCCTCACAAAACAGTTTTGAAAAAATTTCAGACGGGCCTCCTGGTGGTTACTATGGCACTCTGGGCATAAGCAGCCCAAACAATTTTCCACCACCCCGATCGGGCGCTGTTGGCCTTAAAGATAAAAACAATAATATTTGGATGTTTGGTGGAATGGATAGCATTGGAGATGTTTATAACACCTTGTGGAAATACGTATTAGACACCAGCTGTCTCGGCAGTTTGTATTGTTCTCCATCCGTAACTAGCTGCAACCTCAGCTCACCCACAATCACCTCATCCACCCCCACCATCTGCCCCACCGATAGCGCCCAAATTTGCGCCCCCTCAAACTTTGCATCATACTCCTGGAACAACAACAACGGCACCGGTAAGTGCATACAAGCCAAAACCGCCGGCAACTACTACCTAACCGTAACCGACAACAACGGCTGCACCGCCGAATCGAACCACGTAAGCATTACAGCTTTTCAATCGCCAGCGGTAAGCATTTCGCAAAGCGGCGATACTTTGCGGGTGTATAACGAAACCAATGTGCAATGGTATTTGAACGATAACCCAATACAAAACGCTACTCAAAATATTTATATAGCCCGCAACTTTGGCAGCTACACTGTTCAGGTTACTGATAGTAATGGCTGCACCTCCTCTTCTCTACCCACAACAATCACCGGTATACAAGACATTAGCGAATACGAAAACATTTCCATCTACCCCAACCCCTTATCAGCGGGCAAATGGCAATTATCAGTTGATAATAATTTAATCGGCGCACAACTGGAAGTACTCGACGACAACGGAAGAATAGTTTACAAATCAGAAATACGAAACACACATTCCGAAATTGCCACACACTTTTCGGGCGGCGTTTACTTGCTGCGTATTACTACCGGTACCGGTATGGCAGTTAGAAAGTTAGTGAAGTTATAGAACCACGAATCAAGAAATTTAAAAATGTAGGGGGATGCAGGGCAGCGGTTCTCCCTTTAGGGAGTTAGAGGGTGCGGGGAGCCAACCTTAAACTTTTTCGTATATTTATTAAATGAAATTATACCCCCATCTTTTTCTCCTTCTCTTACTTCCATCACTCGCTTACAGCCAAGCCGGTGAATGGACATGGGTGAAAGGGGATAGCACAGTAAATAGCACCGGCTCGTTCGGTATTGAAGGCGTGCCCTCGCCCTCTAATACCCCACCTGCTCTTTATGCTCCCGGATTTTGGACCGATACTGCCGGTAATTTATGGATGTATGGTGGTGCAACCATGAGTGGCTACGCTATAGGAACTTTATGGAAATTTGACCCCAATATAATGATGTGGACCTGGATGAATGGTGATACCTTGGATTCACCTCCGTATTTTGCAAATGCTTCAGGGGTTTTTGATCCGTTAAACGACCCCGGTGGACTGGAGTATGGTATTTTTACCTGGGTAGATAAAAAAAATCATTTATGGATGTATGGTGGCGCCTCTGATTTATCGGCAAGCAGCGATCTTTGGCAATATGATCCGGCAATTAATCAATGGGCGTGGATGAACGGGCCGCAAGGGGCTTATGCACCTCCTGTATACGGCACCAAGTTGGTGGGCAATGCTGCAAATACACCCGGTGGCCGGTGGGAAACCAACGCTTCATGGATAGATAACAGCGGTAACCTTTGGCTTTTTGGCGGCCTTGATGATAATTTATTTACTTATAATGATATGTGGCGCTATAATGTTACCACCGGCAATTGGGCTTGGATGAGTGGCAGTAAAAACGCCAACGACCCCGGCTCGTACGGGCCGCTGGGGGTTTCGTCTTTAAATTATTACCCTTCGTCGCGCTCGTCCAATTTGCACTGGCAGGACGATTCGGACATTTTCTGGATGGCAGGAGGCGGTATTTTTTTCCTCGATAATTTCTTTATTGACGTATGGAAATTTGACCCGGCATTGCTCGAATGGACCCTGGTAAAAGGTTCATCAGCGCTCGATTCCGTCAATGTAGCTTCGGCCAATTGCCAGGCCAATATGAGCAACCAGGAAGGTGGCCGGTGCGAGAACCGGGCTACCTGGAAAGTTTGCGACGGCCTGATTGTTAACTACGGAGGCTTTACCGGAAACTGGCCTGAATTTATACAAAACGACCTTTGGGGCTTTTTACCCCAGGAAAATGAATGGTTAGAAATAAACGAATACCCGCTTACCGGTAGTTACGGAACCCAGGGAGTGGCCTCGGCTCAAAACTACCCCACAGGACGCTGTGGCTCATGTGCCTTTACCGACAAAAACCATAATCTCTGGATGTTTGGAGGAATAGATAGCAGTTTTTTTACTTACAACGACCTCTGGAAATATGTATTAAACCCCGCCTGTTTTGGTAATTCATTTTGCTCGGTAAATTGCAATCTCAGCACACCAGTGATAACCACAAATGTAACCACCGTTTGCCCTACCGACAGCACTCAAATTTGCGCCCCATCCGGTTTTTCAAGCTACACCTGGAACAACAACAGCACCGGTAAGTGCATCGAAGCTAAAAGCGCGGGCAACTATTACGTAACCGTAACCGATAACAGCGGTTGTACCGCCGAATCGAACCATATTGGTATTATTGTGCACCAATCGCCACCGGTAAGTATTTCGCTAAGCGGCGATACACTGCGTGTATATAACGAAACCAATGTACAATGGTACCTCAACGATAACCCCATACCGGGTGCTACACAAAATATATACATAGCACATACCTTTGGCAATTACACCGTTTCAGTTACCGATAGTAACGGCTGCACCTCATTTTCCTTACCTACAAGAATCACCGGTATACACGATATTAGCGATTACGAAAACATTTCCATCTACCCCAACCCTCTATCAGTTGGCAATTGGCAATTATCAATCGGCAATAATTTAATTGGCGCACAACTTGAAATACTCGACGATAATGGAAGAATAGTTTACAAAACCGAAATACGAAATACGCACACCGAAATTGCTGCTCAATTTGCCGGTGGCGTTTATTTGCTGCGTGTTACTACCGGTACCGGTATAGCAGTTAAAAAGTTGGTGAAGCTATAATGCCCGCATCTTAATAAGAATATAAACATTTAGAAATCCGATAATTCGGAAATAATTTTTTTGCTGGTATCAAAACTATCAGCCAACTTCACTTCAGTATTTATCAGTAAAAAATTACCGGATATACATGAAATTTTTCTTTTATATATTATTTCTATTTCCCTTATTTGCTTGCAGCCAGGCTGGTGATTGGATTTGGATGAAAGGAGACAACACACCCAATACTAACGGTAGTTATGGAACCAAGGGTGTGCCATACTTTTATAATACTCCCCCCGGAATGTACGCCCCCGGATTTTGGACAGATACTGCTGGCAATTTATGGGTGTACGGTGGGCTGGCTTACGAAGAAAAAGAAGCTTTATGGAAATTCGACCCTAATACCGTACTCTGGACCTGGATGAATGGCGATATGTCGTCGGGTGCCATACCCAATTATGCAGCACCGGTAGGTGTTTATGACTCGGCAAATAGCCCCGGGTGTTTAATATTTGGCATGTTTACCTGGACCGATAAGCAAAATCATTTGTGGATGTACGGAGGTTCGGGCAATTCTAGGCTTAGTTGCGAACTTTGGCAATATAACCCCGTAATTAATCAGTGGGCCCACATGAATGGGCCGCAGGATTTATCCGGTGTAGATGATATAGTTTTTGGCACTAAAGGAATTGAAAGCCCAACGAACACACCGGGAAGCAGATATGAATCGAATACCGCCTGGACCGACACCGCCGGTAACTTATGGCTGTTTGGCGGGTACAATGGCAACTATCTTAACGATATGTGGAAATACGATATTGCCACCGGTAGGTGGGCATGGATGAGCGGAAGTAATATTGCAGGCGATGCAGGCCATTATGGCCCTATAGACTCGCCATCTGTAAATTATTACCCATCTGGCCGCGTTTGTAATTTACACTGGCAGGATAGCCAAGGTAACTTTTGGCTGGCAGGCGGAGGCAGTTTTAGCACCGATACATGTTTTGTCGATGTCTGGAAATTTAACCCATCAACATTGGAATGGACATTGGTAAAAGGCTCGCCTACTCCCGATACTGTAAATTTTTCCTCCGGTAATTGCCAAGCCAATACAACCAATAAAGAAGGAGGCCGGTACGAAAACAGAGCTGTGTGGAAGGTTTGCGATAACCTGATTATTAATTACGGCGGCGCCAATTATAACAATACTCATTACAATATCAACAACGACCTTTGGGCATTTTTACCACAACAAAAAGAATGGATGGAAATTAACGAACATTCCATTACCGGCGATTATGGATTGCAGGGATTCGCATCGGCACAAAATTACCCCACCGGTAGAATAGGCTCGTGCAGTTTTATTGATAAAAAAAATAATCTTTGGCTATTTGGAGGAATGGACTGGAGCGCCAACCTGCGCTATAACGATGTTTGGAAATTTGTATTAGACACCACATGCGTTGGCAGTTTATCTTGCAACCAAGCCTGCAATCTCGCCTCCCCCACAATAACCCCAACCGCCACAGCCATCTGCCCCACCGATAGCGCCCAAATATGCGCCCCAGCAAACTTTGCATCATACACCTGGAACAACAACAACGGCACCGGTAAGTGTATACAAGCCAAAAATGCAGGCAACTACTACGTAACCGTAACCGATAATTCTGGCTGCACTGCCGAATCGAATCATGTAAGCATTACCGCCTTTCCATCGCCAGCAGTAAGTATTTCGCAAAGCGGCGATACTTTGAGAGTATATAACGAAACCAATGTACAATGGTATTTGAACAATAACCCAATACAAAACGCCACACAAAATATTTACATAGCACACACCTTTGGCAATTACACCGTTTCAGTTACCGATAGCAATGGCTGCACCTCATTTTCTTTACCCACAACAATCACCGGCATACAAGACATTAGCAATTACGAAAACATTTCCATCTACCCCAATCCTTTATCAGTTGGCAATTTTCAATTGTCAGTTGGCAATAATTTAATCGGCGCACAAGTAGAAATACTCGACGATAACGGAAGAATAGTTTACAAATCCGAAATCAAAACCACACATTCCGAAATTGCGACACCATTTGCCGGTGGCGTTTACTTGCTGCGTATTACCACCGGTACCGGTATAGCTGTTAGAAAGTTAGTAAAACTGTAATTGCATTCAAAAACGCCCTTCATGAAAATGCCGTTAAGAAATTTTCTCGCAGCAGAGCAAGAGAACAAAACGCTGTTCGAGCATAACCCAATCTAAAAAAATTAGGACCACGAAAAAAGCGAGTTCGTTTTGTTGCGCGCAGCGAGAAAATTTTAGGCCTTTTTCATGGTCTGTCTCGTCCCAGAAAAAGTTGACTATAAAAAGTCAAGATTATGGAGAGCAAAAGGATTAAGGGCAATAATACTTTTCCCGGAAAGAGTTATAGCGAATCTTTCAAAAAAATGGTAGTG
>CAIXGR010000040.1 GCA_903919075.1 uncultured Bacteroidota bacterium | reverse complement strand
CAACTAGCTAATCAGACGCACACTCATCTTATACCACCGGAGTTTTAATTGCATCCCGATGCCGGGACGCAATGTTATGGAGAATTAATCTCAGTTTCCCGAGGCTATGCTCCAGTATAAGGCAGATTGTGTACGCGTTACTCACCCGTGCGCCACTCGTCAGCAGGTATTGCTACCCCTGTTACCGTTCGACTTGCATGTATTAGGCCTCCCGCTAGCGTTCATCCTGAGCCAGGATCAAACTCTCCATTGTAAAAGAGTTAAATCCCTTTTCAAATAATAATTCAAAGAAAAGGAAAATTCCCTGATCGTTAGATCAGGGCAAGTATGTTAAGCATAATTTTGTCCCGACTTTCATCGGAACTGCTAACCTCCACTCTAATTAAAGAAGCTAAGGTTAGCAACCTGTTATTGTTTGCTATGTTTCTATCCAATATTTCAAAGAACTTTCGTTTTTAACTTCTTTACCTTTCGATGTAGGAAGTTGAAAACACTTGCGATTTATTTTCCGTTTCCGGAATAAAAACCAATTTTTTAGAAGAACGTTTTTGTTTTTTATGCAACCCGTTTTTTTTAACGGGACGCAAATATATGTTTTTCAAATCCGCAATTCCAAATTTAAAACAAAATTTATTTTTTTACCCTGCAAAACCTGGCAACTAAGGCCGACAATTTCCTGCTCCTCTTTTTGAAGAGTTAGTTTTTTGTTCAATATGTTTTTGCTTTTGCATCGCTATCACAGCGATGTTTTTTGGGTCAGGTGGCTTATTCAGAGATTGTATCTCTGGGCTCTTTAATACCTGTCGGCCGAAGTTATACTTGGCTGATTTACCTTTACGTTGGTGGCGACTAGCGCCAGCTTTGTATTTGGTTGGATAACCACCTGCTAATGAAAGTAGTGTGGTAATGCCTGTGGGCATTTTTGTTTGGTTTTAAACTCCGTTTCTGCTTACTTTTTAAAGAACGTTATCGAAACGGAGCGCAAATATAAAACCCTTTTTTCAGTTTGCAAGGTACTGGCTAACTTTTTTTGAAAAATATTTTAATAAGCGGGTTTAGCGGGGCGGTTTACCCCTTGTATATATATGTGTGCCGATGCCTCACCCCGTCTCGCTTTGCTCGCCACCCCTCTCCACGCTTTACGTAGAGAGGGGAATACAAGGTGATTTTCTTCGCGTAGTTGGGCCGCCTGCCGGCTTATGTGGCTTTTAGCGGGGTTGATTATTGTTTTAAATACAATATTATAATATTTAGCTAATTTTGTTATATTTGTAGTATGCATCATTATAGAGATAGCTTTAAAGCTGAATTTGTTTATTAAACACGGTTGACAATGGTTGACACTTTTATAATGTGAGTTATTGGTTTTCAATGGTTTGATTTTTAGGGTGTCAACTGTAAACCATGTGCCAGTATAATTTATTGGTTATAAGTGTTTTGTGATTTTGAAGGTTGGGTTTGGGTTGACACTGCTTATATAATGTATTGATTGTTAAGTGGGAGATATTTGGAATGTGTCAACCGTCTTTGGGTAAAGGAGTTGGAATGGGGTTTTGAAATTGTGAGGGGCTTATGAATTAATGTTACCTTTAAATATTGAATCTACCCACATGAAAAATTTATATGTAATTGCGGTTTTGGTTTGGTTGGGTATTAATGTTAATGCGCAGGCACCGGAGTGGGAGTGGGCGAGAAAAGCCGGGGGAGGTGCTGGCAGTTTAGGTAAAAGCATAAGCACAGATTTTTCCGGAAATATTTATGTAACAGGATATTTTTATGATGCTGGTGAAATTGTAATTTTTGGAGAAACGGCAATGTATAGTAATGTTCAAAGTGTTTTTATTGTAAAATATGATTCGGCTGGCTATGTAATTTGGGCAAATGAAGCAACGACAAATGATAATATTAGTTCGGATGCTGGCAATTGTATAAAAGCTGATGGAAACGGAGATGTTTATCTAGCAGGATTTATTGGCGGGCATCATATGTATTTTGGAGATACGCTTTTGGCTAATCCTGATGGGTGGAATATTTTTATAGCAAAATATGATTCATCAGGTAAGGTTATGTGGGTGAAAGGGCCAGAGGGAATTGCCGCAGCTCAGAGCATAAGTACTGATGCTGATGGAAATGCTTATATAACCGGAGGATTCAGCAGTGCCAGGATTATTTTTGGAAATGATACTTTGACTCTACTTTCGGGTATTACAAATGCTTACGTTGTAAGTTATACACCGTACGGCAATGTGCTTTGGGCCAGAAGTGCTATAGGAAATAGTGAGGCAAAGGCAATCAATACAGATACAAAAGGAAATAGTTATATAACCGGTAGTTTTTCAAATGATACTGTAATATTTGGAAATTATGTTTTAACTAAGAATGATAGTTTTCATAACACCATCAATATTTTTACAGTAAAATATGATACTGTTGGCAATGTTATTTGGGCGAAAAGTGCCGGGCAGAATAAACATGTTTGGGAGGCCGCCATGGGCAAAGGCATAGCCACGGATGCCGATGGAAATGTTTATGTAAGAGGATATTTTTCCTCGCGGTCTATTTCTTTTGGGGACATTCTTTTAACTAATGGTGATACCAGTGGTATTACTGAGGATATTTTTATTGTAAAATATGATTCGTCCGGTAATGTTATTTGGGCGAAAGGCGGAGGGAAAATTGCACCTGCAGCCAGCCAAAGCATTAGTACTGACGCATTTGGTAATGTATACGTAGTGGGATGTTTTCCCGACACAAATATTGTTTTTGGAAATGATACTTTAATTAATGCAAGCTCCAGCGGAAATAATGACAATATTTTTATTGTAAAATACGACGAATCTGGTAATGTAATTTGGGCGAAAAGTGCCGGAGGAGCCAGCACTGATTTTGCCAACGGAATAACTGATGATATTGGAAATGTCTATATCTCAGGGTATTTCAGAGCTCCGGAGATTATTTTTAACAATGATACTTTAGTTAATCATACAGATAAGGCCTTTGATTTTTATATTGCAAAATTAGGAAGCGGCAATGTTACCAGCATTACTGATCCGGTATTCTCACCCGTCATCTCCGTCTTCCCCAACCCCTCTATCGCTACCTTCAATTTTAGCCAAGTAAACCCCGGCTCAAGTATTCAAATTTATAATGTATTAGGAGAAATTATATATTCATCTATTGCTAATAGCGATAACTACCGCATCAATTTAAACAGCCAGGCTAAAGGCATTTATTTTTATAGGGTTAGTGATAAGGGTAATGATGTGGGGCAGGGGAAGATTGTTTTGGAATAGGGGTTGCTTGCCTCCCCCCCCCTCCAATTTGTGGAGAAGGGAAAGGAAATAAGCTGGGGATGGATTTCGTTATGGTTAATGTGTTAATACTTCTATAACACTGTTGCTGCCACGATTGTGTTGAAATAAGCAATTGTTATTCCTGCTTTTTAGCCGTTTCGGTAGCTTTCGATTTGTCTTTTTTATTCTTCTTATTCTTTTCCTTTTTCTTGTCGGAACGTTGTGCGTGGTTGTAGGTATTCATTGAGCGCATTTGGTCCTGAAAGTGCATATCCTGTTGACGCCGCAAATCACTTTGTTGACGATTATAATTCTGCATTTGCTGCTGGGTACTACGGTACTGTTGCTGCTGCTGTTGTTGCATTTGGTATTGCTGGTTCATACTCATTTGAGCATGGGCAAAAGCACAAAACAATAAAAAGAGAGAGGCTGTGATGGTTTTTTTCATGTAGGTTAAATTTATAAGCCAATATAATACAAATATTTAAATCTGAATTTCTAACAAGCTAAACACTACCTTCGCCAGCAAATTCAAGAATAAATATTATGAAGTTTGACGAGTTAAATTTGAATAAGCCCCTTTTAAATGCTTTGAATGATTTGGGATACACACAGCCTACAACCATACAACAGAAAGGTTTTTCGGTAATTATGTCGGGGCGCGATGTGGTAGGCATTGCACAAACAGGTACGGGTAAAACATTGGCCTATTTATTGCCATGCTTGCGCCAGTGGGAGTTTTCGAAAAGCAAACCGCTTAAGGTTTTAATTATTGTGCCTACCCGCGAATTGGTAGTGCAGGTAGTTGAAGTTGCCAAGCAATTGAGCAAGTATATGAGTGTAACTGTTGAAGGGGTTTATGGCGGTGTAAACATTAAACCGCAAATGGCAATGGTTGGCGGTGGGGTTGATATACTGGTAGCCACACCTGGTAGGCTGCTTGACCTGATATTAAATGGAAGTGCCAAGATAAAAACAGTGAAGCGCCTTATTGTTGATGAGGTGGATGAAATGTTGGGGTTGGGTTTCCGGTATCAGTTAACTACAATTTTAAATCTGCTGCCGCCTAAAAGGCAAAACCTAATGTTTTCGGCAACCTTAACGGATGATGTTGAGGCATTGATAACACATTACTTTAATAATCCAATAAAGATTGAAGCTGCGCCTACAGGTACTCCTTTAGATAATATCGTTCAATCGGGCTATGCGTTGCCCAATTTTTATACTAAAATAAATATGCTGAAAACGCTGCTGGCTAATAAAGATGAGTTTAAGAAGGTAATAGTATTTGCTGCTACCAAAAAATTGGCCGACCTGGTATACGAGAATATTGAAGGAAAATTTACAGACCAAATAGGAATTATACATTCCAATAAATCGCAGAACAACAGATTTGATACGGTGAATAAATTTCAAGCCGGAACGTACCGGGCACTTATAGCTACTGATATTATAGCGCGGGGCTTAGACATATCTGAAGTTTCGCACGTTATTAATTTTGATATGCCGGATGAAGCGGAGAACTACATTCACCGGATTGGCAGAACCGGAAGGGCAGATAAAGAAGGTATATCTATAAGTTTTATTACACCAAGGGAGGAAGAATTTCAATTGGCCATTGAAAAGTTGATGAACTACAAAATTGCTATGCAACCGGTACCGGAAACCCTCGAAACTTCAGACCAGTTGATACCCGATGAATTGCCCAAGATTTTTGTGCCCAACATTCAGGATAAATTTTCGAAGAAAAAACTAACCGGTGCTTTTCATGAGAAGCTGGAAAAAAATAAAAAGGTAAACGTGCACCTTACACGCGGTATGAAACTTAAGTTAAAATACGGCAAGCCTAAAACAAGGGGCCAGAAAAAACCGGGGAAATAAATACCTATTCCGGTGCTACTTCAATAATAATAAATGTTCCCGGTTTAATGCTTGGGCGGGGATGAGGGTTTTCTTTAGTGGGCTCTGGTTTATCGCCATATTCGGCAGCAGGTAAAAATATATGGTGCGTTTTTTCATCAAGGCCCATAGTGCGGGCACCCTTGGTGGTTTGCAAATTTTCAATTACTTTAAAATTGCCTTTATCATCTTCCTGTACAACTGTTAATGTGCCATCGCCATTGCTGCTGTATACACGTTTTAGCAAAGGGTCAAACGCGGCAGCATCTGCACCATCGCCAATGGCAAGTGTATTAACTACTGTTCCGGTTTGTGCATTTAGTATTACCATTTTTTGGTTGTCGCAAACTGTAAATAGAAAATGATTTTTATTGTCAATGGCTAATCCGCTCGCTTCTTTCCCGGAACCTATCATCCAGTTTTGTTCTACTTTAAAAGTGGTGGAATTGATAACACTTATTTTATCCTTGTCTTCAATATTCACAAACACTCTTCCGTTTAAATCTGTAACGGCAAACTCAGGCTTGCCATCCAACGCAATTGTGGCAACTACTTTGTTTTGATTGGCATCAATAACAGTGGCGTTTTGTGTTCGGCCATTAAATGCAAATACTTTTTTCGAAAAAGGATCATATAAAATGGCATCGGGGTTTTTACCTGTTACCGGTATTTTAGTTATGGTTGCTAATGTTTTTAAATCGAAAACTGTAACCGATGAATCTCGCCCGTTACTGATAAAACCTTTGCCAAATTCGTTGGCTAAAGCTATACCATGAACGCCTTTCGTATCGGGTATGCTGCCTAGTAATTTACCGCTTACGCCATCCACTACCTCAACCTTGCTACTATGCGAAATAAATAAGCGGCTGTTTTCATCAACAACCATATAATCCCAGCCGCCATCGCCGCCTACCGGAATTTTCTTGACTATTTTGTATTCTGATTTTTGTTGGCAAAAAACAATTTGAGCCCCCAAAAACAACAGGTAAAAGGCAAAGGATTTTTTCATGATGCTTAGTTCTATTAGTTTTATATTTACCTTACCAAACCATCGGGTTTTATCCCATTGTATCAAAATCAATGGACGTAAATTTATCATAGCAATTCAATAATATTAATTAATCATGAAACAGAATTTACTGAAAGTAGTTTTTGGCGCATGTTTTATTGCGTTCAATATAGCAGGATTTGGGCAGGGAATAGCAATAGGCTCAAGCGGCAGCCCTCCAGACCCTTCAGCAGGGCTGGATGTCAATTTTACAAATAAAGGTCAGCTATCTCCGCGCATGACAACCGCCCAACGCGATTCCATTTCTAATCCTGCCTTGGGGCTTTTTCTTTTTAATACTACTACTAACTGTTTTAATGTTTATGTAGGCAATGGTTGGCGGCAATGGTGTGGCGATTGTGATTTTAATAATCCGCTGGCTTCAAACAACGGGCCTATTTGTGCGGGTCAAACTTTAAATCTTATGGCGCTTCCGGTTTCTGGTGCAACCTATAGCTGGACCGGGCCGAATGGTTTTACTTCTAACATGCAAAACCCAACCATTGCAAATGCCTCGGCTGCAGCAAGTGGTTCGTATTATGTTACGGCCACCCTGAATGGCTGTACATCGCAAGCTCAAATTACAGTAGCTACTGTTAATGCTACCCCTCAAACACCGACTGCAAGTAACAATGGCCCAGTTTGCATGGGGCAAACTTTAAATCTTGCATCAAGTACAATAAACAGTGCCAGTTATAATTGGACCGGCCCCAACGGTTTCACTTCTTCAACTCAAAATGCATCGGTACCTAATGTGCAGTTAGCAGATACTGGAACCTATAGCGTTGTAGCTACAGTTGCAGGTTGTAATTCGGCTGCGGGAACAACAACTGTAAGTGTTGATACATTGCCTTCATCGGCGTTTAGCCCTACATCTGGCAAAACTGATTCTACAATAACTTTTACTCCTTCTACAAACGGTGGTACTTATAGTTGGACTTTTGCCAGCGGTTCAAGCTCTTCCAGCACGGCTCAAAATCCGGCTATATATTGGACTTCAGGCGGTACTTATAATGTAAGTTTAACGGTTACTTTAAATGGCTGTTCATCTACTACCACTACCGGTGTTGTTATTACCAATGCGGTAACCCAACAATTTAATTATACCGGTAACCAACAAACCTGGACCGTGCCTAATGGCATTACCAATATTAATATAAAAGTATGGGGCGCGCAGGGAGGAACAAGCGGCGGTAATACCGGTGGCCTTGGGGGATATGCAACAGGCAATTTGAGTGTAACACCCGGAGATATGCTTTATATTAATGTAGGAGGAATACCATATTCATACGTTGGTGGTTTTAATGGTGGGGGAGACGGTGTAGGTAGCTACCCATCTGGCGGTGGTGGGGGCACAGATGTTAGGGTAGGTGGCAATACTTTATCGAACAGGGTAATTGTTGGCGGCGGCGGTGGTGGTGCTACGCACTCATGGACTGTTACCGGTGGCGAAGGGGGCGGGCTTATAGGTGGTACCGGAACCAGTAGCAATGGCACCTATCGCAATGGTGCAGGTGGCACTCAATCAGCGGGTGGTGCCCAGGATACCGGTTATCCTGGAAGCGGAGCAACGGATGGTTCGTTTGGGCAGGGTGGAAGAGGCAGTTATAATAATGGAGAATCGAGCGGTGGTGGCGGTGGTTGGTATGGCGGCGGCGGTGGCGAGGCAGGCGGTGGTGGCGGTGGCTCGGGTTATATAGGCGGCGTAACAAATGGTTCCATGCAAAATGGTGTTCAAACCGGTAATGGTTATGTTATTATAACCTACTAACTATTAATTTATATTAAAATTTATATTTGGGCCATAAAAATAAAAAGCATGAAAAATATATTGCGCTCATTCATCCTTATATCTGCTACTGTATTTTTACTTTTTGGAGCAGGTTGCAAGAAAAGCAACCCGTCAATTATTGGTACTTGGAAATTTAGCGATGTTTTAAGTCATAGTGTAGGTACGCAAACTAATGGAGGCTCCACCGTTACAATCACACAAGGAATTTCATATTCTTCGGCACTAACTACAATAACGCAAACAACAGATACTACCGGAGTGATAGGGGCAGGTAGTCATTCGATAAATCTTAATTCATATCTGCTTTCAGTCAAAATTAATGCTGATGGTACATATCTTATAACAGAAAGCTATACCCATAACGGCGTGCCAGCAGCCACTTCTACAACCGGAACATGGTTGTTTGAAAGCAACAGCTCGTCTAATGATAATATCAGTTTTACAAACGGGGGATCTGTTTTATTGAATGGAAATACGTTTGCAGGCGATAATGACGCGTTTGGCTTTTCCAGAAAGCGCTATGCAATTACTTCCCTAAGTTCGAATCAGTTAATTCTTAATTTCAATGATACAAACACTTCGTCTTCTGCCGATGCGTCATCTTCGCTAACCAGTAGCGCTTCGATAACGTTTACGCGTTAATTATTGCAATGAAACTACGGCATAAGTGATAATAAACTCCACAGCGCTGTTTCCATCTTTAGGGCTTTCGTGCTCGGCTAAAACTGTAAGTGGTGCGTTTTCCGTGATTTGCTGTACCGATTTACCTTCGCTTAATTTAAAAGTTAGCATACGGGTAGATACCGACAGGTTAAGTAAATCGGAGCCAATTCCACCGGTGCAACAACCATCTGAAGCAATCATATAGTCTTTGGAAGGACCACCCTCGTAAAAAGATAATTTGCAAAAGCCTGAATAGGGCCTGGTATTAAATATAACCTTAGCGGAAATGGAATATATTTCCAGATACATTCCTACACCAGGCGCAGGTATAAGCGGGTAGCCACCAAGTGCTGCGTAAATGTGTAAGCTGTCAATTTGCTTTTCGCCTAAAATTACATGTGCAACTTGCAAATAAGTGCCAGGGCCAATATTCAACTTGCCACTCCGGTCCACCAAGGCTACTGCCAAACTATCATGGGTTGACCGCTGTTGCGATGCCAGTTGCAAAGAAGAAAATGTTGCATGCCCGGTAAAATTGTAATCGCCCGGCATGGATTGTTGAGAGAAGGCTGTTGTGTAAAGAAACGCTGAAATAATTACAGAAAATATTTTTTTCATAAAAAGGATAGTAGTAAATAATCAATTGAAAGTATACTATTAATAATACTCAATTTTGCGCAAATACAAATATCCCGTTTTGCCATTAGCCTGAACTTCTTTTTTTATCCAGTTGCCTTTTTTGTCATATTCATATTGATACGTATTTGAAAAGCCGGGTACAATATTATTATTAGCATCAAACCGTTCCATCTTGATTAAATTTCCTTTAGTATTATAAAGCGAAACGTCTTTATATTTTAGACTGTCAGTCAAAGTATACTTTTTTCGTTCAACCTCTTGGCCCTTGCTGTTATAAGTATAAACCAGCTTTTGATTTCTGCTACTATCTGCTAAAAACCACCATACTTCTTGCGTGTTATTGTTTTTGTTGTCGTAGTAAAATGATTGTTTGCCTACTAAAACACCTCGAGGGCTAAACGATGCCCATTCGGTGCAATTGCCCTTCGGGTCGTATTTATAAGTAACATTGTGCTCCAGGCTGCCATCGGGTTTATTGTGGTGTTCTTCAATTTTACGCCCGTTATCATCATACCGGTAAGCTATTTTTTTTGTCAAAGCTCCTTCTTTATTTCTAAATACTCTTTCCTTCCGGCTGCCTCTCTCATCATAATTTACAGTGTCAGTATAAAGCAGGCTGTCTTTTCGGTTATATGCGCTTCTTTCAATTTCCTTTCCAGCCTTATTAAGTTTAATTTTTTCGGTATCCAGCCATATAAGGGTGTCATTGGTTCCTTCGCCTTTTTTTTGAGGCCGGCCATAACTTATAATAGTTATCTGTTTCACCTTGCCTTTAAATTTTTCTGTACGGTAATATTCATTTTTTACAGCCTTATCAGAAAACGACAGCATGGCAAAGTTTGCGAGGAAAAACAAAATTGGTTTCAGCTGTTTCATAATAAATTACCTGTTTAGGTGCTTACAGATATTGTGTGGTTAGTTAAATGCCTTTTTTGAAAATAATGGTTTTGTAACAGAAGCAGCCGATTAATTATTTAGTTTGTTTACTTTTGGTTTGGTACTTATTCAGACTCAATTACACAAACATAATAAATTATGAAAAAACCGAAATTCTATATAATCGCTTTATGTCTTTTAATAGCCTCATCTACTTTTGCTCAGGTGCAAATAGATCATGCTATATTGCTGACCGGCAATGGGACTAATGCCAAAGTTAGTGGCATTAAAAGCGTAACCGATAGTTTAGATGCTACCAGTGTACAATCAGTTCAAAGCGGTACACTTATATATGCAGTTGCCACCGGATCTAACAATAACTTCAATATCACTATTTACCCGCCCATTACAGCATATCAGGCGGGCATGGTGTTTAATTTTATATCAAATCAAAATGTTAGCGGTCCCGCTACGCTAAATGTAAATAACCTGGGCGCTATACCTATTAAAAAATTTATTAATAAAAATTTAGCAGGTTGCGAAATACAGAATAAGCAAGTAGTAACAGTGGTTTACGACGGCACTAACTTTCAAATGACTTCGGTTTTTGCTGAGGCACCTACTGCTGCTTATGCCGGTTCGGACCAATTAAACCAACAAGATACTACTATTAACTTGGCTGCTAACACAGCTATAAATGGAAGCGGATTATGGACAGTTGTAAGAGGCACCGGTGGTAGTTTTTCCAATCCTGCAAGCGCAAATAGTACATTCACAGGTATATCAGGTAATGCGTACGTATTAAGCTGGACAATTACTGGCGACTGCTCTACAAGTTCAGATACCATAAATGTTTCATTCATCGGCTCGCAAACTTTTAGCTATACTGGTAGCCAGCAAACATTTACGGTGCCTACGGCTGTTACTCGTTTAACCTTTGATGTTTACGGTGCGCAGGGCGGCTCGGTAGCCAGCAACAGTGGTGGATATGGCGGATATGCGCGCGGCACACTAAGCGTTACACAGGGTGATTTGATTTATATATTCGTAGGCAATCAACCAAGCGGTACTGCAGGTGGGTATAATGGTGGAGGTGCCGGAATTGGCTCCGGTGCCGGCGGGGGTGGTGCTTCGGATGTTAGAGTTGGTGGAACAGATTTGGCTAGCAGAGTAATTGTTGCTGGTGGCGGTGGCGGTGTGCCGTCTACCAGTTGGTCGACCACGGGAGGTAGTGGTGGTGGAACAAGCGGAGGGCTTTGCTCTGGTGGTGCAGGGCCAGGTTATGATGGGCAGGGGGCTAGCCAAAGTGCAGGTGGCCCTAGTGAAACAGTTTATCATTACGCGGGTGCAGTTGAGAACGGATCATTAGGCCAGGGTGGCCAAGCAGGAACTGCTAACAATAGTGGCGGTGGCGGTGGTGGTGGCTATTATGGCGGTGGCGGTGGTGATGCCGGTGGTGGCGGCGGTGGAAGCGGATATATAGGAGGCGTTAGTGCCGCGAACATGCAAAACGGTTTGCAATCGGGCAATGGGCAGGTGGTTGTAACCTGGTATTACTAACCTTGTAATTTAATGTAGCAGGTAGTGTTAATGCTGTTGCTTGAACTAAACCCAAGCGATTCGTAAAATTTGCGCGGCTCATCGTAATTATCGGCTAGCAGTATAATTCTCATATCTGCATAATCTGTAAGTAGCATTTGAACTAAAGTGGTTGCTATTTTATTTCTTTTATAATCGTGCAATACCAATAGGTCTTGAATGTATAGTATGGTGGTTTTATCGCCGATGGTTCTTACAAGGCCAACAAGTTTTTTGTCATCCCATGCCGATATTACATCTTGAGAATTTTCTAATGATTCCAATAGTTTTTCAGGCGATTCCAGGTAAACACCCCAACCCACGTCAGTATATAAATTCATCAAATTATCAACGTCTGGAATTTCTCTTTTGTATATAATGTTCACACTTGTTGTTTAATTTTAAGCAGTTACAATGCTACTTCTTCACAAACTTTTTTATTGCCAAAGGTTGGTTGTTGGCTTGTAAAGTTATGGTGTAAACACCACTTGCCAGCGATTCAACATTTAGTTCGTTCCGTGAATCAACGGGTAATGATGATGCGCTGATTAACTGCCCCAGCATATTGTATATTTTATAATTTAATTGCGTTATAGTGCTTACATCTGCTATTTGCAGATGCAATTTGTCATTGGCCGGATTAGGATAAAGCAACACAGTAGCCGAAGCCGATATTTGGTTAATACCCGTATTTGTGGTTGTTGTGTCGTGATAAACATGTTCAGCCGAAACAACAGTAGTGCCAAAATTGGAAAATGCAGTGTGATTGGCTGAACGGAATGGGTCGCAATCTACAGTAAGATCATAAGCAAGCATGTATTGCATATTGGTACTATCGGGTTGTTGATCTATCCAAAGAGTATCATTTAGGTTAATGCTGCCATAGCGTAAGCGCCAACTGCCGCCCGGATAACGGCTATAAATGTAAATTTTATTATATGTTAAAGGGTCGCTATTATTCCATATAAGCCGTGGCAAACCGTTTTGTAGTGTATCAACTCCTAGAGTTGAAGGAGTAAAGAAACTCCAAAGATTCAGGCCGTCACTAGGATTATCACACGCAGTTGTATAGCTTAATGCGTATAAGTCCATTAATCCATTAAAGCCTAAAGCAGGATGTATGGAAAAGAACGATAGAGGATTTTCATCAGTAATTATGCCCGGTGAACCGGCACCTATTTGACCAATAAGCGGTAAATATATTTGGTTTGCTGAATCTTGACGATAAATTTGGAACCCGGTAATGTTATTAAACCAATCATTTTTTTCGAAAATAAAACTTAAGCCGCTATGGTCCGGCAAACTGCTATCGGCAGTTGCATAGCAAATACCGGTGGGGGAACAAACCGGCCCGACTTTGGGATCAATATATATAGAGAAAGATTCATAACAGGTACTATCTGAAATGGTTAACCAGGCCATATTGAGCGAATCGTTAACCCCGACACTTGGCCCCGAAGCATTATAGACGTCGTTGTTGAATAAATATGAAACGGAAAAAAGAGTCCATGAATACTGATAGCTAGGTCCGGTGGGTTCTATAACAGTTAATGTTGTACTATCGAAATGACAATTAGATGCTGAGCTGGACGCAACCACCTGCGTTGCAAAATTACATGTTGGTGGTGTTGGTGGTGGTCCGGTTGAACAACTAATATTGGATGTAGAGAAATTAATTGGCGTACAATCATCATATTGCCCCACTACATTAAGAAAAAACGGATAGCCAAGCGAGGCTAAAGTGCCATTAGCGGTGCCGAAGCTTGTATTCGCCTTACCATATACGTTTATTTGATAAGCTCCATGCAAATCGTTGGTGGTGCCTGATATTAAAAGGCAACCTTTGGTACCCCCTGCGTACGTAAAAGTACTATCGTTGCAACTCCAGCAAAGGCCACAAGGCAGGTTAGTAACAGAATCTATGCTGAAAGAAAGAACTTGTACCCGATAAATGCTTATATCCGCTGAATCCGGAAAAAATATCTGTAATACTTCATGATAAGGCACACTATCATGCACACAGGGAAATGTTGCGTAATCAGAAACTCCGAAATGGGTCAATGATCCATCAACACTACATTCAAAAGGGCCGGCATTGCCGCAGTATTGGCCGCTAGATATTTTAGCTATTAATAAAACAGCAATAAAAAATAAATATTTTTTCATGTGGGGGATGTTTTATCCTCCAAAAATAATTTTTTTTGACATATAAAAGGGGAAAGCAAAAACCGCTATGTTATATCTGTTAACAGATATAACATAGCGGTTAAATAGTTAGTCAAGGCTTATAAAATTGTAACTTATTTTGCAGCTCTCTTCCGGTCGTTTTCGTTCAAATAAATTTTACGTAAACGGATAGATTTTGGTGTTATCTCAACGTATTCATCTTCCTGAATGTATTCCATGTTTTCTTCCAGACTCATTTTAATAGGTGGTGGAAGTGTGCTTTTATCATCACGGCCTGCTGCGCGGAAGTTAGTAAGCTGTTTAGCTTCAGTAATATTAATTACTAAGTCGCCGCTTTTGGTATACTCACCAACTATCTGTCCTTCGTAAACATCAACACCGGTTTCGATAAAAAATTTACCACGGTCAGATAATTTATCCATAGTGTAAGCCGTAGCTCTGCCTGCTTCTTTGGCAATTAAAGTGCCATTAGTGCGTCCCGGAATATCACCCTTCCACGGCTGGTAGTTTTTGAAGCGGTGTGCCATAATAGCTTCACCAGCTGTTGTGTTCAATACCAAAGTCCGCAAGCCAATCAATCCGCGCGATGGAACTTCAAATTCCACGTGCATCATATCGCCTTTTGGCTCCATAACTAAAAGGTCGCCTTTGCGCTGTGTTACCAACTCAATACATTTACCGGCTACCCCTTCAGGCGCATCAATGGTTAATATTTCTACCGGCTCGTGTTTTACGCCATCAATAATTTTTGTAAGCACGCGTGGGTTGCCAATTGAAAGCTCATAACCTTCGCGGCGCATAGTTTCAATTAATATAGAAAGGTGCAAAATACCACGACCAAATACATTGAATTTTTCAGCCGAGTCGGTGTCTTCAACACGTAGGGCAAGATTCTTTTCTAACTCCTTATATAAACGCTCGCGTATTTTTTGTGAGGTTACAAACTTACCTTCTTTACCAAAAAATGGTGAGGTGTTGGTAGTAAATACCATGCTCATAGTAGGCTCGTCGATATGAATAGGTTTCATGCCTTCCGGTTTTTCATAGTCGGCAATGGTATCGCCAATTTCAAAACCATCAACACCCATTACAGCGCAAATATCTCCACACTCAACTTTGTCTACTTTCGCTTTTCCGAGGCCGCTGAAAACATACAATTCTTTTACTTTAGATTTAATGGCTTTGCCATCACGTTTTACTAAGCATACGTTTTGGCCTGAGGTAATACTGCCTCTTGTAATTCTACCAATGGCAATACGGCCAATGTATGATGAATAATCTAACGACGTAATTTGCATTTGCACAGTTCCGTCCATTATTTCGGGTGCGGGAATGTGGCCTACTATAGTATCCAAAAGGAAAGTAACATCTTCTGCAGGGTGCTTCCAGTCGGGACCCATCCATCCGCGCTTTGCCGAACCGTAAACAGTAGGGAAGCTCAGCTGGTTTTCGTTTGCCTCTAAGTGAAACATCAAATCGAATACCGATTCGTGCACTTCATCAGGACGGCAGTTTTCTTTATCTACTTTATTAATAACCAAAATTGGTTTTTTGCCCAAAGCCAATGCTTTTGAAAGGACATAACGGGTTTGCGGCATAGGCCCTTCGAAAGCATCTACTAATAGTAATACGCCATCGGCCATGTTCAATACACGTTCTACCTCGCCACCAAAATCGGCGTGGCCTGGGGTATCAATAATGTTGATTTTAATGCCTTTGTATTCAACCGACACGTTTTTAGCAAGGATGGTAATACCTCTTTCTCTTTCAAGGTCGTTATTATCCAATATTAATTCGCCGGTTTGCTGGTTATCGCGGAAAAGCGAGCACTGATGCAAAATTTTATCAACCAGGGTCGTTTTACCGTGATCGACGTGGGCAATAATAGCGATGTTCCTTATATTTTGATTTCTCATATTCTCGTGAGCATTAGTAGTTTGTGCTGTTACTGTTTCGGGGCTTGCGGTTGTATTTGTCATTTGTTTGCTTATAACTTCATTTTGAACCCGCAACTCGCCGGAACGTAAAAGGGCGCGAAGGTAGGCAATTTAACCGACAAAAGCTAGGAAAGTTTAGAGATTCGGGTTTCAGTTTCGAGTTTTTGGGTTTTTTGAGAGGGGTATAATAAGTAGATAATTTGTTGTAGGAAGTACAAGGTTGTAAAAAGCTATTTTTTTATTTCTAATCTGCATAGCCTTCATCCATTGGCATAAATAATGCGGACACCCAGTTGGGTGTCCGCATTATTTATAAGTTATAATAGCCACAACTAATCAGAAATACTTGTGGTAGTAAAGCTAAATTCCGCTCGTACCACTAAGCCCGGCCGAACCGTCGCCCTGTACCCCACCGCCTGATGAACTATATTTCTTAGTTCCCTTTTGTTTTTTATCGGCTTCGCTTTTAGCATCCGCCAATTTTTTTTCAAGGTCTTTATCAACTGGTGCTTTCTCGTTATTTTTTTTATCAGGATTTGCCATGATTACTGTTTTTAAATTGCAAAAGAATTTTCGCAACAACACAAAGGTAAATCTCAAATGATTGATAAGCGTTACATCATTTTTGAAAAGATTTACATAATTCCCTCCTGTTTGAACTTCAAGTCCTAAGTTTTCCCCGAGTTCTCGTTCCATTGGGTTAAGGCTGTAATAAAAAATGAAAATCTAAAGCTGTATAAGTTTTAAATTAAAAGTCTTAGAGTTAGAGATTAGACGAAGGGTATAAATTCCCATCGCACCATCTAGCAATATTTCGGACTGCTCATTTAAAATTTCGCGAGCATAAACCAGCCTGCCAGCAGCATCAAAAATTTCTGCTTTGCCTCCAATCAATTTATTGTCCACTACCAATATCCATCTTCTCGAACTTGGATTTGGAAACACTTTTATCCATTTATCAATACCGGTTTCATTTATGCCGGTTACTACAACCGGGCTTGAGATAATGTAACAGCCATTACTATCTACTGCCGATACTTTATAAGTGCCGGGTTGATTGACTATGTATGTATCGGAAGTTGCTGCACCTAATAGACCATCGTTTAAATACCATTGGTAATTAGCTAGCCCCTGAAGGGTAGTTAAAGTATCTCCGCTATTAGTTACAGGTAAGGAGGTTAACGGATAATTGTAAATGGTAAAATGATTGGATGTTGCAGAGCAATTTGCCCCGTCCGTTACGGTTACATAATAATCGCCACTTTGGGCAACATAAATGCACGAGTTTGTTTTGTCGTTGCTCCAATGGTATGATATAAAACCCGACGAAGCGCAAATAAGGGTGCTGTCGCCATTGCAAAGCGTATCAGTAGATGTAACCAAAGTAGGAACCGGTGAAATATTAATTGAACCGGTAGCTGTTGTAGCGCCACAAGTAGAAATATAAGTAACTGTATAGGTTGTACTACTATCAGGCGAAACTGTAATACTATTAGTGCTATACCCACCTGGCGACCAACTATAAGTGCCCCCTGCAATAGATGGGGTGGCGGTTATAGTGCCACTACTACCCGCACACACCAAAGTGTCGCTAACAATCAGGCTTGCTATGTGTAGTACAGTTACCGTAATTGCCGCACTTACTGGCTGTTCGTTATTGGGTATATAGGTAACAGTATAGGTTGTTGTTGTTGTTGGAGAGACCTGTATTGAAGATGTGCTTGCCCCACCCGGTGACCAACTGTAATTGCCCGAAAAACCAACTGCATTAGCCACAAGGGTAACCTGTTGTCCTGAGCATATAGTGGTGTCGGGTGAATAAGTAAAGCTACATAGTATATTTACAGTATCTGATTTGGATATGGTATCGCCATTAGCATTCCACTGCACCAGCACAATATACATAGCGCTATCTGCAAGATTATTAACCGTGTTTAAGGTATCGGTTGAGTTTATTATTTGGCTTATAATATTATGTTGGCTATCCATCCAGGTATAAGTAAATATTTGAGGGCTTAAATACGATGGCGAAACATGCACAGTGGCCGATCCGCAAGTACTTGTAATGCCAAGGTTGAATGTTGTATCGAGGTTACAGGTAGTGCTTAAATTAGCATTATAAGTACCCGCAAAATGATTACCGGTAACGTATAGCAGATTGTTGGCATGGTTGTATTTAATATCGAATATTTTATCAGTGGTGTAACCAGACCCCAAAGAAATATTAGGATGGGCAGTAAATGTTGAGCCATTAAAACTAAAAGTTTTGATAGCGCCCTTGCCTCCCACATAAATATTATTACAATTATCAACTGCAATGCCGCCTTGGTTCAAGGCTGTATACCCGCTAATAGTGGTTGGTGTGCCAACTATTTTGCCACTATCTAAACTATATGCTGCAAGGTTAAATCCATCGTAATAATATAAATACGAACCATTAGCTGCTAAAGCATTAAATGCATTTCCGCTATATCCATCAGCAGCATCCCAAAACGGAGCATTCGAGGCTTCATTAAAAACAAAGAAACCGGAATTGGCTACCCATTTGTATCCATTTAAAGAGTCGTTCACTTTGTATAATGTGTTTGAGTAAGGCAATGAGTTGGAAGCTGAATTAAGTATGGCATATAAATTGCCATTCTTATCGCGTGTGCTGTTAATAACATCTTGAGCCGTTAATCCCGATATTTCTGTAAAGTTAGAGGTAGTAATGGCGCCACTTGTAGGGTTAACTACACCCACGTTTAAATTCGAAAGCACAGTACCACCTAAAGCCAAAATAGAACCGGTTGCATGGTTGTAAGAAAGATTCCATGTTTCAAGAAAATTTGGATCAATAGCAGAAACAAAATTATCGTAACCGCCGTTGGCATTTAAGCGTATAGTGCTTGTTCCATTTTGATCGAAGCCTTTGCCTACATATATTTTACCAGTGGTTTTTTCAACAATAAAATTGCCGGGTAGAGACATGTATTGTCCGCCACCAAGCGTTACCGAATTCCACCCGATACTGGCAACAGAGCCATTAAAGGTCCACAAAACAGTACCGGTAGCGTCGTATTTAGCCACTTTAAAATAATGTGCGGTGTCATAAATAGATGAGGAGCCTGCGCCATAAACAAATAAATTTCCGGCATTATCATAGTCTACATCAAACCCCATATTTGTTGAGGGGAGTGTGGTTAAGGTAGTAACCCATGGGTCAATAATTAATGTTTGAGTATTATCATAGCCTTTTGGAAAAACAAACTGAACGGTGCTGTCTGTAATCGAAAAGTTTGAAGGTACAGTAGTAGATATACCGGTATATGAAACCGGTGCATGTTCTATAATATCACCTGAACCGGTATGTATTACTAAATCACCTGTATTATTTTTTTTCAAACTTTTTACGCCTCCCCCTGAATAAGACATTTTTATCTGGCTTGCATCGGCACCCGGGCGAACAATGAATGTATATTCCATGCCCCCTCTTTCAGGAAAACTATATACAACATCAATACCCGGGTATAAATCTTTATAGGTAATGGTTTGGTTGCCATAAGTAGTTAACGTTTTATATCCGGCGTTATCGTCTTTCTTTAAATAGGTATAATATCGCTCAACCTTTTTTTGTGCAATTATTTGTGGGGCAGGGTTGGCTCCAATCCATTCTGCACTCACCGTGCTGGTTTGTATGGGTATGCTTAATTCTTCTTTCTCTCGGTCAATACTTTCTTTCTCGTGTGCTTCATTATTTCTTTCTTTCAATTCTTCTTTATTCACGGCGCTTACTAAATAAATAAGGCGCTTTTCGGTAAAGTAGGCATTTACATTATCACGGTTTGCGTAATACAATATCTTCTCGTTCTCAAAATCGTTTACAATATCCTTATTTTCAATAAAGGCAGCTGAGCCGAATGGATCATTATTAGAAAAGCTGTGTGCAGGTTTTATGCCTACTTTATTTTGTGCCACGGGTTGTGCACTGATAATGAAAAAAAACAGGCTGAAAATAAAAACTGAAATCTGTTTTGGGTAAAATGGTTCCATGTTGGGGGATATTTTTAGTGCTTGATTAAATCTTAATTTTAGGTTGCAGCTATAATTAGGTGCCACGAAAAAAGAAGCTAAATAAAGATATTAAACTAAATTAAATTTATCAAAGAAATGGATACTTGAACAACATGGTTTTTCATTAAAAGCATAAAGAAACTTTAAATCTTTATTAGCTTTAAATTAAAACTCTTCAATTTTGAAACTAAGTGAAGGGTATAAACTCCCATCGATTCGTCTAGCAATATTTCCGATTGCGCATTCAAAATTTCATGAGTATAAACCAATTTTCCGTTGGCATCAAAAATTTCAACTACGCCTCCAATTAAATTATTATCTATTTCCAATATCCATCTTCCCGAACTTGGATTAGGAAATACTTTTATCCATTTGTCAATGTCGGTTTCATTTATGCCAGCTATTACAACAGTACTGGAAATTGCATAACAGCCATTACTATCAATTGCTGAAAAGTTGTAATTACCAGGTTGGTTGACTATATAAATATTTGTATTTGCACCTTCTAATAAATCTGTATTTAAGTACCATTGATAATTTGTAAATCCGAGGGTAGTATATAAAGTATCTCCATTGGATATAATTGATATATAAGTTGCCGGATAAGAATGAATAGCAATTGCGTTGGAAGTTGCCGTGCAATTTCCATTATCTGTTACGGTAACATAATAATTGCCTGGCTGAAAGGCATAAGTACATGTGTTTGTTGAGCCGCCGGTCCAATTATAGGATACATACCCTGATGGTGCACAAATGTAAGCACTATCCCCGGAGCAAATAGTATCTGTAGATACTGTGAGCACTGGTGCCAGAGCGTTATTAACCGTAACAGTATTAGTGTCTGTAGCTACATAACAACTGGTAGTATAAGTAACAATATAGTGTGTGGTGTTTTGTGGCGTAATGCTAATGCTTTGGGTAGTGTCACCACCCGGCCACCAAATATAGGTACCACCGGCCACTGATGAAACCGCGGTTAAAGTAGCTGTTTGGCCGGCGCAAATAGCGGTATCATTTATGGTAACCGAAGGATTAGCTATTGCAGTAACAGTAATGGCGGCCATGTATGGCCCACCACCTATAGTTGGGGTAAACATAACAGTATATGAGGTAGTAGTATCGGGCGTTACGGTAATTGTATCATTTATTGCACCACCCGGCAACCAACTATAAGTGCCGGTAGAACCTATTCCGTGTGCCCAAAGTGTAACCGCTTGCCCCGAGCAAACAATAGTATCAGCAGAATGCTCAAGGCCACAGAATATTCTTACTGTATCCAATACTAAAATTGTATCTCCATTATCAGTCCAAAACACTTGAAGGGAATAAGCTGCACTATCAGCCAGATTGCTGACAGTGTTAACCGTATCAGGCGAATTAATTGTTTGGCCTACAATATTGTTTTCGCCATCGGTCCATATAAAGCTGAAATTAACCGGGGTTATACCATTAGTAGTAATAACAGCAGTGGCCGAATTGCAGGTGTTGGAAATAACAATAGAAAAGGGTTGCGGCGGAGGTGGCTGCGCAAAAGTAACTGCGCTGTTAATTAAGAAGAGCAGCGGAAAAATAAAAATCCGTGTTGTTGAAAGTAGCTTGGCGTAAAATTGAGACATCATCATATACTACATTTGTTTACATAAAAATCGGTCTCAAGGTTTGTTTGGGGTGTCAGGAAAATCGAAACTAATGAAATATTAGTTTGAAAAGTTACTACTTAACTTTTATTCAATATAATATTAAATAAATTCACGCGGTAACAAACTGAAAAAATGCCAACCCCCATTTACATATTCAGCGGCCTTGGTGCAGATGACAGAGTGTTTCAAAAACTTGATTTTTCTGGCTACAATGTAACTTTTATTAAATGGGAAGCACCACAACAAAATGAAACCATTGAAAACTATGCAACCCGCCTTTTAGCACAAATTAAAACCGACAAGCCAATTTTAATCGGCCTTTCATTCGGCGGAATAATGGCTATTGAAGTAGCTAAGCAAATTGATACTGAAAAAATAATTTTAGTTGCCAGCGCAAAGACGAGAAGCGAAATTCCTTTCTATTATCGTTGGGCCGGAAAACTTGGGCTTCATCACCTTTTGCCGCGCAAACTTTTGAAGCAATCCAATTTTATTACAAGCTGGCTTTTCGGCACAACTTCGGCTTTTGAGCAACAGCTTCTAAAAACTATACTTTTTGATACCGACCCTGTTTTTCTAAAGTGGGCTATTAATGAATTGGTAGGTTGGCAGAATTTAGCCAAACCTGAAAACATAGTCCATATCCACGGAACAGCCGACCGAATCCTGCCTTTTCGATTTATTGATTGCAATTTTAAAATAAAAAATGGAGGCCATTTTATGACATTGAACAAGGCCGAAGAACTGATGCAAATAATAAAAACTGCTTTGAATACTTAATGTAATTAACAAATGACTCTTCTTTCAAGGTATTGAAAATGAATCATCTGAGCAAATGCTATTCAAAAAAAGCCGATTTTAACATTCTTGCAAAAAAGCCTCAAAAGCGCTAATAACGCAACGGTCTTTACCCAAACGCTAAACCCCAAACGCTAAACCCCAAACTAAAAACTCTTTTACCCTTTTTGAATTTCAAATAATAAAGCTACTTTTGCCGTCCCAAAATAAAAATCAGAGAATGCCTACAATTCAACAGTTAGTAAGAAAGTCGCGGTCTATTATTCGTGCAAAATCGAAGAGCCGTGCCCTTGATTCGTGCCCTCAAAAAAGAGGTGTATGCACCCGTGTTTACACAACAACGCCTAAAAAGCCTAACTCGGCTTTGCGTAAAGTAGCCAAGGTACGCCTTACTAACGCCATTGAAATTATTGCCTATATACCAGGCGAAGGCCATAACCTGCAAGAGCACTCTATCGTGCTTATTCGCGGTGGTAGGGTAAAAGACCTTCCGGGTGTACGTTACCACATCGTTCGTGGTTCGTTAGATACTGCGGGCGTTGAAAACCGTAAAAAGAGCCGTTCTAAATACGGTACTAAACGTCCTAAGGCGGGCGCACCGGCAGCGGCACCAGCTAAAGGCGGCAAAAAATAGTTAATTGTTAAATAGTAATATAACCTAATATAACATGAGAAAGAAAAAAGCACCGAAAAGATACGTTCAGCCCGATCCAAAATTTGGCGAAGTAATGGTTACACAGTTTGTGAACCGTTTAATGTATGAAGGTGAAAAAGCTGTTGCATATGGTGTTTTCTATGGTGCTATCGACATGATAGAAGAAAGAACTAAAGAAAACGGCATGGAAGTTTGGAAGAAAGCCCTTCAAAATGTAGGCCCTTCGGTTGAAGTAAAAACCCGCCGTATTGGTGGTTCTAACTTCCAGATACCTACTGAAGTTCGCGGCGACCGCAAAGTTTCAATGGGTATGAAATGGCTGATTCAATATAGCCGTGACAGAAACGGCAAAAGCATGGCCGACAAATTAGCTTCTGAAATAGTTGCTGCATCAAAAGGTGAAGGTGGTGCTTTCAAGAAAAAAGAAGACACACACAAAATGGCTGAGGCTAACAAAGCTTTCGCACACTTTAAATTCTAAATCATTAAATCCCCTAAACGGGACTTAAGAAAGGAATAGTAAATAATAAGTAGTATTAAAATAATTTTTAAAAGTTCTTCTCTAATCGAGAAGTCAGGAAAATGGGAAAAGATCTAAGTTATACGAGAAATATTGGTATCGCAGCACACATTGATGCAGGTAAAACCACTACTACTGAGCGTATTTTGTATTACACCGGTGTTAACTATAAAATTGGTGAGGTGCACGAAGGTGCCGCAACTATGGACTGGATGGAACAAGAGCAGGAGCGTGGTATTACCATTACCTCGGCTGCTACCCGTTGCCACTGGACATGGAAAGAAAAACAATACGACATTAACATTATTGATACTCCTGGACACGTGGATTTTACTGTTGAAGTAAACCGTTCACTGCGTGTATTGGATGGCTTGGTATTCCTTTTTAGTGCGGTTGATGGTGTTGAACCTCAATCTGAAACTAACTGGCGCTTGGCCGATAACTACGGTGTTGCCCGTTTAGGTTTTGTAAATAAAATGGACCGCCAGGGTGCCGATTTCTTTAACGTGGTTAAGCAGGTAAATACTATGTTGGGTTCAACCCCAATGGTAATGCAAATACCTATTGGCAACGAAGAACACTTTAAAGGCGTTGTTGATTTAATAACTAACGAAGCTACAATTTGGGATGAAGATGATAAGGGTATGACTTCTAAAATCATTCCCGTTCCGGCTGATTTAGTAGAAGAAGTAAAATCTTACCGCGAAAAAATGTTAGAGCAGGTTGCCGAATTCGACGACCACTTAATGGAAAAATATTTTGCTGATCCAAATTCAATTTCGCCTGAAGAAATTCGCGCGGCAGTTCGTAAAGCAGTAATAGCACAAAAAGTTGTGCCTATGTATTGCGGCTCAGCATTTAAAAATAAAGGTGTACAAGCTGTGTTAGATGCAGTTTGCGCTATTCTTCCTTCACCTTCTGATAAAAAAGAAGTGATAGGTACTAACCCCGATACTTTAGCAGAAGAAGTAAGACATCCGGATACCGATGAGCCTTTTTGCGCTTTGGCATTTAAAATTGCTACCGATCCTTTCGTAGGCCGTTTGGCATACTTCCGGGTATATTCAGGTTCTTTGGATGCGGGTTCATATATATTGAACACCCGTACCGGTAAAAAAGAACGTATCTCTCGTTTGTTCCAAATGCACGCTAACAAACAAAACCCAGTTGAAAAGGTTGAAGCCGGAGATATCGCAGCAGCAGTAGGTTTTAAAGACATTCGTACCGGTGATACGCTTTGTATTGAAAAGCATCCAATAATATTGGAAAGCATGAAATTCCCTGAACCGGTTATTTCATTGGCTATTGAACCTAAGGCACAAAAAGATTTAGATAAGTTAGGTATGTCGTTAGGCAAGTTAGCTGAAGAAGATCCTACTTTCCGTGTATCATTCGATGACCAAACCGGCCAAACTATTATTGCAGGTATGGGCGAGTTACACTTGGAAATTCTTGTTGACCGTTTACGCAGAGAATTTAAAGTAGAATGTAACCAAGGTGCACCACAAGTTAACTACAAAGAGAAATTAACTAAAACTATCGAACATCGCGAGCTTTACAAAAAGCAAACCGGTGGTCGTGGTAAGTTTGCCGATATAAGAGTTGAAATTGGCCCTGCCGATGAAGGTGTTTTAGGTTTACAGTTTGTGAATGATATTTTCGGAGGTTCAATTCCGCGTGAGTTTGTTCCATCTGTTGAAAAGGGCTTTAAAGAAGCAATGAAAACCGGTGTATTAGCTGGTTATGAATTAGAGAGCCTTAAAGTGAGATTGTATGATGGCTCATTCCACGCGGTGGATTCGGACGCATTGTCTTTCGAACTTTGTGCTAAGCTTGCTTTCAGAACGGCTGCAAAAAATTGCAAACCGGTATTGATGGAACCTATCATGAAAGTTGAAGTTATTACCCCTGACCAAAACACTGGTGATGTGGTAGGCGACTTGAACCGTAGAAGAGGTATTGTAGAAAGTATGGAAGCTAAAGTAAACGCACAAGTAGTAAAAGCTAAAGTGCCATTGAGCGAAATGTTTGGATACGTAACACAATTGCGTACCATTACATCTGGCCGTGCTACTTCAGTAATGGAGTTCCACAGTTTCCAACCGGCACCAGAAGGAGTTGCAGCTACTGTAATTGCCAAAAACCAGGGCAAATTAAGAAGCAGTGCAGTAGGAGAGTAATTGATTAAGAAAAAAATAATTTATAACCCAATAACGTTCTTTTTATGAGCCAGAGAATCAGAATTAAACTAAAAAGCTACGACCATAACCTGGTTGATAAAAGCGCTGAGAAAATTGTTAAGACTGTAAAGAATACAGGTGCTATAGTTAGCGGCCCGGTGCCTCTTCCTACACATCGTAAAGTATTTACAGTATTGCGTTCTCCGCACGTAAATGCAAACTCGAAAGAGCAATTCCAACTTTGTACTTATAAAAGACTGTTGGATATTTATTCATCAACATCAAAAACTATTGATGCTTTGATGAAACTGGAACTTCCCAGTGGTGTTGAAGTTGAAATAAAGGCATAAGTAGAATCGAAAAATTAATTTTATAATTTATGAACCCCTGTTGCAAAAGCTGGGGGTCCTCTAAAACCCAACAAAATGAAAGGAATACTAGGAAAAAAGGCGGGAATGACTAGTGTGTATGACAATGGTAAACACACACCTGTAACAGTAGTTGAAGCAGGCCCATGTATTATTACACAAATAAAAACTCAGGAAATTGATGGCTATACTGCAACACAGGTAGCTTTTGATGAGAAGAGAGTTAAATCAACAACTAAAGCGGAGCAAGGACATTTTAAAAAAGCTGGCACTACTCCTAAAAGAAGAGTGCACGAATTTCGTGATTACGATTTCGGAAAGCCGGTAGGTGAAGCTGTTACAGTTGCAGTTTTTGAAGAAGGAGATTTAGTAAACGTAATAGGAACATCTAAAGGAAAAGGTTTTCAGGGTGTTGTTAAGCGTCACGGATTTAAAGGAGTTGGTATGGCCACGCACGGACAGCACGACCGGATGCGCGCTCCAGGCTCAATGGGGGCATCTTCTGATCCTGCACGCTCTTTCCCGGGTATGAGAATGGCCGGTAGAACAGGTGGTAACCGTATTGAAGTATTGAACCTGCAAGTGGTAAAAATACTAGCTGAAGAAAATATATTGCTTATTAAGGGCGCAGTTCCCGGTGCAATAGGTTCTTATTTAATTATTGAAGGGTAGTTCGAATCACGAAGCATAGCTATGTGACCAGATCCCGATAAAGGAAAGTGAAAGGGAGTCCGAATTTATTCGGACTCTTTTTTTGTCCATTTATCAGTATTCTACAGCCTTGGACATTTATCTCGATTGCAATAAATGAAAATTATTACTTAGTTTTAATAAGAATATTTAAATCTAAAAGCCTATTTTATATAGCGAATGAAGGGAGTTATGAAAATTCTTTATTCCATTTTATTGCTGGCAATTATTCTTTCAGAATTTACCTCTTGTAAAAAACCTACAAGTTACGATGGAGGAGAGTACTTGGGAAACTGGGTTGCTTTAAATGATTGTCCTATTACCAGCCTTACTATTTATGATGACAATACCGGCTGCTTTTCTGAAAGCGACCCTTGGTCAAACGAGGGTTGTTGGTTTCAGGCTTGTGGAAAGGTAGGCATTGGGCCGCTGCGTTTATACATTAATTCTTTTGCATTAGGCATAGTTCATGAACCTCAATATATTGATTCAGCTATCGGCAACTACTCAGGGTATTACATCTTAAAACTTAGAAAGCCACTGTATTTAGATGGGAAAGCTGCCGAAATTACCTTTGTTAAATATGTATTCTGAAATTTATTAAGGATAAACTTGTATTTCCGCACCGGTGCCCATATTAATAAGTTCAATAACTGCTCCTTCCTCTGTGTTATTACCGGAGTTATTACTGGGGAAATAGTTTAAGTCAGTATTACAGCTATTCCATATCTCTTTATACACAGCTAAAGTTGAACCATCAGGCGAGATTGACAGGCCTTTGTAAACAGTTTTAAGATCTGCTGTCTTGAATTGCGTGGTTTTCTCCGTATTTATATCTGTGATATATATACCATATATGCTGGACCATATTACCTTGGATGAGTTTGGCACCCATGCCACAGAAAAAGCAAAACTGAATTGATAATTATCCGCTATTATTCTTAATCTTTTAATCAATGCAAGTGTGCTGTCGTAAATATTTAAAAATTTATAATTGTTTGCTACAACTATTTGCCCGTTAACGCCCCAGTCAAAATCGTTAACATAATAAAGAGAGATAGAATCAATAGCCTGCCCATTTAAAGAATAAATGCCAAGCGAACTTGGGCTTGAACTCCATAAAATTTTGCTGCTATTGTTTGACCAGATTCCAGCGCCAGATAATCCGGTAAAAAGGGTTCCCATTCCTGTTCCATCAGCATTTGCTTCAGCTGCATTAACGCTGTATGATGAATAATAACTGTTTGATGGATAGTAATAGTAGTATGAGGGCAATAAGAGTTTATTGTTTTGTCCCCATGATATTTTTTCAGCAGGGCCGGTTAATTGTCCATGAACAGAAAAAATAGTTTTCAAACCGCTATTGATATTTAGAACAGTAATTTTAGTAGAATCTACACCTGTTTTATACACCGGAAAAACAATCTGATTTGAATTTAGTGGGTTAAATGAGGGGCTTCCGAATTTTGAAACATTAAGGCTGCCATATTCATGGGGTGTGTTGCTAAAGTAATAGGGCGGGGCGCTTACATAATATAGCATAGCACAATGCGGGTCTTCAGTGTTTTTAATACACGATGGTAAAGAACAACAAAGTAAAGTAGAAGCAAAAATGAAGCCTATAGATAATTTTCTCATTGTGTTATACTAAAATAAGAAATGTGAGGGATTGGCTGGATTCATTTTTATTTTATATAATGTATCAAAGGCACATATTACCACGTAATAATCACCTGCCCGTTACCTGTTCTGGAACCAGCCTGGTTAACTGTATTGGTTCCGGCGTTATAACTGCCGCCGCCGCCGCCCGATGAATCATCTGTTCCGCTGGTATAGTTTCCTGAACCGCCGCCCGAATAACCACCACCACCACCGGCGCCAAATGCACCTGCCCCAGCCCCCCCAAATCCCCCATTATAGCCACTTACCGAAGTAGAGCCGGTTCCTCCGTTTACGTATGCTAATGCCGCTGTGCCGTAACTACCACCATAAGCCTGAGAGTTGCTATAAAACCCCGCACCATTAGTTGAGCCGCATCCTCCGCAAACATTGGGTGCTGCATTTCCGCCGGTACCACCGGCCATGCCATTACTGCCTTTTCCGCTTGACCCTGAAGTGCCCAACTGACCACCATCTGGCGCACTACCCGAAATTCCCGCACCGCCGCCGCCACCGGCTACTAGCATGGGGTTTCCATTGCTACGCGTAACAAATGTTCCACCACCACCGCCACCGCAGTTACCATGGCCTGTTGAGCCGTTTTTACCCTGTTGACCAATCAATATATTAATCAACTCACCACCGGTAACACTAAAAGTTCCTTTTATATCAGCTCCCGCGCCGCCTGAAAATGCAACTGTGTTTCCTCCCTGTGCTCCCCAAGCCTCTATTGTAATTTGAGTAGCGCAACTCGGTACATTAAATGATTGAATATTGCCACTTTCATAAGTGCCGTTACTATTATAGGTTATTGTGCCTGAACAGAATGTTATAGCCAAACTACTGGCATCTGAAGTGCCGCAACTGTTACTAGCGGTTACTGACATATTGCCCTGGTTGTTTCCAAAATCAACAATTACAGAATCAGTTCCCTGGCCAGACGTAATAGTAGCACCAGACGGGGATGTCCATGTGTAAGAGGTAGCACCACTAACCGGTGAGATAGAATAAATAATACCCGATTGACCAGAACTAATATTGGTAGACCCTGAAATGGTACCCGGTGTTCCGGGTGCAGAATTAAGTGTTACAGAAAGATTGCTTGGCCCGCTGCTACCGCAAGAATTATTAGCAACAACAGTTACATTGCCCGATACACTTCCAAAAGTAATGGTGGCCGAAGTTGTTCCCTGGCCGGCAGTAACAATCGCCCCAGATGGAACAATCCATGTATACGACGTAGCACCGCTATCAGCTGATATGGTGTATACAACACCCGATTGTGAAACACAGGCAGTAGAAGACCCGCTGATATTGCCAGGTGTTGCCGGAGGGCCGCCGCAGCCACAGAAAATATTTTGCCATGAACCCAGAATAAACGTTTCAAAGCAATTAGTGTTGGTGTTGAATATCATTAAACTTTGTGCCGGGTTTGCAATGCTGTTGCGTTGTGCTGTTGTTAAGCGTGGGAAAAGGACGCCCTTATTACTAAAATTCACATCCAAGGCAGCTGAAGAATCGGGCAAAGAGCCTGTGTTGCTAATTGAAATACCGCCTGTTTGAGCAAAAGCGACGATAGAGAATGCCAGTAGAAAAAAGGAGTAAATTATTTTTTTCATATTACTATTTTGTAGTTGATAACAAATTTTCAGGGTAGAAGCCAGAAGTAAAATTGTTATTTAAAGATAGGTATTTAAAAAGAATAGGCAAAGCAAATCAAGTGGGCTAATGATTTTACTGAGCTCTATTTTTCAAGGTTGGTTATTTCTTCGCGCTTAGCAATTCGCTGTACTTTTCGGAATTGTTGAGCAATTCAATGGCCTTAGCGACTTCAGAGTCGTTCTGGTAGCTTTTTTTCGCTTTGCCATAAGCGTAATAATATCTGCCCGCAATTTCATTTTCAAGAACGATAATGATTTCCTTTTTGTTCTTTGTTATGTCTTGCTCCTTATCCTTGGCTAATTTGTTTTTAAGGGTTTCGTACTCATCCTTTAAAGCATCAAAGTATTTTTCTTCGGTAGAGGCATCCTTTAATTTTTCTAGCTTCTCTTCAGTTTCGGTTTTATAAGTAAGGTCTTTTGTTTTTACATAAGCTGAAAAGTCATCAAAATCTTTTTCAGTAAGTTTAAATTTAGCAGGGTCGCCAATATCATTATGTTGTAATCTGTAATTAGATGCAAAGTCGAAAATATAGCCTTTTAAAAATAGTGTTTCAGCAATTTTGCTGTGTTCCTCTTTTGGTAAAATCACATCAGGGTCAATGCCACCACCATCATATACGGTTCTTTTGCTATCTATAGTTTTAAAAGCAACCTTTAATGAATCAGGAATATGTTTTACACTGCCATCGGGGTTACGCTCTGCATAATTAATAGCTTGTATACATCTGCCGGTAGGTATATAATATTTTGCCGTAGTTACTTTTAGCATGGTATTATATGACAGGTTTTTAGTTATTTGAACCAAGCCCTTGCCATAACTACGCTGGCCTATAATAACCCCCCTGTCATAATCCTGTATAGTACCCGAAACAATTTCGGATGCTGAAGCAGACATTGAGTTTACTATAACCACCAGTGGAATTTTTGAATCTTCCGCATCATCCAATGTTTTAAAACTGTTGTTCCATTCATCTACTTTTCCTTTGGTAGTAACTACAAGCTTTCCTTTATCAATAAAAACATTTACCACGTTTACTGCTTCATTAAGCAATCCACCAGGGTTAGTGCGAAGGTCAAGAATAATGCCCTTCATATCGGGGTTAGCGCGCTTTAAACTATCAACAGCGGCCCTCACATCTCTACCCGCATGCTCGTTAAAAATTTTCAGCTTAACACAACCAATGCCCGGTGCAACCATACCCGAAAAAGGAACGTTAGTTTCCTCTATTTCCTCGCGCTGAATATTAAAGCTTAATGTCTGCGCAGGATCAGTTAATGAGGTTCTTCTTTCTACTTGCAGTGCAAGAGTTGTTTTTGGCTGGCCTATAAGAATCTTGTCAACCTCTTCTTTACTTCTGTTTTGTGTTGAGTTGCCGTCAATTGATTTAATAATATCACCGGTTTTCAATCCCCCCTTATCTGCCGGTTGATCTTTGGTAATAGATGTAACAACCGGATAGCTGTTCATTATTTCAATTTCAATACCTAAGCCCCCAAACTTGCCCCCCTGTTGTATTCTGGCGTTTTCAATTTGCGAGCCGGAATAATAATTTGTAAAGGGGTCTAATGTTTTAAGCATGCCATCAATGCAGGTGCGCATTAATTTCGATGGCTCTATATCATCAACATAATAAGTGTTTACCTCTTTAAAAAGCGAAGAAAAAATATCCAGGTTCTTCGAAATCTCAAAATAATAATCGGCAAACGACATGCAGCCGGAAATAATAATTACCAATGCAAACCCCTTCCAGCTTTTTCTGAAAAGGGAAAGCGCTACACTCGCTATTTTTTTTATTGGCCTCATTTTATTTTTACTATTACTTCTTTACCAAAAGCTCATTCATCTTTTTTTCATCGCCCAATATGTCGATGGCTTTTTTTAACTCAGTATCGCTTTTGAACGATGCTACTATTCTTCCTGTGTTTAAATAATACCGGGCCACAATTTCCCCTTCCAATACACTTTTTATTTGTGTCTTTTCTTTTTCAAGGTCGTGCTCCTTATCGTGCATCATGGTTTTTTTCAAGGCCTCGTAGTCGCTCTTAATATCATCGTAATACTTTTCCTTTTCAGCGGCTGTCTTCAACTCATCCAATAATTTTTCACTGGTGGTAGAGTATTCGTAATCCTTTTTCGAAACCCATGTTACAAAATCTGCATAATCAGCATCGGTTAAAGCAAAGCTTTTGGCATCGGTTATCTTATCGTGCTTACTGCGGTACTCGGTAGCATAATCCGATATATAATTTTTAGTAGCAAGGCTAATGGTAATTTTCGCCAGCTTTTCAGGCTCTAAAGCTACGTCGGGGTCAATACCGCCGCCATCATAAACTGTTCTGCCATTCTTGGTTTTAAAAGCCACCTTTAGTGAATCGGGTATGCGCTTTACGCTACCATCTGCATTTCTTTCGGCATAATTAATGGCTTGTATGCATCGGCCCGACGGGATATAATATTTGGCCGTAGTAATTTTCAGTTTTGCATTAAAAGGTAATGAACGGGTAGATTGAACTAGCCCTTTACCAAAAGTTTTTTGCCCGATAATAACGGCCCGGTCCAAATCTTGCAACGAGCCCGATACAATTTCCGCCGCAGAAGCAGAGCCCCCGTCAGCCAATACCACCATCGGAAGTTTCATGTCAACCGGGTCGTTCAGCGTTGAAAAAGATTTATTCCACTCATCAATCTTGCCTTTGGTATCAACTACACGTATGTTTTTATCAATAAAAACATTGGCAACGTTTATTGCTTCGTTTAATAAGCCACCGGGGTTATCGCGCAAATCAAATACCAAGCCCTTTAACTTGTGTTTACTTTCAAGCGTTTCAAGTGCATTTTTTACTTCAGCGCCTGCTCTTTCGGTAAAGCCGCTTAATCGTATGTAGCCAATATCATCGCTCACCATTCCATAATACGGAACGTTTCTAATTTTAATTTCTTCACGGGTCATCTTCACAGTAAATTCATCTTCTTTGCCGTCCTTATTCATGCGGCGTATTTTTAGCGCCACCTCTGTACCCGGCTTGCCTTTTAGCATAGCGCTAACCTGGTCGGTTTTATAGTTTTTTGCACTTTTTCCATCCACTTCAACAATTCTGTCTCCTGATCTTAATCCCGATTTATCTGCCGGAAAGCCTTCGTAAGGCTCGGTCACAACTACATAATCGCCGCGGGTGCCTATTACTGCCCCAATGCCACCGTACTTGCCGGTGGTTTGCGTGCGGTAATCTTCCATCTCTTCTTCAGGAATAAAATCAGTGTAAGGGTCCAGCCCATCCAACATATCATTAATGCCTGAGCGCATTAATTTTTCGGGCTTAATGGTATCAACGTAATAAGTATTCAGTTCCTTATAAAGCGTTGTAAAAATGTCGAGGTTCTTGGTTATCTCGAAATAAGAGGAAGTGCTGCCGGTAAATGCAATAGGTACAAATGCAATGATTACAATACACCCAAGCAGCAATATTTTTTTCGATTTCTTCATTATCTCGGCAATCATTCGGCAATAAGGTAAGCTTTCAAATAATAATTATTTTTGTATCGCTTATGTTACAAGTGTAAACATAATCTTTAACGCCCACATGTTAAAATTGTTGCCAGCCTCAATGTGGTATTTATATCATTTTAGGAAAAATCAATCGTAAATTAGTAGTTGGCATTAAGGCACCGGGTCATACCCATGTCCACCCCAAGGATGGCAACTTAAAATACGTTTAATAGCCAGCCAACCGCCTTTAAAAGGGCCATGTTTTTTTATGGCTTCAATACTATATTGCGAACAGGTTGGCGAATACCGGCAGCGGGGCGCTAAAATAGGCGACAGCAAAGTTTGGTAGGCTTTGATGAGGAAAATGAAAAACAGGCTGATGCTTTTTGAAATTAGTTTCACAGTTTCAATTTCTTTAAGCAGCCCAAAACGCTTTCTAAAACTATGGGGTATTCCGGCAGCTTTTTGCCTTTATAAACCCACATGAGCGCTAATTGTTGTTGCGCAGCCAATTTTTCGTAAAGTAATAATTTATTGAGGCGGTAAGCTTCGCGCATTAAGCGCTTAATGCGGTTGCGGTCAACGGCATGTTTAAAAGCACTTTTGGGAACTGAAAAACCAGCCTGAGCGGGATAAAATACGGGCAGGACGCAGGGTAAATAAACAAGGGTAAACCCGTTTAACGAAACAGATTTACCCTGCTTAAAAAGTTGCTCTATAATTTTTTTGCTCTTTAGCTTCTCCTCTTTGCAAAATAAGTTCCTGCCTTTTGCTTTGGCAAGGTCAAATACTGCAACAGGTTTAGCGGCGGAAGAACTACTTAAGTTTCTTTTCGTCCGAAACGGTGAGCTTTTTTCTGCCCCTGGCTCTTCTTCTTGCAAGAACTTTTCTTCCATTTTTAGTGCTCATTCTTAATCTAAAGCCGTGTTTATTGGTTCTTTTTTTACGGCTCGGCTGAAATGTCCTTTTCATCTTTGGTATCTATTAAATTTATTTAAGCCCATTGTTTAAATGGGACGGCAAAAATAATTATTCTTTCCACTTGTCAAAAGGTGTTTTTATACTTAATCTTTATTAGTTGCAGATATACGCATATCAGGCTCACTATTAGGCATTAAGCTCAAAAAATACTCTTAGCTATTCATAGCCACTAAGAACTCTTCATTGGTTTTAGTGCCCTTCATTTGCTGAATAAGGAAGTTCATAGCCTCTTCTGAGGTCATATCGGCAGTGTGGTTTCTTAAAATCCACATTCTCTGCAGGGTTTCTTTATCCAATAAAAGGTCATCGCGGCGGGTTGATGATGAAACGATATCAATAGCCGGATAAACACGTTTGTTCGAAAGCTTACGGTCAAGCTGTAACTCCATGTTACCAGTTCCTTTAAACTCTTCAAAAATAACCTCATCCATTTTCGAGCCTGTATCAATTAGGGCTGTAGCTAATATGGTAAGCGAACCGCCGTTCTCAATTTTACGGGCAGCACCAAAAAACTGTTTAGGCTTTTGCATAGCATTGGCCTCAACACCACCCGAAAGAACTTTGCCTGATGCAGGGGCAACAGTGTTATGTGCACGAGCCAAACGGGTGATAGAATCCAACAGAATTACTACATCATGTCCGCACTCAACCAATCTTTTTGCCTTTTGAAGAACGATGCTTGAAACTTTAACGTGTTTCTCAGCAGGCTCATCAAAAGTAGATGCTATTACTTCTCCGTTTACGTTGCGTTCCATATCGGTAACTTCCTCAGGGCGCTCATCAATTAGCAGAACGATAAGGTATACCTCCGGATGGTTCTTTGCAATCGCATTCGCTATCTCTTTCAAAATAGTGGTTTTGCCCGTTTTAGGTTGCGATACAATCATACCTCTTTGTCCCTTTCCTATTGGGGTAAACAAATCAATAATTCTTGTAGTAAGGTTAGAAGGATGGGTAAACAGATTCAGCTTTTCATGTGGGAAAAGCGGAGTCAGGTAATCGAAAGATACCCTATCGCGAACTTCTTCCGGCGCACGGCCATTCAAAGTATCTACCTTTAAAAGGGCAAAATATTTTTCGCCAGCCTTCGGAGGGCGGATGTAGCCCTTAACGGTATCGCCGGTTTTAAGGCCAAATAATTTTATTTGCGAAGGAGAAACATAAATATCATCGGGTGATGAAAGATAGCTGTAGTCAGATGAGCGAAGGAAACCATATCCATCGGGCATCATTTCCAATACACCTTCGCCTTCAATAATAGCGTCGGTTTCTACACTAAAAATATTTCCTTTTTTACTTTGGTAATCGTCGTTTTGTCTTTCGTGGTTATCGCCTTCGTTACCGCGGTTTCCTCTGTCAGATTCATGCGAAACGGTGCCTTCCGAAGTAGAAAGTTTTACGGTTTTTGTTTCATTGCCAGGGTTTGGCGCTACATAAACTTCTTCTTGCTCTTCAACTGGCTCTTCTTTTTCTTCTTCTTTTTCGTCGTCCTTCTTTTTTAAGTCAGGGTCAATAGGCTTGCGGGTTCTTGGCCTTTTAGTTCTATCCTTATCTCTGTCTCTATCTTTTAATTTGCCGGCTTCTTCCTGAACTTGGGGATTCAGTGCCTGGGCATCTAAAACTTTCAAAATAAGGTCTTGCTTGTCTAACTTTTCGTGGCCTTTAATTTTTAGCTTTTCAGCTATTTCCCTCAGTTCGGGAAGGATCATGTCGTTTAACTGGAGAATGTCGTACATGCGTAGGTGTGTTTAATTAAAATAAAATGTTTTATGTTATGAGAAAAATTCATGCGGAATAATAAACACTTCGGGTGCTTTTTCAGAAAACCATTAATTTTCGGTTCGGGATTTTTTAACAGTAAACTTTAGTTGGAAATAAAACTAAATACTGCGAGAATTATAACGGACAACAATGCAATGTTAGACAAAGTTTCTGAATCGCCAAATCTTTTTTTCAGGTATCTTCTGTTTATTTAACGAATGCTAAAAACGCCTGTTAATGGTCGTTTTCACTCGCTATTTAAGTAATAGGCAGTATTTCATTGAATCTGTTGAAGTCTAATTTTATATTCGCAATTATAAAAACAATCATCCATGCTCGAAATAGCGAATATTAGGAATAATGCGGCCGAAGTTAAACAACGCCTTGCAGTAAAAAACTTTAATGAGTTGAACCTTATTGACGAGGTATTGAGCCTTGATGAAAACCGCCGCAAAATACAAAAGCAGCTTGATGATAATTTGAATAAGCAAAACGTTATTGCTAAAGAAATAGGAGAGCTGTTTAAGCAAGGCAAAAAAGAAGATGCTGATAAAAGGAAAAACGATAGCGCTTCGTTAAAAGAAGAATCGAAACAATTAGATACAGAGTTAAGTAAGATTGAAGAGGACATAAAAAATATTTTAGTCCGTGTTCCGAACACACCTAACAGTATAGTGCCTAAGGGCAAAACACCTGAAGAAAATGAGGTGGTAAAACAATGGGGCGATATTCCGCTGTTTCACGAAACAGCGCAAGCACATTGGGACCTTGCAAAAAAATACCAACTTTTCGATCTTGATTTAGGCGTAAAAATTACCGGTGCCGGTTTTCCGGTATATAAAGGCAAGGGCGCAAAACTACAACGTGCGCTAATAAGTTTTTTTCTGGATAAAGCCATTGAAGCCGGATACCTTGAAGTAATACCACCACACATGGTTAACGAGGCCAGTGCATTTGGTACCGGACAATTGCCCGATAAAGAAGGGCAGATGTATCATATAGGGCTTGATAAGTTTTATATGATTCCTACCGCCGAGGTACCGGTAACAAATATTTTGCGAGATGAAATTGTAGATAGCCTTCCGGTAAAATTTGCGGCATACTCTCCATGCTTTAGGCGCGAGGCTGGTAGTTATGGAAAAGATGTGCGGGGCCTAAACCGTGTGCACCAATTCGATAAGGTGGAGATTGTACAAATAGCGCACCCCGATAAAAGTTATGCTGTGCTTGACGAAATGATAAGCCATGTTGAAAGCCTGTTACAGCAATTAGAGCTTCCATATCGTATTTTACGTTTGTGTGGAGGCGACATGAGTTTCTCATCTGCACTTACTTACGATTTTGAAGTTTTTAGCGCCGCTCAAAAACGCTGGCTGGAAGTAAGTTCTGTTTCTAATTTCGAAACTTATCAAAGTAACCGGATGAAAATTCGCTTTAGAGATGAGAATAAAAAAACACGGTTAGTACACACCCTTAACGGTAGTGCATTGGCGTTGCCGCGTATTGTAGCTTCTCTTTTAGAAAATCATCAATCACCAGATGGTATTAACATTCCATTAGCCCTACAGGCTTATACAGGGTTTGATAAAATAGTATAGACCCGGCTTTTAACATTATTCCACTACGTATTTTTTGAAAATAAATGTGAAATGCAATTTCTTTTGACAATTGTATGACAATAAGCCATAATATTGCAACAAGAGATTCGTTTATTTGTAATATAATTTTGTAATAAGAAATGCCCGGAATATGAAAACTGACAAAAGCATGAATTTAATGTTGGTAGTATTCTGTTTATTGTTGATTGGCTTTGTGTTGCTTAATAGCCACATGAGTGATGTGCTTAATAAAAAACAGGCTGAGTTTGAAAAACGAGGTCTGGTTAAATAAAGGGCTACCAGCACACAACAATCTTTTTCGCCATACTATTCCCTGTTTCTTTTGCCAAATATATTCCGTCAGCCATTGTCGAAATATCCATTCTGTTTAGTCCCTTGTGTAGTTCTGATACAACAACTGCTTTTCCTGTCATATCATAAATAGTTAAGATGGTGTTTTTCTCCCCGCTATACTGAATATTTAAATCGTCATGCGCAGGGTTCGGAAAAATATTCCAATTCTCTTCAATACTTATATCATTAACCGATGTGTAAACAGAAGCATACTGCAAAGCTTTATAAGCATTAACACGCCCATAGCCCATTTCGGGGCACCATGTCCCGTTTGTAAAAACTGAATCGTATCCGTATCCACCGGTTTTGTCGCAGGTTTGCGCAATAATATTTCTTACCTCATCTGCACTTAGTTGGGGGCGTATTGAAAGTAAAAGCGCTCCAACAGCCGCAGCATTCGGGCAAGCCGCTGAGGTGCCATTAAAAAGATAATAGTAATCACCAGTTGAAAAGCCATTGCTACCAAGCATATCGGTAGTAGTAATTTTTACACCCGGTGCGCTAAAGTCAAGACCAGGGCCGTAATCGCCACCCCAGTTTTCGCCGCTGCAGTCGGTAGGCGATTTCCGGCTATCGCACATATTAGTGGCATTTACTGATATGGATTGCGGTAAATAGGCCGGCCATATTGGGCCGGTGCCGGTGTTATCATTACCGCTGCTGAAAAACATAGCTACACCTTTCCCATTGCGCCCGCTAATATATGCTTGTTGTATGGCATCATTAACAGGTTGTATACCACCCGGTAGGTACGAAACAAGATCGGGTGGAAGCCCCCATGAATTACTTAGTATATCAGCCTTTGCCGAATCCCAGCTCCATCCAATAGCTTCTGCAAAAGTGCTTGCTGTAGAATATGGCAAAAGATTACCAGATATAATAACGTAGTAAAATGAACGCACCGGTATTATTTTACACAATGGTGCCACACCGGTGCAGCCAATTCCATTTTCTTTTACTGCTGCTACAATACCAGCACAGCAAGTGCCATGTCCGTCTTCAGGATAATCGGGCGTTGGGTAGCCATCAGTTGAATGGCTAACAGCATCATGGCCAGGTAAAAGATTTTGCATTAAGTCTTCATGCAAGGTGTCCACTCCTGAATCAATAATTGATACTTTGATAGCCGGGTTGCCGGTGGTTAATGTCCAGGCACTGTCAACTTCCATATCAGCATCAACTGTTCCGTTCCCTTGTATCGGCGTGCCAACGTTTTTTATATTCCACTCGCGGCTGTATAATGGGTCGTTCGAAGTTACAATAGGGTTAAGCAAATAATCGGGAGCTGCATAAACCACCCAGTTTTCTTTCAAAAAATCTGCACACCAATCAATGGTATTACGGTTTGTAAATTTTGAATTAGATACCTTATACAAGTTGGGAATGTAAGTATCAGGAACAGCAGGACCTAAATTTTTCTGCTTCAATTTTTCTTGTAACATAGACTCGAAATTTTTATCGGCCAGCTTTACAAAAAAATCATCCAATACACCGGCATAATGATTTTCGCCATCGGTTATAAAAAACGAAACAAATTTTATTTCAGGTAATGTGATAAAAGACTTTTGAGCGGCATCAACATCATCAGTAAAGCAAATGGTAAGCGAAGGAGAAGGAAGATGGCCAAAGTTTTTTACTAAACCCGATGAGCGTATAATTTCGGCTTGGCGTTCAACGGGCACGTCTTTATTAAATATAAGCATCAACCTGTCAGGCGCAATATGCTTTTGGTAATCATCAAAGCTATTAGCAAAAGCCATTGTGTGGAATAGAATGCCTGTTATGAATAGAGCTATAGTTTTCATAAAATTATATATGTATTGCAAATGTATGGGCTTATTTTTTACTAAACCACGGAATAAAGGCGCTCGTATTTCTTTTATATTCCGAATACTCATCATTCCCCTCATATTTCTTTTCAAGCATGGTGACACCTGATACCCTTAGTAAAAGAAAAGTAATAGTTACCGGTGCAAGAATTGAAAGATACCACATGCCCGATGGAATAGCCAGCATAAAAAATCCCCACCACTGTAAGGCTTCGCCAAAATAGTTGGGGTGGCGGGTGTATTTCCATAAGCCATGGTTCATAATACCATGTTTGTGCGGGTCGGTTTTAAACATGTACATCTGCCAATCGCCAAGAGATTCAAAACAAAACCCGATAAAACCAATCACGCTTCCTACCGGGTAAAGCCATTTTAAACTGGGGTCGATATGTGGAGTTGAGTTGACAATTATTATGGGAAGCGCGTTAATAAACATAACCACACCCTGCAACATAAACACCTGAAAAAATGAGCGGATAATAACTGCATTGCCCCACTCTTGCCGCCATTTTGCATATCTAAAATCTTCGGGCTTGCCCCAATTGCGGATAAGAATATACATGGCCAGTCGCGTGCCCCAAACTGTGGTAAGAAAAGTAACTAATTTTTGGTGCCTGGTGTGGTCGTGGTAATAATAAAAGGTAACAAAGGCAACCATCATAAACCCGATGCCCCAACCTACATCTACTATGCTATTATCTTTTTTTATTTGCGCAATAATAAACATCAGGCACATAAATGAAAAGATGCATAAAGCCGAAAGTACAAAAGGATTCATCGGGTATAATTAACGCTTGCTAACCAAAGATACTATAATCAAAACGGGGGTACGAAAAAGAAATTTCGTTGAAGCTGTGGTAATTTGATACTTGAAAGATTAACTACTTCGCCTTAGCCCACCCCATAGTTAAACTCACCGCTTTTTTCCAACCGGTATATAGTTTGTCTTTATCGGCAGTCTTCATTTTGGGTTTAAACTGGCTATCGTTTTTAACCTGTTTAAGTAAGTTGGGTTTTTTATAATAACCCACTGCAAGCCCTGCAAGGTAGGCGGCGCCAAGCGCTGTTGTTTCAGTTATCTTTGGTCTTTCAACCGGTACGCCAAGCAAGTCGCTTTGAAACTGCATTAAAAAATTATTGGCCGATGCACCACCATCAACGCGCAGCGATTTTAATTTAATGCCTGCATCTTGTTGCATGGCATTCAGCACATCTTTAGTTTGATAGGCTACTGCTTCAAGCGTAGCGCGCACCAAATGTGCTTTTGTAGTGCCCCTGCTTAACCCAAAAACAGTTCCGCGTGCATGCATATCCCAATAGGGCGCGCCCAAACCTGCAAAGGCAGGCACAATATAAACACCATCGGCACTTTCTACCGATGTAGCAAGATATTCCGAATCGGAAGCAGAGTCGATTAATTTTAAGCCATCGCGCAGCCATTGAACGGCAGCGCCACCTATAAACACGCTACCCTCTAATGCGTATTCTACTTTCCCGTTTAATCCCCATGCAATAGTTGTAAGCAGGCCGTTTTTAGATTTCACCATTTTATGGCCGGTGTTCATCAATAAAAAGCAACCGGTGCCATAAGTATTTTTTGCCATGCCTGCATTAAAGCACGTTTGTCCGAAAAGCGCGGCCTGTTGGTCGCCGGCAATTCCGGCAATAGGAATTTCAACATCAAAAATTCCACGATGTGTGAAACCATAAATACGGCTCGAGTCGGTAACATAAGGCAACATCAACGAAGGAATATGTAAAGCCTCAAGCATTTTTGGGTCCCACTTTAGGCTTTTAATATTAAATAGCATTGTGCGCGATGCGTTACTATAGTCTGTAATGTGTAGGCTGCCGTCTGTTAATTTCCATACTAACCACGAATCGATAGTGCCGAAAAGCAGTTCGCCATTCTCGGCCCTTTTGCGTGCGCCTTTTACATTATCCAGTATCCATTTAATTTTACTGCCAGAAAAATAAGCGTCTATAACCAAGCCTGTATTTTCATGCACGTATTTTTCAAGCCCTTTCTTTTTCAATCCTTCGCATATATCGGCGGTTCTTCTATCCTGCCAAACAATAGCGTTATGAACGGGAATGCCCGTTTGCTTATCCCAAACTACTGTTGTTTCGCGTTGATTTGTAATGCCTATTGAGGCTATCTGGCTGGCTGAGATACCTGCATTGCGCAAGGCTTCTTTGGCGGTATAAAGTTGTGAGTTCCAAATCTCTTCTGGGTCATGTTCCACCCAGCCGGGCTGAGGGAAAATTTGTGTAAACTCTTTTTGAGCCATTGAAACTATATTTCCCTGGTCGTCAAAAATGATGGAGCGCGAACTGGTCGTACCCTGATCTAAGGCTAAAATATATTTTCTGTTATCTGCCATGAGTTTGACCGATTGAAGATTATGAATATTTTAGCAACTAATATAGAAAGAACTATATACCGACATATAAGAATTGTAAATATTTTTTCGATTCTTAACTAATTGGTCTCTTTTAACACTTCAACCCGAAGTTTATACCAAACCTTGTCAGGTATTTTTACGTTGAAAATGAGATATTTATGAAAAAGACAAAGCAAATCAGGCTGATAGAAGTTAAAAGCGAAATTGGGGCAGGAACCCGTGGTGCCAGCTTGGGTATTGATGCCATTAAGATAGCTGCAATGGACTACCGAAGTGACTTTTTTAAAGTACACCGCAGCATTAACATACCCGACGATAATACTGCGCTTTTTGGGGTTATTGAAAGCCGATATGCCAAAAGGATACGAAACGTATTAAAAATGTACGAAAGAGTGGCAGCCGCAGTGCGTGATTCGTTAAAAGACGGAAAGTTTCCTCTTATCCTCTCTGGCGATCACTCTACGGCCGGGGGCAGTATTGCCGGGGTTAAAATGGCCTACCCGGATTCGCGGTTAGGGGTAATTTGGATTGATGCCCATGCCGACCTTCATTCGCCCTATACTTCACCTTCGGGTAATTTGCATGGTATGCCGTTGGCAGCCACTTTGGGTGAGGATAACATAGAAAACAAAGTAAACGACCTTGATTATGAAACAATTGAGCTATGGGAACGCTTGAAAAACGTAGGGAACATAAGCCCTAAAGTTGACTATCGCGATTTAATATACATGACCCTGCGCGATTTTGAGGAGCAAGAGGGATACCTGATTAAACAACACAAAGTAAAAAATGTAACCACTTCCGAAATTAAGAAAACGGGGGTTACCAAAGTATGCCGCGAGGCACTCAAGTATCTTTCGCACTGCGATAAAATATATATATCCTTCGATGCCGATTCGCTCGACCCATCCATTTCTCGCGGAACAGGCACACCGGTAAAAGGCGGTATTAATGAGCGCGAAGCCGCCGATATTATTTTGGAATTTGTACAAAATGAAAGAGTGTGCTGTCTGGAGTTTACAGAAATCAACCCCACACTGGATAGCGAGAATGTAATGGCCGAAACTATATTCGAAATTTTACAAAAAGTGGCGCGCCAGGTGGAGATTATTTAGTTGCGGGTCACAAGTTGTAAGTTACAGGTTGGCTCTTGAGCCTTATTATTCTTTCACAACCTTTTTTACCACTCGTGCCTCATCGTTGTGCAATACCAAGAAATAAAGACCGGCTGGTAAATTTGAAACATCTATCTCAAAATTATTTCGTTGAATAAGCTCTTGTGACATAATCTCGCGCCCATCAATAGCAAGAATTTGCAAATAGCTTTTTTGCAGGTAATTAATATTACCCGATAGTTTGTTATTGGCTGGGTTGGGGTAAATATTAAAATCCGTATTTGTTGATTCATTAAATACCACATCTGTAAATATCCCATATTTTTGAACAGATATATTATTAGTACCGCCAGGATCTGAATAAACAACATAGGGCACCCCCTCCGGAGTTATTGCTATATCAGTAGGCATGACTTCATCGCTTGAAAATCCTGCGTTGCCTAGATAAGCCCAAGCTGTATCATTAAATTTCATTACCGATGCTTTACTGGAGTTTGCACGATCTTGAAATGATACATAGGGGATACCTTCTTTATTTAAAGCTAACGCCATAAAAGCAACACCATTAAGCGAAAATTCTGGCACCCCAACGTATACCCAAGCTGTATCTTTAAATTTCATCACGCTCATTTTGTACGGGCTGTTATTATTACCATAAACTACATAAGGTGTTCCAAAACTATCTAGAGCAATGTCGGTACCAAATACAGAGGTGCCAGAGAAACCCTGAACACCAACTATATTCCAACTTCCGTTGTCGAATTTCATTACAGTGATTTTGTCGGAATCTCCCCGGTCCTGAAATGATACATAAGGTTTTCCATTATTATCTATGGCAATAGAATTCCATTCGGCATAATTAGAAGAAAAGCCCTCATCGCCTACATATTGCCAAGTGTTACCAGTATAGTTCATAACACTTAATTTTGCATTGCTGGATGCATCGGAATAAGCAAAATATGGAGTTCCGTCTGCACTAACTGTGAAAGAAAAATCAACAGTAATATTCGAAAAGCCACGTGACCCGACAGTAACCCAATCCGTTCCATTAAATTTTTTTACTGTGGCTTTTTCGTCATCATAATAATCTCTATACGCTACGTATAAAGTATCTTGTTTGTCTATAGCTATTATGGGACCTATTGCCAAGCTATCTGAAAACCCCGGCAATCCAACATATACCCATGAGTTTCCATCGAATTTCCTAACACTCGCCTTCCCTCCGCCCACATCCTCTCCGTAAGCCACATATGGCACACCCTTGCTATTTATCGCAATAGTAGGAGACGAGGCATAATTGATCGAAAAATTTGGAGTACCAACGTATTGCCATGTTTGAGCATGAGTGTTTATAATGTGAAACAAGCACAGCAGGAAAGAAAGCTTTGAAAAGACAGAGATTGGTATTCCAGTTTTTTGAAGTGTCGAATTAATAGACATATCGTTTATTTTTCATGGTAGGATTTTTTAAATATAACAATTTAAAATTGTTCCTCTGGGGAAAACTATATTTGAAATACTACAAAAAGTATCTCGGCTGGTATAGATTATTTGGCCGCAGGTTTAAGATGCTTTTTGTTCACCCCTTTTACAGATTTTTTATCCTGTATTCTATTCTGTAGTTCACTGGCATCAATAATGTATTCCCATTTTTTATGTCCGCCGCGGCCATATATTTCCATTTTACAGCTCCGGTTGCCTACCGGACCGGTTAATGATATTTTGCCAAAGTTTTTTCGATAAAGAATTGAACCCGGTACACTGTATGAATTATGGTAAAACCCCAGAAACTTTGCAGGCACCACCGGGCTGGTAATAGGCGAGGAGGTGAAATCATAAAGCGGGTAGCCTTTCCAATTGCGCAAACTTAATTCGCTGTAATGCTTATCACCGGTTAAAAAAATTACTCCTTTTATATTGTTCGTAGCAATAAAATCGAACAGGTTATTTCTTTCGTGCGGGTATTTCGCGTACGATTCACCAAAGTAGCTATCATTAAGTACCTGCGAACCGGTGCAAATAAATTTGAAGGTGGCATCGCTATGTAGCAGTTTGTCTTTAAGCCAGGCTAATTGTTCCTTGCCCAAATAAGCACCTGCAGTGTCGCCCTCACTATCGCGGAACCAGCGGTCATCGGTCATAAAAAATTCGGCATCGTAATACCTGAACGTAAAATAATTGCCTTTAAAATCTTCTTTTTCGGCATATGGATTGGGCCAAAAGCCTTTAAAAACAATCAAGGAAGAATCCTTCTGAGGAAATTTTTTGTCTGAGTCGTTCCATCCATAATCATGGTCGTCCCAAATAGCATAGTTGGGTTGTGCTGCAAGAAATCCACTTAAACTTATAAAGCCTCTTCGTATTTTAAGGTTGCGGCCAAACATGCCCTGGTAGCTTCCATAATGCTTGTGGAAATAATAAACGTTATCGCCCAGCCATACCATAAACTCGCTACGCTGCCTTTTCATGCGGCCAAATATTTCAGACGAACTACCTGGAAATATAAGCCTGGAAAAACCGGTGTTTAATAAAGCGCACGAACCCAAAATAAAATTCAAATCTTTTACCGCAGTATCGGCTTGTGTTTTAATGAAACATTTTGGATGCAGGTTTAGCAGGTCAAAAGCAACAACTGCTTTGTAGGTATGCTCCGGTTGCAGGTCTGTGAAATCCATCACCAGTGCAGTATTGCCCTTGTCATCATTTATTTTATGAAACCCGGTTGGAGTGATTGTAGTATTATCAGAAGTGTCAAGTAAGGTCAGCATGTTTTGCCCGTTCCCTCTGTAAGCAATCCAAACTTTTGCTGAATTTTTTGTTACAGCCCCGGCAAAGGGCCCCGAAATTAATCTTGGCTTTTCAGGATTTTGAGAAAATGCAAGGCCGCATAATACAATAGCGGCAATAACAAATGCAATTTTCTTCATGGCTACTAATTCCTGATTCAGTATTTTCTTTATTTTATTTCTCCAGCTTCGCTCTTATTAGCTAACTGGCCACAGGCGGCATCAATGTCCTTTCCGCGGCTGCGGCGCACCTTTACTTCCACCCCTCTTTTGCCTAAATATCTTACAAACTCATCTCTTCTTTCGGCCTTGGCTCTTTTAAGTGTAACCCCTTCTACGTTATTGTATTCAATAATATTTATAAAGGCAGGTACCTTGTTGTATAGTTGAATCAAGGCATCGGCATCTTCCGGTGTGTCATTAAAATGATCGAACAAAATATATTCGAAGGTTATTTTATTGCCGGTTTTCTCGTAAAAATAATTCAGCGCTTCGAATACAGTTTCAAGATTATTGGCAAGGTTAATATCCATAATCCGGTCGCGCTTTTCATCGGTAGCTGCATGTAGTGATAAGGCCAGGTTAAATTTCATTCCCTCATCGCTTAATCGGATAATAGCTTTTGCAATACCTGCTGTGGAAACAGTAATTCTTTTCTGTGCCATGTTCAAGCCATCCGGCGAGGTGATTAGGCGAATGCTTCTCATTACATTTTCATAATTCAGCAAAGGTTCGCCCATACCCATATATACAATATTGGTAAGCTGCTTACCTGAATGTGCCAAGGCATGTTTATTCAGCATTACTACCTGGTCGTAAATTTCACCAGCGGTTAAATTTCTTTCTCGCTTTAAAAAACCGGTAGCGCAAAACGAGCAACTAAGCGAGCACCCTACTTGTGACGAAACACACGCAGTGCTTCTTTCCCTGTCTGGTATCATTACCCCCTCTATCATCCGCCCATCTTGCAATTGTATGCCAAGTTTTACAGTACCATCTTTACTTTTCTGAACTACATGTTCTACAACGGGTGCAATAACAAATTTTTCCTGCAGGTTTTTACGCAGGTCTTTCGAAAGGTTGGTCATTTCATCAAACGAACGGGCACTCTTTTTCCAAAGCCATTCATAAATCTGCTTGGCGCGAAATTTAGGCTCGCCCATTTTTTCAAACTCGGCAATAAGCTCATCCTGCAAAAAAATCCTTATGTCTTTCATAACTGTTAATACACTGCAAAGTTAGAGATATATAATAACAAACGGGCTTTGAGAAAGCCTCAAAGCCCGTTTTAAAAAACTTATAATTGCTCAGCGCTTATTTAGGCGTTGATGGTGATGTCATCGGAGCAGGTGTAGGTGTAGTTACTGGTGCGCTTGGTGGTGGTGTTTTGCCGGCATTCGGGTCAACCACAGTACCGTTAATTTTTAATGTTTCGTTAGGCGTTTTAGCGTTTGAGCTAACTGTTACAGTTTTAGTAAAAGGGCCTACACGGTTAATATCATAGTGAACTTTGATGCTTCCTTTAGCACCAGGTAAAATTGGCTCTGTAGGACAAGTTGGCACTGTGCAACCGCATGAGCCATGACAGCTAGCTATAATAAGTGGAGATTTACCAACGTTAGTAAAGTGAAATTCTTTTCCAGCAGCCGATTCGTCGCCTTTTGTAACATTGCTACCATAATCAATAGTAGTTGATTCCCATTTAAAATCAGGGGCATTAGGATCTGGTGCCGCAGCAGGAGTTGCCGGAACGTTTCCCTGAGCCGGAGCAGGAGTTCCAGTCTTCTCTTGTGCAAAAGTAAACAGGGCAGCACCTGTAAAGCTTAAAATCATAAATAACTTTTTCATCGTTGGTTGTTTTAGTTGTTATAAAAATTTGCGTTGTTGTTTCAGAGTAGTAACAAAAGTAATGCCTTTTTTCACTTTTAGTGGGTTAGGCAATAGCCCCTTTAACGTTTTTTAATTAGAATTCGCTCGAATTATGCTTGCAATATGATACGTGAGGCAGAAGACACGGGGTTGATAATGAACATTTTTTAACTAAGGCATCAAATCTAAAGTTTCTCATCTACCTTACTGCATTTCAAGTGCAACTTCCACGTAATGCGCTTTATCTCTTGGTTGCTCCATAACTTATTAAATTCCGGCAACAAAAATACCAGCGGGTCGGCATTGTGTTTTGCAACATAGTTATTATAAGAAGACCAACTTCTTAAATAATCTAGCCATTGCTCTTTGCTCCAATCCAGTTTGCAATAAAATTGCGGCGTTTTAATAGGTTTATACGGAAAGGGCAATGTTTCATAACTGTTTCTTACATACCATCTTCCATCAGGCCAGTAGTTTTCTAAAAATTGATACATAAACCAGGCCATCAGTTTATCGATTGGGGGGGCTATTATTGCTTCAGAGTATGCCCATAAGGCAATAATAGCGTTGGGCTTGGCTACTCTTTCCACCTCAGCATAAAATTTATCATGATCAAACCAGTGGGCGGCGGTTGCTGCAGTTATTAAATCGGCACAATGCTCAGGCAGGCCGCTGTCTTCGGCATTGGCAACAACATATTCTATGTTTTCTTTAAGTATTGCATTTTTAATTTGTTTGTCGCTTCCATCGGTGGCAATTACTTTTTTAAAATACTTGGCCAACGAAATTGCCGCTTGGCCATTGCCAGTACCACAATCCCAGCAAATTTCAGAGGAGGACGAAATAGAAACCAGATACTCGAACAATTCATCAGGGTAAGTAGGCCGCGCCTTTAAGTAAATATCCGATTGCCGCGAAAAGAAATCCTTGAAATCCATATTACTCATAGCAAGGGTGTTTATATAAGCTAAGATAAACAAAGTCGTGGGCATTCCGTCTTAGGTAATAATCACCCATTAAATTCAATATCAGCTATTTACGTGAGCCTAAAGGGCTGATTAAAATACTATTTGCCCCCCGCACTTAGCGGAGACGGATTGCGAGCAAGGCAAGCTTCGATTCTGTTGCTAAAAAACATATTGGAAACTTTAATACTCCATTTTGTTTCCGAAGTTTATTAACATACATTTGTCCCCGCTTATGAAAGAAGGCAAGGAGATAAAATTTCTGTTAACTAAGTCGCGTGAAATGTTCATGAAGTACGGAGTGAAGAACATGAGCATGGATGAAATTGCGAAGGAACTAGGCATGAGCAAAAAAACCATTTATCAGTTTGTAGAAAATAAAGCTGAGCTGGTTAAACTTACACTTGATGATTATTTGAACGAGGAGCGCCGTTTGTTGGAAAATATTTTGGCCAACTCAAAAAACTCCATTGATCAAATGATACAAATGATAGACTATTTTTTACAGGCCATGAGCGACTTTAATCCATCAGCGCTGCACGACCTGCAAAAATATTATCCCGAAAGTTGGTTGCTATACAACAATTACCGTTACCAGGTTATGTTGGGCTGTATTAATGATAATCTTAAAACCGGTGTTAAAGAAGGCTACTACCGCAAAGACCTTAATGCTGATATGATTTCTAAAATTTATGTTTTTGGCACCGAAACACTGTTTAACCAGGATGTATTTCCTTCAAAAAAATATATGTTTTTAGATATTTACCGCGAATATTTGAATTACCATTTGCGCGGAATTGTTTCGCATAAGGGATTAAAATATTTAGACGAACACAATTTATTTAAAAGTTAAACGACAAGAGATAAAGATTAGGATGAAAAAAAGTTTCTTTACATATATCGCCCTGTTACTTTCTGTTGCTGTTTTTGCACAGCAAAAAGAAACACACACCTATTCCCTCAAAGAGGCTGTTGATTTTGCTATTCAAAACAACAATACCGTAAAAAATGCCCGGCTTGATGAAACAAAAGCCAAAGCTTTTAACTGGGAAATATTAACTACCGGATTGCCGCAGGTAAATGCAAGTTTTGAGTATGATTATTATTTTAAAACGCCGGAAATACCTGCATTCACCAACTCCTTTTCTGACCCTAACAGCCCTATTAATAAAATAATTAACCAAATTGGTACAGATCTTCCGAATGTTGGAACTCTTCTTCAGCAGAGCGGTGGAGGGTTTAGTAATATTTCATTCTTCTTACCCAATGACATCACAACTAATTTATCCATCAACCAATTACTTTTTGATGGCCGGTATTTTGTGGGCTTAAAGGCGCGAAAAGATTTATACAATGTTAGCCGCTTTTCGCGCGAAATGAGCGAGCAGGATATAAAGTATACGGTTGCTAAAGCTTATTACCAGGCCGAGGCAGCGCAGGAGGCCAAGAGCCTTTTACTGGATAACTTAAAGCCGATAGAAAAATTACTAAGCGATACCAAAGCAGTTTTCGAGCAAGGCCTTACTGAAGAATTGGACGTTAACCGGTTGGAGTTGGCGCAGGCAACATTACAAAGCCAAATCAACTTACAAAACCAAATGGCCGAAGTAGGCTTGGCAAATTTGAAATTTCAAATGGGCTTGCCTTTGGGCGATGAAATTATTTTAAAAGATAAGCTAGATGAGTTGAAAGGTGCCGCTGACATTTCGAACGAACGAAAGTTTGATGCCAAAAACAGAATTGAATATGATCTGTTAACCACATCAGTTATTTTAAAAGGATACGACAAAAAACAAAAGCAGGGAGGCTATTATCCAACAATTTCAGCCTTTTTAAATTACGGCTGGAACACACAAACCCAAAAGTTTGGTGATATGTTTCACCGGGCCAATTGGTATCAACAAGGCTTGGTAGGGTTAAGTATAAAACTTCCAATTTTCGATTCAGGATTGAAAAATGCACAGATAAAGCAGGCGCGAATGGAAGAACTTAAAGCCATTAACGATTTTGAAAACTTTAAGAATGCATCGCTATTGCAATATCAAGCAGCTGAATCTGGACTTAACACAGCCATTAGCGATGAAGCCATTTCGCAAAAAACTGCCGACCTCAGCAAAAAAATATTCAACACCAATCAATCAAAATTTAAAGAGGGAGTAGGCTCAAGTTTCGAGTTGGTGCAAAGCGAACAGGATTATGCATCAAACGTGTTGAAGCACGTGCAAAGCGTAATGAATCTATTAAATGCCAAAGCCGATTTAGATAAAGCGATGGGCGTAAAATAAAAAACAGAAAAATAAACTTCATATACATGAACTTTCAAAAAATAATTCCGGTAATTGTTGTTGTTCTCATTCTCGCATCATGTACCGGTAGCGAAAAAAAGGACCTAGAGGCAAAGAAAAAAGAACTTGCCAGTTACAAAGCAGAGCAGAAGGACCTTATCGGAAAAATTGAAACCCTTGAAAAAGATATCGCCAAATTAGATACTACTTTTAAGGTTGATCAAAAATCTAAACTGGTTGAAACAGATGTTTTAAAGAAACAAGACTTTAAACACTATATAGAAGTACAAGGTAATGTTGATGCGGAAGAGAATGTTACTGCGCTAAATCAACAGCCAGGTATTGTTACTGCCGTGTATGTAAAAATTGGCGATAAGGTTACTAAGGGTCAACTGTTGGGTCTTACAGCAACTACTGCAACGGTTCAGGATCAATTACAAGCGGCCGAAACCCAGTTAGCGCTTGCAGCTACGGCTTATGAAAAGCAGAAGAAATTATGGGACCAAAAAATAGGCAGCGAAATACAATACCTGCAGGCTAAAACAAATAAAGAAGCTGCCGAGAAAAATATTGATGCTTTGAAGCAGCAATTGGAAATGACTAAAATTATTGCTCCGATTAACGGCACGGTTGACCAGGTAAATCTACGTGTGGGCGATATGGCAGCACCAAGCCAGTTAATGCCCGGTATAAGAATAGTAAATAACCAAAGCCTGAAAGTAAAGGCAAAACTTGCCGATAGCGATTACGGCAAAATTAAGCAAGGCGATAAGGTGGAAGTTTCATTTCCTGATATTAATAAATCAATTTCCGATGTGGTTACTTATGTTTCAAAAACTATCGATCCACGGTCTCGCACCTTTAGCATTGAAATGAAGTTGAACAATACCAGCAACGAATACGCAGCTAACATGATAGCCAAGCTGAGAATTAACGACGAGGTTTTAAAAAATGTATTGGTTGTTCCGTCAAACATTATTCAAAAATCAGCCGATGGTGCTTATGTGTTAGTTGCACAACAACAAGGCGCAATAAAAGTGGCTCAAAAGAAAATGATTAAAACCGGTATTGAATACAACGGCCAAACAGTTGTTACTGATGGTTTAACTGAAGGAGATAACATCATCACTTTTGGATATAGCGAAGTTGTAGACGGACAAAAAATTAATTATTAATTGTATGCCCTGCTTATTTTAATGTAAATCGGATAGCAGGAGAGCGTGGTGTAGAAGAGCACCTTAATATAATTGACATACAAAAATATTCATGAATATAGAACGGCTTAAGGAACTGAAATTTACAAGTTGGTGCATTGACAACGCCACCAGCATTTATGTGTTTACCACACTAATTGTTTTTTCGGGCTTGCTGATATACAGCAACCTTCCTAAAGAATTATATCCTGATGTTGTTGTGCCTACTATTTCGGTTGTAACTATTTACCCCGGAGCAAGCCCTGAAGATGTTGAAACCCTGATTACAAAACCAATCGAAAAGCAAGTAAAGGGTTTAAATGGGGTAAAGAAGGTAAGTAGTAATTCATTGTCCGATGTTTCAATTATAACTGTTGAGTTTAGTACCGACCAAGACCCCACTGTATGTAAGCAGCGTGTAACCGATGCGGTTGCCAAGGGCAAAAAAGATTTGCCCAGCGATTTAAAAAACGACCCTCAAATACAGGAGTTCGATATTAACGAGTTACCGGTAATGAATATTAATCTCTCCGGCGATTTTCCTTTAGACCAGATTAAAAAATATGCCAAGCAGTTGAAGGACCGTATTGAGAGTATGAAAGAAATTACTCGCGTTGATATTGTAGGCGGCGTTGACCGTGAAATACAAATCAATGTAGATATGTATAAAATGACTGCCGCCGGTATTTCATTTCTGGATATTGAAAATGCAGTGCAGCGCGAAAACCTGAATATTTCAGGCGGTGAAGTGCGGGTGGATCAAATGCGCCGTAACCTTCGAGTAGCCGGACAGTTTAAAGACCCTAAAGAAATAGAGAATATTGTTGTTCGTTCGTTTACCGGCACTACCGTATTTTTAAAAGATATTGCTTCTGTTGCAGACTCATATGCTGAAAAACAAGATTTCGCGCACTTAGATCATAAACCGGTGGTAACACTTAACGTGGTAAAACGCGGTGGTGAAAACCTGATTAATGCTACCGACCAGATTTACAAAATTCTTGATGATTATCAATCGGGCAAATTCCCTCAGGGCCTTAAAATAAAAGTTACCGGCGATACTTCTGAGAACACACGCTTAACCCTGCACGACTTACTTAACACGGTTATTCTCGGTTTTATTTTTGTGGTATTCATCCTCATGTTTTTCATGGGCTTTACCAATGCCTTTTTTGTTGGGCTTTCAGTTCCATTAGCCACTTTGGTTGCCTTCATTTTTATGCCAGGCTTGCATATGACCATGAATGTTATGGTGCTTTTCTCGCTACTACTAGCCTTGGGTATAGTAGTAGATGACGCCATTGTAGTAATTGAAAATACACACCGTATTTTTAATAAATACGATTTCACACTTCCGCAAGCTGCCAAGTATGCAGCCGGTGAAGTGTTTATACCGGTTTTAGCTGGTACGCTTACTACATTAGCGCCGTTCTTTCCACTATTATTTTGGCCCGGTGTTGTAGGTAAATTCATGAAACACCTGCCTATTACTCTTATCATAACATTAGGCGCGTCGCTATTCGTAGCATTTGTAATGAATCCGGTTTTTGCCGTTTCGTTCATGAAAAAAGATGACCATAATATGTCATCTAAGTTGAAGGATTATTTAAAGGCTATTATTTTCCTTACAGTAATTGTAATTGTAAGCTACGCCACTAAGCACTTTGGCATTGGCAATTTTGCTATAACCTGCATTGCACTTTTGCTGCTTTATCATTTTGTGCTTATAAGTGCAATTAAAGGCTGGCAAACACGTGTATGGCCAACTGTTAGAAATACTTATAGCAAAGTATTGGGTTCGTTTGTAAAAGGATATCGTCCTATATATGTTCTTGGTGGCGTAGTTGTATTTTTCTTTATCAGCATAGCTATTTTTATTGTTACCAAACCACAAATCGAATTTTTCCCAGCAGGCATTCCAAAATTTGTATATGTGTATTGCAAGCTGCCTATGGGTACCGATGCTAATGTTACCGACTCTGTAACACGCATTATTGAAAAAAGAGTTTATAAAATAATTGGCGAGAATAATCCGGATGTTACTTCAGTAATTTCGAACATAGGCCTTGGTGCCGGCGACCCACAGAATCCAGATAAAGTTGCAACCCCTAACAAAAGTAAAGTTACGGTGGCGTTTAAAGAATACGCACAACGGAAAGTGCCTAAAACCAATGTTTGGCTCGATTCTATTCAAAAAGAATTTAAGCGCGAAGGCATTGCAGGAGCACAAATTTCGGTAGAAAAAGAAAACGATGGACCACCGGTAGGAAAGCCAATTAATATTGAAATAAGCGGCGATGATTTTGCCGTGCTGCAAAAACTAACCAGCCAGCTGAAAACACAAATAGATAAAGAAGGCATTGCCGGAATTGACGAATTAAAAAGCGATTTACAAATCAGCAAGCCTGAAATTATTATAGATATTGATAAAGAAAAAATGCAGCGTGAAGGTATTTCGCTAGGGCAGGTGGGCAGCGAATTGCGTACAGCATTATTTGGCAAAGAAGTTTCAAAGTTCCGCGACAAGAACGAAGATGCACCTATACAATTAAGGCTACGTTCGGAAGATAGGAAACAGATAGAGCAGTTAATGAATGTAAACATTTCATTCATGGATATGGCTATTGGCCAATTCCGTCAGGTGCCAATCTCGGCCATTGCAAATGTGCATTATGATAATACTATAAGTGTTATTAATCGGAAAAATCAAAAGCGTGTAGTTACCCTTGCTTCTGATGTTACCGGGGGCCGCACGGCTAATGAAATTATTCCGCAAGTTCAATTGGTTATTGCCAATATGGATGTTCCTGAAGGATATGAAATTAAAATGACCGGTGAACAGGAACAGCAACAGGAAACATCCAGTTTCCTTGGCGTTGCATTTATGGGTGCGTTGGCGTTAATGTTTTTAATATTGGTAACGCAGTTCAACTCGGTAATTAAACCGTTAATTATTGGTAGCACAGTTCTGTTCTCATTAATAGGCGTTACTTTGGGCTTTGCCATCACACACATGAAGTTCTCAATTGTAATGACCGGTGTGGGTATTTTTGCGCTGGCAGGTATTGTAATACGAAACGGTATTTTATTGATTGAATTTATTGACGAGTTGCGAGCGCGCGGCTCGGATGTTGAAAATGCAGTAGTAGAAGGCGGTGCAACAAGAATGACGCCAGTAATACTTACAGCAGCAGCGGCAATTTTAGGTTTAATACCACTGGCCATAGGCTTAAATATGGATTTCGAAAAATTATTCTCCGAGTTAAAGCCTCACTTTTACATGGGCGGCGATAATGTAGTATTCTGGGGCCCTTTGGCCTGGACTATGATATTCGGATTGATAATGGCTACCTTCCTTACGCTTCTAATCGTTCCAACAATGTATATGCTGGGGCATAAAGTGCGCACGCGATTGAAGAAATATGCTCCTTGGATAACATATTTATAGTGATGAGTTTTTGAAATACTAAGTGTTGAATTAAATTGTTTTCAGCAGAAAAACTGTTGAGCGCGCGCGCCTTGCAGCGAAAGACCAATTAATTTAACAAGCATTTTTATCTAATCAAAGTAAGGGAGCCATTTTGCGATGTTTGTTTATTATCAAGAAATGTAACAACGGCTTCATAAATAAAAATACCGGGCTGTTGCATTTGCCCTTTGTAAGTTCCATCCCAACCACTAAACTGGTTGTTGGTATAATAAATCATTTCGCCCCACCGGTTAAATATTTTCAATTCAACTGATTTAATATTCTCGCCATATATTTTAAATACATCATTGTTGCCATCGCCGTTAGGGCTGAAAGCATTAGGCACAAATACATTTCTTTCGGGCAATACCTCAACGTACAAAGTATTATAACCCGAACAAATGGCATCGACACTTTGCATACTTGCTGTTACGGTATAAGTACCCGAAACGTACGGGCTCAACACAGGTTCGGCACAATCCATACAACTTAAGCCCATAGCAGGTTCCCAGCTATAAATGGCATTACTAATATTCAAGTAATTTACCTTTACACTTTGGCTTTGCCCCAAAGGAATTACAATTGTATCAGGAACCATCTGAACAATTACAGGTGGTGGTTCATAAATTGATACCGGTAATGAATCTATACAGCCGTTTGTATTAATTGCTAAGATAAGATGCGCCCCGGCAGCAAGCCCCGGAAAATACCCGTTTAACTGAAAGGCCCCCCCATCAATTCCATATTGATAAGGCGCATTTTGCAAAGTTGTTGCAACTATATGGGCTGCCCCGTCACGAAAAGCCACCCCATAGCATAATGTTGAATCAGTAGCTGTAGTAAAACTATCAGGCACTGCACTTGGCACATAGGCCGCTATATTTTTAGTGCACCCGTTACCATCAGAGGCTATAACTGAATATATACCGGTATCAAGTTGTGTAATAATTCCGTTCTGCGCGTATTTAAAAATTGCCTCATCCTGTGTACATGCAAATGTAAAAGGAGAAACCCCTCCGGTTGCAGCAATTGTTATCATCCCGCTATTTTGCCCATTGCATTTTACAGCAATTGTTGAATCGTATATAACTATATCCTCTGGCTGGTTAACAGTGCTTGTTGCCAATAAGGTGCAGCCATCATAATCTGTAACGGTACAAGTATACGTACCCGCTGGAAGTGCATGAGCTATTTGCGTAGATTGAGAGTCGGACCACATAAACGAATAGGGTGGCGAGCCACCGGTTATATTTGCATCAATTAAGCCATCGGCTGCAGAAAAGCATTTGTTATCTGTTTCAAGCGGGTTAGCAACCAATGTAGAGGTTTGGGTAATATTAAATGTTTGCGAAACCGTACAGGCATGCGAATCGGTAACTGTAACAGTAACTGCACCGGCAGCCAAAGCCGTGTCTGTTGGGCCGGTTTGATAGTTGTTCCAAAGATAGGTATAGCCCGCAACACCACCGGATGTACTAATTGTTATACTGCCATTTGCCCCGGCATTGCATAAAACATTTACCTGATTCAATACATTAATAACAATTTGTGGCGGCTGCGTAACAAAGGCTGAATCCTTTACAATGCAATTGTTTCCATCCAGTATGGTTATAGTTAAAGGTCCGGTACCAATATTATTCAGTAAGGCTGTGGTATCGGCGGCAGTACCGTTCCAATTATAATTTAAATTACCGGTGCCGCCATGTGCATATATGGCTCCGGTTCCGTTATTTACCCCATAACAAGTGGGTGCAGAAATGGTAAGTGAATCTATCGTCAAGGCAGCGGCATCAAGCACTTGGTAGTTGGCTAAAGCCTGGCAATTGGTGCTATCGGTTACAGTAAGATTATACGAATCAGCCGAAAGATTAGTAATAGTTTGACCGAATAAAAACGCCGATGTTGACACTTCTTCCCAGCTATAATTAAGTGTTCCTGCGCCTCCGTTAGCTTTGGCGCTAATAGCCCCATCATGCAAACCATGACACTTTATATTCGTTATAACCGGCGAATCAATAACAATAAATGTTGAAGGCTGCGAGATTGTATAAGAACCAGTTGCGGTGCATCCATTTAAATCGGTAGCCGTAACTTTATAATTAGCCGCTACAAGTGTGCTATCGGTAGGCCCGTTAATGGAATTAGACCAATGGTAATTAAAATGCCCGGATGTACCACCAGTGCCACTTACAGTTAGCGAGCCTGTGTTTGAACCGTAACACAGTGCGTTACTTTGTGAAACTAAATTAACGATTACAACCGGCGGGTCAACCAACGTGTAAGATGAAGTAATAGAACAATGATTAGAATCCGTGACCACCACGTTTACAGCGCCCGCACATAAAGTATAGTCGGCTGATGCGTTTGGCGCAGCACCGGCGCTCCATGCATAATTATAGGGGAGTGTTCCACCTGTTGCATTAACTATTACAGCCCCGGTACAAGTGCCACTACATGTTGGATTGACTATGCTATCAGTTTTTGTAATGGGTGCAGGCTGAGTAATGGTTATAGAAGCCGTTGCGCTGGTATTATTTAAATCCGTTACAGTAACGTAGTATGTTCCTGGGCAAAGATTTGATATGTTAGGCGTATGCTGCGTAGGCGTAGTGCTCCATTTATAAAGATAAGGCGGTGAGCCATTGCTAGCTGTTGCAATAGCTTTGCCATTACACGCACCGGCACAAGTAACATTAGTGCCGGTAGTGTTAACAACAAGAATATGTGCAGCTACGGTAGATGTACTTATAGAGGAAGCAGGATCACTACACCCAGGGTTACCCCATGATCCGCTGGCACCATCGCCGGTGGGTGTAATTTTTAGAGATAGGCTTGCCCCCGGTGATGCATTATTGCTTACCTGTAGTGAAAAGCAAAAAGTCCAGGAACAATTGCCCGAGGCACAATCGTCGCCGTAATTATCCCCGGGGTTTCCATTGGTGCACCCGCAGGCCGCACCGGTAGCTGTTTCAAAGTAAAACCCCGCGCTATAATGTATACCTGTATTAGAACTCGTTTCTCCGTTAGGGTAATAGCCCCAAGTACCAGTTCCGCTAACAGGTAGTGGTGCACTAACCACAGTAAAAGAATTGGCGTTCCAACCCGAACCAAAGGTAAAGGTTAAGCCATGAAGCCAATTGGAATTTACCTGGTTGTAGCCGTTTATGGTATAACAAAAAGTTACTACCTGGCCTGCGGTATAAGTATTACCAGGTCCAGGTGCTGGATTGGTGGTATATGATTGAGAACCAACACAGGAAAAACTCTTGCAGGCAAAGCAAATGCTGCACACCAGTAAAAAGAGTATTTTCCGTATCATAATTCTCGGCGTAATAGAAAAAGTATAAGTCTTATAAAGTTTTTACCACCAACTTAAACTAATAAGTAGATGTATTTTTTTGTCATTTTGTTGTTTGCTACAAATAGTTTTTACTGCTTTTTTACCTTCATAAAAAAACAGGCATACCAAGGGGATGAGCAATTTACTAAAATCCACCCATAGTATTAAATGTATTATACTTAATTTCTTCTCCTTAAGTTGCCTTTCTAAATGGTTTTCAATGGCTTTATATTTGGCTTTGTTAAACTGGTATTATTTTAACCTATTGTACCTTGTATAACAGTCCTAGTGCGCTATTTATCAGTTAGTTTATAGCTTTATGCGTAGTAATATTTCTTCCCAGCTGTTAAGTTACTGTTCTGTAAGTGGCATAAATGGGTATTTATCTATATGCTTTCTGACAAATGCTAAAACTAAATAAGTTTTTATTTTTACCCCATGCAGCAAATTTTTGATAAAGCCAACAGTGTTTTACTTGAAATTAATTCATCGGCACCGGCTAATAATGATGAGTTGGAGCAATTCCGGATTAAATACCTAGGAACTAAAAGTGTATTGAAAGATTTGTTCGGACACATGGCTCAATTGCCCAACGAAAGGAAGAAAGAATACGGCCAATTAATGAACACCTTAAAGGCCGCTGCCGAAAATAAATTCGAGGAACTACGGCAATCATTTCAAACCGGCAAATCTTCAAAAACAGAGACCCCTGATTTAACTGCCCCGGGTTATGATATTCCTCTAGGCACCCGCCATCCGCTTTCCATTATCAAAAATAAGATGATTGAAATTTTCGGACGCATAGGTTTTGCTGTAGTTGAAGGGCCAGAGATTGAAGACGATTGGCACAATTTTACAGCACTAAATACCCCAGCCGACCATCCAGCTCGAGATATGCAGGATACTTTCTTTCTTTCTGAAGATAAAAACACGCTTTTACGAACCCAAACCTCAAGTGTGCAAATACGGGTAATGGAGAATGAGAAGCCACCTATGCGGTATATTTTTCCTGGTCGCGTTTATCGTAATGAAACCATTACGGCGCGCGCCCACTGTACGTTTCACCAGATTGAAGGTTTATATATTGACGAAAATGTTTCTTTCGTTGATTTAAAACAGTGCATATTTTATTTTGCTCAAGAAATGTTCGGCAGAAATACCGAAATACGTTTTCGCCCCTCGTTTTTTCCTTTTACCGAGCCTAGTGCCGAGGTAGATATTTCGTGTTTTGTATGTGGCCAAAAAGGCTGTCCTGTTTGCAAATACTCAGGTTGGGTTGAGATTGGCGGCTGTGGCATGGTTGATCCTGCCGTACTTGAAAATTGCAAAATAGACCCGAAAAAATATTCAGGCTTTGCGTTTGGCATGGGTATAGAAAGAATTACCATGCTAAAATATCAAATCAACGACCTGCGCCTGTTTCTTGAAAACGACATTCGCTTTCTCAAGCAATTTTCAGCAGGGTAAATACCTGGTATATCAAACCAATGAAACTATACTTTCTCCTCTTTGTCCTTTTGTGCATATTTACTGATGTAACAGCACAGCCCGATTCCACTAAGTCAAGGCCTGCCCTGCATGCATTCAGCCATACTGATTCGGTGCATCTTGCCCGCCTAAATACCAGTGGCACATTAATGATAGGGGGCGGTGTGGCCCTATGCGCTGCAGGCAGCTATTTTATTTACGAAGGCTCCCAGGTTTATAACACCATGCCCGACCCAAGCAACACTAACCCAACAGCCGATATTAACCGAAACCACCAACAGGGCACTATATATTTGGTGGCGGGCGGCATAAGTATAGTAGGTGGCTTTATACTAGGCGGGTTTGGTATAAAGAACAAAATCAACTTTAAAACTCGCCTTAAATACATGAGCCTGCAAACCGGCCTTTTACCCAATGGTTCATTGGGCGCATCCCTCATATTCTAGCCTAATACCATTCGGAAGTTGTATAGAAGCCCCGCCTTCTATACCCGAACATTTTTGTTTCAGTTCCGTTATTACAGTCGTGTGAAAAAGAAAGAAGATGATATTATGTACTAAGCTATTATTTATTACTTGTTTTATTACTTTTGGCGCGCCTGCCTGCTTGCCGGTACCAAAAGTATCAGCGGGCTCTGTTTAAGGGCGGAAAGGTTTGATGGCATTTTGGTATAGGCAAAGAACTGTGATAGAATTAGCCGGAGCGCCGTAATTGAGAACCAGATTGGTTAATTAAGAGAATCGAAAAGCACCATTTAACCGGTGCTGTTATAGTATAAAAAAACATTAATTAATTAAAGCCATGTCTGAAACAGCCAATCTCACCATCCAGGGTAAAAGCTATGAGCTGCCTGTAATTACAGGAACCGAAAACGAAAAAGCAGTTGATATTACTAAACTGCGAGCCCAAACCGGTTGAGTAACTTACGACGAGGGTTACAAAAACACCGGCTGCACCGAAAGCGCCATTACTTTTTTGGATGGCGAAAAAGGAATTCTGCGCTACCGTGGATATAATATTGAAGATCTTGCCGAAAAATCATCTTTTACCGAGGTAATGTATCTTTTGCTTTACGGCAGTTTGCCCACTGCAAGCCAATTGGCGGTATTTGAAGGAAGCCTTACACAGCACACGCTGGTGCATGAAAACATCGTGAAGGTGTTCGAAGTTTTCCCGGCCGGTTCACACCCAATGGGGCAGTTAATGACTTTAATTGCATCGCTTTCATCTTTCTACCCGGATTCACTGAACCCTAACAAAAGCCCCGAGGCAACTAACCTTACTATAATTCGGCTATTGGCTAAAATGCCAACCTTGGCTGCTATGATTCAGAAAAAAGGTAAAGGCCATCCGGTGCTTTACCCGCAAAATAAATACGACTACGTTACCAACTTTTTGTATATGACTTTTGGCAACGTTACCGAAGAGTTTACGCCCGATCCGGTAATTACCGATGCCATGAACAAACTATTAATTCTTCATGCCGATCACGAACAAAACTGTTCTACATCAACCGTGCGTATCGTAGGCTCGTCACATGCAAACTTATATGCATCTATCGGTGCCGGTATTGCCGCACTTTGGGGCCCGCGCCACGGAGGTGCAAACCAGGAAGTATTGGAAATGCTCGAATACATTCGCGATAACGATAATGGAAACGTAAAGAAAGTAGTAGCCGAAGCAAAAGACAAAAAACGTCTGCTGTTTGGATTCGGACACCGCGTTTACAAAAACTTCGACCCGCGCGCAAAAATTATTAAAAAAGCCTGCGATAACATTTTGAAAAAATTAGGCGTGCACGACCCGCTTCTTGAAATTGCTAAAGAGCTGGAAGAAGCCGCACTTAACGACCCATATTTTATTGAAAGAAAACTTTACCCTAACGTCGATTTCTATTCAGGCATTATTTACAAAGCGCTTGGTTTCCCAACGCCAATGTTTACCGTGCTGTTTGCCTTAGGCCGCCTACCGGGCTGGGTTTCGCAATGGAAAGAGATGCGCGAAAGAAACGAAGACATAGGCCGCCCGCGCCAAATATACACCGGCGAAATTCAACGCCCGTTTGTAGGGATTAAGGAGAGAAAATAATTTTTACTTTATAAAAACAGAAGCCATTCCGGGTTAGCGGAATGGCTTCTGTTTTTATATGATACTATCGGCTGTTTTCTCCGTGCCTCCGTAGTTAAATGTATTTTTATTGTGTATTTGCTCTGGTTTCCCCTTTAGGGGACGGAAGGGGTGCCCTACTCCAAAACAATTTTCCCTTGCCCCACATCATTCCCATTATCACTAACCCGATAAAAATAAATCCCTTTAGTTTGGTTGTTAAGGCTTACCCGGTAGCTCTCGTTATTAGCAGTTTCATTATATATTATTTCTCCTAATACGTTATAAATTTGAATAGTTGAACCCGGTGTGAGACCGGTAAAATTGAAGGTGCCGGTGGAGGGGTTGGGGAAGACGGTGATGTGAGCGTACGAAATATTTTCAGTTGCAATGTCGGTTGTGTACTGATTGCCCAACTTCGCTATATAAAAGTCAAAAAGGCCGTTTGAACTGGTTAAGGTTATGTTTCCAAAATTAATTTCAGGGTATCCGAAGCTTCCTGTTATATAAACATCTCCAAAAGTATTTGCGCTAATACTTTGACCCATTTTCCAATTTGGCCCGCCTATGCTTTTTGTCCAAAGTGTTGCGCCAGTGGAATCATATTTTACAACAAAAACGTCGGCTCCGCCCGCATTTGCACTATTAATTAAAGAGTCGTTTCCGAACACAATGCTGGAACTGGCAAAGTAGCCGGTTGCATAAATGTTACCTCGAGTATCAGTGCATATGCTTTGCCCTGCATCATAATTAGTCCCGCCGACACATTTACCCCAAATCGGCGTTCCGTAGGAACTATATTTTGCGATAAAAATATTAGAACGTCCTATGGTTGATCTGTCAATTAAAGTATCGTTCCCAAAAACTGCAGTGCCTGAAAACCCTCCGGTTAAGTAAATAGTACCAGAAATATCAATATTTAAACTGCAGTCTGAAATATCGCCTACAATACTATTTGCCCAGACTACACCACCTGTAGAATCGTATTTTACGATAAAACAATTAGCATTTATAGCAGGGGTTAAAGTAATGTTTCCAAAAGTAATATCACTATTACTGAAAAATCCGGTTACATAAATATTTCCTAAGGCGTCCGCATTTATGCTTTGACCCAATTCATTGTAATAGCCACCGGCATTTTTGGCCCAAATTATACCGCCTGCCGAATCATATTTAGCAATAAAAAAATCCCAGTTACAAGATGTGGTGCCTGAGTTTATTAAGATAATGCTGTCAAAAATAATATTGGCGTTGGAAAAATAACCTGTTATATAAACGTTTCCGGAAAAATCGGTGCTTATACTCCTGCCCATATTAAATGAACAATTGTTGCTGGTTGTAACAGTAGTTTTTGCCCATATTACATTGCCAGATGAATTGAACTTTGCAGTAAACACACTTTCTGAATGATTATTGGTTAAGACGGTATTTCCGAAAATAAGGGAATCAGAAAAATAGCCCGTTACATAAAAATCCCCTAAAGCATCTGTACAGATACTAGTGGCATTGCTTCCCGGACCGATAGCGCTTTTTGCCCAAAGCACATTACCAGATGAATCATATTTGGTAATAAAAATATCACTGACAAGATGCGCAGTATCCGGATTAGTCAAATTGATCAGCGTATCATTTCCAAAAACAATAGTAGTGCTAAAAAAATTTCCCGCTACGTAAACGTTTCCAAAAGCATCGGTACTTACACTTTGATTTGTAGGCGTATTGGTATGCCCGGCATTTTTGGCCCATTCCCAATTTGGCGGTTGCGCAGGAATGTTAGCGTTAATGAACAATAAAAATGAAAATGCAATAAAGTAAAATATTTTCATGAGTGAACTTTAACGCAATGTAACGAGATAAAGGACGAATAAATATTTTTATCTGTCATATAATTGTAAATAGATATCATATTAATCTAAAAAATCCTGTTCATACAATGGGTTACATTTCTACTCACTAATAATCAATTCATTCTACAAAACTGTCACCCCAACTAAGCTATTGTATGCCACAATATATTAATAATCAAAACTTTAATATCGGGCAGAGGTTACAGGTTACACTTTAAAAATCAAATACCTGCCAATCAATATATTGCCTTATAAAAGTGTAACCCCTGTAACCCCTGCCTCATAACGCCAAAGGCTTTCATGTCAACACTTCATAGTGCCGTACTGCAAATATAACAAAAATAGCTAAATTTTATATTTTGGTTTTATGCAGTAATTAACCACATTGATCGAAGATAATATTGGGTCTTTCTCTCGTCCCCCTTCGAAGGGGGACAATTCAATTCAATCGTCGAAGACGGCGAATTGAATTGGGGGGATGACGGGTAGTCTAAGCCCAATACTACTAATTTTACAAGGAACGGAAAATGCTTTTTAGTATTTCGCTCTGGTCTCCCCTTTAGGGGACGGAAGGGGTTACTTCACCAACTCACTCAACTCCAGCCACCGCAATTCCATTTTTTCTAATTGAACGGATACATTACCTAAATCCTGAATGGCCTTGTTCAATTGGTCATAAGGCAACTCCCCCGAGTTTACTTTATCATTCAACTCAACCTTCTTTTTTTCAAACTCCGGAATTTCCTTTTCCAGTTTTTCAAATTCAATTTTTTCTTTAAAGGTAGGTTTGCGTTTCTTGTCTGCAATTGTTGTAGCTACCGGTTCCTCGGCTGCGGCACTACTGCTGGTTAGTTGTGTTTCATGGCTGCTTCTAACGCCCGATTTTTTTGCTTTAACCTGCGCCTTTCTCCACTCTGTATAATTACCGGTAAAATCAGTTACCACTCCATCGCCTTCAAAAACAAAAAGGTGGTCAACCAACTTATCCATAAAATACCGGTCGTGCGAAACAATAATTACACAGCCCTGGTACGATTCTAAAAAATCTTCCAACACGTTTAATGTAATCAGGTCAAGGTCATTCGTAGGCTCATCCAACACCAAAAAGTTAGGATTGCTGAACAGAATAGAAAGAATCTGCAAACGCTTTTTTTCGCCCCCGCTCAGTTTAGAAATATAAGTGTATTGCTGGTCGGGCGTAAACTGAAATATCTGCAAAAACTGCGATGCCGAAACCTTAGTACCATCGGCCAACGGAAAATACTCGGCAATATCCTTTACAAATTCAATCACCCGCTTATCCTCTTTTACCTTCAACCCCTGCTGCGAAAAGTATCCGAACACCACTGTTTCACCCGGATTTATTTTTCCCGAATCCGCAGTTTCAATCCCCAATAATATATTTAGGAAAGTAGATTTACCCACTACGTTTTTACATATAATTACAATT
>CAIXGR010000039.1 GCA_903919075.1 uncultured Bacteroidota bacterium | reverse complement strand
TAGATTTGTTTTTTGTTTTTCGCACACGTAAATTATTTTACATTAGCGTATTGCCGATTTGCTCAACGGATTAAAATTAAGAGCAAAACAGAAAAATGGAAATTAATTTCCTTTCATTTCTTATGGCCATGAAGTTTGAGGCGATGATAACGCTTGTCGTTTTCTTTCTTCTTATTATAAAAATTGAGGGCCGGGCAGGGACTGCTTTTGTAGTTCAATCCACAAACATTTTATTGCTGTTAAGTTTTGTTTTAGGGTTTGTAGGAAATGGCTCGTCGGAAATATTTAGTGGCATGTTTCGAACTACACCATTAATAGCATTTGAAAAAAACATACTACTGTTTGCCACTCTAATTATTTCGCTTACATCATACAGTTGGGCGAAGAATCATAAACATGTTTCCGAGTTTTATATCCTGATGTTATCATCATTGTTGGGCATGTTTTTTATGATTAGTAGCAGCAATTTGCTTATGTTTTATTTGGGGCTTGAGCTATCTACTATTCCAGTGGCGGCACTTTGCAATTTTGATTTGGAGAAAAGAATTTCATCGGAAGCGGCGTTGAAAATGATTTTGTCATCGGCGTTCTCATCGGGTATATTGCTTTTCGGCATTTCTATGATATACGGCACTACCGGTTCGCTTGATTTTAAGATAATTTCTGAGACAATGGTCGGAAGCACCCTGCAATTATTCGCCTTCATTTTGATTTTTACGGGCTTTGCGTTTAAACTATCAGTAGTTCCGTTTCATTTGTGGACCGCAGATGTTTATGAGGGCTCACCGGTGGCTATTACGGCTTTTCTTTCAGTTGTTTCAAAGGGCTCAATGGCATTTGTTTTTATCACAACGCTTTACAGAGTGTTTGGAAGCATGGGCGATATGTGGTATAAAATGCTTGCGCTTACTGCGGTGATTACTATAATTACCGGCAACCTGTTTGCATTAAGGCAAACTAATTTAAAACGCTTCATGGCGTTTTCATCTATTGCGCAGGTTGGCTATTTGTTGATAGGTGTTTCAGGCATTTCAGCGCTTGGTGTTACTTCGGTGGTTTATTTTATTATGATTTATGTGTTCTCGAATCTTGCCGCGTTTGGCGTTATTTCGGTTATATCTGCTTTTACCGGTAAAGAAAATATTCAGGACTTTAAAGGGTTATATGCCTCTAATCCTGCTCTTGCTTTGGTGATGGCGATTGCGCTTTTTTCGCTTGCGGGTATTCCTCCAACAGCGGGGTTTTTCGGGAAATTGTTTTTGCTTACTGCGGGGGCGAAGCAAAGCAACTGGACGCTCATTATTATTGCTTCGTTGAACCTTATCATCTCGCTATATTATTATTTGCGGATTGTTCGGGCTATGTTTATTGAGAAAACGGATGAGCCGATAGAGAAAATAAATTTTTCGATAAACGAAATGATAGCCTTTGTTGTTTGTGTTGTGGGCATTTTATCGCTCGGGTTTATTAAAGGGTTTTTTGAAGCGATATTTAGTTTAAGCGATAAATTTTAGAACGGAAAATTAATTATGGCGATTAACCAAAACCATACTTTCGAAGATTTAGATGGCGTGAAATGTGCCATTGTAGAAAAAAACTGCAAGCCCGAGCGGGTTGAGTTTTTGAAGAAGCTATTGGAGTTTAACCACTATACGGTAGTTGTTGTAAAAAGCCCACTACCCAAAGCACCGGCACCGGTTGCGGGCACTGTTGTGGCAGCCGATGCACCATCTCCACCAACGCCGCCTGAAACTTTTTCTGTGGGTGTTACCGATGTTTCTTTTAATGCCACCAATGCAATTTTTGGAAGATTATTGCATACGCCTGATGGGCATGTGGTAACTTTAAAATACTGGAAGCAGGCGGAAACGGTTTCACATGATGAGGTGCCGTATTATGAGAAGAAGAAATAATATCACGAAACTTACGATGGTAATAGCGCAACAGCGAATAGAAATTCCTATCAGCAGGGTAAAACTTATCTTCCTTTTTTTAGGCGCATTAGCATTTGTTGCAATTGGCCTGCAGTTTGTCGTTGCTCCGAAAACAATCAACAATCCCGTTTTTGACCCGACTATGATTTCGATTGTCGGTTATGTTTCCATATTGTTTTTTGGATTAACGGCAATGTTTATTTTTCGAAAATTATTTGACAAAAGTCCCGGATTGATCATTGACACAAACGGGATATTCGATAATTCCAGCGGGTTTTCGGTCGGGCAAATACTTTGGTCTGATGTCGAAAAAATTTCGGTAACAAAGATAAATAGGAAGCGCCTTGTATCGATATGGTTAAAAAATCCTCAAGAATTTATTAGCAGGCAAGAAAACGGTTTTAAGAGAAAATTATTGCAATTGAATTACAAAATGTCCGACAGCCCTTTATATATAACCTCTAATGGGTTAAAGATTTCGTTTGATGAGCTACTAACTATTTTAAGCGAAAAGTTTAATTTGTACAGGTCATAACGCTTCAAAATATTCCACAATCTTCCTCTTCAGCAATTCATCTTGTTCTTTTAAAACAAGTTTAGGGATGCCTTGCACGGCTTCGTAATGTGGCCAGCCGTCGTCATCAACACCGGTAAGTTTATAATAACCTTCGGAAGCGAAGAGTTTGCAAACGGCTACGTGCATTAAATCCTGCTTTTCTTCTTTCTCCCATTTTTCTTTTACTATGCCTACTTCGTTAATGCCTATAATAAACAGCATGGCATTAATATCGGGCCGCTGGCCGAATTGTTCTTTTACCAGGTTGCGCACCTGGTACCAGCGGAATGCGAAGCTTTTTTCTTCTTCATTCTTTTCTTCATTATTTAGTAGCGGCATATATTTTAATGTCCCTTAATTTTTGATTTGGAGTCTATAACAAACGAGTCGGCATCTTTTAAAAACTGAAATGTTTTTCGAACTGTGTTTAAGTCTTCCTTTTTTAATTCAATGGTAAAAACATCTTCTTCATCGCGGCGATGATACAATATATTACCGAGGGCATCTATTGCCATTGAATCGCCAGAATAATAAAGGTCGTTGCCATCGTTGCCAATGCGATTTACTCCGATTACATAGGATTGGTTTTCGATAGCGCGCGCTACCAGCAATTGTTTCCATGCATAATTTCTTCGCTCAGGCCAATTGGCAACGTATATCAGCAGGTCGTAGGTGTTGTCATTGCTGTTTCTGCTCCATACGGGGAAACGCAAATCATAACAAACTAATGGGCAAATTTTCCAGCCGTTTAATTCAACCATCAAGCGCTCTGTGCCGGCAGTGTAAATTTGTTCTTCTTTTGAAAACGAAAACAAATGGCGTTTATCGTATTGTTGAAACTTGCCATTGCTGTTCATCCATATCAACCGGTTGTAATATTCACCACTTTCTTCTAGCATGAGACTTCCTACAATGGCGCAGTCTTTTTGCATGGCAGTGTTTTTCATCCACTCTATCGACGAACTGCTTTTTGATTCTTCGGCATGAGCTTCGGCATTTAAGCTAAAACCGGTGCTAAACATTTCGGGTAAAATAATTAAATCAGTCTTGCCTTTTATGGCAGTAATTTTTTCGGAAAACATATTGAGGTTGGCCTCGGGGTTTTCCCAATGTAGTGAAGATTGAATGAGTGTTATGGTGAGATTATCTGACATAGCTAAGATTCTGTGTAAAGATAATTAGAATAGTATTAGCCTTGGTTGTTTATAGGAGCCCTCCAGCTCCTGCTCCCCTCAGGCTTACCCACTCCTCCGCCAGCGGAGGACAAAAAATCAAATTTTGCAAATCAACTCGGCGGCGCGTTTCAACGTTTCTTCTTCTTTGGCAAAGCATAAACGAATTACACTGTTATCAATATTATGCCGGTAGAAAACAGAAACAGGAATACCTGCTACGCCCATATCTTTTGTCATACGGCGAACAAACTCGGTATCGCGCTCGCTACTGATGCGGTTATATGACACCAATTGAAAATAAGTGCCCTCGCATTTTAAAAGTTTGAAACGTGATGATTGAATAGCACGCTGAAAATAATTTCGTTTCTGCTGGTAAAAATCATTCAGTTCTAAGTAAAGTTCTTTGCGGTCAAGTATTTTGCTGTAGGCCACTTGCGCAATAGAGTTAACGCTGAAAACATTAAATTGATGCACCTTTCTAAACTCGGCCATCAGGTTTTTGGGTGCAATGCAATAGCCTAACTTCCAACCGGTGGTGTGATATGTTTTTCCGAAAGAGCTAATAACAAAACTGCGCTCCGCCAATTTTGGATAACGCAGGATACTTAAATGTTGCAGCCCATCAAAAAGAATATGCTCATATACCTCATCGCTCAAAATAATAATGTCGGTTCCCTTCACCAGCTTTTCCAGTTGCTCCATATCGGTAGTGCTTAACACAGTACCGGTGGGGTTGTGGGGCGTGTTGATGATAATCATTTTAGTGCGCTGGTTGATGAGCTTTTTAACGCTTTGCCAGTTTACTTTATAATCGGGTGCTTCAAGGTCGTAATAAATGGCCTTGCCGCCTGTAAGCTCAATTGATGGAGCATAACTATCATATGCAGGCGCAAAAAGAATAACCTCATCGTTTTCACGTATCACCGAAAGTATGGCGGTGAAGATTGCCTGTGTTCCTCCTGCTGTAACGGTTATTTCTGTTTCTGGATCAACCTTAGCAGCGTACAGCGCTTCGGTTTTCTCTGCAATTTTTTCGCGCAAAGGCAAATAGCCAGGCATGGGCAGGTATTGATTGAAGCTGTTATTGCGCATGGCTTTTTCCATTTCTTCAATCAGTGCCGGGTGTGGACTAAAATCAGGAAACCCCTGTGACAGGTTAATGGCGTTATGCTCCTTCGCCAATGTAGACATGGTTGTGAAAATAGTAGTGCCTACAGCGGGAAGTTTAGAATTTATTGAGGAGGGGAAGTTCATTAGATTAATTTGAAAATTTGGAAATTCGAAAATTTGAAAATGAAATGAAAACTTGTATTCATTTACTCATTTCCGAATTTTCAAATTTACTCATTGGCATTTAAAGATATTTATCGAGATTCGATACTTTTAAATCAACTGTAATTTGTTTTATCATTTGCTCCTGCGATTTTTCGCAGATTAATAAAACGTCTCCGGTGTCAACCACACAATAATCGCGAAGGCCCTGCAATACAACTAATTTATCTTTAGGCACCATAATCATGTTATTGGCTGAGTCGTAAATTTTTACGTTTTTTCCCGCAACAGCATTGCCCAAATAATCGTGGTTATAAATTTCGTATAATGATTCCCAAGAGCCAACATCGCTCCATCCAAACTCGGCAGGAAGGGTGTAAACGTTATCGGCTTTTTCCATAACGCCGTAATCAATAGAAATATTGGTGCATTGCGAATACGCTTCTTTAATAAAAGCATCTTCAGACGGTTTGTTGTAATGGTTTTCTCCATCGCGGAAGGCATCGCCAATTTCGGGCAGGTATTTTCTGATAGCCTCAAGAATTGTTTTTGCTTTCCAAACAAACATGCCTGAGTTCCATAAAAAGTCGCCGCTTTTTAAAAAAGTGGAAGCAATTTCAAGCGAGGGTTTTTCGGTAAAAGTTTTTACTTTATAAAACCCAGAAGCCGAATGTTCGTCAACAAACTGAACATAGCCATAACCTGTAGCCGGACGTGTTGGAGTAATGCCTAAAGTAACAAGCAGGCCGTTGTCTTTTACAAAATCAATGCACTTATTTATTACGCCCGAAAATTTTTCCTGCTGCAGAATTAAATGATCGGCAGGCGAGATAATAATAGTGGCGTTGGGGTTGGCCGTATAAATTTTATGACAGGCATAAGTAATACAGGGCGCAGTATTACGGCGTACGGGTTCTTTTAATATCTGGTGGTCTTTAATGTCGGGCAGTTGCTCTTTTACTAAGCTGGTGTAATCCTCAGCAGTAACCACATAAATATTTTCTTTCGGAACAATATCAAGGAACCTTTCGTAAGTAAGCTGTATGAGCGTTTTACCAGTATTAAGGATGTCGAGAAACTGTTTTGGCTTGGCGGCCCGGCTTTTAGGCCAAAAGCGGCTACCAATGCCACCAGCCATAATTGCCACATAAACGTTACTCATCGTATAAAAATTTTGTTAACGAAAAGCGGCAAAAATACATAAACCTACGCGCAAAAAAAGTTGTTTGTAAATTCGCTGCCTTTTCATCAGAAAAATTTAGTAAATTGACGAAGATTTAAAAATGACGCTATTAGAGTGAAAGTTTACCCAGATTGATTATTAAACACGTTTATTATGGAAATAGCAACATTGCCCTTGGAAGAGGCGCTACAGGAGTATTTTGGCTTTAGTGCATTTAAAGGCAATCAGGAAAAGATTATTAAAGCGCTGATGAGCGGCAAGGATACCTTTGTAATTATGCCCACAGGAGGCGGAAAATCATTGTGTTATCAATTACCGGCTATAATGAGCGAGGGCGTAGCTATTATTATTTCGCCTCTTATAGCCTTAATGAAAAATCAGGTGGATTTGGTTAGAAACTATTCATCGAGAGATAATATTGCCCACTTTTTGAATTCATCTTTAACCCGCACAGAACGCAATGTTGTGCTAAAGGATATTAGAGGCGGCAAAACAAAAATGCTTTACGTAGCCCCTGAAACTTTAACTAAACAAGAAACGGTAGACCTATTTAAAGAGGTAAAAGTTAGTTTTATAGCTGTAGACGAAGCACACTGTATCTCGGAGTGGGGGCATGACTTTAGGCCTGAATACCGCAGAATACGCGAGATTATTGAGGCATTAGACCAGAAATTTCCCATTATAGCACTTACCGCAACCGCTACGCCCAAAGTGCAAAGCGATATTGTAAAAACGCTGCTGCTTAAAAAGCCCGACATATTTATTTCGTCGTTTAACCGGCCCAATCTGTTTTATGAGATACGCCCTAAAAAAACACCGCAGCTTGCCATTAAAAACATGGTTCAGTTTATTAAGCAGCGTAATGGCAAATCGGGTATTGTGTATGTTATTAATAGAAAAACGGCAGATGACCTGTCGAAGGTATTGCGCGCAAATGGCATAAAGGCCGGAGCATACCACGCCGGGCTGGATGGTAAAGTAAGAACCAACACACAGGATGCATTTTTGATGGAGGAAATGGATGTTATTGTAGCTACCATAGCGTTCGGCATGGGTATAGATAAGCCGGATATCCGTTTCGTTATACATTACGACATTCCTAAATCGCTTGAAAATTATTATCAGGAAACAGGCCGTGCCGGTAGAGATGGGTTGGATGGCGAATGCGCGGTTTATTTTTCGTACAAAGATATTTCGAAACTTGAAAAACTATTGCGCGATAAAACAGTGGCAGAGCGTGAACGGAATATTCAACTGATTAATGAAACTGTTGCATACATTGAATCGGCAGAGTGCCGCAGAAAATTTTTGTTGCACTATTTTGGCGAGCCATTTGATGCTAAGGACTGTAATAAGATGTGCGATAATTGCAAGCACCCGAAAGAGAAAATAGATGTAACCAACGATATTAAAATTGTAATTAAAGCGGTAACCGCTTTGAAAGAAAAGCATGACCTGCCTTATATGGTAAAAGTATTGATAGGCAAAAAGGCAAAAGAAATTACTGACTTTAAATACGATAAAACAGAGTGGTTTGGCATTGGTGCCGATAAAGATGAGCACCATTGGAACTCGGTTATCCGCCATGCCATGCTACATGGTTTGGTTGATAAGGATATTGAAGAATACGGCGTGCTGAAAATTACCAAGAAGGGGCATGAGTATTTAAAGAAGCCAACGGCAATGAAGGTTTCGATAAACCATAACTATGAAGATGATGGTTCGGAAGTATCGGTAGACGATGGCAGCAGCTCTCGCGGAGTACTTGACCCGGAAATGTTAGGTATGCTGAAAGAACTGCGTAAACAGGTTGGCAAGCAAAACAATCTTCCGCCGTACGTTATTTTCCAGGATTTTTCGCTGGAAGAAATGGCTACCAAATACCCAATTACGCCCGATGAACTAATTAATATTACCGGTGTAAGCAAAGGCAAGGCCGACCGGTATGGTAAGAAGTTTACCGACATGATTAAGAAGTATGTGGATGAAAATGAAATTGACCGCCCTACTGATTTTGTGGTGAAGAGTGTAATGAATAAAAGCGGCGACAAGGTGCGCATTATTCAGGCTATTGATAAGCGGATTTCGATTGATGAAATATCGAAGATGCTGAACATGAAGCGGGGGGATTTAATCAACGAATTAGAAACGATAGTTAACTCGGGCACCAAGCTTAATATAGATTACTACCTGAAGAATATTTTAGATGAAGAATTGATTGGCTACATCTACGATTATTTCAGAACCGCAACCAGCGATTCATTAGAAGCGGCTTTCGAAGAATTTAAGAACGACAATGTGGAGATAGAAGACATACACCTGGTGCGGATTAAGTTTATGAGTGAGTTGGCGAATTAGAGCCCCTCTAAATCTCTCCGCCGCGGCGAGAGAGACTTAATTTAGTAATAAGGGCAAGGTTATTGCGGCGGTTCTAATACAGTGCCGCAGTTTTTGCAAGTGCGCAACTCTTTATTAGCATAAAAGCGCTCCATTACTCCGGGCAGGTCTTTTACTATATCATCAACACGTAATTTTTCTTCGTACAGCTTATTGCCGCAACTTTCGCAATACCATTGAAAGGCATCTAATACACCTTGTGGGCGGTTTACTTCCATTACTAAACCGATGGAATTTTCGGGGCGGCGGGGAGAGTGGGGAGTGCGTGCGGGCAAGAGAAAAATGTCGCCTTCGTTAATATTCATGTCTACCACTTTTCCATCCTCTACAATTTTTACAACGATATTGCCTTCTAACTGGTAGAAAAACTCTTCAGTTTCGTTGTAGTGAAAATCTTTGCGCTTGTTGGGACCGCCTACTACCATTACCACAAAGTCGTCGTTACCTTTATATACTACCTGGTTCATTACAGGGGGCTTTAATAAATGGCGGTGCTCGTCAATCCACTTTTTAAAATTTAAAGGTCTTGTTATCATGTTAGAAAATTAAGAAAATTACAGCAATAAGAAAATTATGTTTGTGGGGTAAAGTTACAGATTGAAACTCTGTTTTTACTTATTTTTCCAATTTCTTAATTGTCATGTGATATGAATCTCGATTTAACCGGTAAAAATGCTTTTGTAGGCGGAAGCAGTAAAGGAATAGGCAAGGCAGTAGCCTTTGAGCTGGCGCGGCTTGGCGGAAATGTTACTTTGGTGGGGCGCGATGAACAGGCCTTAATGCAAAACCTGATAGACCTGAGTTTTATTGGCAAAGGCGACCAGCGCCACGATTATGTAGCAGTTGATTACAGCCAGCCACAAAAAGTAAAAAGCGTGGTAGAGCGCCACATTAAAAAGAACAATAAAACGTACCACATATTAGTTAATAATACCGGTGGGCCTAACCCGGGGAAAATACAAGATGCGCAGGAAGATGAGTTTATTGCTGCTTTCGAATCGCACCTTATCTGCAATCATATTCTTGCCAAACTTTTTATGGAGGGGATGAAGAAAGATGGGTATGGAAGAATTATTAATGTCATCTCAACATCTGTTAAGCAGCCGCTGGCTAATCTTGGTGTAAGTAATACTATTCGCGCAGCAGTGGCAAGCTGGGCCAAAACCATGGCTAATGAATTGGGAGAATTTGGAATTACTGTAAACAATATTTTACCAGGCGCTACAGAAACGGACCGCCATCATAGCCTGATTAAAACTAAAAGCGAGAAAACAAACACACCGGTAGAAAAGATTGAAGAGGAGATGCTGAAGACAATTCCACTAAGGCGTTTTGGAAAGCCCGAAGAGGTTGCAAATGCAGTGGCTTTTTTAGCAAGCCCCGCGGCGGCGTATATTAACGGCATTAATGTACCGGTTGATGGTGGAAGAACTGCCTGCTTATAACTTATAGTATATGATAACTATTAAAAACTACATTAACGGTGAATTGATAGAGGCTGTTTCGAAAAAACATCTCGACAATTACGAGCCCGCAACCGGCAAAGTTTATGGATTAATTCCTGACTCAGATTCGCAGGATGTGCAATTGGCTGTTGATGCGGCTAAGAAGGCGTTTGCCGCATGGAGCAATACCGGATTGGAAGAGCGCATGATGTTGTTGATGAAAGTTGCTGACGGCATAGAAAAAAGAATGGATGAGTTTGTGGCGGCAGAGTCAAGAGATAACGGGAAAACTTTGAAGCTTGCTCGTGCTGTTGATATTCCACGCGCCGTTTCTAACTTCAAATTTTATGCTTCGGCGCTTCAGCATTTTGCTTCTGAAAGCCATCAGATGCCGGGAATGGGAGTTAACTATACTTTGCGCCAGCCTATTGGGGTGGTGGGCTGCATTTCTCCCTGGAACCTCCCCCTATATCTGTTTAGTTGGAAAATTGCACCGGCCTTGGCTACCGGTAACTGCGTGGTTGCTAAGCCAAGCGAGGTAACACCTTACACAGCATATCTGCTTTCAGAAGTTTGTATTGAAGCCGGTTTGCCTAAAGGAGTTTTGAATATAGTGCATGGTTTAGGCGGTAAAGCAGGACAAGCAATTATTGAACATCCTGAAATTAAAGCCATATCTTTTACCGGTGGCACAGAGACCGGTAAAAAAATTGCAGCTACAGCTGCGCCAATGTTTAAAAAGTTGTCGTTAGAATTAGGTGGCAAAAATCCTACTATAGTTTTTGCCGATTGCGATTTTGATGAAACAGTAAAACAAACGGTAACCGCATCGCTATCTAACCAGGGCGAAATTTGTTTGTGTGGCTCAAGAGTTTTTGTTGAGAAATCCATTTACGAGAAATTTAAAGAAGCATTTGTTGCCCGCGTTAAAACATTAAAAACCGGCGACCCGCAGGATGAAAAATCGATGATGGGCGCCATTGTTTCAAAACAACACAAAGAAAAAATTCTGTCATATATCGAACTGGCGCAACAGGAAGGCGGAAAAATTTTGTGCGGTGGTAAAGAATTAAAAATAGAGGGGCGTTGTGCTGAAGGTTATTTTATAGAGCCTACTGTTATTGAAGGCTTAGATTATAAATGCCGCACTCAACAAGAAGAAATTTTCGGACCGGTAGTAACGCTTACGCCTTTTGAAAGTGAGGAGGAAGTTTTGACTATGGCTAACTCGGTTAAGTACGGCTTGGCATCTTCTATATGGACCACTGATTTAAGCAGAGCACATCGAGTAGCTGAAAAAATTGAAGCTGGCATTGTATGGATTAATTGTTGGCTGCTGCGCGATTTAAGGACTCCTTTTGGCGGCGTTAAGGCCTCCGGGGTAGGCCGCGAAGGTGGATGGGAAGCGATGCGGTTTTTTACGGAAGCAAAAAATGTTTGCATTAAAATTTAAACAGAAAAATTCTGTTTCTTATATTCAAATAATATTTAACCGATTTCCTGTATTCCCAATTTTCTGATTAACTCCGTAAACTATGAGCGATAAACTTCCGCAACCTATGGGATTATATCCGGCCACAAAAAAGGTTGGAAACTTATTGTTCGTATCGGGCATGGGCCCACGCGAGGCGGGTACAGATAATATACCCGGGCTTGAGTTAGATAAATTTGGCAATTACAAAACCTTTGATTTTGAGAAGCAGGTGCATTCTGTTTTTAAAAACGTAAGGACAGCACTTGAAACCGCTGGAAGTGGCTGGGATAAAATTGTAGACGTAACCGTATTTCTGGTTGATATGAAAAGAGATTTTCATACGTTTAACCGGATATATGCTGAGTATTTTAAAGAGAATCAACCATGCCGTACTACTGTTGAAGTGAATGCGCTTCCTTCTGCTATTGCTATCGAACTAAAAGTAATTGCCACCATTTAATTAATGGCGAAACAAAAGAGTAAAACTCTCTTATGGACAAAAAGGCTGCTGCAAATAATATTAGTAGCAGTGCTTATTCTCTTTATTTATCAGAACAGGAAATATGTGCGCAGGGCATACCGGTACATTACCCACCGGTATTACAAAACGAATTTTAAACCCTCAGATTTTCCGGATGGATATGAAGTGCATGGTATTGACGTGTCGCACTTTCAGGATGTTATTGACTGGCGAAAGTTGCAGGCTGTAAATACACATGGCGATACTATTAACTTTCAGTTTGTATATATTAAAGCAACACAGGGCCTGGTTATAGAAGATGAAATGTTTGATGAGAATTGGGATGATGCCAGAGACCATCATATTGTTCGGGGAGCTTACCACTATTTTTTGCCGGACAGGAGCCCCGAGCTACAAGCGAAGAATTTTACTTCGACGGTAAAGTTACAGGCCGGAGACCTGCCTCCGGCGGTTGATGTTGAGGAGGTGCGCGGTAAAAGCAAAGATGAAATTGTGGCCACACTAAAAGTATATCTTCATAAAATTGAAGAGCAGTATAAGGTAAAGCCCATTATTTATTCGAACATAAATTTTGTTGAAGATTATTTGGCTGATGACTTTGAAGAGTATCCGTTTTGGATTTCGAATTATTACCAGCAGGAGTTAGATCCGGATGAGGGCATCCGGTGGGTGTTTTGGCAGCATTCTAATAAAGCCGATTTGCTTGGCATTAATAGTAATGCCGATGCGGATGTGTTTAATGGCAGCCGGGCACAGTTTGATTCTTTGTTGGTGAAATAAATTACCGGAACCGCACACATGATTATACTTCTTGTCATCATTATATATATTCTTTATGCTGATTATGTTCGGGATAAAGCGAAGCAAGCTAAGCCATCTGCGGTCACGTCATTAATGAAAAGTGCGAACCTTCCAGACAGGAAACGATTATATGTTTTGGGTTTTGTTATTGCGGGCCTTTACACAATCACTTTTACCTGGTTAAATTTTGCATGGTACCGGTTGTATAAACGAAATGCTTTTCATTGGTTTGATGACCGGCGGGAGTGGAACCAGATGGATAAGACCGGACACATATTCGGGGCATATTTTGAGACGGTTTGGGCGTATGAACTTTTGCGATGGTCGGGAGTTGATAATAAACGCGCGGCAATTACGGCGGCTTTTTTAGGGATGAGTTTTCATAGCAGTATTGAGATTTGGGATGGTTACTCTGCCAAGTGGGGCGCATCGTGGAGTGACCTGATGGCGAATTTTATTGGCGCATCGCTGGCTATGACGCAGTATTTATTGTGGGAGGAGCAGCGCATTATGTGCAAGTACTCTTATAACGGAAGTGAAAGCCCTTACCCTGCGGGAGAATTGAGTGAACGTGCAGATAATCTTTTTGGGAAAACTTTTGCTGAGCGATTATTGAAAGATTATAATAATATGACACTATGGGTTTCTGTGAATCCATCAAAATTTATACCGGCCATTAAACCCGACTGGATGTGCCTTGCTATTGGATATAAAGGCGAAAACTTATACGGTGGTTTTGAAAATAAGTGGATAGATGAAAAGGGAAAGGAGCATGACAGAACTGATTTGATCCGCTACCGAGTGCTGAAGTTTTCTTTAGATGCCGATTTGCCAAGATTGAGAAAAAATGACGCTACCGGAAAAGCCGCATTTAAGGCATTGAATCTTTTTAAGATGCCGTTTCCTTCGTATAAGATTAGGATGAAGGGGTAAAGATTGGGCTTTAACTTCCAATTGTATTCGCTTTCTTTTTGCCAGAATACTTAAGCCCGTATTTTATGGCAAACCCTCCAAATAAATAGCACGCAATTACACTTTGTATATGTGAACTACTACGTTCTTCAAAAATCCAGGTATACATTTCATGTAAGCCAGCTAGTAATAATAAACTACCGGTGAAAAGAAGAAAAAGACTTACAGCTTTTTTCATTTTGATGAAAGTTATAACTCCCTCCTTAACCTTGCCACCGGTATATTCAATTGCTCGCGGTATTTAGCAACGGTGCGGCGGGCGATGTTATAGCCGCGCTGGTTTAGTATTTCGGTAAGGTGTTGGTCGCTGATGGGCTTGTCTTTGCTTTCGGCGCCAATGAGGTCGTTTAAAATTTTCTTCACTTCCCTTGTCGAAACTTCTTCGCCACTATCGGTGGTCATGGATTCGCTGAAAAAGTATTTGAGTGAAATAGTTCCGAATTCGGTTTGTACATATTTACTGTTGGCAACACGCGAAACGGTAGAAATATCTAAGCCCGTTTTATCGGCAATATCTTTCAATATCATGGGGCGCAGATGCGATTCATCACCGGTAAGCAAATATTCTTTCTGGAACTCCATAATGGCGTTCATAGTATGCAGCATGGTGTTGTAGCGTGATTGTATAGCTTCAATAAACCATTTAGCCGAATCTATTTTTTGCTTCACGAACAAGATTGCCTCTTTCTGGTCTTTGCTTTTTATTTTGGCCTGCTTGTATGTGGTAATCATTTCTTTAAAATGATTGCTTACCCTAAGCTCAGGCGCATTGCGCGAACTGAGCGTAAGAACTAACTCGCCATTATTATTGGCAATAATAAAATCAGGGATAACAGTTATTTCTCCTTCGTTGGAACTACTTGAAAAAGAACTTCCGGGTTTAGGGTTCAACTTTGTAATTTCCTCGATAATACGTTTTAGCTTTTGGTCGTCAATGCCCATTAAGTTTTCCAGTTTGTCGTAATGCTTTTTGGCAAACAGGTCGAAATGTTTTTCGATAGCTTTAATTGCAAGCTGTGTGTATTCAGTAGGGTCTTCTTTTCTTTTTAGTTGAATCAGCAAACATTCTTCAAGGGAGCGGGCGCAAACACCGGCAGGATCAAATTTTTGAATTTGCTCAATGATGTGAAATACTTCCTTTTCGTGGGTAGAAATGTTTTGACGGAAGACCAAGTCATCAACAATCGCATCAGGGTCTCGACGCAAATATCCATCATCATCAATACTACCAATAATATGCAAGGCAATTTCCTGTTGGCGTTCGTCCATGTCCAACATGCCCACTTGCGATTCTAAATAATCGTGGAATGTAGCGGCGGTAGATACCGGCACGCTTTTATTGTCGTTCTCAGGGTCGTAAACTTCGCCGGGGTCGGCAGTTTTGTATTCGGCTACACCTTCATCATCTTCATCATAGTATTCACCCATATCAATTTCATCATCTACCTTGGCATCTTCTTCGGGCGTTTCTGTTTCTTCGCTTTCATCCGTTCTAGTTTCGGCTTCAGGCAAAGTACTTTCAGAAATCTCAGGTGTTTCGTCTTCGTTATTCTCTCCTTCCTCTAATGCAGGGTTGGTTTCAATCTCTTCCTTAATCCGCTGCTCTAATTGGGCGGTAGGAATCTGCAACATTTTCATTAACTGAATTTGTTGGGGCGATAGCTTTTGTAAAAGCTTTTGTTGTAATCTTTGGTTTAACACGGCAGCAAATTTTCTAAAAAACAATTAAATAATCACAACAGTTGAGGTAATAATGGTGAAAAAACACTATGTATATACCTTCGAGCAATAAAATAAAGCAATTTTAGCACATAAGTCAACCTTTCGCAAGACGAATTGCTTTTTTATATTCGCAATCTTTTGTTTATATTAAATGAGACTGATTTTTAGTAGATTTTTTTGTCCAATTTTAAAAGAAGTAAATTTTTAAGCTATGGTTTATATTAAAGACCTCGCCAAATACGAAGGCAAAGAGGTAGAGATGAAAGGCTGGAACGCACAAAAACGCGACAGCAAAGGAATAGTATTTATGACCTTTCGCGATGGGACGGGGTTTGTACAATGTGTAATTGATTTGAATGCCGTAGGTAATGACCAGTTTGAAAGCGCGAAGAAGTTGCCTCAAGAAAGCTCATTGTCTATTACCGGAAAGGTGGTAAAAGACGAAAGGCAGTTTGGCGGATACGAAGTACATGCTACAGCAGTAAAAATTATTGCAGAAGCACAAGAATATCCGGTTACACCGAAGGAGCACGGTATTGATTTTTTAATGGATAACCGGCACTTGTGGTTGCGCTCGAAACGGCAATGGGCTATTATGCGCATTAGGAACGAAATCATATTTTCTATCCATAAGTTTTTTCAGGAGAATGGGTTTGTGCAAATGGATGCGCCCATTTTTACCGGTAACGCCTGTGAGGGAACTTCAACATTGTTTGAAACTGATTATTACGGCGAGCCCGCGTATCTATCTCAGTCGGGGCAATTGTATGGTGAGGCCATGGCTATGGCTCAGGGGCTTATTTATACGTTCGGGCCTACGTTCCGTGCAGAGAAATCGAAGACCAGAAGGCACGTTTCTGAATTTTGGATGATAGAACCTGAAATGGCTTTCTATGATTTGAAGATGGACATGGATGTGATTGAAAAATTTGTTCAGTATATAGTGGGCAGTGTGCTTGACAAATGCAAAAGCGAACTTTCAGTAATTGAGCGCGATACAACTTATCTTGAAAAAGTAAGGCAACCATTTATACGTATGAAATACGATGATGCCGTGAGCATTATTAAAGGCGAAAAGGATGTAAACGGAAGAACAAGTTTGCAGATGCTTGACGAAGAAGAGAAGGGCCTGCAATCATCAATCATTACTTTACAAAAAGATATTGAAGAGCGCGAGAAAAAAATTGCCTCGGGCGAATTGAAGAAAGGGGAAATAAACTTCAACAAGGCTAAGGTTGACCAGCTGAAAAACGACATTAAAGATTTAGAAGAAAAGTTATCGAACATGCCGCAATGGTTGAACAGCGCAAAAAACTTTGAGCGCGGCAACGATTTTGGAGGAAGCGATGAAACAGTGCTTACTAAAATGTTTGGGCAACCGGTGATGGTGCATACGTGGCCGGGTGCTGTTAAGGCCTTTTATATGAAAGAGGATGAAGAGCTGCAAGGCTATGCCAAAGGGGTGGATTTGCTGGCACCGGAAGGCTACGGCGAAGTAGTAGGTGGTGGCGAGCGTGAAACTGATCTTGAAAAACTGAAAAGGAAAATAGTTGAACACGATTTGCCTATGCAAGCATTTGAGTGGTATCTGGACCTGCGCAAGTACGGAAATATTCCGCATTCGGGCTTTGGGCTTGGGTTAGAGCGTATGGTAACCTGGATTTGTGGCTTGCCGCACATTCGTGAGTCTATTCCTTTTCCTCGTTATTATGGAAGGTTATTTCCATAGAAACCAAAGCGACGAGTTTAATTTAAAACAGAAAGGGACAATTTTCAAATTGTCCCTTTCTGTTTTTGGTGATGAGTGGATTTTATTTTTTGTTTAAACTATTTTTCTCAAACAATAAATAATCTAAAGAATATTTTCCGGCACCGGTAAGCAATATGGTGAGATAGGGGATTAAAAAAAGTACAGCAAATTCTTTTTTGCTCCACGGTTCATGAAGTTGCATGATAAAAATAATTACCGCCATATTGATAACAAGTGTAATGGCTGCAACACGGGTAAATAACCCTAATATTAAAAACAGAGAACAAAAAAACTCGGCAAATACCGTTAGGGAATAACTTGCTTCAGGGCTTATGCCTAAGGGGTCTGGAAAAGAATGAAACATTTCGCTAAAGCCTGATAATTTACCTAACCCGTGCGAGAAAAGCATTAATGAACCTATGGCAACCCTAACAAGCAATAAGCCACAGTCAATGTTTTTTGAAAAAAGAAGTTTTTTAAGCATAGTAATAAAGTAAATATAATGCTATTATAAAGCAAAAGCGCGTCATCTTCAAATTATTTAGCTTCAGGAACGCTGTTAGATGCGGCACTGTTTTTTTTCTTTTTATCGGCATGTTTACCGAAATAAAAAGTTGCGCCCACATTAAAACCTAAATTGCTAAAAGGTGCTGTTGGCCGGACATCATCCTTCGGTTTGTTAGGGTCATAGTTGGGATTCTGTGCCTTATTATTTGAAGCGGATGTCAATTCATCAACATAATTAAATTGAGTACGGTAAACACCGCGCGCGGGAATTTGATTAACACCATCGGCATCCCATTTTGTGACAACCGAAGATTTTCCGCGCACATCAAGATATTGCCCGTTTATTTCAGCAAAGACATCGAGGAACTTCAGCGGTTTGTATGCAATACCTATAGAACCATTTATGCCTATAGATACAGTGCCTTTTGTTTCTAAAACAATTTGATTGTTGGTGCCCAGGAAATATACATTGTTATTGGTTAGAGGGGATATATATGGGTCAACCTGAATATTTACCTTATGTATAACGATTCCCCATACCGGAAGGGTAATGCCCAAGCGTGCGTAAGGATATACTTTGAAGCCCGGTTTAGCACCTGTAACTGTAATGGAGGGCATTAGCGATAAGCCGTATGTATTTGTTGCAATGCTGGCATTTAAGTAATAGTTGTCGGATATGTATGGTATAGCGCTACCGGGACCGGTCATTTGTCGGACCTGGTTGCATGAAATAGTTGTGCTACTTAAATATGACACGCCAAGATCAACCCCAAAATATGGATTTATCATATAGCCGAAACGAGCGTTGATATTTACCCCAGAGCCATAAGAGCCATGAGTGGCTTTATATGTTTTTGCAGAGTCGTTGATATCGGCCATATTCACTAACGCATCTGTAAGAGGGGTGGCAGGGTCTATTTTAGGCCCCACTATATTTTGGGTATTATAAAAGCCAGGCCAGGCATAGCCGCCATTTATTTTTACAAAAAAACTTTGTGCGTTTAGACGGTTTATTAAAAGCACGAAAAAGAAAAAGGGCAGAAGTAGTTTTGTTTTCATGTGATTTAATTAGCAGTGCAAGTTTACAGCTTTTCAACTAATAGATGGAAAACTAAAATATCTGCAACTGAAATTCTTTAAGTACAAAGGTGCGGCGGTGCAGTGGGGTGTAGCCGTGTTGCATAATTGCATCGCGGTGTTCTCGGGTAGCATAGCCTTTGTTTTTTTGCCAATTGTATAAAGGATATTCTTTATGAAGTTGCTGCATGTATTCGTCGCGGTAGGTTTTGGCAAGTACAGAGGCGGCGGCGATGCTCATGTATAAGCCATCTCCTTCAACAATAGTTTGGTGTGGAATTTTTTTGTAGGGCTTGAACCGGTTGCCATCAACAATAATAAATTCGAATTTTTTGTTCAATTTTTTCAAAGCCCCGTGCATAGCAAGTATGGAAGCGTTCAGAATATTTATTTGATCAATTTTAATATTATCGAAACTCATTACTGCAAAATCAATGGCTTCTTTTTCAATAATGGGCCGAAGCTCATCGCGTTGTTTGGTCGTAAGTTTTTTAGAATCGTTAAGTGTTTCGTTTTTAAAATCGGGAGGCAATATAACTGCAGCGGCAAATACAGGCCCTGCAAGGCATCCGCGCCCCGCTTCATCGCAACCGGCTTCAATAAGTTTGTTTTGGTAGAAGGGTTTTAGCAAGCGCCTGTTTTTAATAAAACAAATGTAATTGATGGGATGTGAAGTAGAAAAATTAAGAGCAATTAGTTTTTGAAGCGTTACAATTTTAACTTTCTCATTTTAGGGGCAAGCATATAAGTTACAACTACTACAACTAAAGTCATACAGCCGCCAAAAACTACCGAGGGAACCGTGTTCATTAATTTGGCTGCAAGCCCCGATTCGAACGCGCCTATTTCGTTAGATGATGAGATAAATATCTGGTTCACTGCGCTTACACGGCCGCGCATAGTGTCGGGTGTTATTACCTGCATAATGGTTTGGCGAATAACAACGCTTACATTATCGAACACACCGGTAAGAAAAAGCATGGCAAATGACAAGGTGAAATTTTGCGATACAGCAAAACCTATGGTAGCTAAGCCAAAGCCACACACCGCCATCAGCAGGTTTCTGCCGGCATTATGGGTAGGCGGGTTAAAGGCAAGAAAGAAGCCCATAACTACCGAGCCCAAAAATGGTGCTGCGCGTAATATGCCCAAACCCTGCGGACCAACATGAAGAATATCGCTTGCGTAAACAGGCAGTAAGGCTACTGCGCCACCAAAAAGCACGGCAAATAAATCTAATGAGATAGCCGCTAGCATTTCTTGTTTATTAAAAACAAATCGCAGGCCGGTTTTAAGTGATTCGGTGAGCGATTCGTTTTTTTCTTTGGGTGGGTTTTCGCGAACCTGTAGCCGATTAAATGTATACGCCGAAACTGCTATAAGAAAAAGTGAAACCGAGAATGAGCCAATTTCGGCAATATCTGAATGGTAATGGTCTTTCAACATTCCATACAAAAGGCCGCCGAATGCGGGGCCTGTAACTGCAGCGGTTTGCCATGTATTGCTGCTCCAGGTGGCGCCGTTGGCATATAACTCTCGCGGTATAATACGCGGAACAATGGACTGTAGGCAGGGGGCATAAAATGCACGTGCAATACCCGAAATGCCAATAACAAAATATATAGGCCAAATGCCATGTGTTTTTAATATCAGGGCATCATTAAACATAAAAAAAGTGATGGCGGCAAAGCAAAGCCACAAAATAAAAATGGTACGGTTTATAATTTTATAGCGGTTGTAAGTATCGGCAGCATGGCCCGAATAAAGGGCGGTAAGGATAAAAGGCAAAGCCTCACTAAGGCCTATTAACCCTAGGGCCAGTTTGTCGTGTGTTAATTCATAAACCTTCCATCCTAATATGGTTTCGGCTAATTGAATGGCAAAGGTTAAGGTGAAACGCGAAAGCTGAAGATTCCGGAATTCTGCAATACGCAGTACGGCATAGGGGTCATGTTTCCTCACATCATTCATATATGCAAAGAAGATTATTATATGCGGCTTTCAAAAATCTATGTTGTTTTAATATACATTTGCCAGCTTTTAAACCATGAGCAAAAAATACGGCCTAAATACCGCAACCGCTGTTGTTATAGCCAATATGATTGGCACTGGCGTGTTTGGTAGCCTGGGCTATCAATTGCTTGGCCTGCATGATTTTGCTTCGATTATAATTTTATGGGTGCTTGGCGGAGTAATAGCCTTGTGTGGCGCTTTTGCTTATAGCGAGTTGGGTGCTGCATTCCCAAAGAGCGGGGGTGAATACAATTTTTTAACCGAAATTTTCCATCCTTCCGTTGGGTTTCTTTCGGGTTGGGTAAGCGCTATTATAGGATTTAGTGCGCCTATTGCTTTGGCGGCGTCTTTGCTTGGCGGTTACTTTGGCAATGTTATTCCCGGTTATGATGCACGCTTTATTGGGGCTGCGGTAATAATAGGTATTACTATTATTCAAACTATTGATTACCGGGTTGGCGGCGGTTTCCAATCTTTTGCAACCTTGCTTAAGGTGCTGCTTATTGTGTTGTTTATTGCTGCAGGGTTTTTTATTCATCCACAACCGGTAAGTTTTGTACCCTGCAAAGAAACGCTTACTGCCATATTTGGTAGCGGGTTTGCTATATCGTTAGTGTATGTAAACTTTGCTTACAGCGGATGGAATGCTTCCAGCTATATTGCCGGAGAGATACATCACCCCTCACGCAATATTCCTTTTTCTATTATTTCGGGAACAGCTATTGTTACTTTGCTTTACGTGTTTTTGAATTTTATTTTTTTGTACGTGGCACCGGCGTCGGAAATGGCAGGTGTAAAAGAAGTTGCTTTTGTACCGGCTAAATATATTTTTGGCGAGAACGGGGGCAAAGTGGTTAGCCTTATTATTAGTTTGTTATTGGTTTCGACTATAAGCAGTATGATTATTGCGGGGCCACGGGTGGTGCAAAGAATGGGAGAAGACTTTTCAATTTTCCGCATTGTAAGCAAAAGGAACAAACACGGCATACCGGCTACTGCCATATGGTTTCAAAGTGCAGTGGCGCTTGTTATTCTTTTCACTTCAAGCTTTAGTGTTATTTTGGGTTATACCACGTTTGTGCTAACACTTTTTGCAACACTTACAGTTATAGGGGTTATAGTGTTGCGGTTTAAACGCCCACAAATAAACAGGCCATACAAAACATTTGGATATCCGTTTACAACCATCTTTTTTGTGGTAGCTAATATTTGGTTTATGTATTTCTGGATAAAAAATAACACTATGCCCAGTTTAATAGGACTTGGCATTGTGGCATTGGGAATGCTTGTTTATTTTGCAGCGCATAATCTTTCGAAACACCAGGATAAAAAATCACAGTAACGCATTTAAAGTTTTTATTATGAAGTACCTTTTGCACTTATTAATTCTTGTTTTTTTCTTCGAGGGCTGTAATAGCCAGCCGGGCACCGCTACAAAAAGCACATCAACAACGGCTAAAACAACTTCTGCTGTAGAAAAGAGTGTTGTTCAAGATTCGGTATTGCGCGATTATAGCTTGTTTCTTGCAGGTAAACCACTTGTGGGAAATAGTGTGCCGGCTAAAATTTTGAATAGCCCGCTAAATAAAAAATATGTGGCTGAAATGGATTCTAACTTCAGCAAAATTGAAGTTAACCGGTTAAGCCTTATGCGCCAATGGGCTGATGCGGAAATGAAAACGGAGCATGAGCAGTCCCGTGTTTTATTTTATCCTTTTTCGGGCCCGGATATATTGCATGCGATGCAGTTTTACCCTAATGCAACCGAATATGTTATGATTGCATTGGAGCGGTATGGCAGTATTCCTGATTTTAAAAAAATGGATAGTGCGCAAGCAACAGTTTATTTAAACTCGGTTTACCAATCGCTGCAGGATGTGTTTGGTAAAAGCTATTTTATTACCCGTAAAATGGTGCAGGATTTACAGAGGGTAAAAGTGAATGGCGTAATTCCTTTGATGTGCTTATTTCTGGAAAGAACCAACCACCCGGTGGTAGCTATTTACAATAAGCATTTAAATAATGATGGCACAGTAGTTTCATTATCGGCAGATTCAGTGCCTTCTCATACCAATGATTTTATTGAAATATATTTCCGCACACAGGGAGTAGATACTTTACGTAAAATTGTTTATTTCAGAACTAACCTTGGCGATAATGCTTATCAGGGCATGACCTCGTTTAAAGACAATAAGGCTTTGCAAAACTACCTGAATGCATTGCCAGATTTTTATGTTTACGCCAAAGCGGCATCATATTTGATGAATTCTACGGACTTCTCTGCTATTCGCGATTTTTGTCTTAAAAAGGGCAAATCGGTTTTGCAGGATGATACCGGTATTGGATTTAAATATTTTGATAAAAACGTTTGGACAATGAAGTTATATGGGCACTATGCTAAACCGGTGAGTGATTTTCCGTGGATTAAAGATGAGCTTCTTGACAAAGCATATAAATCAGATTCTTCTCATGTTCAGCCTTTAAGTTTTTCGTTGGGATACCACTGGGGTAATATTAATAACCAGAACCTGATGAAGGCAATAAAGAAATAGTAAGCGTTGCTTTTGCAAACCCTACAACAGCAAATGCCAATGGGCTTATAAAACGAAAAAATGAACCGTTGCTACGAATGTTTTATTTTTTTATTCTCAGTGTTTTTCTCTTCGGCACAGGGGAAGGGTGAAAACATATTGTTGAATATTTTACACGAACACCCGAAACAATTTGATTCGGTATTGCAAAACAGCAAGCGCTACCGGCTGCAAATTATATACACACAAATAGACCGCGATGATAAGAATCGACCCCACTTAACTACCTATTGTGTTGATACCAACGCCACTTATTTCTACTGCGCCAGCATGGTTAAACTTTTGGAGATACCCTTGGCTATTGAGAAAATAAATAATATTAAAAAGAAATTAGGCGTTACTGTTTATGATTCAATGGTAGTTTCGGGCGACCCTTGTGGCGACCCAAATGAAACAAATTATAAAAGCTACCGGGCTACCCTTTGTACACCGGCCCAAATGATTAAAGAAATGTTGCTGGTAAGTAACAATCATGCGTTTAATCCGCTGTACGATTTTTTGGGGCAGGCTTATTTTAATAAGCGCGCGCACGAGCTTGGTTATACATCGGCAACAATATGTAGCAGGTTTGCAAATTGCGATAGCTTTCAGAACCGCATTACAAGCTCTGTTCTTTTTTACGATAAGGGCACCGGCCATTTAAAATATATTCAACCGGCAACTATTAACCCGGGCGAGCCTAAGGTTAGGAATATGAATACGGTAGTGGGCAGGGGATTTTTGAATGCCGATGGTATTGGCCCGCCTAAAGATTTTGCTTTTAATAACTATGTTTCTTTGCTTGATTTGCACCGGGTGCTTATTTCATTAATATTCCCCAACATTCAGCCAAAATCGCGTAAGCTTAACCTTAAAGCAGTGGATTATGCTTTTATAAAAAAGTATCTGGGCATGTTTCCGCGCGAATCTTTATCGCCTAAATATCAGTTTCCGGATAATAAAGTAAAGTTCTATTTAGCATTAAAAGACACCAATGCACATGCGCCGGACCATATCAGGATATTTAATAAAGTGGGCGAGGCTTACGGATTTACTACCGATTGCAGCTATATTGAAGACACACTAAATAAAGTTGAGTTTTTTATAAGTGCCACTATATATACTAACAAGGACGAAATATTGAACGACGATATTTACGAGTACGAAAGCATAGCCCTGCCCTTTTTCCGAAACCTGTTTACGGCTGTTTATGATTATGAGTTAAACAGAGGCCGAAAACGCTCTCCAGTATTTGAGCCGCGTGATTTTACGGATCAGCTAAACTAAAGCAGCTTCACCCTTAACCCTATATCAGCACCTATTAAGTGTTGGTATTCGTGCCAGTTGTTGTTGGCTTTATCTTGTAAGCTGAACATATAGTAGTTAGGGCCTATTAAGAAAGTACAACGGCCAAATTTTATTTCAGCATTTAAGTCGGCACCTACTGAAAAACGGTGGTATGTAACATCTGACAGCGGAACTCTTTTACCGGTATTATTGTCTACTCTAAATCCATTGTAACTTCCCAATGCTATACCCGGTACAAGGCCAAAATGTTTGCGATTTATAAGCGCAAACTCCAGTAAAAAATAATGGGCAAAAATTTGAGTTTGCGAACTACTAAAATAGGTGGTAACCCGGCTGTTATCAACGCCATAATAAGGGCCGCCGTAGGTAGTTGTTGGCTGAGAAAAATTGTACATAAACTGGTACCCCAATCGAAACCTCCAAACACCGAATAAAGCCTCGCCTTTAACATTGGTTGACCAGCCCGGGAAGTTTCTGGTTACATTTTGTCCCCCGTCAAGGGTAGTTATATTGTTAAGCTGGTCGCTAGTAAGCAAGCCCCCCGCGCCCCCGCGAAGGCCGAGATATAAGCCAAGTTGGCCATAGGTAGCAATACACAACAAGGTTGCTATTGCCAATGCAGAATATCGTTTCATATATTATAGTTTAAATAAAAACTGATTAAATATTGACTTTTATACATTTGCATGGCATGAACGTAATAGAACACTTAAATAACGCCCGAAGTACTCTTTTTAGTATTGAGGTGCTTCCCCCACAGAAAGGGAAAACGATAGATGATTTGTTAAAAGTGATAGAGCCATTGCTTGAGTTTAAACCTCCTTTTATAGATGTAACCTACCACCGGGAAGAAATTATTTATAAAAGAAGATTAGACGGGCTTGTGGAAGAAATTCCACTGCGCAAGCGGCCGGGTACTGCAGGAATTTGTGCTGCGGTAAAAGGCCGGTTTAGTGTTGACACCGTTCCGCATTTAGTGTGTGGTGGATTTACAAAGGAAGAAACGGAAGACGCTCTTTTTACACTTCATTACCTTGGTATTACTAATTTGTTATTGTTGCAAGGTGATGCAGATAAAAATCCAACATCAAATGCGCAAGCTAAAGCAGGACATAAGCACGCCTCGGAATTAGTAAGCCAGGTAAGTAATATGAATAAAGGACGATTTTTGCATGAGGAAACAGAAAACGAATTGAAAACCAATTTTTGTATTGGCGTTGCCGGTTATCCTGAAAAACATTTTGAGTCGCCAAACTTGGCCACCGATTTAAAATGGCTGAAACATAAAATAGATTGCGGCGCACATTATATAGTAACCCAAATGTTTTTCGACAACCAAAAATATTTTTCGTTTGTTGAAAAATGCAAGGCGATAGGCATTAATGTTCCGATTATACCGGGTGTTAAACCTTTGGCTACCAAAGCGCAGTTAACCAACTTGCCTAAGATGTTCCATATTGATATTCCTGAAGATTTAGCCGATGCGGTTGAAAAGTGTAAAGATGACAAGGCGGTTAAACGCGTTGGAATTGAGTGGGCTATACAACAATCGAAAGAACTGAAAGCGGCGAATGTTCCTTGTTTACATTACTATACCATGAGCAGGAGCGAGGCTACGGTAGAGATTGCAAAGGCCGTTTTTTAATAAAAACAGCCGCATAAAACCGCAACCTTAAACTTGCTACTTGCCCGCGAAACCTTATCTTCGCAGGCTATGCAGGATACCTACGAAATTAAATTACCCCAGTTTGAAGGCCCCTTCGATTTGTTGCTGTTTTTTATTGAGCGCGACGAGCTGGATATTTATGATATTCCTATTTCGAAAATTACAGATGATTTTCTTTCCTACATCAACGGAATGGAAATATTGGATATTGAGTTGGCGAGCGAATTTATTCTGGTAGCGGCTACTTTAATGCGTATTAAAGCAAGATTGTTGTTGCCACGCAAAGATGTGGATCCTGTTACCGGTGCGGAAATTGACCCGCGCGATGAGTTGGTAAACCGTTTGATTGAATACAAGAAATTTAAAGAAGCTACAGAAGCGTTACGCAAACTTGAAGAAGACCGCCAAAATATTACCAAGCGAGGCAATGCCCTTGATGAAAACCGGGAAATAGCTGCAATTTTTGAAACTGATTTTGAAATGCAAAATCTGACGATGTTCAGAATGCTTAAAGCATTTCAAAATGTGTTGGACCGGCTATCGAGAGAAAAGAATAAAGTAATACATACCGTTGAAACCCCGCCCTATACTATACAAGGGGAGAAGATGATGATTATTGAAAAGCTAACCGGTGGTGCGAAAACGCCTTTCGAAGATATTTTTGAGGGTGTTGAAAATCGTGTTCATGCAGTGTTTGTGTTTCTATCCATGCTTGAACTAATACAGGAACAACAAATAAAAATTCTGATTGGCGATGGCTACAATAATTTCTGGTTAGAAAAAGCAGGCCCTGCTGAAGAACAAAGCGAAGTTACGTTAGACGGACAGGAGAATTAAAAAAATCTTAGCCCTGCAAATTATACCGCCTTCATGTCGGAAGCCATAGTTGTTCCCAAACAAAAAATTAATTTAAAAAGGCTAATCATTCCTGTTGGTATTAGCCTGGGTGTTTCGTTATATCTTTTCTATACTAATTTTCATCCGTCGGCGCTTCGCCTAATACATCCTTCACAAAAAATGTTTTTGGGTTTGTTTTTGGGCCTGGTTGCCATTGCAGTTCGCGACTTTGCTTTTATGTATAAAATACGGTTAAGCACTGGCGAAAAGTTAAGCTGGCGAAGAACATTTCAAGCAATTATAATGTGGGAGTTTGGTGCCGCCATTACACCAAAATTAGGAGAGGTAGCTTTTATACTTTGGGTGCTTAAAAAAAGCGGGCTGAGTTACGGCCGAAGTATAGCTGCATTAGTGTTGAATACCTTTTTAGATAATGTGGCTTTTGTTGTGGTGTTCGCATTGCTTTATTGGAAACTGGGGCAACAAATGTTGATTATAAATGCCGACTGCCCCGATATTGCGGGCCATGCAATTATGCAGTCGCTGCGCGGGCTGGCCTCCAAAGCCTGGATTGGCTATGTGTTTTTTTGTGCCATGGCTTTGTTTTTTGGCGTAGCGCTTTTTTGGTTGCCGCGTTCGGCTAAAAAGTTTTTTCACCGTGTTTCAACTATCAAACTATTTAGCCGGTTTAAAGACAGCCTAATGCATTTGGGCGATGAAATTGAAATTACTGCACTGGAATACAAAGGCAGAGAATTTTCGTTTTGGTTTAAAATGAGTATTGCTACTTTGATTAACTGGGCCGCACGCTATTTGCTTGCTAATGCTTTATTGTTTGCTTTTTCGACCGGCGGCCTGAATATGCTTGAAATATTTGCAAGGCAATATGTGCTATGGCTTTTTCTTGTAATTCCTTCAACACCCGGTGCCAGTGGGCTGGCTGAGCTTTCTTTTATAGCTGTTAATTGCGAGTTTATGCCGGTTGGTTTATCTGCGGCTATTGTATTGGTATGGCGTATATATTCTTATTACTTGTATCTGTTACTTGGTATATTGGTGTTGCCTAAATGGCTTTCGGATAGTAAGAAATCTAATGCGGTAGCCGCTCTTTAAAAACACCATACATATAAGTGCCGGCTATTGCACTTGCGAGCGCAACAATAAATACTGGAAAGCCACTACCAATTAAGCCATAAATGGGGCCGGGGCATGCACCGGTAAGTGCCCAGCCAAAACCAAATAGCAGCCCGCCTATTATATTGCCTTTATGAAATACTGATTTGCCAAACACCACGTCTTCGCCATAAATAGTTTTGATTTTAAACTTTTTGATGATTAAGGTGGAAATTGCGGCTACTACAAATGCCGTTCCAATAACGCCGTACATGTGGAAGGATTGTAGGCGAAACATTTCCTGTATGCGGAACCACGAAACTATTTCGGCTTTTACGAATACAATACCAAAGAAAATTCCGACCAAAACGTATTTTAATTTTGATTTAAACGACTCGGTTGTTTGTTGGTGGTTGGTTGCTTCTTCTTCACTAATTTCTTTCATAACTACAGTTTTTAAAGTTTGAAAATTAAAGGCAACACCAAATGAGTAACAAAAAAGCCGCCCAGCATAAAACAAATAGTTGCAATAAGGCTTGATAGCTGAAAGTTTGAAAGACCGGTAATTGCATGGCCGGAAGTACAGCCACCGGCATAGCGAGTACCAAAGCCCACTAAAAAACCGCCCATTACAATCATGATAAATCCCTTGGCGGTTAGTAGGCCAGTGAAGCTGAAAATATCTGTTGGTTCAAGTTGCGAAAATTGGGTTATACCTAATTGTGTTAGGTCTGCTTGTGTGGGAGCGGCAATTTTAATTGGGTTAGGATTGGCAAGAACAGTAGCGCCAACGATGCCGCCCAGAAAAATGCCGAATACAAAAAACAGGTTCCATGTTTCTTTTCTCCAATTATAATTAAAGTAAGGTGTTGAAGCAGGAAGACATGCGGCGCAGATATGCTTGAAAGTAGAGGAAATGCCAAACGGTTTATTGCCTATAAGGTATAGCACCGGAACGGTAAGGCCGATGAGGACACCGGCAATTGACCAGTGCCAAGGCAGGCGCAAGAAATCTAACATAGTCTATTAATTTAGTAGATTAAAGATACACTAATTTTATTAAAGTGATATTTTGACTGGCGAGCCTGTGTAGGCTTAACGGATTTGTGAGGTGGAGAAAGGATATTCTATAGCGAAAATTTACGAATCCTGAAAAAGGCTTCGTAAACTTACGGCATGGGAAAGAAGAAAGTTTTATTTATTGACCGCGACGGGACATTGATATTGGAGACAGATGATTTTAAGATTGAGCAATTTGAAAAGTTGATTTTTTACCCGGAGGTTTTTCAATACCTGGGAAGAATAGTGCGCGAACTGAATTATGAATTAGTGATGGTAACTAACCAAGATGGCTTGGGCACAGCTGATTTTCCTGAAGAAGATTTTTGGAAGGTGCAGAATTTTATTGTTCGCGTTTTTGAAAACGAAGGGATAAGGTTTTCGGAAATTTGTATTGATAAATCATACCCGCATGAGAATTTGCCAACGCGCAAGCCGGGTACCGGTATGCTGACGAAATATTTTTCGGAGCAATATGATTTACCCAACTCATTTGTAATAGGCGATAGAATTACGGATGTAAAACTCGCAAAGAATTTGGGCTGCATGAGTGTTTTTATGAATGATGGCAGAAATTTAGGCGCAACAGATATTAAAGAAAGTGCAGAACAATTAAAACCTTTTGTGGCGGTTGAAACCCGCGATTGGAAAAAGATTTACGAGTTTTTAAAGGCAGCCAAGTAGTTTTAATTGCTGTCACGAAATCATTTTTAAAAAATCATCCTCGGTTAATATTTGAATGGACGGTATTTTTTTTGCCTTCGATAGTTTACTGCCCGCTTCTTCGCCTGCTATTAGGTAATTAAGGTTGGCGCTTACGCCGCTTAATAATTTGCCGCCGTTTTGTTCAACTAGTTCTTTAGCCTGGTCGCGGGTAAATTGTTGAAGGCTGCCGGTAAACAGAAAGGTTTTTCCTTCCAGCTTATTGTTTTTGGCGCGCAGATCGGCCGGCCGGTTGTTTATGTTTACACCAAATTCTTCTAATGCGTGAAGTAAGCGGATGTTGCCTTCGTTATTAAAAAATTCGAATATACTTTGTGCAACTTTGGGGCCTATACCTTCTATGTTTATCAAATCTTCGAGGCTATAATCTTTCAAATCAAGAATAGATTTTAAATGTGCAGTTAGGTCTTTTGAAGTAGTAACACCCACATGCCGAATTCCTAGTCCGTTCAACAACCTCCAAATGGCACGGTCTTTCGATTCTTCTATTCCCTGTTTTAGGTTTTCTACAGATTTTCCTCCCCAGCCTTCTAATTCTAAAATGGAATTGTATGGCAGGCGATAAATATCTTCCATGGTTTTAATATACCCGCGCTGAATAAAATCTATTACAATAGCACGCCCGAAGCCATCAATATCCATAGCATCTTTCGAAACAAAATGAATGACGCGTTCTTCGGCCTGGGCGGGACAATCGGCATTATCGCAACGCCATGCTACTTCGTCTTCAGGTTTTACTAAATCCTCTCCGCATGATGGGCATTGTGTTGGGAAATCAATTTTCTTTTCCTTACCGGTGCGCAAATCAGCTACCACGCCAACAATATATGGAATTACCTCGCCGGCGCGCTCAACAATTACGGTGTCGTTAATGCGAATGTCTTTTTCGGTAATAAAGTCAGCGTTGTGTAATGAGATGGATGAAATGGTAACGCCGGCTAAGGCCACCGGTTGAATTTTAGCTACCGGTGTAATGGCACCGGTCCTTCCCACCTGATACTCAACATCCACAAGTTTAGATTGCGCCTGCTTGGCTTGAAATTTAAATGCCATAGCCCAACGCGGATGGTGCGAGGTGTAGCCGCATTTTTGTTGTTCCTTCAAGCCATTTACTTTAATAACCATGCCGTCGGTTTCAATATTAAAACCAACTCTTTTTTTCTCCCATGTTTGTATGAAAGTATGTACATCGTCAATATTGTGGCAAACTTTTAATTCGTGGATGGGTGTTTTAAATCCGCAATCGTATAATATTTCTATAGTATGAAAATGAGAATGGAGCTTACCGGCAAGTAAATTGTTTCCGTTTTTATCTTCAGCAAAACTTACGTGATACAAAACCGCTTCCAGTTTTCGGCTGGCGGCTTCGTTAGGGTCTTTTAATCTTAATGAACCGGAGGCGGTGTTGCGTGAATTTTGAAAAGTTTTTTCGCCGGCAGCTTTTCGCTCGGCATTCATTTTTTCAAAAACATCTTTGCGTATAATTACTTCGCCGCGTACTTCTATTTTATAAATTCCATGTTTTGAAAATGCTGCAGTAAGTGGAATGGAGGCCAGCGCTTTGGCATTATTTGTAATGTCTTCGCCCACCGCTCCATCGCCGCGAGTGGCTGCGCGAACAAGCATATCATCTTCATATACCAACGCAATGCTTGCACCGTCGAATTTGGGTTCAACACAATAGTCGATTTTATCTTCGCTGGTAAACTCTTTTACTTTTCTGTCAAAGTCATTTAAGTCATCGGCATTGTACGAGTTTTCGAGCGAGAGCATGGAAACCAAATGGCTAACCTGTTCGAAATCGCTGGTTAAGGCGCGTGCTACCCGTTGTGTTGGAGAATCGGGTGTAACTAACTTAGGATTATCGGCTTCAATTTTTTTTAACTCTTTAAAAATCTGGTCGTAATCGAAATCGGTTATTAAGGGTTCGCTTAGCACATAGTAGCGCCAGTCATGGTAGTTGATTGCTTTTTTTAGTGCCTCTGCTTTTTCTTTATCGGAAAGGGACTCTTTATGCTGAATTATTTTTTCAGTTAACAAATTAAGTTGATGCTGTTGCTCTTTAGAATACATAATTAATATTTATCTATATTTCTGCCTTAACACGTTTTCAAGTTTCAAAATAAAACCAAAAAACCATGAATAAGAAAAGAAATTTTACAACTATAACCATGCTAATATGCCTATTAGCGGCCGGACAAACTAATAAACCAGTTATTGGCGATTTCGGAGTAAAGTATGGTGTGAGTTTTAATGGAACAGCTATACAAGGACTTACTTTTAGCGGCTTGGTAACCAACCATTGGGAGGTAGGCTCTTCTGTTAATGTTCAATATTCACAAAGCACCGCCGCTAGCATATCTGCCCAACAAACCTATTATGACCACCCTTCAGGCCAGAGCGGGTTTTATGTTATTGGCCAGCAAACAACAACCAGTTCAAACAAGACCATGGCTTTGAGTATAAACCCGTTTATCCTTTATCATTTCGAAATAAAAAGTAATCTTGATTTATACACCGGCGCTAATCTTTCGCTTGGAACAGGTTCCATTACGTTATCCAACAGCTCAAATTCGGTAACAGTGGCAACAGACTATTATAGCCAGATAATTAATTCCACCACTTATCCTTTCGGATATTCAGTAGGTGGTGGATTAATGCTAGGCGGGCAGTATTTTTTTTATAAAAACTTAGCTTTAGGGATTTCGGCGAATTTAGGGATTACGTATATTGGCAGAAAAGGAACAGAAGTGGTTTCTTATACTAATATAAACTCGGGTAGCCAGAATAATAATGTTCCCATTAATAGCGGTACTTATTATGGCGAAATTAACAGCCATACCCTTAGTTTGGCAAGTAGTAGCGTAGGTTTAAGCCTTGTATTTTATATTAGCCCAAAGAAAAAGGTAAAAGAAGAAACACAGGGATTGTAACTAACGAATCTTATCAATCTCTTTGGCCAGCTTTCGGTCTTTTTCAGTAACAATATCACCGGCACTGTGAGTGTTTAAAGTTATTTCAACCCGGTTGTATACATTTATCCAGTGAGGATGATGGTCCATTTTTTCGGCAATGAGGGCCACGCGAGTCATAAAGCCGAAGGCTTCATTAAAGTTTTTGAATTTGAAAGTTTTTTTGAGGGAATTATCTTTTTTGGTCCACATAATTAGAGGTTGTGCTTGTGAGATTAAATAATCACCCCACTAAGCTACACAAAACTCCAATCATATTTATCTAAATTGCTTACGCAGGTGGTTAGCAAATCTATATTTCCCTGTATGTCGTCTTTATGTGCCATTTCAATAACCGAGTGAATGTGGCGAGTTGGAATTGAAACAGCGCCGGCTATGGTTCCGTTTTTTGCCATGCGCTGCATACCGGCAGTATCGGTGCCGCCGGCAGGTAATAATTCATGCTGCCATTTAATTTTGTTTTTGCCGGCCTGTTCTTTCATGTATTTTACCATCCGGTAGTCGCAAATGGCTGATGAATCCATTATTTTAATAGCTACGCCTTCGCCCAACTTCGTTACATTTTCTTCAGGCTTTGAACCGGGCGTATCGAATGCAATTGTTGTGTCGATACAAAAACTAAAGTAAGGGTCGATATGGTGTGCGGCAACTTGCGCGCCGCGAATACCTACTTCTTCCTGCACGGTAAATACAGCATAAAAATCGTACGGAATTTTTTTCCCCTTCATTTCTTTCAAGGTTTCAATCAAGATAAAAACCGCTACGCGGTTATCGATTGATTTGCAGTTTACGCAATCGCCCATTTCAATTAATTCGCGCTCGCGGGTTACTACGTTACCTACTTCTACAATTTTTACCACTTCGCTTTTCTTCATTCCGAGGTCGATAAAATAATCGGTAAGTATTAGTGGCTTTACTCTTTCTTCGGCAGTCATTAAGTGAATGGGTTTGGTGCCCATTACACCTATAACATCTTTTTTGCCATGCACTACTACGCGTTGCGCAGTAAGGGTTTTAGGGTCGAAGCCACCGAGTGGATGAAAACGAAGAAATCCGTTGTCATCAATATGGCTTATAATAAAACCTATTTCATCCATGTGGGCGGCAGCCATAACTTTTTTGCTGCTGCTCTTTCCTTTTTTTAAAGCTATAAGATTGCCCATGTTGTCAACTGTAACTTCATCGGCCAGGCCCTTTAATTCGCGTTGAACAAGTTCACGTACTTTTTGTTCGTGGCCCGGCACACCAGGCGTTTCGCATATTTTTTTTAGCAGCGATACATTGATTGACATATGTTGTGTTTTTAGTTTTAAATGTATGTGTGTTTTTCGCAAGTATATATTTTCCGGCTCCCCGCACCCTCTAACTCCTAAAGGGAGAACCGCTCCCCGCAAAACATATTTGAATACTAATTACTTATTCTACTTCAGTTACTTTTACCATGTTTGCGCGCCCCCGGTGGCTCATGGGCATGCTACCGGTATTAACTACAAGGTCTCCTTTCTTTAAAAGGCGGTTCTCTCTTAATATTCTGATAACATCGTGAATAGATGTATCAGTGCCTTCAAATTTATCGTAATGAAAAGCGCGCACGCCCCAACACATACTTAATGAATTGAGGAGGTCCATGTTCTCAGTAAAAATATAAATGTTGGCTTTTGGGCGGTAGCTTGAAAGCATAAAACTGGTATAGCCGCTAAAGGTCATGCCTATAATTGCTTTAGCGCCAAGTTCGGAACTAAGTCGGGCAGCGCTGTAACAAATAGCATCGCTGATAAAAGTTTCGGATGTGTTTTCTGCACTTTGATGCTTGTCGTAAATAATATTTGCCTGTTCAACGTTTGATAAAATTTTCTCCATTACCTGTATTACTTTAACAGGGTATTTACCGGTTGAGGTTTCGCCACTTAACATCACCGCATCGGTTCCGTCAATTACAGCGTTGGCTACATCAGTTATTTCGGCACGGGTGGGATTGGGATTTTCAATCATGCTATCCATCATTTGCGTAGCTACAACTACCGGCTTGGCAAAACGAAGGCAGCGGGCAATAATATCTTTTTGTATCAGGGGCATTCTTTCCTGCGGCACTTCTACTGCAAGATCACCGCGGGCAATCATAATGCCGTCGGTAATTTTAATAATGCTGTCTAATTCAATTAAGGCTTCGGGCTTTTCAATTTTGGCCATCACCTTCATGTAAGAGTTTTTTTTGCCGATGATGGCTTTTAGTTCTTCCACATCTTCCGGCGAACGAACAAAAGAAAGAGCAATCCAATTTGCGCCGTTATCCATGGCAAACTTTAAATCCTTATGGTCTTTTTCGGTAAGCGCAGGAACCGTGGTTTTTGTATCGGGCAGGTTTACGCCTTTGTTGTTGCTTATTTTGCCACCGGTAACGACTTTTGCTTTGATGAGGTCTTTATGATTGGATTCGATTACTGTTAATTGTATTTTACCATCATCAATTAAAATAGAATGGCCGGGTTTAACTTCCTGCGGTAAGTTTTTGTAACTGATATAAAGCTTTTTGAAAGTACTTACACTTTCAATATTGGTTATTTCAATAATCTGGTCTTTCTCCAGCACTTCCATATTATCGCGCACCTCGCCGATACGAATTTTTGGGCCTTGCAAGTCAATTAAAATGGCAACATTTAAATTGTGCTCTTTATTCATTTGGCGGATTTTTTTAATTCCTTCCAAATGATCTTCGTAGGTGCCGTGGCTCATATTAAAGCGAAATACATCTACACCCGCACCCACCATATCTTCAAGCGTTGCCATGTCGTTACAGGCGGGGCCGAAAGTGGCTATAATCTTTGTTTTATTTACTCGAACTTTCATTGACTGCAAATTTATTTTGGGCTTTTCCGAATTTTGAATCGCACCGGAGCTTCTTTTTCTTCGCGGTAGATAAGCCGTTCTTTACTTTTAATTTTTTTAATAGGTATTTCAGCGCTCATTACAACTTCTGGAAACTGTTTCACGGCATCTGTTAATCCCTTCATTTTCTCATCGGAATATTTACCGGTTATCTGTAAAATATAATCGAAGTTGTTTACTTCGGGCAACAGAAATTCGCCCAGGTTTTTATTTCCGAAGACGGCAAATATATTATTCTCTTCTTCATCTTCGGCCTTAAAAATGCTGAATTGAATTTTTCGTGTCCGGTCTTTAGGTTCAAATGTCAGCGGCTCGAGTTTTCTGAAATCGCAACCCAGGAAAAGATTAAGGTGATGGCACAAAGTATATTCTTTAAGCGAAGAGGCTATACCTAACAGGCGATAGTTAGTTTCCAGTTCGTTTTTCAATTTCTTATCGGCCATAAACGAGGATTAAGTATTTAGTATAAAGTATGAAGATGACAGCCAAAAAGCAATCATTGGATTTAATACTTAGGGCTAAATACTAAAAGTAAATAGTGAATTGCTGGGTGAAATTACAATTACTTGGCAAATGTATAATTGAGGCATTTCAGCGTAAAAGGGGCTTTTTTCGGGTTTTTGCCAGTAAATCGAACAGAAGTCAATATTGCCATAAAAAACACATAAAAAGTTCAATGTCAATACTATATAATATGTTTTTGTTGTCACTAATCAGCCCAAAAATTAACATATCAAATTATTTTTTGTCAACGTAGGGGATGTTTTTATTTTCGCACCACATTTAAATCTTAAAAACATGTCAAACATCGCAGAAAGAGTAAAGAAAATTATCGTTGACAAGTTGGGCGTTGAAGAAAGCCAGGTTACCCCCGAGGCAAGTTTCACCAACGATCTCGGAGCAGATTCTTTGGATACAGTTGAGCTGATCATGGAATTTGAAAAGGAATTCAATATTTCTATTCCTGACGAGCAAGCCGAAAACATTGGCACCGTAGGTCAAGCAATTGAATACCTTGAAAAAACAATAAGCAAGTAAATTAATTACTGAAAAAACGGAGATGGCAGATGAAAGTCTGCCACTTTTTTTTAAAGCTGTTTTGAAGGTGTGCGCAACAAAACACACTTGGCAAATGTTTAAAGCGGCAAAGATTTGTGGAGGGCGCTTGGATGTGCCATATAGCGGGCACAAATAATTTCTGGATAAATTCAAACATAGTCGTAATATGTTTAAACGAATAGTAGTAACAGGCATGGGCGCGTTAACGCCAATAGGCAATACGGTGCCCGAATTTTGGGATGCTTTATTAAAAGGAACCAGCGGTGCAGGCCCTATTACCAGATTTAACAGCGAGCTTTATAAAACCAAGTTTGCCTGCGAGGTAAAGAATTTTGACCCCACCAACTTTATTGATAAAAAGGAAGTACGCCGACTTGACCGCTTTGCACAATTTGCATTAGTAGCAAGCGATGAGGCTATTAAAGATGCAGGATTAGATTTACCTGGAGTAAATAAAGACCGGATAGGTGTTATTTGGGGTTCGGGCATTGGAGGGTTAGATGTTTTTATTGAGGAAATTACCAACCTGGCACTTAATAAAGCGCCGCGCTTCAATCCGTTTTTTATTCCTAAAATGATTGTTGACATTGCTGCAGGGCATATTTCAATGCGCTGGGGTTTGCGTGG
>CAIXGR010000038.1 GCA_903919075.1 uncultured Bacteroidota bacterium | reverse complement strand
TTTTGACCTCAATTTTGATAGTTGCGGTCCTTGTGGTGCCGGCATTATTCTCGACCCTTACCAGATGGATTGGTATTACACCGGAATACTCGATTTAAAGCAAGAAAGCATCAGCATCTATCCCAATCCCTTATCAGTTGGCAATTATCAGGTGACAGTAGGCAATAGTTTAATAGGAGCAGAGATGGAAGTTTTTGATAGCGAAGGAAAAATAGTTCACCGGTCGAAAATAAATAACCTTAAATCGGAAATTGAAATGAATGTATCACCGGGTATTTATCTGCTGCATATTCATTCGCAACAATATAGTGTGGTTAGGAAGTTGGTGAAGTTATGATTGATAATACTTCTATCTAATCAGCATTACAATTCCCTGCTTCTGTATTTGTACCCCGTCATCAGCAGTAAATTGTATAACGTAGCCGTAGCCGCCCATAGTGGCTTCTTTGCCATGGTCGGTGCCATCCCAGCCTAAGGCCAGGGTGTTGCTTTCAAAAACTATTCCACCCCACCGGTTAAAAATAGTCATCGAATATCCCTGCGGTGCGCCGTATATTATAGTCGGTTTAAAGGTTGTATTCTCACCAACATTACTACCCGGCGAAAAAGCAGTAGGTATATAAATAATAGGCCGGTGAATAACACATACCACATTCGAGAAACTACTCAAAGTATCGTGGTAATTGCTGGGTGTTGGCAGGTTAATATCATACACAGCTTCAATTCTATAGCAGAAGGTGCCCTGTGAATTTAAAAATTGTTGTAGCGAATCATAATACAAATTTACACCCGGTTGAAAAGTTTGTATTAGCTGGTAACCGGTTCCCATATCGCGATAAAGGTTGTAGTGCAATACAGTGGCGTTTTTCAAAACAAAATTATTCCACTTTAATTGTGCTACATAGTATTCATATAAAATGCCCTGCAAATTTACTGTTTCGCCATAAGGCGCAATGTATTGGTTCTGGCAACTATCTAAAGCAACCAGATTATAGAAGTACGGATTGTTTTGCGGCGAACCGGTAGAGTCGATATAAGATTGAAAATGTAGAAGTGGGTCGGGCACCGGAAACGATAACAAACTTCCAAAATCAGTAGTGTCATTACCCCGGTTTACGTTGTACAAAACCAGTTGGGCAATGGTATCAACGGTCCAGGTTACGTCAACATGGTTGGCCGCATCAACCGTAAGATTGGTAAGATAAATATATGCCGGTGGCTGAACAATCAAAGCATGAATGCCAATTGTGTTACTGTTAGATGTAACCGTAGTATCGGCAGCACTTATAGCGCGCACAAAAACATTCAGCGAATCGCCATCGTTAAAATTATCGTAATGGTATATAAACGTTGAGCTGTCGGTTGATGCCACCAAACTATCGGGCCCCAAATTAGTGCTTACCCAAATCTCGTATCGTAAAACACCTTGTGGCCAGTGGTTATATTTATTCCAGGAGATGGTTAGGTTTCTTTGGCACTCGGTTATTGAGCCATGAGCCAAAATGGTATTGTGCCAAATAGTAGTGTACGAACTTACATTGCCGCAACTATCGGCCGCAGCCATGGTATACGTCCACGAGGTATCGTTGGCGCTTACCAGTGGGTCAACCGTAGTGGTATTCAAGCGGCCATAAATTGTATCAATAGCTGTTGATGCATTGCCGTTAGGCAGATAATAATAAAGTATGTAAAAAGAGGTTTGAGGCGAAGGGTCGGGAGCCCAGTTAATAACCGCTTTGCCTGCCGGTGTTACAGTTACATTTATTATTTGCGGCGTAGCTGGGCCGTTAGTACTTACCGTATCCGACTGAAGCGATGTTGAACCCGGGCAATTATATGTTGTAGTCATATAAAAATACCAGGTATTAGATACGGCAAGGTAATTGGTAAGGGCATAGGTAGTGGCTGCTTGCGAGGTAACTGCAACCACCGAATCGAATGGGCCATTAGGCCCTACCGAAGAACCATAAATAGTATATTGAACAAAAGCCCCGCAATTATTACTGGCCGGGGTGCCCCACGATAAAATAATATCGCCGTTCGAATTGTTTTTGGTAACACACTCTAGGCGCGGTGCATCAATAACTTGTGTCTTGCCCATGTTGGCAAAGCCCAGTATTAAAAACATTATATATAAGATGCGTTTATTCATGAGCGTGTTAACGTGCAATGTATTAAGGTGTTAACGTTAAAGATGTACATTTAATTTGTTTAAACGTTAACACGTTCGCACGTTAATACTTTAACACTTAATAAAAAGGGTGCAATTTTAAAGATTATCCCTCAAACAGTTTAGTTGCAAGCACATTTTGTTTATTAATTGAGGGAAACAAAGCCTGCTGAGCCATTTAACATTTAATTTGAAGATTGAACCATGCAGAAACTAACCCACACTTATCTTATACATCTTACTGTAATCAAGATATTGGTTGGCTAGGGCATGTAACTCGGCCGAGGTAACATTACGCACCGTTTTAAGTAAATCCAGAATATAATCAGTATCCTGATTGTATAAAATAAGCCCTTTAAGGGTTTCCGAAAATTTAAGCGGGCCATCAACACTGCGCAAAATTTTGCCGCTTAAGTAATTTTTTACAATCATCAATTCTTCTTCGCCTACAGGTTCGCTGCGCAGCAGGTTTATTTCGCGCTCTATTTCCTTCATAGCGCTTTCGCGCACATCCTTACCTACCTCAGTGCCAATTTCAATAAAGCCATGGTGTGGGTACGAAACAAATGATGAGTAAATGCCGTACGTATAACCTTTTTCCTCCCGTATATTACTCATCAACCTCGAACCGAAATAGCCACCAAAAATGGTGTTCAACACCGATAGCTTCATAAAATCAGGATGCGTTTTATTAATGCTGAGGTTGCCAATAGCCAACGCGCTTTGCACCGAATCGGCTCTTTCTGTATGGTGCACCAATTGTTTCGATGAATTAACCGGGTGAGTAATATTTGTTTCTGCTACAGTGCCAGTCCAATCTTTATTGCCAAAAAACTTGTTTAGGCTTTTAATCAGTTCAGCGTTAAACTTTCCCGATACCATAATGGTAAGGTTCGAAGCATTATAATATCTTTTGAAATAAGCTTTCAAGTCATCGGCATTCACATTCAAAAAATGCTCCGGCTCAGTTACTCGCCCATAAGGATGCTCTGTGCCGAATAGCGTACTTACAAACGCCCGATTGGCCAGGTAGTCGTTCTTCTTCATATCTACCAACAATCTTTGTTGCCGGTTAGTAAGAATAGTATCCAACTCGCCTTGCGGGAAAATAGAATCGGTAAAAACTTCGTGAAACAAAGGTAGCAACCGGTCAACATGTTTGGTTAGCGAGTATAAAACAGCACCTGCAGTTTCAAATCCGGCACCGGTGTTAATGCTGGCACCATAAAAATCAAAAGCATCGGCAATGGCTTTTGCGTTGTGTTTAGATGTGCCCTCGCGCAACATGCGGTTGGTTAGGTCAGACACTAAGTTTTTAGTTTCGTACCATTTGCCGGCTTTAAACATCAATTCAATCTTCACTACCTCCTGCTCGCCCTCATTAATTATATATACAGGCACGCCGTTATCTAATTGCTGCAATTCGTATTTCGGAAGCGTTATTGTTTCAACCGGTTCAAAAACCGGGGCAAGGGTTCTATTCATTTATAAGTTTTTTAGCAGGCCATTATAGCTAATACACAATAGTAAATTTCGGAGGAGTGTTTTTTAATGAGGATACTTAATTTCAAACAGGCCCTGTGTAACACTAAAACTATCTGTCGGATCAATCGTGTTAACTACCGTGCCATCAAAAGTACCCTTTACCCAGGTGGTAGTACTATCAAATTGGGTCATATTAATATTTCCCCACCCGCCCGGCATTTTGGTAATGTAGGTTACATAGCCCTTGTATATTTTCAGGTAGCTGGCAGTATCGGTTGGCCATAGCATTTTGTATTGGCCGCCGGTAACACCACCTATGCGAAGCGTAAGTTTATTAATAGTACCGCCCTGTGTACCAAGTAAAACTGCTGCAGTTGAATCTTGTATTTTCAGCGACTCTAAAACGGTATAATCGCGCAATGCCCCCTTGTAATATACCTGCAGTTGTAACCGGTCGCCAAGAGGAGCATCTTTTTTACATGAAAAAATAGTAGTAAAAAAGCCAATACACACAATTGCAAAAAGCACCGATATTTTTTTCATAACCCTGTTTTTTAATTACTACTGATACTGCATAGAAAACGAACCGCCACTAATTTGTATGGTATCTAAACTACTAGTATTAACTACCGTACCAGTAAAAGTGCCCGTAGCCCATTTGCTTGCATTATCATAGGTAACGTGTATTTTGCCAGATGCCAGGACAGAATTAGTTGTAAATACGTTGTATTGGCTTAAATGTAAAGTTATATAGCTGGCTTGGCCATTACCCAAAACATAATCGCCGCTGGTTGCACTCCCTATATTTATAGCCAACGAATTTTGCGAAATTGAATCAATACCACTCATAAACGCGAACCCGGGTGCCGGTGTTTGAGACACTGAAATAGATGAGCCCTTTAAAAAACTGTGCGAAGTTGGTGCACCACCGTACACAATACTATAATACGCAATAAGCGATTTTACATTTACTGTAGTTTTTTTACATGCGGTAAATGTGGCAATCGAGCTTATTAAAATAATAGCAAGAAGTGTTATTGTTTTTTTCATGTTTCAAGTTTTAATTATAGGGTTTTCCGCAGGGTAAGCAATAATAATATTTTTTGAGCAATCTATATTGGTACTAGGGCTATTTCCGCATTTTCAATCTACCCCATGTTTTTGAAATTACTTTCTAAAAGATACATTTGCACCCTCTGAATGAAGTGCCGAAACCCGATGTATCGGGAAATTCTACTTAAAAGCCCGGGTGGCGAAACTGGTAGACGCGCTCGTTTCAGGTGCGAGAGCCGCAAGGTGTGGGGGTTCGAATCCCTTCCCGGGCACTTAAATGGCTGGTAATGCTTAATAAGCTGCCAGCCATTTCTTTTTGTGAAAGGGGCTTTTAAGGGGTGTTTTTATAATCGTAAAACCCTTTCCCGGTTTTTTTGCCCAAATGCCCCGCATCAACCTTTTGCTGCTGTATGCGCGATGGCCGAAATTTAGCCTCACCATGAAAAGATTCGAACAGCGATGATGTAACTGCAAAGTTAATATCGTTGCCAACAAAATCCATCAACTTAAAGGGGCCCATTTTAAAACCCGCACTTTCCATCAGTGCATCTATAGTTTCAATACTGGCAATGCGCTCCTCAAGTATTTTAAGGCTCTCAACATAATAATTGCGAGCCACGCGGTTTACAATAAACCCCGGCGAATCTTTACACATTACCGGTGTTTTTCCCAGCGCTTTAGTAAGTTCTTTAATTGTTTCCGCTACCTCGCCCGATGTTTCAGCACCGGTAATCACCTCTACCAGTTTCATAATATGTGCCGGGTTAAAAAAGTGCATGCCCACAACCCGCTCCGGGTTTTTAATGCCGTGCGCAATACGGGTAACCGGTATTGATGAAGTATTGGTAGCCAATATAGTTTCACCCGAATTTATTGCAGCCAGCTTGGTAAATAATTCCTGTTTTACTTCCAGCTTTTCAACAATAGCCTCAATAATAAAATCAGCTTTCAATGCATTAATATCAGTCGAAAATGTAATCTGCGAAAGTGTTTTATCACGCTCACCCGCACTCATTTTATTTTTCGAAACTGCTGCCTCTAAGTTTTTAGTTATTTCAGCTTTTGCTTTATCTAATTGTTGTGCGTTTACATCAAACAACACCACCTCAAACCCGCTTTGCCCAAGCACTTGCGCAATGCCCAGGCCCATAGCACCGGCACCGGCCACACCTGTTTTTAATATTTTTAAAGCCATTGTTTTTTTTGAAATTTAAGTCTACAAAGATAAAGAAATGAATTCCACTAATTCCTTTCTTTTTTTGCAGGGGAGCGGTTCTCCCTTTAGGGAGTTAGAGGGTGTGGGGCGGCAAAAAAAAGCGCTCATTCTGAGATGCTACGCTACATTAAACATTAAGGGCTATTAATTAGGGTGTAAAAGCTTACTGCGCATATCCTCTATTAACCATTTATCTAATATGGCTTTTGCGTCTTCAAACAAAAGGTCAAAATCAATAGCTATATGCTTGTTCTTTATCAAACGTTGTTTTACTAAATCTATTGAGTTTAGCACAGTGTTCCTTAAATAAATTTTTCTCTTTTCGCTTGTGCAGTTATGAAAATCTTTATGCCTTACTACAAATCGTACAGATATAGATTTATCTTTTTTATTATAATTAGAAACAGGCCTTAGCCATTCAGAAAATTCATTTACCTCTCCATCAAACCTGTAGCGAATCAATAATAAATCTAATCCTGTGCCATAAGTTTCTTTCAATCCGGTTTCTAAAGAGACAGATAGACTTTTGGTAACGGGAGAAAAATCCGCGTCAAATTTTGAATACATCACAGAGAAAAAGCCTATTATTTTTTCTGCCATAAAAACTATTTTTTTCTTGTACTTGCCTATTAGGAGCATCTGCAGGTATCAATAAGAATACGATGGCTTTTGTATTTATTATACGTATATTTTCATTGTCATATTCTCAAATCCTCAAATTTTCATTCCGTATATTCCTTATCCACCAACACCTCATATTCCGGATGTTGCTTTATATACTTGGCAATAGTAGGGCAATAAATTACCGCCTTTAACTTGTGCTCCTTTATATACTCCAATACAAGTTTTGCTAACGCCGATGCAATGCCCTTGCCCCGTAAAGATTCAGGAACAAAAGTATGCAGCAATATAATATCGCCTTTGTCGAACCGGTAATCAACATGGGCAATCTTTCCTTCTATTGCAGCCTCAAAACGGCTGTGTTTTTCGTTGTTTACTATTTCAATTTCCATCTCAATTATTTATTGTCAAATCATCATATCCTCATATTGTCTTTTCCTGCAATTACCCCACCCTTTCGGTAACCGCATCAGTTTTCTCGCCCAAAAATTCAACCCAAGCTTTTTTAACGCAGGGGTAGTGTGTAACTGCTTCAACAAGGCTCATAAAAGCAACCAGGTTATCTTCAAACCGTTTTGCCAAAGCGGCATCGGCAATTTTACCTTCGGGCGTAAATGCCTTATGTGCCATCGCTAACGAAAACATATCTGGAAAAACCCTTGTTCCAAGATGTTCCAAGGGAATCCTCAACGACCAGAGCGCCTTATTGCCACCGCCCATCGAAGGCGAGGCTGACATTAATAAAGCATTGTGTTCATTAAAAGGCTGCGGCCTAAATCTCGAAACCCAATCAATAGAGTTTTTCAGAAAACCGGGTATTGAGCCATTATATTCGGGAGAAGAAATAATAAAAGCATCATTAGCTAAAATACGTTTCTGAAATTCCTTTGCTCCATCGGGGCTATTGCTGTTTACTTCCAAATCGCTGTTAAACGAAGGGCAATCAAACTCGCTCACATCTGCAAAGTCAACGTTGCCGCCATTTTTTTCAATTACAGCAGCCGCTAATTTTGCTAATCGCGTATTCAGCGAATCCTTCCGTAGCGAAGCCGAAAAAATAAGAACTCGCAAGGGTCTATTCTCACCTTGCTTAGATACCGAATTGCTTTCCATTTTATTTACTTTTAGCTTGTAAAACAAATTATTTATCCGGTAAAATTCATTCCCATATTATTCATAATCTGTACACCTTACCACCGGAAAATAATTGGTCCCGGTATTATAGCCATTCCGCGCCCACTCATCATGCGTCGACCAGCAATTGCTACCGTTCCAACCTTGTATATTAGTGGTATTGCCTTGTGTGTAATTGGTGGCGCAGTCTCCGTAACCGGTTACCGTCATGCCCAACGCAGTAGCCCCGGCGTTGGTAATTTGGTAATACGTACCTGAATAGTTAACCGGATAACCGCAAAGCATGGCACCGGTGGTACTGTTATCGCTTGCAACACACCACACCGTGTTATCGGTTGCACGGGCGCAACCCGCGGGCAATTGCACAGTAATAGACGTAGTAGTTGTTTGCGAACATCCATTTTGCGTTACCGTTAAAGTAACATTCTGGCTACCGGAGTTGGTCCAGGTTACCGATGGGCTTGGGTCGGTGCTTGAAGCTGGTGTGCCGTTGTTAAATACCCAGCTATAAGTAGCGCCCGAAACAGTAGGGAAAAAGGTTGTAGGCGTATTTACCGTTGTGCTGGTAGGGGTAAAAGTTGCTACCGGCAAAGTATATAACGAAACAGTAGTTGACGAAGTAGCGCTCGGGCAGCCATTAGCCGTAGCATAAACAGTATAAACTCCGGTATCCGAAGCGCTCATATTAGTAACTACAGGGTTTTGTGCTGTTGAACTAAAACCATTCGGGCCGGTCCAGTTATAAAACGCTCCCAAAACTGTTGATGACGCAAGATTAATTGTGCCGTTGGGACAAGCAGGCCCATTATTACTGGCAATAGGTGTTGCCGGCGAACTGTTAACCGTAACAAAAGTACTAACAGCGGTTGATGTACATCCATTAAGTGTAACTTGCAGCGAGTACAAGCCACCCGCAGCCGAGGTAGCGCTATCAATAGTAGGGTTTTGCTGGGTTGATGTAAAACCATTCGCCCCTGTCCATGAATATGCACCACCCGGAATGGTAGAGGCACTCAATACCAGATTACTACCCGGGCATAGCGGGCCATTATTGGCCACTACTGGGTTGTTAAAATCACAATCGCCGCATATTTGTTTCCAGGTATTGCCTACCCATAAATTAAAACAATTGGTTACAGTATTGTAAATAGTAAGTCCCGGTGCAGGATGGGCTATGGCATTGCGCTGTGTGGTGGTTAACCGTGGCACTAAAAAACCTTTTGTAGTTGAGCTTACATCTAATATCGCTGAGCTATCAGGCATGGCTCCGGTGGCATTAATAGCTACCTGTGCCAATAAACAATTGGGGTTTAATAATATTAATAAACACGTTACAAAAATCCAGGTAAAACGTAAATTCATAAATAAATAATTATAAGATAAATTAAGGTAATGCCAATAGCAAAATAACAGTCCTTTTCAAAAGGGTTTGATAAATGCTAATATAAAATAATTTCCTTCAAAACTGGTCTCGTTACAAGCTTAACAAATACCTCAAAAAATCAAATTGCAACATTGTCATGCAGCGAATTAAATGGCCCTGCTTCAAAAAATACAAAAAATCGAGGTTCCCTCTCAAAATGTAGTAAAATGGTATGCAAAAAACCGTGCGTTTAAGAACAAGTTATTTTCATATGCGAATCAATAGGTTAAATCTTTTCCACAATTTTTTCTCCTTAATTTTCCAATACACATTAGTCAATAAATTTTATTAATTTAGTAATTCAAAACCCTGAAAAACAGGGTTAAAATAATTTTGTAGTATTGTAAATTAATTTAGTACCTTTACTTAATAATTTATTTATTGGCAATACAACCGGTTAAACGATAGCATTGCTGCTTAAAAAAACATAATAAAAAAATTCCAATTTATGGTTCGATTAAATTTACGTTTAGCTCTTACATCTTTTTGGGTTTGCACCGCAGCGTTGTTAGTGGTTCCCGGCTTTACAAAGGCACAAACAACTAACGTAATTGTGGTGGATGGCAATCCAATCATATCTACCGGCACTACCATGCTTATTGAAGGTAATATGATTTTGAAAAGCAATAGCACCATTGATAACAGTGGTAATATTTCGCTTACCGGCAACTGGCAAAACGACGCAGGCAGCCCCGGCCTTATTAACCAAAGCCCCGGCACTGTTACCCTTTTCGGCGATACCCAACACATTACCGGAAACTATGCAACCGATTTTTATAACCTTAGCCTTGCAGGCACCGGTTTAAAATTAATTGATAAAGATACTCACGTATACGATAGTTTAGAATTAAGCGACAGACAGCTTTCAACCCAAACACATACCTTAACAGTTGAAAACACCAACGCGGGTATTGTTACTAACACTACCGGTTATGTTCGTAGCGATGCAGGTGGTACTTTTATAAGAAAAATGACCGGAACCGGTATATACTTCTTCCCTGTTGGTTCAAATACGCAAAATAAATATCGTCCGGCTAGCTTGCAAAACACATCATCCGCGGCGCAAACTTTTTCAGTTAACATGATTGATAAAGACCCAACCAGCGATGGTTACGACCGCTCTGCGAATGATGGTTCTATGTGTAATATCAACGCAGGTTTTTATCATGTTGTAAGCAGAATTGCAGGAAGTACTTCGGTAAATCTTGGCTTTTATTATGATAGCGCAGCCGATGGCTCATTTCATAAACTGGCACATTGGAAAACCAACAACACTTGGGAGACTACCGGCAACTATTCTTATCCAAATTTGAACAACCTTTTAGGCGTTATTAGTGCCAACTGGAATAATTTCAATAACCCCGTATTTGCTTTAGCCGATCGTTACGCACAGCCTGTTATTACACCAAATGGCCATGTAAACGTTTGTCATAATTTAGATACAGTGCTTACTGCAAGCGCTGGTTATGTATCTTATCACTGGTCAACCGGCGCTACTTCACAATCAATTACTGTTACCACCCCCGGCGATTACTACGTTACCGGAAACTTGGGTAACGGCTCCGATTGTATAGCAATTTCCGATACAGTGCATGTTACAGTTCAATCTTTGGTTGCTCCGGTTATTACTCCGCAATCGGCAACTACCTTCTGCGATAGCGGCAACGTAGTACTAACAGCTAATAGCGGCTATGATGCTTATCTATGGTCAACCGGCGAAACCACTCAGTCTATAACAGTTCGTACCGGTGGCACTTACAATGTTACTACTACGCTTACAGGCTGTTCAGGCCCGGGAGCTGGCCAAACAGTTACAGTTAAACAACTGCCGGCTACACCAATTGCTACATCTAATAGTGTAGTATGCAACGGCTCTGCAATAGATTTAATGGCTAATTCAGTATCAGGCGCTTCATACAGATGGAGTGGCCCGAATAATTATACATCTAATCAGCAAAATCCGGTTATTTCTCCGGCTGTATTATCCGATTCAGGTAATTATAGTGTAATAGTAACTGTTGATGGTTGCGATAGCCACTCTGCCGACACCACTTTTGTTGCAATATCCGATCATTCACCAACTCCGTTTATCACTATAAATGGTCATGTTCTTTCCTCAACCACATCGGCTTATAATCAATGGTATTTCAATGGCAGCCCTATTAACGGTGCTACCGATGTATCATACACTGCAACTGCAAACGGCTGGTACGAAGTAGCAGCTAGTTTCCCTGGTTATTGCCCAACCTTCTCAGATTCGGTTTACATCAATATAAACAGTATCTCAACTGTTAATATCAATGAAAGTGTTAAAGTGCAACCTAATCCTTTCAACACACAGTTTGTACTTGATATTTCAAGCAGTGTTGCTGAAATTAATAAATGGAGCGTAAGAATCAGCGATGTGTTAGGCAAAGAAGTTTACCAAAGCAGCAACCTTCAATACAACAACACTATTGATTTAAGCAACGAAGCTTCAGGTGTTTACTTTGTAACCGTACATTCTGCAACCGATCACAAAACATTCCGCATGGTTAAGCAGCAATAAGCAAATTCTAAACTTTAAGTTTATATAAAACCCGCCACTAGTGGCGGGTTTTTTTGTCCCTCTTTTTAGAGGGACGATAATTTTTGATGTATACATCAAAAATTATCAGGGAGAGGAGGGGCCCTTTACCAAGTTGTAATATTCAAGTCGAATGACGAAGCAATCCTATTTTCACCACAAACTCCCCTTCAAATTCCATACATTTGCCCCAACTGATACCAGTAACACTATGATAAAATTTGAAACATTTGAATTGAAAAACGGCCTAAAGGTTATCGTTCATCAAGACCCCACTACCACTATGGCTGCCGTTAATATTTTATACAAAGTAGGCTCGCGCGATGAAACGCCTGAGCAAACAGGCTTCGCGCATTTGTTCGAGCACTTTATGTTCGAAGGCTCTAAAAACATACCCGAGTTTGATACCCCGCTGCAAAACGCCGGTGGCGAAAACAATGCCTTCACCTCAAATGATATAACTAATTATTACGATATATTACCAGCCAACAATATCGAAACTGCCTTTTGGTTAGAAAGCGACCGCATGCTTTCGCTGGCCTTCGAAGAAGAAAGTCTGAACACCCAAAAAAATGTGGTGATGGAAGAATTTAAAGAACACTACATCAATCAACCCTACGGCGATATATGGCATAAAATATGCGCATTGGCATTTAAAGTACACCCCTACCAATGGCCGGTAATAGGTAAAGACCTCAGCCATATCGAACGTGTAAAAATGGCATCGGCCAAAGATTTTTTCTTTAAATATTACAGGCCCAACAATGCTGTGCTAGTAGTGGCCGGAAACGTACAATTGCAGCAAGTGAAAGAGCTTGCCGAAAAATGGTTTGGCGAAATTCCAGCCGGTGTAAAAATTGAACGCAATATTCCGCGCGAGCCCGAACAAAATGAAGAAAGAATATTAGATGTGCATGCCAATGTGCCGGTGCCCGCAATTTATAAAGCATATAAAATGTGTGCTCGAACCGATAGTGCCTACTACGCTACCGATCTGCTGCGCGATATTTTAAGCGGCGGCGATTCATCGCGCCTTTATCAAAAACTGGTGAAGGAGCAAAAGTTGTTTAGCAGCGTTGCAGCCTATATTACCGAAACTGTAGATGCCGGTTTGTTTATAGTTGAAGGCAAGCTAAGCGAAGGCACAACTATGGACCGAGGCAACCAGGCCATTGAGGAAATGTTGCAACAAGCCATCAACGAAAAAATTTCTGAAGAGGAGCTAACCAAAGTAAAAAACAAAATTGAAGGCTACATGACTTTCGGCGAAACCAACATACTAAACCGCGCCATGCAGCTTGCTTATTTCGAAATGCTCGGAAACCCCGATGGCGTGAATAAGGAGATAGAAAAATACACTTCGGTTACTGCAACTCAACTACAGGAAAGTGCAGCCAAAATTTTCAGAAAGGAAAACAGCAGTACAATCAGATACTTTTCAAAAAGCTAATCATTACTAAACCTATTTGCTAGCCGCTTCTTCAGGCTGCTTAATAAGCCTGGCTAAACTTTCTTTGTAAGCATCCCAATCAGTTATTTCCCTTTTCGCCACGCCTGATTCAACAGCGGCCTGTGCTACAGCATGAGAAACAACTGAAATCAACCGTGGGTCGGTTGGTTTCGGAATAATATAATCTTTACCAAAAGTAAGTTGTGTATCATAAACAAAATTCACACAATCGGGCACCGGTTCCTTAGCTAATGCTGCAAGCGCATAAACTGCTGCAAGTTTCATCTCCTCGTTTATTTTTGTAGCTCGTACATCTAGTGCTCCTCTAAAAATATAAGGGAAACCCAAAACATTATTTACCTGGTTCGGATGGTCTGTTCTACCGGTAGCAATAATAATATCCTCTCTCGATGAAACTGCCTCATCATAACCAATCTCCGGGTTAGGATTTGCCAACGCAAAAACCACCGGGTTCATAGCCATGCTCTGCACCATAGCAAGGCTTACAATATTCCCTTTCGATAAGCCTACAAAAACATCGGCGTTTTTCATGGCATCTTCCAGCGTTTTTGCATTTGTGGGCGCTGCAAAAAATGTTTTGTGTTCATCTAAATCTGTCCGGTCAGGAGTAATAGGGCCCTTGGTATCAAACATTAAAATGTTTTCCTTTTTCACACCCACCGAAATATAAATTCGGGCGCACGAAATAGCAGCCGCACCGGCGCCATTTATTACCAATTTTATTTTAGAAAGGTCTTTACCGGCAATTTCGCAAGCGTTAAGCAGCGCCGCCGCCGAAATAATTGCAGTGCCGTGCTGATCGTCATGCATAATAGGTATGTCCAACTCTTCTCTCAGCCTGCGTTCAATTTCAAAACACTCCGGTGCTTTTATGTCTTCTAAATTAATGCCGCCAAAAGTAGGCGCCATTGTTTTTACGGTCTGCACAAAAACATCCGTATTGGTAGTGTCTAGCTCAATATCAAAGACATCAATACCGGCATAAATTTTAAACAGCATTCCCTTGCCCTCCATTACCGGTTTCGAAGCCAGGGCACCTATGTTACCCAAGCCCAAAACAGCAGTGCCGTTCGATATTACAGCTACCAGGTTTCCTTTCGCCGTATATTTATAAACGTCTTCAGCGTTTTCTTTAATCTCTAAACAGGGTTCGGCCACACCGGGTGAGTAAGCCAGCGATAAATCGCGCTGGGTGCTATAAGCTTTTGTGGGAACTACCTCTATTTTGCCCGGCTTGCCAATTGAATGATAATCCAGGGCGTCTTGTTTACTTATTATTGACATCAACTTTTATTTCAAATTAATTTACCGGAAATAGTTTTTTGTGCTACTGTATTTTTCTAACGGGTGCAATTTAAATGATTGCAAATATTCTTGTAAAAGACATTTCCGTTTCCGCAGTCCAAACTCTTAAAATTGTATTTACTACTTTCCGGTTTAATATTCGAAGATAAGCTTCTTTAGCGATTAAATCAATATTTTATCATACTTATTTTGTAATTTAAGTAGCTATAATATATCCATTAACCATACAGAAACACGAATAAAACAGTAGCGAAAAGAGCAATAAGTAAATTTGTGTAACACAAAAAATCTACCTAATTATTTTTTACCTTCATAGTTCGGAAATCAGGACACTTTCCAAAATATTATTATTGATTTAAAACCCGACGTATGAATAAGTTTTTTACAACTTTTCTTATCCTAATTAATATAACAGTGTTTGGCCAAATTGGCGGTGTAAGCATAAGTGCCAACGGCACCAACCCCGATGCCTCTGCCGGGCTTGATGTTAACTTTTCAAATAAAGGGTTTCTATTGCCCCGCCTTACACAAACACAGCGCGATTCTATTCATACACCAGCCTTGGGCCTCATCATTTTTAATACCACAACCAATTGTATGGATATGTATGGTTTCGGAAACTGGCAAGCCATGTCGTGCCTGTGCAGCGGCCCACCTTCGACCTCCGGTGCTATTACCGGCGATACTTCTGCTTGTTCAGGTAGCAGCAATAATGTTTATACAGCCATACCGGTAAGTGGTGCCAACTCATATACCTGGACAGTGCCCTCCGGTGCGGCAATTATTGCAGGCCAGGGCACCAGTTCCATTACCGTCGATTTTGGCACCAGTTCAGGCAATATTGCTGTTTCGGCAAATAATAATTGTGGAACCAGCGGCGCCACTATTTTAGCCGTGAGCGTTCATAACACGCCATCTACACCGGGCAACATTACCGGCAGTTCATCTCCTTGTTCAGGCTCAAGCGGCAATGTATATAGCATCGGTTATGTTGCCGGTGCTACTTCTTATACATGGTCAGTTCCTTCCGATGCTATTGTTACTAACGGCCAGGGTACTAACGCAGCCACTATTACTTTTGGCACTGCCTCCGGTAATGTCTCAGTGTCGGCAAATAATAGTTGTGGAAACAGCAGTGCCTCTGTTCTTCCGGTTACCATTAGCAATATTCCTTCAACTCCGGGCGCTATTACCGGTAGTGCAACAGTATGCTCCGGTTCCGGTGGTAATATTTATAGTATTAATAGTGTGGCCGATGCTACTACATACACATGGTCGGGCCCGGCAGGTGCAATTGTTACCGGTGGGCAAGGTACTGTGTCTGCCACAATTAGTTTCGGTTCAACTTCGGGTAATATAAGTGTTACTGCTGGCAATGCCTGTGGCAATAGCTCGGCAAATACTTTAGCTGTAAATGTTAGTTCGGGCGGTAGCGGTTCGCAAACATTTAATTATACAGGTGCAGCGCAAACCTTTACTGTGCCCGGTTGTGTTACAAGTATTACTATAACTGCTTATGGTGCGCAGGGTGGTAACCATTATAGTGGTAGTACTGGTGGCTATGGCGGCTCGGCTACCGGTCAATTAGCTGTTACACCGGGCCAGGTTTTAAATATTTATGTAGGCGGACGAGGAAATGATTTTCAAACCGCCGGATATAATGGCGGGGGTGCAGCCGGAACAACCGAAGGCAGCGGTGGTGGAGGTGCATCGGACATAAGGGTTGGCGGAACAGATTTCAGCAACCGAGTAATTGTAGCCGCCGGTGGCGGTGGTTGTGGTTTTATTGTAAACGGAGGTGCAGGCGGTGGCACAAGCGGTAACACGGGCAGTGGCCCCTATCCCGGAACCGGTGGCACTCAATTGGCCGGTGGTTCAAAGGGCACGGATTTATGTAATGCCAGCAATCCTACAGATGGAACTTTAGGCCAAGGTGGCAACGGGGCTGCCGGTGGCTGCGGAGAAGGTGCCGGTGGTGGCGGTGGTGGTGGAACCGGCAATCAGGGAACAAGCACTAGAGGCTCCGGTGCCGGTGGTGGTTCTTCGTATACCGGTGGCGTTACCGGTGGCTCTACTTCAGCTGGTGTTCAATCAGGCAATGGTCAGATAGTGCTGAATTGGTAAAAAGGAAATGACTAGGAGATTCCGCATCAACTTTTTTAGTTGCGGATGCAGCCTTTTTTTAACTTTTCAAAGCCTTCATCTCTGCGCGTGGTTACCTCATCAAAGGTTTCGTAATATTTGGCGTGGTTAGTATTCATTAACCGGTCCCAAAGGCTAAAATATAACCCGTAATTACACCGCACAAACTTATGGTGCATATTATGGTTGGTTGAAGTATTTACCCATTTAAACAACCGGTGCCTTATTGTATTACGCGGAAAAATTTCGTAACCCAAATGCCCTATTACATTAAATGTTACCTGCCACACGCCAAAAATAACCAGCGCCGCAACATGCAGCGGAATGGTATATATAATTAAAGGAACAAAAGCAATTTCTATAAGTGCTTCACTAGGGTGAAAAGCAAAAGCCGCCCACGGTGTTGGGTCTTTTGATAAATGATGTGCCTTATGCACCCTTTCGTACAACAACGGGTGATGCATCATGCGGTGAATCCAATAAAAATAGGCGTCGTGTAAGAAAATAATTAAAGCGGTAGAAAAAATGAAATATGCAACACTGTGCTCTGAAAGATGGAAGTAAATTTTGTTGGCTAACAGCCCGCTGTTGTTTACAACCCGCATGCCTATAATAACCGTTGCAAAAACTAAAAACGAAAGAATGGAATATTTTATTTCGGTAAGTATCTGTTTTCTATGCGGAAATTGCTGCTGTATTTTCATAAACAGCCACTCTTGCCGTTTAATAACGTAATACACCAAGTATGCCGTACCGGCAAAAACTAAATACCGGGCGCTAAACATTCCAAAAGCAATTAGCCACCTTACAAACAAACCTACATCATCGGGAATTAGCTGGGTCATGATGCTTAAGTTTTGCTAATGCAAATATAGTTTGTTTCAAGCGTACTTCCACATTTCATATACATATTTTGTTAAATATAATGATTGCCTGCAGGATTTTGTAGAAAATGCAGTTTTGTTATAGCCAATTAAACCTTCTGCCACCTTTAGTATCTTACCATTATATACTCTTGCGAAATGAATCAAACCGAATTTCAGCATTTAATGAATAGGGCAGGCTTTGGAGCAACGCCCGATGAACTTGCAGGCTGCGAGAAGAAAAGCAGGCAAGAGGTAGTAAACCACCTTTTCTCACAATCTTCAAAACCTGTTGCCATTAACGTTCTTAATAGAGCCGATGTTGAAGAAGCAATGGATGCCAAGAAGGAAAAGGACCGTGCCACCAAAAAAGAGTTTCGAAAAATTTTGATTGAAAAAGGAGTGGAGTTGAACGTATCGTGGCTAAAAAGAATGATTGCGGCACCGGAGCAGCTAAACGAAAAAATGACCTTTTTCTGGCATGGCCATTTTGCCTGTCGCGATAAGAATCCACTCTTTCTTCAGTCGCTTAATAATGCAATGCGAAATAATGCTTTAGGGCATTTCAAAAATATCTTAATGGCAGTTGCACAATCGCCTGCCATGCTTCAGTTTTTAAATAATCAGCAGAACAAAAAAAATGCCCCTAACGAAAACTTTGCCCGCGAAGTAATGGAGCTATTTACGCTTGGCCGGGGCAATTATACCGAGAAGGATATTAAAGAAGCCGCCCGCGCCTTTACCGGCTGGGGTTACGATCAGGAAACCCAAAGTTTTAATTTTAAAGAAAGGCAACATGATTTTGAAGAAAAACATTTTTTTGGCAAAACCGGAAATTTTGATGGCGAGGATATTATCAATATGATTCTGGCAAAAAAAGAATGTGCCCGTTTTATTACCGGTAAAATCTATCAGTTTTTTGTAAACGATGAGCGCGACGAAAAAATTATTGAAGCGCTGGCAGATAAACTTTACGCAAGTAAGTATGACATCGGCGCTTTGATGAAAGAAATTTTTCTGGCCGATTGGTTTTATGACAAAAAGAATATTGGCTCACGAATTAAATCGCCGATTGAGTTAATTGTAGGCACCACCCGCTGGCTTGGCGCTGAATATGGGGGCGAAGATGCACTGGTGTTTGTTCAACGTATATTAGGGCAGGTATTGTTCTTACCGCCCAATGTAGCAGGTTGGCCCAATGGCAAACGCTGGATTGACAGTTCAAGCCTGGTTTTTAGAATGGACCTCGCGAAAAAAATAATTCAGCTCAGCGATTTTAACCAGCGCCTTAAAGCCGATGATGATACCGACCCCAACATGCAAAACATGAAAGAAAAGCTGGCCGGTAAAAAAGGAAAGCTTTATACCCTTGACGCAAAAATTGACTGGGATAAAATTAGCCAACACTTTAGTTTTTCATCAAACGAGCAATTATTTAATCAGGTTGTCGATTCCCTGCTGCTAACCGGTAACATAAATTACAGCAACGCAAATTATACGTTTAAAGAACCGGAAAAGAACACTAAAATAAAATCGCTAACTATTTATTTAATGAGTAGGCCCGAGTTTCAGTTGTGTTAATGAATAAATTAAATAATGCGCCATGAACAGAAAAAAATTCATACAAGTTTCCTCCTTTGCCACAACCGCCATGATGGTACCCGATTTTTTGCGCGCATCGGCACCGTTTATTTCAACTAACGGGAAAAAATTGGTCATTGTTCAAATGTCGGGTGGTAATGATGGCTTAAATACCATTGTGCCTTACCGCAATGATATTTATTACAAATCGCGTCCCACACTTTCGTTGAAAGAGGATGAAATTCTTAAACTGAATGATGAGTTGGGCATGAACGATGCTATGGAAGGCCTAAAAGCTCTGTACGACCAAGGCATGATGACTATCATCAACAATGTGGGTTATCCAAATCCCGACCGGTCGCACTTTCGCTCCATGGATATCTGGCACACCGCATCCAATTCTCGGGAATACCTCGACACCGGTTGGGTAGGCCGGTATCTAGATGCCACGTGTTCCGGGTGTGCAAAACCAACTTCGGCTATTGAAATTGACGATATGCTAAGCTTGGCCATGAAAGGCGAAACCATTAATGGCCTTGCCTTGCATGATGTAAGTTATTTTTATAGAATGGTGAAAGATGCAGAGGCTTTCAACAAGCCCGGGTTTAATTCTTCAAACAGTAATCTCAACTATCTTTATAAAATACTGGCCGAAACATCTTCGTCGGCAGCTTATTTATACGAAAAATCAGATATATATCACTCAAAGGCTCCGTATCCCGCCAAAAGTTTTTCAAAAGACCTGAAAACGATTGCCGAGTTAATTATTTCAGGCGTAGATACCTCAGTGTTTTATACTTCGCTCAGCGGATTCGATACGCATGTTAATCAGCAGGGCTCACAGGCCTTGCATTTAAAAGAGCTTTCAGGAGGCTTAAGCGTTTTTATCGCTGATTTGAAAGCAAACAATCGCTTAGATGATACTGTCATTTTTGTTTTTTCCGAATTTGGCCGCCGTGTATCGCAAAATGCAAGCAACGGTACCGACCACGGCACAGCCAACAACGTATTTATTATAGGCTCCAAACTAAACAAGGCAGGTATATATAATGAAACCCCCGATTTGGCCCAACTAGACCAGGGCGATTTAATTCACCGCATCGATTTTCGTCAGGTATATGCCACCCTATTAAGTAAATGCCTGCAAGCCAACGATGAAAAAATATTAGGGCGAAAATTCGAGCAGCTAAAATTTATATAATTCCTCTCAAAAAGAGCAGAAAAAGACTAAATTAAGAGCAATATTTCAGAAAAATATTTTGTTTTGAAGGGTACCAAAATAAATTGTAAATTGCCTTTTCAAATAATATTATCATGAAAAAACATCTTCTACTATTAGCAGCTTTAGGCTTATTCGGCATGTATACGGCAAACGCTCAGGTGCAAATTGATCATGCTATTATATTTACCGGCAGTGGTGCCAACGCTAAAATTACAGGCATTGCCGATGTTTCAACCAATTCTGATGCAGTGAATGTAGATGCCACTCAAAAAGGCTCACTTATTTATGCTGCGGATAATAGCGGCACACCAAATGCTTTTACTGTTCCGGTTGCTCCGGCAATTCCTGCTTATGCGGTTGGCATGGTGGTTAACTTCAAAGCCAATTCAGCAAATACCGATGCAGCTACATTAAATGTTAACGGGCTTGGCGCAGCTTCAATTCTTAAAAACTTCAATCTTCCCCTGGTGGCTAACGACATTCACGGCGGCCAAATGGTAACAGTTATGTACGATGGAACAAACTGGCAAATGCTATCACAGCTGGGCAATGTTCCTGTAGTTAACAATAACAATGCCGGCGACCCTACCCTGATTTATACTACCAACGGCTTTTAAACAAGCCCGATTTTTTGCGCTGATATTTTTTAAAATCAAATTTTATGAGGAAAGTATTTTTTGCCACCCTTGTGCTAATGCTAACTTTAGGGCTTAAGGCACAGCATACTTTGCAGTTTAATCAGGCCCTGTTGGTTAGTTCAATACAAACTGTACCACAAAACACAGTGTGGAAAGTAGAGTCGGTTCTTCCAAGTTCAAATGCTATTGAAAGAAACGTTGCTTACTATCAAAGCCCCGGCGTAGGCTCTTTTGCCATTATTGTTAATTCAAATCCTATTTATCTTTCAAAGGCAAATGGCGATGCGGCATCAAGTACATCGGGCGGCAATTTTTCATACACCAGCGTAAGTGGCGATGGCGTATTGCCCATGTGGTTGCCTACCGGCACTACCCTTGCGGCTAGCACCAACATACAATACATTTCAGTTTTAGAATTTATAGTTAATTAATAAGTAGAATAGAATTTAAGAATTACAACACCCCAATAACCACCCAGCCATGCAAGAGTTTACATTAGAAGAATTGATAATAATAGAGCAGCAGTTTAAATTAAGATATTGCACCGATTTGGATATTCTTAAATTATACGACAAAATAAAGGCGCTTATAAAAGTAAAAATGGAAGTTAACGAAGGCTCGAAAATTGAAGGCTAAATCCAAAATAAAATTGCAAACCCGAAAAAGTAAAGCATGAAAAAACTTACCTTTTTTACAATGATATTTTTTTCGGTTGGTTGCCTGGTTAATGCACAAACGCCCCACACCTTACAGTTTAGTAAGGCCATATTAGTTAGCTCGCAACAACAAGTACCCAGTGTGGGTAATGGCGATGGTTACGATGCAGTTTGGAAAGTTATAGCATTATTGCCCACTACCGGCCCCATCAGTAATTCTACCAATTATTACACTTCGCCTGCTGTGGGTTCGTATAGTATTACGGTTAATTCAAACCCTATATCTTTTTCCGAAGCGCAGGGCTACTCATCTACTAATGGTAATTTTTCGTACACCAATTTACGGGGCGGTGGCAACCTGCCCATGTGGCTACCAGGCGGTACCACGCTTGCCGCTGGTAATAATATTCAATACATTTCAGTGTTAGAGTTTATTGTAAATTAAAAATGAACCCGCTCATTATTTTATTTAATGCAGCCGCCAGCCCTTAAAATGCCTACCAGCCCTACAAGAATCCAAAAGGCATTTAAAAGTATATAAGCTTTGTCTTTTTTAATTAATGCGCACCAGGTTAGCAAAAGGGCATCGGTGGTGTTAAATATCCAAACAAACATAAACGGACTTTTAGGCCCCATCCAGCTAACCATGCTAAAGCTAAATATGCGCATTACCACACCTGTAATTTCGAACCAGGTTAGCCGGTTTCGAACTATTGTGTTTAACTTATTTATAATCATCATATTAAATTTTATCTATCATTAAGACAGGCGAAGGGCAATGTATAAAAATAAAACTGTGTCAAAAGGCTGCAGTTAAAATATTGCTTGGCAAATCTTACCTTTTCAGCTCAAATTTCCTCTTCAAACCAGAAAAAACTATATTGCCCCATAATTCTCAAAAACCAATTAATAGCTGTTTTATGAAATATATTGCAATTGTTTTTGCTGTGGTTTGCTTGTCTTCATGCAATACCCAAAACCCTATTGTTTATCCGGTAACAAAAACTGCCGATAGTACTTCGGTTCTTTGCGGCCAAACGGTTAAAGACCCTTACCGGTGGTTAGAAAACCTTGATGTAAAAGAAGTAAGCGATTGGTATAAAACACAGGCCAATTTTACCGATACCATGCTTGCCAAAATACCGGGACAGGATCAGATAAAGCAAGAGTTGCTTGCTTTCGACAAGATAAAAAGCATAAAATATGGCGGCATTATGAAAAAAGGCGACCGCTATTTTTTCAATAAAAGGCTGCCCGATGAGGAATTGGGTAAAATATATTATCGCGATGGTGCTACCGGCCCCGATGTATTACTGTTCGACCCGCTTAATTATGAGCCGGGCAAAGTATACCAAGCTGGTTTTGATGTAAGCGCTAATGGAAAGCTAATGGTGCTTGATCTTTCTGAACAAGGTAAGGAAATTAGCTTTATAGTAATTAAAGATATTGCCACCGGTAAATATATGCCCGAAAAAATACAATACGCCTCCGGTGGGTTTTTAGATGGCAGTAACGATATTGTAGTGTACAACAAACGTAAAAACGATGATGTGCATGACCGTGCCAATGCTTTAGATACAAAATTTAAAATGCACGTAGTGGGTACCGGTGAGGATAAGGATAAAGAAATTTTCAGCCGCAGTAAATATCCCGATTTGAACATACTGCCTGAAGATTATCCTTATGTGGCATCATCGCAAAACTCAAATTATATTTTTGCCGGCAAAGGCAATGTAAATACCAACGCCGAGCTTTTTGTTGCCCCTAAAACCGAACTAGAAAAACCGGTAATTGGTTGGAAACCTTTTTGTGTTTATGCTGATGAAATTAAAAACTATATAAGCCATGGTAATGATGTATACTGTGTTACATCTAAGGGCAACAATAACAATAAGTTAATTAAAACAATTCTGCCCGGCGACATTTCCTCAGCTAAAGAAATATTTAATGGCGGCGATTGGAAAATTGAAAGTATTGACGAAGCAAAAGATTATTTAATTATTACGCTTACTAAAAACGGAGTTCAGTTTTCTGCTAAAAAATTAGATTTCGCAACCGGAAAAATTGAAGATATTACGGTGCCTTTAAATGGAACTTTATGGGTAGGCCCATTCGGTAATCAAACCAACGAGTGTATTATATGGAACGGCTCGTGGACGGTTGCCGGCAATTTTTATTCGTACGACCTTGCTTCAAATAAATTCGAGAACGGGCCCTTTTATATTAAGTACGCTTACCCGGGTACCGAAAACTTAGTGGTAGAAGAAATAGAGGTGCCTTCATACGATAGCACGATGGTGCCCATGAGTATTGTTTACGATAAATCATTATTGAAAAAAGACGGCAGCAACATTGCTATGGTTGAAGGGTACGGGGCTTATGGTTATTCAAATACCCCTTATTTTAATTCTAGCGAGCTAGTGTTATTAAAAAGAGGTGTTGTGGTTGCCCACACCCATGTGCGCGGTGGTGGCGAGAAAGGTGAAAAATGGCACCTGCAAGGCATGAAAGAAACCAAGCCCAACACTTGGAAAGATTTTAATGCTTGTGCCGAGTATCTGGTAAATAAAAAATATACATCTTCAAATAAAATGGGTTGCACCAGTGCAAGTGCCGGCGGCATTTTAATAGGCCGTGCCATTACCGACAGGCCCGATTTGTATAAAGTAGCTATACCAAAAGTAGGTGTTTTGAATGCCACACGCTCAGAACTGAGCCCGAATGGACCGGTGAACGTACCTGAATTTGGAACTACGGCCAACGAAAAAGATTGCAAAGCTTTAACTGAAATGGATGCATTATTGCACGTTAAAGCAGGCGTAAAATATCCGGCGCAATTAATTACCACGGGCTTTAACGACCCGCGCGTTACCAGTTGGGAGCCCGCTAAATTTGCAGCTGCCATGCAAGCTTCATCTACATCCAGCAACCCGGTGCTATTGTATGTTAACTACAAAGGCGGCCATTTTGGTGGTGCCACAAAATCCGAACAGTTTGATGAAGCTACTAAGGAGTATGCTTTTTTACTTTGGCAATGTGGTTACCCAGGCTTTCAGCCTAAATAAACCGGGCTAAGGTTAACTTTGAGGCTGCTTCTGCTTCTCTAAAAAGCCTAGGTCGGCAACGGTAAGGCCATTAAACAACAGGTCGAAATAAATTTTTACCAACACGAAAAGAATCAGCACCGGATAGCTGCTTTTACTTACTTCGAATATAAAGCTGCCTAAAATAACAACAAATTGCTGCACAAAAATGCGTGAATAGGGCGCAAACATTTGTTGCCCCATACTGCGGGTTTCATATTTTTTATTTACAACAAAATCGTTGATAAACGCGGAAATATTACTTAGTACGAAAACGCCTAAAGCCAACCGGTACGAGCTGATGGTTAAAATAGTGCCAATATTATGAAAAACGCTCAAGGGCCCAGAGCCTTTTAAGCCCGCCATAGGTAAGAAAAAAGAGAGTTGTATAAACACAAAAAAGAAATAGTGCACTATAAAAAACGGGATAATACCCAGTCCACTTACACCACTTTCATCGGGTTGAGTAGGTAGGCCGTAACGGTAAACAACTAGTAATCTGAAAACATTAAAAATGCCTATTACAATCGTTTCCATAGCGTAGCATACAAAAACGCTAATGGGCTCCCAGCCAAGAAATAATACACCGAATACAGGAAATAAGTTCCACAACACAATATTAATTGAGTTGCGGTTTAGCTTGGGCACAGGCGATAATTTATTGATTCTGTTTTCGGGTTGCATACCCAATATTACACAGAATTATGGTTAATTTATCTATTAAATTGAGTGTAAAAAACTGACTAAGAATGGCAATAATTTGACCATCTTATTTTGAGGCTGTAAACAAACGGAATTTTATTTTGTTAAATCTTTTTAGCAGTTTCAAGTGTGTTTAAAAAACTCTATTTTCAATCCTCACTTCATGCTAAATATGTCTATGAGAAAGTTTTTTTTATGCTTTATTTCATTGGGTTGGTTTTTAGGTGCTTCATCGCAAATAATTGGTAACGAAGCCGAACGCCTTGTTCCAGGTAGCGAAACCGTTACTCCCGGAAAATATTCAAAAGTGCCCGAGTATGTTCGCTTCCGTTCCGGCGAATCTGTTCCTTACGAAAAATTCGAGGCATGGTTAAACAAACAATTCAGTTTACCTAAAACAAATGGATTTAAACTGCTTTCTAAAGATGAAGATAAATTAGGGTTTGTTCACTACCGCTTGCAACAAACCATAAACGGTGTTCCGGTTGAAGGCACTATGTACATTGTTCACACTAAAAATGGCATGGTAGAAAGCATGAACGGGCAAGTGCTTACCGATAATACTTTCCCTGCTTTGCGCCATAAAGTAAAAGAATCTAGAGCATTAGCATCAGCGTTAAAATATACTGGTGCCCAACAATACAAATGGCAATTGCCCGAAACTGAAAATACGTTAAAGCAAACCACGCAAAACCCAAATGCTACATACTATCCTAAAGCTGAATTAGTTTATCTTTCAGAAAACGGCGACCTTAAATCAAAGCGTATTCACCTGGCATATAAATTCGATATATATGCTGCCAAGCCTCTGTCGCGCAATTATGTTTTTGTTGATGCAGCTACAGGCCGCGTTATTCATACATTAAACCGAATTCAAAATTCAAATGCTTTAGCAACAGCCCATACGCAGTATAGCGGTTTACGTACTATTACTACAGATAATTATGGTGCAGGCTACCAGTTGGAAGAAGCAGGCAGAGGGCTGGGAATTGCAACCTACAATCTTCGTACAAGCACTGCTTTAAATACTGCAATAGAATTTTTGAATGGCAGCACTAATTGGAATAATGTAAATGCGGCATTAGATCAATATGCTACTGATGCGCACTTAGCAGCCGAAGCAACGTACGATTTTTATATGAACAATTTTGGCCGCAATAGCCTTAATAATGCCGGCCTTAAATTAATATCTTTTGTGCATTATGATGTTTCGCTGGAAAATGCTTTTTGGGATGGCAATTACATGAATTACGGCGATGGTAAACCTGCTGATGGAACACACCCTTTAACCTCGCTCGAGATTGGCGGCCACGAAATAACTCATGGGCTTACTCAATACACTGCAAATCTTAACTACCAGAACGAGTCAGGTGCCCTTGATGAATCATTTAGCGATTGCATGGGTGTTTCTATCCGTCAATCCATAAAGCAATTATCTAATATTGATTATTTTGTAGGCGATGAAATAGCAGTGGGTTATGCCTTTCGTTCTATGGCTTCTCCGAAAGATTTTGCACAGCCCAATACCTATTTCGGAACTAATTGGGCAGTTGCAAACGGACCCGATAACGGGGGGGTGCACATCAATAGTGGCGTGCAAAACTATTGGTTTTATTTAGTTAGTCACGGCGGCAGCGGCACAAATGATATCGGACATTCATACAATGTTACCGGAATTGGTATTGATGAAGCTGCAGCTATAACCTTCCGGAATCTTACGGTTTATTTAACTACCACATCGCAATTTGCCGATGCACGCACCTATTCTATACAATCAGCTATTGATCTTTATGGTATTTGCTCTCCTGAAGTAATAGCAGTTACAAACGCATGGTATGCTGTAGGCGTTGGCGCCGCTTTTTCGGGCGTTGTGCAAGCAGATTTTAGTGAGAATGCAACATCTTTCTGCTCGCCACCCGCAGCAGTTTATTTTACCAGTAGTGCAGCCAATGCTACGCAGTACCATTGGGATTTTGGCGATGGTTATGGCAGTGTAGCTCAAAATCCTTCGCATACTTACAACAGTTATGGTAATTATACAGTTAAGCTGTTTGTTTCAAGCACCTGCGGTGTCGATTCAGTAATAAAAACACAGTTGGTGCATATAAATAACGACCCACCGGTTGCTACTAACCGAAACATTTGCGCAGGGCAAAGTGCTACTCTTTCAGCTTCTGTCAATTCCGGAACAGTAAGATGGTATAGCTCTTCAGCAGGTGGCGCTCCCTTAGCTACCGGTAACACTTATGTTACCCCGGCAATTAATAATACAACAACTTACTATGCCGAAAAATACGTTTCCACACCGGTGCATTCCTGTGGCCCCGCTACCGATAATTTCGGCACCGGTGGTTATTTCAACAATGCCAACGTGCATTCAGTTATCTTCAATTGTACCACCCCTCAAACACTTTTAACTGTTGATGTTTACGCCCATAGTGTGGGTAACCGCACCATATATTTAACCGATTCTACCGGCAATATATTACAAACAGCCACGGTGCACCTTGCAACGGGCCTTAATACCATTGAACTTGATTTTCCGTTGCCGGTGGCCAGTAATTTGTATTTATCTTTAGGCACAACTGTAGATTTATATCGAAACCAAACCGGTGCATCATATCCCTATACTTCTACCGATGGCACCGTAATAATTACTAACTCCGATGCAGGCGCCAGCTTCTATTATTACTTCTATAATTGGAAATTACAAACGTCCCCTTGCATATCGGCCAGAGCGCCGGTAGTAGTTAATGTAGTTAATTCGTCAGGTTCATTTACATATAGTGCTAACAATACCACGGCAAATTTCATTCCGTCTGCCACAGGTTTAAATAGTTACCAATGGATTTTTGGCGATGGCAATTCCTCAACCGATCAAAGCCCCTCGCATACGTATTTAGCCGCAGGCTCATATACAGTAACCCTAATCCAGAGTAACGGTAATTGTGGCGATACGGTTGTACAAACAATCTCAATAGCCACAACCGGCATAAATGATATCACTGGAATCGAGAGCTTTTCAATATTTCCAAACCCCACAGGGGGCATGCTTAATATTAATATTGGTACTCAGCAAGCCAATGAATGGAAACTTTCTATAAACAATATTGTGGGCCAAACATTATTTATCCGCAATGTTCACTTAGTGGCCGGCAACAATTCACTTACCGTTGATGTTTCCGCCTATGCAGCAGGGGTTTATTTTATCAGCCTCAGTAACGGTGAAGCAATAGTAGAGCAAAGAAAATTTGTAAAAAGCAGTTAAGCTGTTGTTAAGCAAATTATTATTCTAGTCAGCAGCATAAATTATGCAGTCATTAAGGCTCAGTTACCACGTCTGGCTTATTATCTTCCACATTAATTTTCAGCTTAACGTATTCTGCAGGCCGACTAGATATTTTTATATCTTTAAGCTCTAAAACAAGAAAATTATGAAGAAAATATTTTTTGTGTTGTTCATTCTTATTACGAGCCTTTATTCATGTACAAAGGAAGGCCCCGTTGGTCCGAAGGGAGCTACCGGAGCTACCGGTCCACAAGGGGCTGGTGGCAATGCCAATATATATAGTGGCGAGTATACTGTTCCCAGCGGAGCATGGACTCTTGGCAACACTTGCAGTTGTTATTATGTAAATATTGCCGATGCTGATATTACACTTGATGTTATTAATAACGGTGCTGTTTTGGCATACCTGGTTGCCACAGATAATAACGGAAATCCGTATTTAGAAACGCTACCGGTAACCAACTCTGATGGCACAAGTCTTACTTGCTTTGCCCAGCTTGGTAACGAACAACTGCAGGCTTATGGCTTTACCAGCAAACCTGCTGATGATACAATTAAAATAGTAACTATGTCGCCCGAAATGCTGCATATACATCCTGAGTTGAGGAAACCCAATTTGCCTTATGATGTGGTTAAGCCTTATATACAATCTACCAGAGCTGTTTTAGTTTCTAAAAGCAAATAAAAAATTGTGAGGTTGCAATTGCAGCTAACTTATGCTGCAATTGCAATTTCTTATCCATTCAATAATGGAACTTCCCACCCAGGGCCCCGATCCCCAAATTATTTTGCAATTGGTAAGCATGAAAATGCCCTTTGGCAGATTTAAAGACCGCCTTTTGTGCCACCTGCCCGTATCATACCTCGAGTGGTTTTCGCGCAAAGGTTTTCCTCCCGGTAAATTAGGTGTGTTACTACAAACCATGTACGAAATAAAATTAAACGGCCTTGAATATTTGCTGGAACCGTTAAAGAAAAAATGAATGCGGTTATTTGAAAATGAACCGGTGTGGTTTAATTTTTAATAAATCGGCGTGTAATGGTGCACCCGTTATCGGCATTTATTGCCTCTATAAAAAACACCCCTTCATTTAATGTGCTTATGTCAATTTGTTGGGTAGTTGTTCCGTTTAAAACTTCTTGTCCTGCAAGGGTGAAAATTTTATACGAAAAATGCTTGATGGTAGTAGCTATGTTTAATGATTGATGTATTGGATTGGGAAATATATTGAACGAAAAATCTTCATTCAAATTTTGCATACCGGTTACTGCATTACTGCGTAAAATAAAATGGTAAACACTTAGCGGCGGAACATTAAATGCAAATTGATTATTAACAATAGCACCGTTTCCCCGGTTGGTTATATTGGCAGATGCAGAGTCGAACCCCCAAATAGTTGTGCTATCAAACAAGGTGCCACCGGTAATGCTAAAGTTGGCCACCAAAGTTGAGTCGTAGTTTTTATTCATTACAATTATATGTAGCACACTGGTGTCAGCATTTTCAACGGCAGCATAAACCGAGGTGTTTACAATGTCGGAGGTTGATGCATTAACGTGTACATTTCCAAACGTTGATTTATGCCCATCGTAGTTTCTGTAAATTTTATAAGCCGAGGCTAGGTAGCCCGAAAGCCCGCCCCAATGCGAACTAAAATAAACATCATACTTTCCAAAAATTCCAAGCACGTCGGCTGTAGCAATTCCTCCCGAAATATGGTCGGGAGCACCGTAATCAAATTCAGTAAAAGCTAGTTTAGTGCCGGGGTAATAAGTGGCAATTCCGTTTTGCAAAGCAATAAGATAAGTACAGGGGCTGTAATACTGCCCTATCCAACTGGTTTCTACATAGGTCGAATCCCACAAGGTGCGCGGGCATTGCATTCGCGCTACGGCAACTCCGCTATCGGTTGAGCCATTGGTTACTCTGTCTAAACCTGAGTTATCTGTTGCGCCCTGTGCCTCGGGGTACCAGTGTATATCCAGTACATCTAACAAACGTTTACCAGCCGTATCAGATGCAAGTTTCATATTATGCAAATAGGCATTAATAAAGTTTCCGTAAGTTGAATAATTATTCCAGTCGGGTGCATTTTGAAAGGTAAGAAAGGAGTAATAACCATAATCGGCGGGGCCAAAAACTTCGGCGGTTGAATCAGATAATTTAATTGTCTTCGCTAAGCTTTGCGATTTTTGAATTGCTTCGGCAACCGTAGGCTGCTGTGGGTGAATGCGCGGGTGAGTGGAATTCCACAGTGCCCACTCATTATCCATTTCATAAGCTTTTACTCCGGTTTGCGATTGAGCAGTACCATAATGATGCACGAGGTTGTTAATACATTCATCTATATAAACATAACCATCGGTAGTATCAGGTATTAAACTTAGTGCACTTCCCTTTTGATTAATAACGGTTTTCCAGCGGGCTGACGGAGCCGTTTCGGCATTGGAAACTATACCGGTGTCATCAGCAGCCACATAGCCGGCCATTGGTAGCGTGAGCACCGTATAGCAACCCATAGCAATTGAAGTATCATGAAAGGCATTATAAACCGCATTAGGCTTTAAATATTCATTACCCGGCAGGTTTGAAACGTATGGTAAATAGTCATCGCTTTCATTCAGGTAATCGGTGCCTGCGTTAGAAAAATTATTTTCCCAATTGTAACCGGTAAGCCTGTTGCCGCCCAACCTGCGCGAAGTAATGTTGTAATCCCAATCAACGCTTTGCCCGTTACTTCCATAAATAAGCGCGCTGATGGCCTTATGCCCACCGGCGGTATTAATATTGAAGGTTACATTTATTTGTGCTATGGCGGCTATGCTACATGATATATACAACTGAATTAAAAACAACTTTTTCATAGTATACTTTTTCTGTATTAAATGTAGCAATAAAGAAGTAATTGCAGTCGGGGGTGCATATAAACTGCTTAAGCTTATATGCATTTATAGGCTTGATTAGTTTGTTTTAATAAAGCAAAGCTTTTTTAGAGTTATTGTTCCACCCGGCCTGGCTTTCATAGTCTACAAAAAATATTTTCAAATCGGCTTGGCTTTCATACTGTTCAAAAAATATTTTCTTTTTTGCCTGGCTGTCATAATCGGTAAAAAACCATTTGCCATCGTTATTGCCTGCCTGGCTTTCGTATTGCTCAACAAAAACTTTTACATCGGCCTGGCTCTCGTACTCTACCGAAAAAACTTTTTGCGCACTGGTTATACTTGATAAGCAAAAAATGCAAACGGTTAATAGAATAAATTTCATAAAAATTAATTTTATGGCAACAATAATTCAGCAAAAAAATTCGCCAACTCAATTACCTATTAAATTTCCGCTGGCAGTAAATGAGTTATAGCTGTAATCTGATAGCATAGATATTGGACAGAAATTTATTTTCGACTGGCCGTTAGTTACCACCACTGCAACATAACCTTGCGAGCTGTAGTAGTTAGAAAAGCTGGAACTAAAAGTTATATAGCATTTGCCGTCATAAACTACTGCATTCATATCGGAGGAAACCTGATAAATATTGCTGGAGGTAGGTTTTGTGGGCAAATAGACATCTAATTCATATGCGCTTCCGTTAACCTCGTCAAAATAACTCATCTTATATGGGGCATAGGGTTGTTGTGTACCGCTTCCCAGGTTACTTAAATGAAATGTACCAATTCCGTTAATAATAAATGAGTCGGTGCCAACGCAGGGTGTAACAACTAAGTTAACGGTAAATTTTGTGGTATCACTGGCACATGTGTTCGAACTTTGAGCTATAACGCCCCATTGGCCATAGCTGCTTGATGTGCTTGGCGTGTTAATTAAATTTTTGTTAGCATAGCTATATCCCGAAGGATCGATCCATTTATAGGTAAGGGTGCTATCGGGATTTGCAATATGGTTGGTAAAACTACTTCCAATAGCAACATTTATAGGGCCTGCCGTGGTAATAGATGGCGCATGGGGCGCGTTAGGGCATGTTGGTGCATTTTCAATTTTAATACACCCGGTAAATACCGTAAGTATGCAACAAACAAACAAAATTTTATTCATAAAGATATGTATTAAAATGCCAGAGCCCCTATGCCTAGGTGCAGCTGAAATAAATTACTATAAAAAACATCTCTTGCTACAATGTCTGTTTCCCGGGTATCTGAGGGCACAAAGAAAGGGATGCTAAAAGTTGCGCCAAAATCAATTATCATTCTGTCGGCAACAATAAAATTACGTCCAACACCGAAAACAAGCCCTGCAATATTTGCTTTCCCCTTATACCCTTTTGGTACATATTGCGACGAGCCGGAACTTGACGAAGGGTCAATAAAATTATCAATAGCATATTGATAATATAATCCAAAAGCAATATATCTTCCTACCGGCGCTATGTAACCAGCCCGGCGTAAAAAGGCCTTTCCAATAACAGCTATGCAATGTTGGTCATAAGGCCGTTTATAATCATACGCATCAAGCGACCCATCTGAGCCATCTCCAATTCCGCCCGGTATTGCCCCCTTGTTTGCCGGATTATTGTAATGCATGTAAGTGTACTTAATACCAAGCGACAAGCCGCGGCTAAGAACATAGTCAGCCGAAAAATTATTATAAATATATGGCCCCTTTCCACGCCGCCCTAAAATAGCGGGGTGCATAATGCCACAATCGTATTGTGCTGAAAAGCGCAGGCCCTGGTACCCTGGTACCTGTGCTTTTGCAATTATGCAGTTAAATATTATTACTAGCAGTAGTGCTTTTTTCATGCTTTTTTGGGTTTCGCTTTAACTTGATTTAATACATCGTAGATGTGTGAATTAAGTATGTAACCTCTTGTACGGTTCTTAATTTCTCTATACGTAGCCATTTTTACCTCATCAGTTTTTACATCATACACTAATGCATAATATATGGTGTATTGTCCCGAGTTTATCATTGCAGGTAAAGTAAAGGGCAGTATATAAGGTAATATAATGCTATACGCTATTAAGGCAGTATTAAACCTGTTTCTATCGGTAAGCGAAACAGCTCCAGTCCACATAAAATAATGTGTATCATATTTTTTAGCAATGGCCATCACCCTCTGCCTTTCGGCGTAAGGCATTTTAACGTCCTTATTTAGTCTAAGCCGCTCTGAAATATAATCGTTCATTATTGATACTTCGTTCAGCTTTTCTGTTTCTGTTTCATTCAGGTTTTTTGTGTTTAATACCTCAAGCCCTAACTTGGCTTTTTTGGCATTTGTTTTTAACCGTTCGGCAAAATCAACTTGTCCGCCTTCGCTTTCAATGTATTTATACTTTTGCTTTTTGCGGGCATTAATTCTTGCGTAGGAAGGGTCAACTACTACTAATTTTTCAGCTCCTAAATTATACGTACGTTTTTTCCAATAACCACTATTTGTACTCATTTCATCGTCTATATCAAGGGCTCTTTCTTTATCCTTATCTTTTTCTTTTTCTGCCGTTTTAAAATCATCATTAAACCAGCTTTTATTCATAAACTCAACGAAAGCATATTTAGAAAACCGAACCTGCTCCACCTTTTTGGTTTCCACCTGTTGTGTTCTTAATTTATCGTACTTCGATAGTTCTGCCTCCTCTTTTACCGCTACCGGCTCGGTTTTTGCGGGGCTTGTTGCAGTGTCAATTAATGGTTGTGAAGCAACATAGGCTGTGGTGCTAAAATCAGCAAAGCTTAATTTGCCATGATCTACCAAAGAGTTCATCAAATTGGTGTATAGTTCATTCACTTCAACATCTTGTGGGTAGTCATTTTTTAATTTTGTTACATATGCAAGCGCCACAATATTTAAATCGTTTTTTACCGAATCAAGGCAATACATGAGGTAAAAAAGGGCCTGCGATTTGCCCTCAATACTATCAGAGTTAACGTGCACTTTGGTAAAATCGCCTTCGTTAGAATATTGAGCAAGGCTGGCTAAACAATAAGCCACATTCTTTTTTAGGTAAATATTTTTCGGATATTTTTTCAGCAACATGTAAGATGTATATATACCCCACTCGTACCGATGGTGCAAAGTATATAAGCGGCACAACTCAAAGCGCGAAATTTCGCGGGCTTTTTTAAACTCGTCTTCGGCAACCAGGTACTCTTTCTTCCCGCCGTTATTAGCTTTTTCTATTTTTTCTGCTGTAATGTCTCTCCTAATTTTTATACTAGGGTGGCTGCTTCGGCTATCATCATCATCTATATCTTTCGTATCAATGGGGTTTGTATTTTTTTTGTAGTAGCCATCTGGAAATTTCATGGTGGCGTTTTCAAGAAAACTCTTATCAAATGTTACATCATCAAAAGGCAAATAGGCGTACTTAAGCACATCATAAACCCCCATCAAATGCGTGGTGCTATATTTAGATGCCAGTAAAATATCCAAACCTTTTACATCGGCCTCTTTTTCCTGCTCTTTCGAAAAAGCGCTTTTTGCAAGCACTTTGCTTTCAAAATTTAACTGCTCGTAAGCGCCTTTGCCCCGGTTAATTTTATCGGCTTCCAAATATTCGTTAATAACATGTTTCTGCTTGTAATGAACCGATTCGTGACAAATGATAAAAGCCAGTTGCGCTTCATTCTCAAGTTGTGCCAGTAGTCCGGTGGTAATCAGCACAATTCCCTGATTGGTAGAGAAGGCGTTTACCACCGTAGTTTTATATACATAAAAACGCAGCTCTTTTCGCAATTCAGGTTCGCTTTCAAGCGCTTTATCAGCTACTTTATTTACATAATCGGCTACCGGATCGTTAAAAATAACATTGCCGGTTAATAGCAAATCATCAATATCGAAAGTGCTTTGCAGCAAAAATTTCTTTTTCTTTTCCTTTACACTTTGTTTTTCGTGCTTTGATAGTTCACTCTGGGCTTCTTCGTATTTTTTTGAAGAAAGGGTAACAAAATCTTTGGGAAGGTTACCGCTTGATGCTATGGGTGTATAGTCGGTTTCAAATTGTGCCGTTGTGCGTATTGAAATTGCAAGCGCAATTAATAACAGCCTAAAGGAGATATTCATGGAAATAAATTTTAATCAATGGATTGAAAAACGCTTGCCAACTTAAAACTAAAAATATGTAACCGGGTTAACGTGTGCCAGCTTGCGGCTTCAGAAAATAAGCAAAATGATAATTGACTTATTGCGCAATGGGGGCTCATGCAAAAAAGGTTCAATAATTTAATTATTTAATGGTGCCATAATAAAAGGCATTGACAATAATATAAATAATTACGTTATTCTTGAAATACCCATTTATAAATATATAGATACAGGAAAGGCTTGAATTATCTTAGCCCTATGGCTTAAGAATAGGTAGAAATATATTGAAGATGCACTAGGTGGCTAATTGTTAATTGCCACGCATTTACTTGCATTTTTAAACTATTGGCGGTCAAGTTCAATAGATAAAATTTTGGTAAAAGTTCCTTAGAAAGAGGTTATTTACAATATGTGTATGGTAGGGGAATGAACACAAGGACATGGGCAAAAATGAACCAAAAACACTCTGCATTTGTTAGAGTCCTGAATATGTAGTATCAGGTATTCAAGATTAGCCCGATTGTAAACCCTATATATAATACTTTAACAAAGCAATTGCCTTTTAACAGTTAACCTTTAATCATGTAAAAATCAACAGTTTGAACTAAATATACCATTCCTAAAACCTTTAATATTCGGCTCATTTAATCAAGGGTATTATTTTCCGCTTAGTTCTGTAATTCAAACCCTTAACAAGTTGCAATTTGTGCGATTTTTTTGTTCTTTTGCAGCAAATAACAAATCTGATGTTGTAAAAGTAAACCACCCAGGCATTGACAACGTATTAGCAGGCATATATATTATAGCTACCCATGAAGGACTATAATATAGAATGTTGCTAAAGGGCTAGATAAACTGTTAGTGAAAAATCAGGATTCACCCATTTGATTATAGTCATCAGTTCATAGCCGGCGGGCTAGCAACTATCGTATAATTTTTACTTAAAGCACCAGGCTGTAAAAAAGCTTTTTTGGTGTT
>CAIXGR010000037.1 GCA_903919075.1 uncultured Bacteroidota bacterium | reverse complement strand
ATATCCCACGCTCAAATTCCCCCACTACCATTTTTTTGAAAGATTCGCTATAACTCTTTCCGGGAAAAGTATTATTGCCCTTAATCCTTTTGCTCTCCATAATCTTGACTTTTTATAGTCAACTTTTTCTGGGACGAGACACTGGATGAAAAAGGCCTAAAATTTTCTTCCCACGCTCAACAAAACGAACTCGCTTTTTGCGTGGTAGCATTTTTTTAGATTCTATTGTGCTCGAACAGCGTTTTGTTCTCTTGCTCTGCTTCGAGAAAATTTCTTAACGGCATTTTCATGAAGGGCGTTTTAAAAAAGCAGATGAATGTTAACTTATACTCATATTAAAATTTTTACAAAACGATGACTGTATCTGTTTTTAAATGCCTACCTTACTTACACCTAAATCTTTCTTATGAAAACAACACTACATTTTTTATCGTTTCTCTTTTGTGTTCTGTTTTTTAATTGTGCTGAGGGGCAAAGCAGAGGATTATCTAACCAAGCGCCTATTGCGAAAAATGATACTGCCAGTGTTACTCAATCCGATTCTATTAGCATAAACGTTGCGGCAAACGATACTGACCCGGATAACAATACTTTCTGCGTTACGAATATTTTGGGCTCATCGCGTTTTACTATAACTAATTGTGATAGTATTACTTATCAGTCTGATACTTTACTTGCCGGTGCTGATAGTTGTTTATATGCAATTTGTGATGATGGGTTTCCATCAATGTGCGATACGGCTACGTTGGTGGTTAGGGTAAATTCATGTAAGCCCATCGTATCAATTACCCGCTACTGTACCTACCCGGACCCTTACGGTATTTATGGTTGTTGGGGCTATGCGGTTTTTACTTCGAATTTATCAAATTCGGATTCTTCTAAATGGCGTTTGTCCAATCACTTATACGATAACACCGACCCTGATACAATTTTGTACGGGTATGGTAGCTTGGTAATACAGTATGGCCAGGATGCACGTCCGTTTTTAGTGAATGACTCAATCATTTATGTATGTGATTATTGTCCTGTCATTATTTGCTTAACGGCATATAATAGTTGCGGCAGTAATGAAATCTGTGATACAGTTACTATTCTTGTTGAAGGCATAACAGAAATCCCGCTATCAAACATCAGCATTTACCCTAACCCGGCAAGCAATGTGCTAATTATTGATATGCTGAAAAACAATGATGAAATAACGAGCAATTATATTGCCATTGAAATTTACAATGCATTAGGGCAAAAGGTAAAAACTGTGCCGAAAAAGGGCAATTTAAAAACGGTAACTATACCCGTTTCGGATTTGCCTAATGGCACCTACTTTGCCAATATTGTTGATTTAAAGGGATTGCGGAAGATGTTGGGGGTGTTTTTGAAGGAGTAATGCGTTGTATTAAGAACGCATCTAAATTATACCTCTTTCATAATTCAAATTTTGCAGCTTGGTGCTCTTTTGCCGCCTACCCGCACCCTCTAACTCCCTTCCCGAAAAAAATCGGGATGAGACAAAAGGGAGAACCGCTCACCTGCAAAAAAAGAATTTTCTAAATTGTGAAAGAGGTTTGTCATAATGTTACTTGCCTAACTCAGTCTACGCTTCGCTGGACTTCCCTCTCCACGCTTTGCGTAGAGAGGGATCAGGAATAAATAAAAGTATAATATTTAGCTTATTTTGTTATATTTGCAATACAGCGTTATGCCTTGCTGAAGTGAGCCGGAATTTATTTAGCGGCATGTGCGCTTAATGTGCTGAAAAAACCTGGAGACGTGAAAAGGGTAGACACCATAAAAAACACGGTTGACAATGGTTGACACTATGCGGCCTTAAATAGTTGATTATCAATGGTGTTCATATAAAGTGTCAACTGTCAACCGTATTTAATTGAGCATCAGCAGGATTTCGTTGATGTCGGTTGACACTTTCGGAAAAGGTTAGAGCCGGCAATAAAAACGACATAAACCATGATATGATGGAAAAAGGAAAAGTAATCTGTAGAAAATAGCGCTGTTAGGCATTTAAGGGTTTTGCATTGTAGCATATTCTGCTATTTTTGCCCCGCAATTTCAAGGTAAAATGGCTAATTTAAAAGAAGTACGAATAAGGCTGGCCTCGGTTAACACCACCCAGCAAATTACTAAGGCAATGAAACTGGTTGCTGCGTCGAAATTAAAACGTGCGCAGGACCGTATTTTGCAAATGCGCCCCTATTCAGAAAAACTGAACGAAATGCTCGGTAATATTATGAGCAATTTGGAAGGCGGCTCATCGCTAAGTTTCAACAAAAAGCGCCCTGTTAAGAATGTATTGATAGTGCTTATCACTTCCGATAAGGGATTGTGCGGCGGTTTCAATTCGAACCTTATTAAAGCAGCACGCAGGTTGCTGGTTGAAAAATATTCGGCGCAGGCAAAAGCTGGTGGAGTTACTTTTTTAAGTGTAGGCAAAAAAGGCCTCGACTTTTTTAAGAAAGATACGAACCTGAAATTTATAAACGACTATGTAAGCATTATGCATGGTATAAATTTCGAAAAATCGCAACAGGTATCGGAGTTTTTGATGAAGAGTTTTATGGAGGAAAAGTATGATGTGATTGAAGTGGTGTATGCGCAGTTTGTAAACGCAGCTACACAGCGCTTTATGGCTGAAAGATTTTTACCTGTTGAGCCAAACAAAGAGGCTAAAAAGACCAAAGTAAAAGCCGATTACATTTACGAGCCTGAGAAAGAAGAATTGCTACAGGAACTGGTTCCTAAAATATTGAATACGCAATTTTTTAAAGCCCTGCTGGATACTAATGCCTCGGAACACGGCGCACGGATGGTAGCTATGGACGCCGCCACCAATAACGCACAGGAGCTGATGAAACAACTGCGTATATTATACAACCGCGAACGCCAAGCCGCTATTACCAAAGAAATTTTGGAAATTGTAGGTGGTGCAGCAGCATTAGAGGAAAGCTAGTAAACAGAAAAGTAAATTGGAAAATCTTCACCAACATATAGAGGCCCTTGTTTTCAGTTCGGAAACTGCTGTTACCAAGGAAGATATTATACACGCTATAACTAAAGCCTCGCCGGGTACTGTGCTTGACGGGCAAGTGGTTGAACAAATATTAAACGACTTACAGGAAAAATTTAAGAGCGATATTTTTGCTTTCGAATTGCGTGTTATAGGTGGTGGGTACCAGTTTTTTACCAAAGCCGAATATCATAATACAGTAGCTGCGTTTATTGGTATGAAAGAGAAGAAACGTCTTTCGACCGCAGCTATTGAAACACTTTCTATCATCGCTTATCGCGGACCGGTTACCAAAACCGATTGCGAAAAAATACGCGGCGTTAACTGCGATTACTCGGTAGAAAAATTGTTGGAGAAAGAATTGATAGAAGTAGCAGGCCGTATGGAAAATATGCCAGGCAGACCTGTGCTATATAAAGTAACTCAAAATTTTCTTGATTATTTCGGTATCAATTCAGTGGGTGAATT
>CAIXGR010000036.1 GCA_903919075.1 uncultured Bacteroidota bacterium | reverse complement strand
CCAGTTATAACTGGTGGCGCCGCTTACCCGGCTTATATAATAAACCTGCCCAGGTGCATTGGGGGTTTCGTTAACCGGGCCCGAAATATTACCCGGTGTTGCAGGAATGGTGTTTACCACTACTGTAGTATTGCCCGGTGCCGAGTTGCAACCCGATACGCTGGCTATTACACTATAGTTACCGGCCTGATTGCTTTGTATGTTGGCAATAATGGGGTTTTGCGCGTTGTCGGAAAAGTTGTTGGGTCCGCTCCAGCTATATGTTGCACCAATAATAGTTGTTGAACTAAGATTAATATTTTGCCCTGCACACACGGGTCCGTTATTACCGGCGGTGGGTGTTTGCGGAATGGCATTTACAGTAGCAACCGTACTTTGCGGTTGGCTGGTGCAGCCATTTAAAGTAGCCTGCACCGAGTATGAGCCACTGGCACCTGCTGTAGCATTTGCAATGGAAGGGTTTTGCTGGTTCGAAGTAAAACCATTGGGCCCGCTCCATTGATAAGTTGCGCCTAAAATAGTTGAGGCGGTAAGGTTCAATGTTTGCCCCTCGCAAATAGGGCCGTTGTTACCGGTTACCGGTTGCCCGAAATCGCAATCGCCGCATAGTTGTTTCCAGGTGGTGCCCAGCCACACGTTAAAACAATTACTAGTGGTGTTTAAAATCATTAACCCAAACGCAGGGTTGCTAATCGAATCTCTTTGCACGGTGCTCATCCGGGGCAGCAAAAAACCTTTATTGGTAAAGTTAACATCTAACCCCGCCGAGGCATCAGGCAGGCTGCCGTTGTGGCTAATAGCTACACCCCCTACCTGGCAAAAAGCTGTAGCGCAAACAAGCACTATTAGAATAGTAAAAAACTGTTTCATATATTGAGTTTTTAAGTTTTGTGATAACGTGTTTGGAAATTATCCTGATTTCCGGTTACTGTAAATGTAATAAAAAGTGAGTGATGTAGCTACTCATTAATAATCAGTTAAAAACAAAGCATTACTTCTAATTATATGGCAGGCATTATATAATTGATAAGAAATTGAAGTTTTGCATATTCCATTCGTTTTCACTTTATTTGATACAATAATTTAATTAATATGAAAAAACTGTCCCCCCTTTTAGTTTCACTTCTTTTAGTAACTAATTTAATTATTGCACAAGTTCCACAAGCAATGAATTACCAGGGTGTAGCGCGAAACCAGTTAGGTGTTGCCTTGCAGAACCAACTTGTAGGCATGCAATTTTCAATACACGATGGCTTGCCCACCGGTTCAGTTATTTATCAGGAAACCGATACAGCTACTACTAATCAATTCGGTTTATTTACAACACATATAGGAAACGGTACAGCAACCATAGGCACATTTTCGAGCATTACATGGAGCACGGGTGATAAGTATTTAGAAGTGGCTTTAGATGCCACCGGTGGAAATGGTTACACGGCAATGGGCACTACACAATTATTAAGTGTTCCTTATGCCTTGTACGCCAAAAGTGCAGGAACGGTAAGCACCGGCGGCGGATTTACACATTATGTAGGCGAGTTATTTGGTGGCGGTGTGGTTTTTCATGTATATAAAGATGCAAGTGGCCAGGAACACGGATTAGTTGTATCGCTAACCAATCAAAGTAGCTCCGTACATTGGAGTAATATTGATGCCAGTGCCATTGGTGCAGCAGCGCAAAGTAGTTGGGATGGAGCCAGTAACACTAATGCCGTTATTGCCCAGGCAGGCCAAACAAGCAGTGCCGCTTTACTCTGTAAAAACTACGCTGGTGGCGGTTTTAACGATTGGTATTTGCCCGCTATTGATGAACTGAAACTATTGTTTATTAACCGGTATAATGTAAATAAAACTATAGGCAATACAGGCACTCAAATAGATTATAAATCTTATTGGTCATCCAGCGAAAACAGTTCGTCCTCCGCCTGGGTATATGGGATAGCAGGTTACGCCACCGCTGACGATTACCTGAATGACAAAAGTGGTGGGGCTATGGTTCGCGCCATTCGGGCTTTTTAAGAATCGCTTCCATTATTCAGATTATTCTCTGAAGCCAAACCATCGCCGGTATTCTTTCATAGTCATCTCATCATTAATATACCGTTCGCGTTTTTTAAAATCTGTATTTAAAATACGCAGTACTAAAGCACCGGATAAAAAACAGATGGCAGCAAAAGTGAATAGCGGCGTTATCATTCCCTTATTATCTGCTGAATTAATTTGTTGAATTCAGTTTCAGTTTTGCCATCGTAAAAATTTTGGAGGGCCAGTTTTGCTGCAAGGGCTTTTACCTGGCTGTCCTGCGCTTCGTTTAACCGGTCGTCATCAATAGCCAGTTTCATAAGTTTCAAGGCAATGGCTTCGGGGCGGTTGATGGGCGGTTTGGTATCCTTAATTTGCTTTTTTGCTGCTGTTACAAATTTCTCTTTTGCTTTGGCATCCATAATCAGCAGCCCCGCATCTTCAAAAATTCTGAATTGCTGTAACGGGCCTTTTATATCAAGGTTAGTCGATTCTTTATACACTTTAAATTGTCGCAATATCATTTGCCACCACTCGTGGTATATTTTTTTTCGGTCAACATGTTTTTTTTCAAGCCGGGTTACCGGTATTGGTTTTGCTGCCGGCCTTCGGTCGTTACCATCCAGCGGAATAAAATTGCACATTTCGTGCAATCGGCTTACAGTGCGTTCATTATAAAAATCTATCATTTGTTGTTCGGTAAGGTTGGTAGTTAAGTGCAGCATATAACCCCGCTGAAACAAATCGTACCGAATGCCCACCAGCTCATCTCCTACTATAATTTTGTTGCCGTAGCTTTGCACCTGCTCGCGGTTGGTTAATCCAAACTCATCAACAAACCAATGCTTTTGCTCGGGCATTAAAATAGCCGGTCCCGATGCCTGATAATCCTGGCAAATTTCGCGCATGTTCAGCCGCTTAAACTGTATATCGCTGCGTAAATAATATAGCGTGCGCTGCACAATACGCAGCAGCACTGTTTTACCGGTACCGGGCCTGCCGTTTAGCAACAAACCTTTACCCAGCGAATAATTCCGGTCGGGCATGGCGGTTTCAAAACGCTCATCGCGGGCAATGTAAAGCAGTAGCAACTTAATGGCGTCTTCGTTTTCGGCATCGGTTTTAAAATAGGGATATACTTCTTTACAAGCTAAAGCCCACTTTGATTTTACCGTATTCAGATTTTCCTTGATTTCTGTTATCATATTTTGTTTTTTTTTGTTCGGGTAATTTTAATTGCAGCCAGCTGCGTAAATGTTTTTGCCATTCGTGATATTTTTCGTGGTGCTTGCGCTCGGTTATTAAATGCGAGTTGAAAACCTTCACCCATTCCATTTTAATTTCGGGCACGCGCAATTGTATACAAAGCGCGTGGCGGTCATATTCGTGTTCGGGTGTAAAAAAATCATCACAAAAAACTTCGTGATTAGATTTTTTTACTACCTGTGCAGCTACCGGTGGCTTTTCCTCCTCCTTGAGTTTATCTATCGCTTCTTTAAAGGCACCCGCCAAAGCATCGGCATCGGCTTTTGTATACATTTTAGTAGCCAATGCCATCGACTTGAAAAATGTTTCGGGTTTGTTTTTGCTCTCCGCATCGTAAATCAAATAGATTACTACCGGTGAGCCGTTCATGGTTTTAAAGTGAATGAGATTGCATTGTTGAAGCCTCTCGCGGTATTGTTGCAGCGCACGAAATTTTAAATTCAAGGCTTCCATTACAGTGCTGTTCCATATCTCTACAGGGTTTTGCCAGCCTAATAAATTACAGCGGCGCAGTAAATACATGTAAAGCGCACACTCATGGTGCGATAGCGAACACTCATCGTGTTTTTGCCAGTAGTGATTTATTTGTTTGATGTAATTCATGAAAATTGATTGGAATAATTTCTTTAAAAAGGCAATGCGCTATCGGCTACCAGAATCTTAAAACCATCGCCATTTAGTTTGGCATAGTGTTGGTTAGTGGTTTTGGTAGCAGGGTTACATTCCTGTATCAGCGCCACTTTGCTGCCGGGTGCCTCGGTTATCTGCAGTTCCATTTTTACATCTTTTCCAAAAATCTTCTTTCCAATTTCCAACAGATTTGCACCTAGTGTTAATAACATTTTCTCCTCTGCCGATTTTGTAGCTAAATTTGTTTTCATCCTGATTTTGTTATTTACGAAATCGGATGAGCCGCCCGGTTCACCGGTTTCTTTTTTTTATAGAATTTGCTCCCCTGCACCCTCTAACTCCCTAAAGAGTTATGTGACGAAGCCAAACAGCCTCCTCCTCCTGCGCCCCAGTGGCTCCCGCACTCCTCCTCCAGAGGAGGACAAAAGGCAATGGTTTTATATAATCAGCCACGCTTTTATAATCGTGTATACAGTCGTCGCAGATATAGTTTTTTACCTCGTCCATAAATGTTATTTGTGCTTTTGCATATTCTTCACCACATGCAGCGCACTTTTCTCTGCTTCCACACTCCGGGCAATACTCACCGGCCATCGTATCGCGGCGTGTTAGTTTGCTTTGGTTATAAATAAAGCCGCAGCTTTCGCATTTAAATTTTTCATAGGGCATGGCTTAATCCTTTCATAACATAAAAAACTATATATAACACTGCGCATAGCATGCCGCCAAAAAGCGCAACCATTATCATTACCCATAATTTTTCGCGGGCGGGCATCATGTTGTTTTTGTTTTAAATCTTCTGTCTATTCGTTTATGTATCTCGGCCTGGGTTGGCAGTTTTCTTCCCTTCGCATTTTTATTTTTTTGTTTGGTTACAAAATCTTTGTGTTCTTCAATGCGCGCCATGCGCTGCAGAATAACATCGAGCCGTTTTTCAAGCTCTTCGATTTTTTTTTGGGTAGTCATATTCCAATAGTGTTTTCGTGTTCAACTAATTCAACTAAATCCATTTTGTCTTTCACTTTATTAAATGTTGCAATGGCCGTAAGGGTAGAAAGCATCGTCAACTTTTCGTGCCTTTGTTTATTGGCCCATCGCAAAGGCGCTTGTATGGATTTACCGGTAGCTTTTGCAATAGCGCCTTGTAGCGCCTCGTCGTTTTTAATTTGTTGCAGATACTGCTGTTTAAGTTTTAGTGTCATTTTATGTTTGATTTATGTTTTTGTGTCATTGCTCCCCGCACCCCCGTCCTACCTGGTCATCCGGGCGGGCTCTAACTCCCTTCCCGATAAAAATCGGGATGAAACAAAAGGGAGAACCGCGCCCCTGCATCCAAGCGGTTAAATTTTTTTATTCGGTTCCTTTTATTTCTTCTTCGGTTTTGTCAATTACCAGGGTTAGTTGAATATTGCGAGCTTCGTTTAAAAGCCTTTGCGCCTCGGTAAGGCTATTTTTAAGCTCATTAACCCGCGTTTGTAGCCTTGTTATGCGCTGGGCATAAAAAAAATCGTCCAAAATCTTTACCAACTCCGACATATTATTTTACTTTTGTTGTAGTAGTGATGCAAATGTAAAGTAAACTTTACATTTTGTCAAAATATTTGACAAACAATTAACAAATTATGTCCAAAAATTTGACAGAAGGGGGGATTCTACGGGCCAGAATCAAAGATTCGGGGCTTACCATACAGGGGGCTGCCGACAAACTTCATATGTCAAGGCAAAACCTTCATAACTACTTTACTAAGCAAACTCTTGATGAAGACTTTTTACATAAAGTAAAGCGTGTTCTAAATATTGATTTAATTAATACCTACAATTTCGATTCAGACCCACAACCGCTGATGGTAAGCGAACCAGAATCGCCAGCATTAAAGCGCGCAAAATATGGTTCGGTAATAGCATTAAACAATAGCGACTATGTAGTAATGGAAGTGCCGTTGGTTAACAAATTTGCCTATGCCGGGTATTTGGCAGGCTATGGCGATAATGTATATATAAAGACTTTGCCCCAGTATGCCTTTATGGTAGATAAGGAATACAAAGGGGCCTACCTTGCATTTGAAGTAAAAGGCGATAGCATGGATAACGGCACCCGAGATGGATATGTAGAGGGCGATATAGTTTTAGGCCGCGAAGTACCGTACCACCATTGGGCCAATAAACTACATATTAATAAATGGGACTTTGTAATAGTTACCAAAAACGATGGCATTTTGATAAAAAAAATAACTGAACACAATACCGCTAATGGCGATATTGTACTACATTCACTAAACGAACTATACACCGATATAAAAATGAACCTGAAAGACGTAGCGCAAATATTTAATGTAGTACAGGTATCAATAAAAAAATAAATTTACACAACCAATAATTGGTATTATGAAACCAAACACCACAAAAATTCGCGATAAAAAAGCGATACAGGAAACAGCCACCACTAACTTTTTAATAGTGTTAGACCAGGTAGTGCGTAAAGCCGGGCCCGTAAAATCATTACAGGAATTTGGCAACCTTATTGGCATGAGCCAGCAAAATCTATCACCCATACTTAAGCGCAAAAGAAACGTACCTATGGAAGCCTGCGTAATGGCCTGCGATATTTTTGGTTGTTCGTACCAATGGATGTTTGCCAATAAGGGCGATATGTACGGAAAAGAAAAGGCTGTAAATATGGCGCTGAATCTTGAAGAGCGTATAGCACAAATTGAAAAGAAACTGAAGATTAAGAAATAAGCCGCTGCTTTGCAAAGCCTTCAAGGATTCGTAAAGTTTTTGCACAGGCAGTATTAAACAGCCTTACGAATCCTGAAAAAGGCTTCGCAAGGCGTTACTTACAATTATGAAAGAAGAAACCGAAAAAGGCAAACGGGCAATTGATAGCTACCTGCGTTACTCGGGTATAGGCTTTCAGTTAGCAGGCAGTATTGCTGCCGGCGTTTTTATAGGTTACGAATTAGATAAATGGCTTAAAACCCCGGGGCCCTATTTTACGCTGGGCTGCTCGCTTATATTTATGGTTGCGGGTTTCTACCTTGCCTTCCGCGATTTTTTTAAGAAGAAATAAAAAACTGAGAGATTGTAATTGTCTTTCACTTTTCACTCTTCATTTTCCCACCTCTCATGTCCTCCAAATCGTTATTTTAGCCCACTCAAAAATTTGATATGTACAGAACACACACTTGCGGCGAATTAAATTTAAAAAGCGCCGGAACCGAAGTAACTTTATGCGGATGGGTGCAAAAAACCCGTGCCCTTGGTGGTATGACCTTTGTTGACCTGCGCGACAGGTACGGAATTACTCAACTAGTATTTAATAACGATACAGATGTTGCTCTTTGCGATAAAGCCAATAAACTCGGCCGCGAGTTTGTAATACAGGTTAAAGGAAAAGTAACCGAGCGCACCAGCAAAAACCTGAATATACCTACCGGTGAAATTGAAATTACCGTTAGCGAGTTAAACATACTTAGCGAATCGGAAGTGCCGCCTTTTATTATTGAAGATAATACCGATGGCAATGAAGAGCTGCGCCTTAAATACCGCTACCTGGATATTCGCCGCCCGCAGTTGCGCGACAGGTTAATTATGCGCGCGCATATAGTTAGCGCCGTGCATCAATATTTAGATGCACGGAATTTTATTGAGGTTGAAACCCCGTTGCTTATTAAATCAACACCCGAAGGTGCGCGCGATTTTTTAGTGCCTTCGCGTTTGGTGCATGGCAGTTTTTATGCATTGCCACAATCGCCGCAAATATTAAAACAGCTTTTAATGATTGCCGGCATGGACCGGTATTACCAGGTGGTACGCTGTTTACGCGATGAAGATTTTCGTGGGGACCGCCAGCCCGAGTTTTCGCAAATTGACTGCGAGATGAGTTACGTACACCAGGAAGATATTTTCGAAACTTTTGGCGGCATGATTCAGCACATATTTAAGCAGGTGAAGAATTATGAGTTGAAAGAAATTCCGAAAATAAAATACGATGACGCTATGCGTTACTACGGGTCTGATAAACCTGACCTTCGTTTCGATTGCAAAATTGTTGAGTTGAATGGATTGCTACCGGCTTCGGAATTTAATGTGTTTAACAACGCAATTGCCAATGGTGGCATTGTAGCAGGGTTAAACGCAAAGGGCTGCGCCACATATTCGCGCAAGCAATTAGATGAGTTAGGCGAGTTTGTAAAAGCACCGCACCGCGGAATTGGCGGCTTGGTGAACATTAGATTTAATGAAGATGGCACTGTAAAATCATCGGCCGATAAATTTTTTAATGAAGAACAACTGCGCCAAATAGGAAAAGCTTTCGATGCACAAAAAGGCGACTTGCTATTAATTGCTGCCGATAAAACATCGAAGGTGCGCCGCTCGCTGGGCGATTTGCGTTTGGAATTGGCAAAGAGAAATAATTGGGCCGACCCAAATGCATGGAGCGTATTATGGATTGTTGATTTTCCGCTTTTCGAGAAGGATGAAGAAACCGGTGATATTACGTTTGCGCATCACCCGTTCTGCTCGCCGCATTTAGATGATATGCAGTATTTCGATACCGACCCTACACGTGTGCGCGCCCAAACTTACGATATGGTAATGAACGGCAACGAAATTCTTTCGGGCTCAATTCGTATTCATCAAAAAGATATACAGGAAAAAGTTTTTGATAAACTGGGCATTAGTGCCGAAGACCGCGACAAGAAATTTGGTTTCTTACTTAATGCATTCCGTTATGGCGCACCACCTCACGGTGGCTGCGCGTTTGGGCTCGACCGCTTAGCTATGTTATTGGCCGGTGGCGAAACTATTCGCGATGTAATTGCTTTCCCGAAAACATCGGGCGGCCGAGATTTAATGATGGACGCACCAACACCGGTAGACCCTAAACAGTTGGCTGAGTTGGGGATTGGGTTGAAGTAAAAGTTGTAGTCTTATTTGTTATTCACACTAATAAAAAACTGCTATGGCAATCACAACATGTTTATGGTTTAACGGCGAAGCCGAAGAAGCTGCAAAATTTTATGTAGATGTATTTACCGGTGCCGGTAGAAGCGCTAAACTTGGGGCAATTGCCCGCTTTAGTAAAGCTGCTGCGCAGGCATCGGGCCAGCCCGAAAACTCGGCCATGACGGCTACGTTTGAACTGGAGGGGCAGGATTTTTTGGCATTAAACGGTGGGCCGCATTATAAAATTACCCCGGCTATATCGTTTGTTGTAAAGTGCGATACTCAAAAAGATATTGACTACTTCTGGCAAAAATTTGGCGAGAACGGCGGCCAGGAAGTACAGTGCGGTTGGATTAACGATAAGTTTGGAGTATCGTGGCAGGTGGTTCCTACCTTGTTGAGTAAATTTATGACTGACCCTGACCCATCCAAGCCTGGAAGAGTAATGGCGGCGCTAATGCAAATGAAAAAACTGGATATTGCGAAGCTGCAAGCGGCTTATGAAATGAAGTAATCAATGCACCCGCGCCACCTTTCAATAAAAAATTTTACTTACAGCTTACCCGATGAGCGTATTGCAAAATACCCGCTACCGGAGCGCGATTTATCGAAACTATTGGTTTATAAAAACGGCGCAATTGCTGAAGATGTTTACAGAAAAATTGCGCAGCACATTCCAGAAAATGCATTGTTGGTTTTTAATAACACCAAAGTAATTCATGCGCGGTTGTTGTTTAAAAATGCAAATGGAGCTACCATAGAAATTTTTTGTTTAGAACCCGCGGGCGAAAATACTGAGATGGCATCGGCCATGAGCCAAACTAAAAGCGCTCGGTGGAACTGCCTGATAGGCAAAGCCAGCAAGTGGAAGGAAAAAAAGCTGGAATATAAAACCGATGATTACACACTAACCGCTGAGTTAGTAGAAAGAACACCCGATGCTTTTGTAGTTGAATTTAACTGGCAGCCTGAGCATTTTACCTTCGCTGAAATATTAGACCGCACCGGTATGATGCCCATCCCTCCATATTTACGTAGGGCATCGGAAGAGATTGACCAATCGCGATATCAAACATTATATGCGCAGTACGAAGGCTCGGTAGCTGCGCCCACGGCCGGGTTGCATTTTACTGAAAATGTTTTTGAAAACTTGAATGCTAAACACGTAGAAACCGAATACGTTACACTGCATGTCGGCGCAGGAACTTTTAAACCGGTTAAAGCCGAAACTATTGGCGAGCATTTAATGCACGCCGAGTTGCTTGATGTAAAAATTGAAACTATCAAGCATTTGCTGAGCGCAGTTTCAAATAACGGCAAAGCAATTATTGCCGTTGGCACTACTTCGCTGCGCACTATTGAATCGTTGTATTGGATGGGCGTGAAGGCAAATTTAAATCCAGCATGTTCTATACATGAACTTGAAGTAAACCAGTGGGACCCTTATGATATACAAGAACCGGTACCTGCCGAAAAAGCATTACAATCGCTGTTAGACTGGATGAAAAAAAATGGTTTGCAAAAAATGATTTGCAAAACCCAGATAATGATAGCGCCCGGCTACCGGTTAGAAATTGCTGACGCGATTATTACAAATTTTCATCAGCCTGATTCTACATTGTTATTGTTGGTTGCTGCAGTGGTGGGCGATAAATGGAAAGAAATTTATGATTATGCGCTTTCGCACAATTTTAGGTTTTTAAGCTATGGCGATGGTTCGTTGTTGTGGAGCAATCCACCCCTCTAAATCTACCCTAAAGGGGGGATTTTAATTTCAATTCGTGCGATTTTCAGGGCCCTGGTTTTTTTTCTGGTCGTCGCCAAAAATCTTTTCTCTAAATTTTCTTTGTCCGCGTATGTTGTACCAAATCAGCAAACAAAATGCAGCACATATCAGCGGAAAGTAAGCGTGATTATCGAATGTGCGTAATGTAATGAGATTGTAAGTCATTACTATAAACGCGCAGATGGCTGCTGCAATCCAGGCTTTCTCTAAGTATTTCAAAATTCTCATTTGCTTATTTTTAAATGATGTAACGATGCAAAGTAATTGAAAAAAAATAATCAATCGTTTAAGGCAAAAGAAACGCTGTCTTTTTTGCTTATTTCCTGGAAAGGTTTAACTGAACTCCAAACACCGCTCAATGCAAGATGCCTATTGAGTTATAAAGTTATTTTTGGTTTTTTTTTCGATATAGCATCCATGTCCAAAGAATAGAAATTTTTAAATCTGGTTGTTCTTCCTCAATCCTCTTTACTAGCACTAACATTTCCTGATATGACACTGCTAATCCCGATACAACAAATCTTAAAGTTTGAATATTATTTTCATTGTCACTGTATTTAAAAGTGCATAAATATGGTCCTCGTCTTTTTACGACCGAACCTTCGACAATATTCGAAAAAGGTACCACTAACTCCTTTCCTTTTCTACTCCAATAAAAAAAATTATCATCATAATAAACCGGATGCTTAACCATAAAACTGTCGCCAATAAATATTGCAAAAAGAAGAAGAATCAAAAACACAGGCACATTCTGATGAAAATTTGACCATCCATGCGTTACCCCCCCTATAATAAAGCCACAAAGGAGCAACGCAGGTATGGTTACACTGAAAGCTTTTTCTAAAAAAGTTATCTATGGAAATTAGCTTTCGTTTCATTCTGGTTTTTCTAAGGGGACAAAATTACTGGGTTAAATAAATTTCCACTCTCCTGTTTTGTGCACGCCCATCAGCATTGTCATTTGTTGCAACGGGCATTGTGCTGCCTTTAAAACTAAATCTGATTCTATCGGCCGGTATGCCTTTGGCAATTAAATAATCGTAAACGCTTTTTGCGCGTGCTTTTGAAAGTTGCATGTTACTTTCAGATGTGCCAATGTTATCGGTATGGCCCGTAACCTCAACCGATAGCTCTTTTTTATCCTTCAAAAAGCCGGTAAGTATATTCAATTCAGTTAGCGATAGCGTTAGGTCCTTACTATTAAAATCGAAATACAACATACCGTAAAGCGTATTTTTGCCGCTCTCCATTTTCGATGAATAGTATTTCCTTATTTTTTCGAGCAGGCCGGCCCGGTCGCCTTTTCCTATGCCCGATTTCTCCAATTCTTTCATAGCCAGCAAGTCTTTAAATTCGCTGTCGTATTCGTAGCCCACAATCATGCTCTTCACGCCTTTCAAATTATCGCTTTTAAAATTGTTCCACATTTTCATATCCTCAATTGATGAGCCGAATTTTTTACCAATGCTGCTTAATGTTTCACCTGCCTCAACTATATGCCATACCGGTTTTATCAATTCATCAGTAGTATCTTTTTTTACATTGTTTACATTTAAAACAGGTTCGGCAGTATCTGTGCGCGGTTGCAGTTTTAGCAAAATTTGTCGGGTAGCGTTATCTTCCTCCCGTGCTGAAACGGTTATTGTAAAACTTGCTGTATCGTAATCTTTCTTGGTCATCATTACCTGATAAAGCACACCGGTATCGGGTTTAAAATAAAAATATCCTTCTGGGTCGGAAATATAAAAAGTGCTTTTGCCATTTGGCTGGTTAATTGTTGCCCGTGCATCGGCCAAACCTTTAATTTCGGAAACTATGGGCGATACCGCACGAAGCACCGGATGGTTGGTAGCCGGTTTCTTTTTCTTTTCAAATTGATAAATATCATTATTGCTTGTTCGGTTCGAACTGAAATAACCAAACTTATCGGCCGGCGAAATAAAAATGCCGAAATCATCCTTATCGGAATTAATGGGCATTTCAAGGTTGGTAACACTTATAAATTTATCGCCATCTGTTTTTGCCACAAAAATATCAAGCCCACCCATACCTGCATGGCCATTGCTTGAAAAATACAGATTGCCGTTATCGGCTATATAAGGGTATACTTCATCGCCGCCGGTGTTAACTGTAGCGCCCATGTTTACCGGTGTGGCCCAAGTTGAATCGTTTAGCCTCACTGTCATCCATACATCCATGCCGCCAAAGCCACCAGGCATATCGCTCGAAAAATAAAGTGTCTTGCCATCGGCTGAAAGGCTTGGTTGCGAATAAGTAAACTGTGGCTTTTCGAATAGCAGTAATTTTGGTTTTCTCCAATGCCTGTTGTAGGTTGATTTTACAATGCATAACTGCCCGTTATATTTTCTTTTAAAACTATTGCGGCTAAAAAATATTTCATCGCCTGCGGCATTAAACGCAGCTGTTTGCGAATTATGCCCGCGCATTTTTTTTGCGAAGGCTTTTGCTTTGTGCCATTCACCTTTATCGCCTTCTTCGGCAATTACCAGCATTATTTTACGGTGTTTCTTTTTCCTGTTCGAAGTAAATACCAGGCCTTTTTTATACATCACCGGTGCAAAATCCTGTGCAGAGGTATTTAAATCAAGTTTTTTTATTTCTACTTGCTGATCCCAAAATGCATTGGTTGAAGATTCTTCGGCCACCTCGGCAAAATCTTTAGCGGCAGGGTTATTGGTTTTCAAAAACATGGCTTTCGCGCTTGCACCTTTGCCGTTGGCTTGTAACATGCGCGCGTAAGCAAACCGAACACTCTCATCAACCTTGCGTTCGTCGCTTTCTAACTGCGCATAAATAGCTTCGGCTTTAACGGTGCTGCCCATCTGCTCGTAACATTTAGCCAATTGTGTTTTGGCATGAAAAGTTGAATCGGCAGGAATTGTTTTATGTTTTAGCAGCCTTTCATACCGTTTAGCGGCTGTTGAATAATTATGTTTTTTCACAAGGCTATCTACGCGCGCAACTTTTTGCTCCCAAGGGCTGCTATATGCAGATAGGAACGAAAAACACAGTATGGGCAACAGGGTTCTTAGTTTCATATTAGTTGGCGAATGTAGCCGCTGGTATGGGAAAAATGAAATTTTTGCCGTGCTGTTTTAGATTTAGCACAGCGCCAGCATTGTTTGGTGCGCTAATTAAAGGTTTGTGGCTTGATGAGTGTGCAAATACAAAGGCTTTCATCCTCTCCGTTAATTGGAGAAAATGAAAGCCTTAAACAAGTTAGATATGATTATCAAAAATTACTACAGCTACTGCACCACCAGCTTACCATAAGCAGCAGGCTTACCTGCAACCAATAAGCGATACAAATAAACGCCATCGGCAAGTTGATTGCGCATTATTTCGAACCGGTTAGTATTTATTTGCGGTATGCGGTTTTGCAAACGGCCGGTTAAGTCGAATAATTCGAAATCGTATTTTTCGTTAATACCGGTCACTACAATATTAGTGCTGGCGCTAAACGGATTTGGAAACGCAGTAACTATAATACCAGAAGCGTTGCTCACCTGAGTTACAGAGGTAGGAATAGCTATAGAATCAGTTACGGTATTGGTAACCACCGGTTCGTTGTAATCGAAATAAATAGAGGCCGTGTTGCTTATGGGTGTACCTGGAAGCAAATTCTTTTTTTGCTTAACCGAGAATGAAACAAAACCTTTGCTGCCCGAAGGATTGGTGATGCTATCAACCAATCGGTATGGGTTAAATGTCCAGGTAAGAATTCCTTGCCCTGTTACTTTAAAATCAGAGTATTTATAACTGGCAGCAAGATTACGCACAGTAGCCGGATCGAGACTTGGCGATAGTGTATCTACTACTACAATAAAATGTGTAGAATCGGTGCCGGTGTTTTGAAAGTGGATAGTGTAGGTAAGTACAGAATCATCGGCAGTAATATTTCCGGCGGGCTGCACTTCTTTTTCGTTCGGGTCGTGCGAACCGGTAACGATTTCAGAAAAATGTAAGTAATTATTTGATGTATCGCAATCGCCGGCGGATGGATAAATCCAGAACTTGGTTTGCAATTGATATGTAAGCGGAAGTGTTAACGGCACTTTAAAATATACGGCACCAATTACATCAAAATAATCGTTGCCGGTAATATTCACGTTCCATGTAATAGAATCGTTAGCGGCATTGTATGAGGTTGGCGGCACGTCGGAACCCATATATATAAGGTTCGAATCGTATTTAAACGCAACTGTAGCGGTGCCCGAAAAAGGCTGTGGCGCTATGTTATAATAATATATCCAATAATCTTTTTCAAAGCCCGGGTTTGCTGAAGTCCAGCTGGGGAATACGCCCAAATCGAAACCGGCAGAAGAAGTTATAGCAAAATTATTATTAGCCGAAGTGCCTCCTAAAGTTGACAGATAAACTGTTTGATTAGAATTACCACATAAAGAAACGTTGCCGCATATCGAAAATTCATTATATAAAGTAAGTCCATAATTTCCGGTGTCGGGAACTTCGATGGAGTATTGGCCGTTTTGATCGGTAATGGCATAATACATCTCGCCGGTTGAAGAGCTTGCAATTACAAAAGCATCTTGCAGTGGCTGTTCGCCGCCATCAAATACGCAATTGTCATTGTCATCGGCAAAAGCAGTGCCGGTAATAAAACTGCTACAGTTGTTTTGTATAAATACATAGCCGTTAGCCATGCACCCTAATGAATCGGTAACAAAAACGCCATAATAGTTAAAACCACCGCCGGTAACGTTAATGGAAGAAGTTGTGTCGAGGGTGGTCCAGAAATATCTGTATGGCGGAAGACCACCATAAACATTTGCCGTTACCGAACCCGGGCTGCCGCAGTTAGGGTTTACCGCGTTTAGAAACACATAATAGTTTCCATCGGATTCGGGATTGAGTGTATATACAAAATACGCATTGCAAGTAGATGCATCGGTTACCGATACGGCATAAGAACCTGAGGCGAGGTTTGTAATTGAATCGGTATTTGCTGCGTTGCTCCACAAATAATTGTAGGGCGGTGTGCCACCTGTTACTGAAACAACTATTGTTCCGGAAGATGTGCCTGCACATGCAGGCTGAATGGCCTGTTGAAGTGTAACAGCAAGGCCTACAGATGTAATAGTATCAAGAGTGGTGGTTACACAACCTTGTGAATCGATAACCTGTATTATTTCCGGCCCGGATTGTGTATAGCTATGTGTTTGTTGCGTGCCACCGGTACTGGTATCGCCATCGCCCCAGTTAACGGTATAAGGCAAATTACCATTGATAATGATGGCGGTTGTAAATTCGGTTTGATTGCCACAGTTACCAGGCGTGTTTTCCACTTGCATTTGCATCAAGCTATTTTCGGGAGAAACCCAGTAAGACACCGTAGAAGTAGCGCTATGACTATGGGCATCGGTAACAGTAAGATAATAACTTTCGTATTGACTAATTGTTACCTCTGGATTTTGGCATGTGTAGCAACTTAATCCTGAGCCACCCCAATGATAGGTATAAGGCGGATTGCCGCTAATAATAGTTGGCGTTAAAACTATTGTACGAGTTGAGCAAAAAGTCTGGTTCTCGCCAGCACTAATCTGTAATGGCAGGTTACAGCTAGTAAGCACAATGCTGTTGGTAACAGGCCCTGTGCCATCGTTTACAGTAAGTGTAACTGTAGTATTAATGTTGGAGTTTTGAATAATACTAGTGGTGGCACTTGTTGAGTCAGTTATAACGCCACCACCACTTGCCGACCACCTGTAAGTAATATTGCTGCTATTCGTTCCATAAACAAAAGCATCTAATTCAACCGTAGAGCCATTACACCATGATGTAGAACTGGCTTGAATTTGGGCCCCATAGGCTACACACAGGTTTAGAATAGGCAGAAACTCCCAGTTTTGAGTATAAACAAAGCTGCAATTATCAGGAAAGCCCTGCCCCATATATGCATATGAGTTATTCGCATCGTAAACTGTAGCACCTGTGCCGGCCTGATTGTGGTCTATATTACCATAAAGGTCACATGCCGCAAAAGGAGAAGGGTAGGCCGGAGAAGGATAAGGATTGCCATTAATGTAAACTGTGCCGCATGAATCGGCATAGGTATATGATAATGAAAGATGCGATGAAGTATCTTTGGCTAAGTAATCTAAGCGTACAGCAAATCCTTCGCCTTGGTTAAATTGCTGATGTATGGCAATTGGCACAAAGCCTAATATATTGGGGCTATTAAAAAATTGGCTTAACCCGGTATAACCCGAAAAAACTACTTTCTTAATTTGTGAAAGGCTGTTATTTGCTACTGAGTAAACAGTAAACACCAAACTATCGTTGGCCATTTTATTATGGGCATGAACAGTATCGCCCCAAATTCCGATAAACATGCCTAACGAATCTAAATAAACGGTTGTGGCTGAAAGTGGATAATAGCTTGTTTGACCAGTGCCCAGGTTTGCAAATGCTAAGCTATCCCATATTCCAGCTGCATAGGTATAACTTCCTATATGTGCTACATCTACAAATGGGGTTATTTCCATGGCTTGGATAATTGGGTTTGCGGAGTTCCAACTGCCATTAAAATTAAGGTTTGAACTTGCGGCCACTACTTCATTATAGGTACTGTAATCTAACACAAGCGTGGTATCGCATGTGCTACGGAAGGGGGAAGATGAACTATGATGTATTTGTGATGGCTTGGGCGAATTGGGGCTGCGGTAATAAGTATGTTGCTTTGGGGGCACCTGCGAAAAAGCATGGATAGTTAGAAGTATAAAAAAGATAGATCCAAAATACTTTTTAGCTAATGCAGTGCAATGGGGGTTTTTCATAAATTTAATTTTGTGCAATGTAAATAAATAAAACATTTTAAAATATTTTATTCGTAATACAAGTGTAAAAAGCAACTGCGTTACATTGCAAGGAATAAGCTACGCAGAACAAAAGCAATAAGTAAGCTATTGGAAAGCAACTATTTACAAGAAACAAATTACTGGGGGGATAGAAAACTACCGTACGATTGTTAATAGCTATTCTTCTAGCGCTGCCTTATAGGTTTGCAGCATTTTTTCGCGCGAAGTGGCGTGCACTACTATTGGTTTTGCGTAAGCGTTGGTACCATATTCAGGTACCCATTGTTTTACATATTTTAATTCGGGGTCAAATTTTTCTAACTGCAATTGCGGATTGAATACGCGGAAATAGGGTGCGGCATCGGTACCACTACCGCTGGCCCATTGCCAGCCGCCATTGTTTGAGGCCAAATCAAAATCTAACAACTTTTCGGCAAAATATGCTTCGCCCCAGCGCCAGTCAATCAGCAAATGTTTGGTTAAAAAACTGGCTACTACCATACGTACCCGGTTGTGCATATAACCGGTGGCATTTAGCTCGCGCATGCCGGCATCAACCAGCGGGTAACCGGTGCGGCCTTCGCACCAGGCGGCAAATTTTTGCTCGTCATTCTCCCACAATATATTATTGTAGGCAGGTTTAAATGCCTGCTGCACCACTTGCGGAAAATGGAACAAAATCATTTGGTAAAAATCGCGCCATATTAATTCGTTTACATACGTTGCATTTTTTTTAATGGCAAAAGCCAGCAGTTGCCTTATACTTAAAGTGCCAAAACGTAAATGTATACCCAGCTTAGAAGTACCCTTGTCTACCGCAGGATAGTTGCGGGTCTCGGTATAGTTTTTTATGGTATTGCCTGAAATGATTTTTTCGGGAAACTGAAAATCGGTTTCAACAAAGCCTATTGACTTTAAAGTTGGGAAAGGCAGTCCTTCGGCTTTAAAAAAGCTTCGAGCATATTTTAAAACCGGATACGATTGGTAGTAATAGGGCACCAGTTTGGTAAGCCATTTTTTACTGTATGGTGTAAATATGGTATATGGCTTACCATCGTCTTTTATTACCTCGTATTTTTCGAATATTACGTGGTCCTTATAATTAAAGAACGAGATGCGGTGTTGCTTTAATAAATCGGCCACTGCTTTATCGCGCTGAATAGCATAGGGCTCGTAATCGTGGTTGGTAAAAACGCTTTTTATGGAATATTCGGTTAGCAGTTGCTTCCACACCTCTACCGGCTTGCCGGTTTTTATAAGCAGAGAAGAGCCGTGCTTTTTCAGCTCTAAATTTAAATGCTGCAACTGCTGATGAATAAACAATACGCGCTTATCGGTTTTATCATCAAGCCTGTTTAGTATTTGCGTATCAAAAATAAAAAGCGGGAGCACCGGTGCGCCTTCTTTAAGCGCATGGTGCAATCCCGCATTATCTTCTAACCGTAAATCTCGCCTAAACCAAAAAACGCTAATTGGTAAACGTTGTTGCATCTTTTATAAAACAATTATTGCGTCTTTTTGTTTGCAGGATTACCATTTTATCGCTCCACTCACCATTTAACTCCCATCCCGATAAAAATCGGGATGAGACAAAAGGGAGAACCGCTCCCCGACAAAAAGAATACTATTACATGCTTTGTGGTTTGCCAACAGGCTTACCGGCAAGGTATTTTTTCCAGGGCTCCCAGTAATAGGTGTGCCAGCCAGAATCGGTATCTGCAGCGTGCGCATCGGGCAGGTTGGCGTGCGTTACGTGCAGCACGGTATCGTTGCCTTTGGGTTCAAACTTGATAATGAAAATTGATTCAATATCGCTTTTATCCCAGTTGGCGGCTTTCCATGTTTGCACTATTAATTCGTTTTTAATAAGGCGCAGGTTTTTGCCGGTTACGTATTCGTCGCAAGCAATAAAATCGGCACCTTCTTTGGCGCTCATTTTTGTAGCCATGCCGGTTGATGCGGTTTGCTTTTTCGAGTCCACATACATCTCGTAAAGTTGTTGTGGAGTAGTGTTTTTAAATACTACTTTTTGCACAATAGTTTTTGACATAATAATTTGATTTTGTGGTGAGTCACCAATTTTTCAGGTTTTCACCGATTAATTAATATTCATTACCCACTTATGACGAACAAATTAATTAAAACCGGACAAAGTGGGAAGAAAATATTATTGTTAAAATGCAACATGAGGCGGCTAATATTAACCGTATGCCGCCTGGCAATATTAGATTTAAACAAATTATATAATACTTTATACAACATAAAGTATTATATTGCGTTTATCTGTTCTGCTAAAAGTTGGCGTAATACATAAAACATTAAAACACAGTAAGTAATACAAAAGCTATGCTGATAAAGCCCCACACACTTATAAAAAGAAAATCTGGCTTATATTTTATACCCTTGCTTTTATTACTGGCATTTTGTTCGGGCTGTAAAAAAGAAGAGGTGGCAACAAAATCGTCTCCCATACCAACCACAACACCGGTTCCAATAACATATACCGCCGTGCCGCTTGGCACTACTGGCAACTTGCTGAACGAGCATAGCAATGTTTTTGCCGATGCCTTTTGTGGTAAGTACCTGATTTCGGGATATGGGATTACCTATGATGGCGGCGGCCGTTCGGATTATCCTGCGGATACGATTTTTATAATTAAAACTGGCGACTCCTCAATTGTTTATACTATTAATAACTTTCATCAGAATTCAAATTTTATAAACGAAGCTTGCAAATACACCGATAGCCTTCCTGGTTATTACAGCTCACTTAACAAAAATATCAGCAAATATTATTCGTTTGCCAACGGCACATACCATAGGCAACTAAACATCCTCTTTCCTAAAAGCAGCAAAGATTCTATCTATATTTATGGTGAGGGCTCATCCTGTAATGTATCTTTCGATTTATATTTAGCTGGAAACAAAATACCTTAACTGATATTGTTTGGTGCTACTTCTAAAAACCACGGGCAATTACAAATTTATAATTGCTAACCCCATCATAAGTTGTAAGCCTTAAAAAATAAAGTCCCGCGCTTAAATTACTTACATCCGCCGCAAGAATGTGCTCGCCAGTTATGGAAGCATTGTTTAAAAGGCTGGCTACGGTTTGCCCGGTTAGATTGGTAATAGCGAGGCTTGCATTTTTTGTTCCCGATACATTAAGGTGAATGAATAACTGATTAGTTGCCGGGTTAGGGAAAATTTCTACCTTCTTATTTTCAGAAACATGATTGATACCGGTGGTTAAAAACAAAGGAACAAAAGGCCCGCCTGCAATGGGCACCATATATAAGCCTAAACCCGGACCATTATTATTTGCCGCCGGATTTAGAAAGCCTGAAACAAGCAGCACACCACTTTGCCCCGCATATGCCGGGAAATTAGCAAAGTAACCACCTAAAAAGTTACCGGTAGTATCATTCAAATTGAAAGTGTAAAAATCGGGAGGGAATGAAATGTAGTTTGTTTCATCACCATAATGGGCACCGGTAATAACTGTTGGGCCGCCTTCGGGCGTTAAATCAACCGCCGGCGCATCGGTAGCCCCGTGAATTAAGAAGAAATCGAAATTAACGTTGCTGGATGAAGTATACTGGGCAGGAGTTTTCATTAAAACATCGAAGGATGTATTTTTCCCATCGGGGTTTGCGGCGTAGTTGCCGGGATTGATAAGGCCCGACATAGTAGCTATATAAAAAGTATCGGGTTGAAACACAAACCGGTTGTGCCAGAAGGTGTCGTTTACCGAGGTTGAATTTTTGTGTGCCAAAGCAATATCGTACGGTGCGTGCGCAAATAAAATAAGCGCCGGTGTAGCATTTCTGAAAGCAAAATTCTGGTAAATCATTTCGCCGTTAAGGTAAACGTCTACCGAATCGGCAGCAGTATCGGCACAGTTGTGTATTAGCTGAAAGGCGGAGGTTTCTAAAGTAAACTGCACTACTGTACCACCGGAGAGTGCCATGTATAAGCCCAGCGAAGGTCCGCTATCGTTTTGCAGCGGGTTTAAAAACCCAGCTGTAAAAATAATGCCCACCTGGCCTGCATAGTTTGAAAGGTCGGCAATGTAGGTGCCGAAATTTTGAGTGGAGTCGGAACTGATTAATTGAAATTCGTAAAGGCGATGATGTAGTTGTATGTATGGTGTAGTATCGCCATACAAAACATCGGGCACTATTAGTTGGTGGCTTGTGCGCTCAACTATTTTCATGGAAGGCAAATCGGTGGAGCCTTGAAAAAATTTAAAGTCTAAAGCAGCAGTGTCCGGCGATGTAGAATCAATCTGCGATATTTCATAAAGAGTAAAACTTGTATCGCGGCCATTGGGATTAGGTTCAAAGCCGGTAGTATTTACACCGGCTAACATTAATGCATAACTTTTATTATCGGTAAGGGAGCCGAGGTAAAAGGACTTGATGCCATTGGCGCTGCTGGTAGAGTGATGATGCGCAATGGTAAGTGTAATATTAGTATCGGGCGTAATACTATAAAAGCCAATTACCGAGTGAAAAACAACATTGGTGGTATCGTAAACATTGCCGTTAATATAAATATCAATAGTATCGAGCGAAGGGTCGGCGGTGGTGTTGATGATTTGCAGGTAGGCAGTGCCTTGCGAGAAGGAACCGTAACCTGCCAGAAGCGATAAGGTTAAGATGAGAGATTTAAGAAAGTTGATTTTCATTTTGTAATTATCACAGTTTCAAAACTATGCTATTTAATTGCTTTTTATAGCAGGCTTCAAATATGGTGATTAAATAAGTTGTAGTTAAAATTAGTTCCAATAAAATGATGTTATTTTGGCGCTACAAATAATGGTGTTAAAAAAGCATATCCTTTTATTTACGGTTTTTGCGGTGGTTGTAATTTCATCGTGCATTAAACTGCCTACGCCCGATACTACGGTGCAGCGCTTATGCCCTACCGGCAACCCGGTGTATGTTGTAAGCCGCGATAATGACTCGGCTATGTACTGGATACCCAATTGCTTTGCGCCCGGCGACAGCACCAGCCCTAACGATAGCCTGGTTGAATTTGAGCGCAACATTGCGCAAGCCATTGTAACTATTACCGATAGCGCAAATAACATTATTGCTTACGACCTGCATAATTTTGCTGGCACAGGCTTTAACAGCCACAAAGTTTGGAACGGTAATTATTTGAACACTAAGGCGGCTGAGAAATGTTATTTATTGCAGGTAAGAGGCACTACACTTTTTGGCACCTCATTTAATTTAACCGGTACGGTAAGTTTGTTGCGTTATTTTTTTGGCAACGATACTGCCGGTGTACGTGGCACCCGCCAGGTGCTTGTAAAATGCGATAGCTGTTTTTTTAACTCGCAATGGAGCGGTAGTAATTTTAACCCGCAGCTACCCAACCACGAAAATTTTATTGAGGATACTGTGCATCATTGTAATTGAGGGGAAGACTAGATAGGGGCAGAAACTATAAAGCAAAAATATGAGGGAAATATTATGGGGATTGGGGTTCTTACTATTTGGTATATTCTATATCTGGCATACTCGAAAACATGGAATTAAGGGGAGGGATATTCTCAAATTAAATATGGAGGGGTATATAATAGGCTTTAGCTCTGCTATTATGGGGATAGCTATTTTAGTGAAATATTTTTTTATAAAACATTAGTATTAATTTTTTACCTCGCCCGCACCCTCTAACTCCCTAAAGGGAGAACCGGCTTGCCTGCAAAAAAATAAATGTTTTTTATTTGGGTTAGGGATTGAAGTGGAAAGCCCGCAGCGTGTGCAGCCGGTGGCGTTGGCGAGGACTTGGAGCGGAAAGCCCGGCCCGGAGCGGTTAGCGGAGGGCAACCTTATTAAACTTTATTTGCAGAAAGTTTGGCTTTCATTTCATCCAACATAGCAAGGTCATCGGGGGTGAGCATTATTTTTTTGCCTTGTTGGGTGGTTATTAAAATGCGGTTTCGGCGTTGGGTGGCGTAAAAGGTGGCCCAGCCTAATTTGGGAACATAATACTTGCCGTAATATCCAAACAGACCGCCATTGCCTAATGCGCGAATGGCACCAAACACCTCGGTGTCGGTCATTTCGCGCAGGGCTATAATGTCGTGCATTTTTATTTTTTTGTTGTATACGGGGCGCACTATGGTTAAAAAATCATCATCAACCCGGTATGCCGTAGGTGCATACAGGTACGAGCCAATAACTACAGCGCCAAGCAATATAATTATGCCGGAGTGTGCCAGTGCCGTTGAAATATCGGGCGTAAAGCCTATTTGGAGTTTAATACGGTAAGACACTACCGCTACAATAAGAATAAGCACCAGTGCGGTTATTGCTTTGGTTGAGTTATCGAGAGAGGCCTTGTATTGCATATTATTTTTATTAGCGCATTGAATAATTTTTGCGTGGCAAAGTTAATTTTATATTCACTTATGTAACATATTTTTATTTTTGTAATTATAAAGTCTATTATGAAAAAGCTATTACTGTTTATTCTCTTTTTGCCATTTATGGCATTCTGCCAGCATAGCAATAGTATAACAAAGGCTAATAAGCATTACAAAAAAAACACCCCTGACAAAGATGGCACTTCGTACAGTAAGGCAATTATTATAGAGAAAAGAACTGAAGTGAGGGGTGTTGAGGCCGAATACGAATGGCTAAACCTGCATTATAAGGGCTACAAGCCCCAAGTCCATTTTTTAAGTATGTATGAAGAGGTTCCGTACGACGAAATAAAGATTAAAACGAGCGAGGGAAAGGATGTGCTTGTTTATTTTGATATTAGTAATTTTTATGGAAAGCGTGGCTTTTGGGGTCGATAATTTTTTTATAAAATACCAAAACCCGATTACTTTAATTTTTGCTTTAGTAGTTTAACTCTTGCCTTTTTCCAGTCTTCTTTTAACAGGCCGTACATATTCTCATCATAAATTTTGCCGGTTGCCATGCTTCGAAGGCTCTTTTTTCTACAGCCTTCAAACCTATACCCTACTTTGCGTTGTGTTGCGTTTGAGGCTTTATTATGAGTGTACACGGTTGAGTTAAGCCGCCTTAATTTCAATTTAGTAAAAGCAAAATCATTCGCTGCAATTTTGGCTTCGGTCATATAGCCCTGTCGCCAGTACTTTTTGTTTATCCATGAACCGGTGCTTGCCGTGCCATTAAACGTATCAATTTGCCTAAGCCCGATAGCGCCAATTATTTTTTTCTCTGATTTTAATTCAATGAAAAAAGTGTATACAACCTTGCCCCAGTTTTTAATAGAATTATCAATGAACCATTCGGCATCTTTTTTTGCATAAGGATGGGGTATATGGCTGGTCATTTTAGCCACGTCGTAATCGCCGGCGCCCTCAACTACATCCTTCCAATCGCTCCTTTTAGGTTTTCTTAAAATTAATCTTTCGGTTTCCAGTTTCATGGTATTACGCGATTTGTTTTTTTAATAGTTTAATCTTTGCCTTTTTCCAGTCTTCCTTTAGCAGGCCATAAATATTTACATCGTGAATTTTTCCGGTGCTTACATTGCGTTGAGCTTTTCTTTTAGTTCCCTCTAACCGGTATCCCATTTTTTTCTGCGCTGCGTTTGATGCTTTGTTAGTAGTATAAACCGAAGAATCTAACCGGCGCAATTTAAGTTTGCTGAAAGCAAAATCGTTCAGTGCAATTTTAGCTTCGGTGATGTAGCCTTGCCGCCAATACTTTTTATTAATCCACGAATCGGTATTTGCTGTATTGTTAACCTGGTTAATGTTCCGAAGCCCCAAAACACCAATTACCTTTTTTTCGGCTTTTAGTTCAACCACAAAGGTGTATCTGTCTTTACCAAAATTTTTGATGGAATTAGTAATGAAAGCTTCGGCATCGCTTTTTTTGTAGGGGTGCGGAAGTATGTTGTATGTTTTAGCCAAATCATATTCACCTGCGCCTTCTACAATATCTTTCCAGTCGCTTTTTTTAGGCTTTCTTAAAATTAACCTTTCGGTTGTTAGTTGTATAACTCTCATGGGGGCCGATTACTCTTTCTTTAATAATTTAATTCGGGCTTTTTTCCAATTTTCCTTTAGCAGGCCGTACATGTTTACATCATGAATTTTACCAGTGGTTCTATTCTTAAGGCACCTTCTTTTAACGCCTTCTAAAACATATCCCATTTTTTGTTGCGTGGCATTTGATGCTTTGTTGGTGGCAAACACACCGGAACCTAACCGTCTTAATTTAAGTTTGTAAAAAGCAAAATCATTTATGGCAATTTTCGCTTCAGCAACATAACCCTGCCGCCAGTATTTTTTATTAATCCAAGAAGCTGTACTGGCGGTGCCATCAAAACTACTTATTCCGGTAAGCTCAACTACACCTATTACTTTTTTCTCGGCTTTTAATTGAATGAAGAAGTAATAACTTCTTTTTCCCCATTTTGCAATGGCGTTACTAATATACAAGTCGGCATCCTTCTTTTTGTAAGGATGGGGGGCTCCGGTCATTTTAACTACATCATATTCGCTAAAGCCTTCAAGAATATCTTGCCAATCGGTTTTTTTCGCTTTCCTTAAAATTAATCTTTCGGTTGTTATCTGCATGGTGTTGGTTTAATTATATGGCTACATGCTCTCCAAATTTAACGAATTATTGCGGCTAACTAATTAATTTATTTTAAATTTGTAGAGTCCGCTTAACTTTCCTTATATGAAAAGCAAAGCTCTTTTATTCATCTTTATAACCCTGGTGCTTGTTGCAGAATTTGGATGCAAAAAGTGTATGTGTTGCGGGCAAATTACCAATGGCACCATTTCATTTACTAAAAACAATGATACGGTAATAAGCGTTTTGACCAATACCAGCTTAAAAAAATATTACGACACTGTAAACTATTACATAGGCATGGGCTTTCAGCAAGGACTTAGTACTACTAATATGAGCATAACCTCTATTTGCGGAAAACAGAATACTGATTATGCCATACAAAGCGGCGCTGAGTGCCATGCGCAACGGCCAGATTCAGGCGGCGAATGCCCGTAAATCTGTATTAAAAATTGCCAACAATTACGCGTCTTCAATTACCTACCTGTCTTTTGCTTATTTTTGATTAGGACTTATGCCTGATAAATTTAAAGAAGAGGAAACGCATATTATTGATGAAAGCCCCGAGATAAGTGTGGGCGAAAGCACTGCGTGGGTAAACAATATTACCTCGGCTTTTCCGGCTTTTGAGAATAAAAATTACCGGTTGTATTTTGGGGGCCAATTAATTTCGCTTACCGGTACTTGGCTGCAAGTGGTGGCGCAAGGTTGGCTGGTGCTAAAGCTAACCAACTCGGCATTTTTAATAGGTTTAATTACTGCGCTTAGTACACTACCATCGCTACTATTTACATTGTACGGCGGCGTAATTGTTGACCGGTTCGAGAAAAAGAAAATTTTAATTTTTACGCAGTCGGCGGCTATGGTGCTGGCTTTTATTTTAGGTGCGCTTACCGTAACACACGTAATACAAGTTTGGCAAATAGGCGTTCTTGCTTTTTTGCTGGGCGCAGTAAATGCTATTGATGCACCGGCGCGGCAAGCCTTTGTACCCGAAATGGTAAACCGCGAGCAGCTGGCATCGGCTATTGCGCTTAACTCGGCCATATTTAATACGGCTCGGGTAGCGGGGCCGGGTGTGGCCGGGCTTTTAATAGCACTGGTGGGTACCGGTGGCGCTTTTATTTTAAACGGCCTTAGTTATATAGCGGTTTTATTAGCGCTGCTGGCCATGCAGGTTAAAAGCACACACAGTGGTAAAAAAAGTGAAACGCTGGTGGCTATACGCGAGGGGTTTAAGTATTCGTTCTCGCACCCGGTTATAAGGATATTGATAATTTTTACTGCGGTGTCTTCGGTTTTCGGGTGGTCGTATACGGCTATGATGCCGGTAATTGCGCAAAACGAATTTCATTTGGGCGCAGCCGGTTTGGGTTATTTATACGCTGCTACCGGTGCCGGTGCTTTGCTGGCTACCTTTTTAATTGCTTTGTTTTCGAAAAAAGTTTCACCACCGGTGTATATTGTTGGGGGCAGCGTGCTATTTGCAGTAAGTATTATACTGTTCAGTTTTACTAAGTCGCTACACCTGGCTATGCCGTTGTTATTTTTATCGGGCCTGGGTTTGCTGTCGCAATTTGCTATGATGAATACGCGCATACAAAGCCTGGTAAAAAGCGAATTTAGAGGGCGGGTAATGAGTATTTATGTGTTTATGTTTGTGGGGCTTTCGCCGCTGGGCAGTTTTGAGGCCGGGTGGGTTTCGGAAAGATTTGGCACCGGTGTTTCGATGCGGATTGGAGCAATTATTGTTCTTCTTTTCAGCTTATATGTTTTTACCCAACAAAAGAAAATAACTGCCGATTATAAGGAGTATGCCGGGAAGGAATGAAAAGATTAGCTTGCTTTTCGGGTGCCCATCGCCTCACCCCGTCTTGCTATGCTCGCCACCCCTCTCCCTTTCATGGAGAAGGGAAGCAAATCCAGAATATAGAACACCGAATAACGAATGTTGAATAACAAAGTTAGTTCGGCTTGCCCGCACTATTAAAGAAGCTTATCTTTAAAGTATCTAAATCTATTTCATGAAAATATCTTCAGCCATAATTATTTTGCTTTTGTTTTTTGTATTGCCTGCCTGTAAAAAGAGCGCTAATAATGATGGTGTTATTTGCACCGGCAATAGCACCGGTTCGTATTTTCCTCTGGCGGTTGGCGATAGTCGGCAGTTTAGTACTAACGGCATTCAAACTTCAACATTAATAACAGGGCAATCGGGCCAGTATTTTTATGAAGAATCGAGCCCATCGCTATTACATGACACTTTAATGGTTACCGGTAATGGAGATGTGTATGATAAAAACAATTATTACCCATCGCAGTTTTTGTTGGTGCCGGGTTCGCCGCAGGTTGACCAGGTATGGAATTACGGTGATAATAATGGCAAAACCTACCATATGAAAGTGCTCAGCCTTCATGAAAGTGTGCTTACTAACTATTGCCTTTACACCAATTGCCTGGCGTTGCAAGATTCGTTAGATAACAACAATGTAAAAGTTACTTTTTATGCCCCGGGTATTGGGCCAGTGCAAAGTGTTATTACCGTGGGCCAGGCCAGCACCAGCGAGTTATCGGCTTTGGTGCTTAAATAATGCCTTGGGGTTTATACCTGCGAAAAAACTGCAAAAGCTGAACTGATATAAACCGTTATTTGTTAAATACTGGGTTCGGCCAGTTAAAATGTATCTTATTTCGAGTGCAATATTATTACAATAAACTGACGTAGTATAACCAGCGTTTTAAAGTATAATAAGATAACTTTGAGAACATATAAATACCTCCTATCTATGAAACATTTGTGTAGCGCTTTCCCGGCTGCAATTTTGCTTTTTGCCGGAATGATTTTTGCAAGTCCGGTTTATTGCGAGAATGGACAACATAAAAGCGAAAAAGAAGAGAAGGAGCATAAAGTACCGAACAAATGGCCCAAACAAAAAATAACAAGTAATGCAATTACCATAGCCCCGCCTAAGGTTGTAAACTTTAAAGAGCTGGCCGATTATGAAGCAGCGCACCCAACAGTAAAACACGCTCGCTTTATTGAGCAGGGTGAGGATAAGGATGCAGAGTTTAAGTTTATTCCTAAAAAAATACCTGCCGGTGCACCGGTTACTAATATACCTAAACCAATGCACCCGGAAAACCAAAACCAACCTCTACATAACTCACCAGCACCCTCTGGTTCGTTTAACGGTGTAATGGACGATGGAAGTACTATTCCACCCGATATACAAGGCGCCGCAGGGCCTGTATATATTATGGAAACCACTAACCAGCAATTTAATATTTATACCAAAAGCGGTGTACTAACTTCGCAATTAGCTTTGGATGGTTTTTATTCGGCCACCAATGCACAGGGATATTTTGACCCGCATATACTTTACGACCCCAACTATAGCAAGTTTATTGTTTGTACTGATGCCTTTTTGGCTAATGGCGACGGGGGCTTGGTTTTAGCTGTAAGCCAAACCAGCGACCCTACCGGTAACTGGTATGTTTATACTATTGATGACGGAGATAACAACCAGAATGATTTACTGGATTACCCCGAAATGGGATTTAATAAAAACTGGATAGTACTTACTGCTAATGATTTTATAGGCAATAGTATTACTGAGCAAATATATGTGCTGAACCGCGCCAGCCTTTACAGTGGAACGCTGGGTACCGTAACTAATTTTACAGATAACAATGCATATACTTTAGTGCCCGCACAAACATATGATATTAACCAAGCTACAGAATATTTAGTGCAGGATGCAAATGGCAACTCGGGCGGCAGTGGTTATATGCAGATAGGAACGATAACCGGCACTGTTAATGCACCGGTCTATAATTCAGGTAGTACTATTGGGGTTAACCAGCCGTGGGATGAAAATTCGGTAAGCGCAACACAGGCGGGCAGCACCGGTAACACTATTGAAAATGGAGATACGCGGGTAATGAACGGTGTGGCATACATTAATAACTCGCTTTGGTTTACACATAATGTTTTTTTACCAGCGGGCAACCCCACCTATTCAGGTGTTGATTGGTTGCAGGTAAATCCGGCAAGTATGGCGGTAACGCAATTTGGACGTGTGGCCGACCCTGCCGGTAAGGCATTTTATTATTACCCGTCGCTGAATGTAAATTCGAATGGCGATGCTTTGTTGGGGTATTGTGTTTCATCGATAGATAGTTTTTATGCCAGCGCGGCGTATTCGTTTCATGCCGCGGCTGATGCTCCGAACACCATGCAATCGCGGTATATTTATAAACCGGGGCAGGCTGCATACTTTAAAGATTTTGGTGGCGGCAGAAACCGCTGGGGCGACTATACAGGTACAGCAGTTGACCCGAATGATAACTCCTTCTGGAATTTTGGCCAATGGGCACAAACCGGTAATAACTGGGGAACTGTAATTGCACACGTTAGCGCATCGGTACCACCGCAAAATCCACCGGTTGCTAATTTTAGCAGTAATGAAGTTAGCAATAACTGCTCGGGCGTAATTCAGTTTACCGACCTTTCATCTAACTTACCTACATCGTGGTTGTGGAATTTTGGTGATGGGGGCACATCTACCCAACAAAACCCTTCGCATGAATATGTTACTAACGGGGTTTATACTGTTATACTTAAAGCTACCAATACTTATGGCAGCGGTACCCTTGCCGATACCAATTATATAACCATTAACCTGCCTGCACCGCCTAACGCAGCCAACGTAGCGCATTGCGGTGCTTCAACTTTTTCGCTTTCGGCTTCAACAAGCAACCATGTTGCATGGTTTGATTCTACCGGTGCTGTAGTATCTACTTCAAATCCGTTTGTAACACCGCAGCTTAATCATACTACTATATATTGGGTTATTGATACTGTGCCAGGTGTAGTAGATAGCCTTGGGTTATTAAATAACAATGCGAATGCATACGGCGGTTATTTTTCGAATAGTACCGACCGGTATTTAATTTTTGATGCTTTAGCGCCTTTTACTTTGCAAAGTGTAGTAGTGTACGCGCAAAACGGCGGAGTAAGAACTATTGCTTTGCGTGATGCCAATGGAAATACCATACAAAGTGTATCGCCAAATTTGAATAACGGGCAAAACGTAGTAACACTTAATTTTAACGTACCGGCAGGTACCAGCCTGCAATTGGGCGTTAATGGCACATCAAATTTATACCGGAATAATCCGGGTTCAACCAATGGTGCAGCTAATATTAATTATCCGTTTACTATACCGGGCATTGTTTCGCTTAAAAGCAGCGATGCGGGATTGGGTTACTATTATTATTTCTACAACTGGAAAATAAAAGGGCCTGCATGTATATCGGGGCGCAAGGCTGTTACGGCTACCGTAAGCACCGGCAATGTTGGCTTAGCTGTAACCGCTGCTGCTGCTACCTGCTTTGGCAGTGCTACCGGTAGTGTTAGTATTACAGCCACCGGTGGCTCAGCTCCATATTCGTACAGCTGGAATAATTCGCAAAATGCCGACACGGCTATACATTTGCAGGCGGGCAACTATAGCGTTACCGTTACCGATGCCGGTGGCTGTTCGGCTAGTGCATCGGCGGTGGTTACCCAGCCTGACTCAATAAAGATTACACCCACAATTACCAATGTAAAGTGCAATGGACAAAGTAATGGCGCTATTGTAAACAACATTACCGGTGGTACACAGGGGTATACATACAACTGGGGTGGTGGTATTACTACCAAAAATCGAAATAATTTAACGGCGGGCATTTACACACTTACGGTTACCGACGCACACACCTGCACAATAACAAGCATTGATACGGTAACGCAACCCACAGCTATGCATGTTTCTATTACCACTACCAATGCGGGCTGCGGCAGTTCGGCTACCGGTAGTGCAGCAGTGCATGTTTTGGGCGGCACACCCGGCTATATTTATTTATGGAATAATAATACCACCTCATCGGCCCTTTCGGGGCTTACCGGCGGGCTTTATATTGTTACGGTTACCGATCAGCATACCTGCACCAGTGTTGATACAGCAGCTATCAGTAATTCTGGCTCGCTTAGTTTAAGTGTTTCCACCAGCCAGGCAAAATGTTTTGGCACGGCTACCGGTAGTGCGGGAGCTGTGGTTACCGGTGATACTAATGTAGTGCATTACATTTGGTCGAATGGCGATACCGGTGCAAGTATTACCAATATTGCAGCGGGTTTATATACGGTTACCGCCAGCGATGTGGCGGGTTGCTCGGCTGCGATATCGCAATCGGTATTGCAACCTGACTCGTTGATTATTTCGGTAACACCGGTTAATGCCGGTTGCGGAATTTCGAATGGCAGCGCTACTGCAAGTGCCAGTGGCGGCACAACTTCTTATTCGTATTTGTGGAATAATAACGATACTACTGCTACTATTAATAACATTGGCGCCGGGGTTTATAATGTAACTGTTATGGATGCACATCATTGTATGGCTACCGGGGGTGCCAATATTATAAGCACATCATCGCTGGTGGCTAATTATACCGTGGGTAACGCAAGTTGCTATGGTGCAACAGATGGCAATATTTCAGTGCAAGTGCTTAGCGGTACTGCGCCTTATACATACGTATGGAACAATAATGATACCACAACATCGCTCAGCAATTTGAGTGCAGGTAATTATACACTTACTATTACCGATGGCTCGCATTGCCAGCAAATAAATACTATAGCCATTAACCAGCCATCGCAAATTTCGCTTGCCACGGGATTTACTAACTCCATCTGCGCCGATGGAAACAGTGGCACGGCCAGTGCAAGCGCTACCGGTGGCACACCGAATTACTTTTACTTCTGGTCGAATGGTTCTGCCACAGCAGGCATTGATTCGCTTATTGAAGGCAGCTATACCGTTACTGTAGTTGATTCTCGTGGCTGCTCGGCAACTGGAGGAGTTACACTTAGTGCGCCGCCGGCTATGCAAATTGCTATTACTGTTATAAACGCAACCAACGGGCAAAATAATGGCTCGGCAATTATTGATAGTATTACCGGTGGCACTGCGCCTTATCAGGTTATAGGATGGTCGAACGGGCAGGGAACGGATACGGCTACTTATTTGGCAGCAGGAAATTATTCGGTTACTGTAAAAGATCATTCCGGTTGTAAAGAAACAGCAAGCTTTACTGTAAGTAATGTTACGGGCATTGGTTCTATTTCGGGTAATCTTGCATTTAGTATTTATCCTAATCCGGCAAAAGGGGAAATGACGATTGATTTTGATAACACCGGTAAAGAAACCATGCTAAGCCTGAAAAATGTTTTGGGCCAAACGCTTGTTGCCATGCCGGTTACGGCTAACCGTACTACTGTTGATATTTCGAACTACGCTGATGGTGTTTATTTGATTGAATTAAGGCAGGGAGAGAATAAGGCTGTGCGGGAAATAATTTTTGGGCAGTAGTGCCTAGCCTACTGCTGCTGTAAAACCATTTCTTTGGGTATGCTGAATACGAAGGCTGTGCCGCCTGTTTTGCTGTCTTCAACCCAAATTTTTCCGTTAAGATTATTGATTATTTTTTGGCAGATAGCAAGACCTATACCGGTGCCTGAATATTCATTGCGGTGGTGCAGGCGTTGAAAAATATCGAATATTTGTTTGCGGTAGCGGGGCTCAATACCAATACCGTTATCGGAAATTGAAATAATGTGCGCCCATGGTTTTTCCTGATATGAAATATTGATTTGCACCATTTCCTTATCGTTGTATTTAATGGCATTCGAAATGATATTTTGAAATAGTTGTATCATTTGGTTATGGTCAACAGTTAGCGAGGGCAACTTATCGCGGGTTATTTGTACTTTATGTTCGGCGCCCGATAAAACAATATGCAGCACTTCATTAACTATGGTATTTAAATCAACTTCTTTAAGATTAGGGTCAACAACAGCTCTCGAAAAATCGAGGAGTGAGTTGATAAGCCCAAACATATGTACAGCCCCATCGGAAGCATATCGGATGTACGATGCCTGTTCGTCGTTTAGCTGGCCTTCCATACTTCTTTGCAGCAGGTGCATGTAGTTGTTTATCATGCGCAGCGGCTCTTTTAAATCGTGCGATGCTACGTAGGCAAACTGGTTCAACTCGGCAATAGATTCGTTCAGCTTTTTATTAGTTATTTCAATTTCTTCATTTTTTTTGCGCAGCAGTTCCGATTCCTTCTCCTTTTTTTCCAACTCAAATTTTAAGCGCGCTTCTTCAACTGCCGATTGGCGATCGAACGATAACCGGTGCGAAACCTGCTCGGTATATTTTAAAAGTTTATCGTAGGCTTGATGATAATCGCCAAGGGCGGCCAGGTTGGTGGCCCATTCATGATAAACTACATTTAAGTGCACTTTGGCATTGGCCTTAAGCATTATTTCTTCAGCCTGATGTAAGTAGTTTACTGCAGCCTGGTGGTCGCCTTTTAGGCGCAGGGCCTCGGCCATTTGAAACAAGGTAAAGCCAATAAGCGGTGAATGATTAGTTTGTTTTATTTGGCTAATTGCATCGTTTAATATTGCAATACCTTTTTCGAATTGCTTGAGGTGGCAGTAGCATAAGCCAATGTTAGCCATACAAACAATGCGGCCTTTTATATCGGTGCCTTTTTCGAAATAAGATAGTGCTTTTTCGAAAAGTGCCAAGCGGTCCTGCACGGGTGCATCTTCAGGCAGTATACTTGCTTTTAAATTCCATACGCGTGCAAGTCCATCGGCGTTTTCGGCGGCTTGAAAAGTTCGGAGCGCCTGTTCTAAATAAATACTTCTGTCTTCGTCAACTTCTATTTGGGTGTATAGCTTTACTATGTTGTAATAAGCATTGCCCAAAATTATTTTGCCGGTGTTGGTTAGGTTGTTGTTTTCTAAAAGCTCAACTGTTTGTAAATAGTAGCTGCGCGACTGCAGATAATTACCGGTTACATCGTTACAAACACCCCGAATATTGTAGGTGGTTGCAGCCTCTTCGGGGTTTTGGGGTATATCTAATATCTCCAACAACTCGGCGGCCAGTTTATCGCCTTCGGCAAAATTGGAGTGGTGCTGCATGGCATAAGTTATACGCTCTTTAAGCGCAGCAATAGCCAGCGGTATGTTTTTAGAATGTTGTGCTTTGCGGTAGGCTTCGTCGGCATAGGCTGAACCCTCAGCACTATTTTTTTCGCGGTGCGTTTTACTTTTTTCCAGCAGGTTTTCAATTTCTTCGCTCATACATTATGCAGACAAGGGTATCGCCTTTTAGTTTGGAATGGAAAGATATTAAAGTATTGGGAATTTTGGGCATAGCCTCACCCCGGATTGCTTCGCTCGCCACCCCTCTGCGTGGCATGGAGAGGGGAACAGCTATAGCATTTTTAGGTTGACACAAGTATTGGCCCAGGCTTGTAAGTAATACCGGTTAGAAAATTAAATTACACGAGCGGTGTTACTTTTGTTTAATTTAGATATTATACTAAATAAGCGACTGATCATGAACTTAAGGGTGCTACTTATTGTAATGCTAAGCGCGTTGATGCTTGCGCCAAGCCGACATCATTGCAGGACTGTGCAGTGTAGTACCACGCTGCTTGCCGGACGCAGCAATGAAAGAACAATAACTGAATTTTGGATTTATGACTCGCAAGGCAGGCTGATTATTGATTCAATAAATGCCCCAGATACCTTGGCGGCTACCCCGGCCCGCACAGAACATTACGAATACCGGGGAGATTCGATTATTGGCACCGGGCCTTACAGCAGATATATGGTTATTAAAGTTAACCCTGTTAATGGCCTACCACTGAGCAATACGCAAAAGTACGGTATTGAATACAGGGCTTTTTATAATGCTGCCGGAGCGCTTGATAAAGTTGAGCGTTCGGAAGAATGGGTAGATAAAAACGGTGCTAAGCATAACGGTTTGTGCAAAATGGATAGCATTATTTATTTAAACGGAAACATTATTGCTTACCGTACCGATGATGCGCCCCGCGGAATAAAAGCCACTACTTACTGCACCTATTTTGCCAATAAATTATACGCACATGAGCTTAAACCAACCGATAAACGGCTGGCTTTGTGCTATACATTAGATGGAGGAATTGGCTTTTTGAATGTGCAGGTATTCAGTAAAAACCTGCTTAAAAGCAGTGAATCGAACAGCGTGAAAAAAAGTTATACGTATAAGTTGGATAGCGAAAATAAAGTAACGCAAATGAGCACGAAGATTGAAGAATGGGGCCTTAATAAATCTGAATACCGCACCTGGACAAACCGGTTCAGTTATAAATATTTGTGTGATTAATTTTGTTTCCACCGGGCCTCACTCCGGCTTGCTTCGCTCGCCACCCCTCTGCGTGGCATGGAGAAGGGAACAGCCAAGGTGCGTTGTTTAAGCATGTGATTTGATTATTTTTATGTTGGGTAAATATGGTCAAAGATTGACCACCAAAAAATGATTAAAGATTTGTTATATGCTTTTGGGTTTATATTGTTTGGCTCATTATATCTTTGGTATATCCGAACTCACGCCGATTTTTTATTATTGTATAACTCATATGGTCCTCGCTCGTTATATCGTTGGCAATCCTATGCTATTTGTTGTGCTTGCATCTATGGCGGTGTTCACATAATTCTTAAAACGATTTATTACCATTTATAAAGTCAGTTTCTTTTTTATTTGCGATGGTTGGATCAAGTACTCTCCACCCCCTGCTTACTCTCAGGCCTTCGCACTCCCCCGCCAGCGGGGGACATCATTCTTTTTTAAAAGCTAGGTGTGATGGCAAACTTAACCCCAAAGTTGGGTTCGCCGGGGCGGTTGCGGTAGGTTAGGCGCCACAGAAAATCGACCCGAATAATGCTGGCAATGTTTTCGATGGCAAAGCCGCCTTCCATATATGGTATGGGTGCCGGTGACATTAGGGTTGACGGGATTTGAAGGATATCGGCATTTTTTTGGCTGTAGTTTCCTATTAAACTTTTAATGTAAACTACTTCGCGCAGTTTTAGTTTGTTGAGTAGCGGTATACGGTTAAAGAAGAATCCATCGAAGTGGTGTTCAATCCAAACGGAAGCGTATTGATCGGTAGCAAATTCGAACTCGGTTATTAGGTTGTAGTTGAATTTATCTAACAGGTAACCTAAGTTGCCTTGTGCAAAATACCAGGTTGTAAAAGGTGCTGCACCCAAAATTTTGCCTGCTCGTATTAAGTAATTAGTATGGCCCAGCGGCGATGACAAACGTTGCTTAATTGAAATTTGAAAGTTGTGGTAGGCTGAATATTCCCTTTGCATATTAACTATACCCGCTATGTAGCGAAAAGTAAATACCGGATATTTTGATACCAGGAAGAAGCGATAAAAGTTGCTGATAAAATATAAATCGTTATAAGAATAACGGCTATCTAACATAAACTCGGTAACGCTGAAATGGGGGATGGAGATATTAACGCCATGCTCGGGGCGCACAAATCTAAGCACGCTATCAACCGCGTAATACGTTTGCTGGTTGGCGGTAAAAATGGTTGAAAATCCTTTTACCCATTCTTTTTCATAATCAATCCTGAACTCGCGCAGGCGCATAATTTTGCTAAACGTGGTGCCGCCTACCAGCGAAAATATATTATCGAAAGTTAGTACACTTTGTGCTTCATCTTGCCCGGGTAGACGCATATCGTACCGGTACATAACGCTAAGGCCCTGCCAGTGGTCGTTTTTATGGGGCAGGTTAATTTTCATTAGCCCCTGGTACTGGTATACGTGGTCTTTCAAACCATATGCCCCATAGGCCGAGAAATAGAATTTTTTGAGAAATGTATTGGCCGGTGTACCGGTGTGCTGAAAACGCGGATTGGTTTCGAAACCTAAGCGCAAGCGCCAGCCTTCAACATTGTTTTTACTTGCAAAATTTAATACCCGCCCTATACTAATAGGCCCTACATCAATAAATGCAGCGGTGGCAAAGCGTGCGACGCCTTCGTATGTTTTCCATACTTTAAGCAGCTTAATGGTATCAACTATATGATATACTTCTTTTTCCTGCTTGGTTAAAGGTTCGAAACGGGCGGTGTCCCAATATTTCGGCGACCTTTCGCGGGCACTATCTAAAAGTATTTGCTGGTCGGCAGCTTTAAAAAGCGAATCGGGTAAATCAAGATCAGTTACAATGTTTCGACAGTTATGTATTTTGGTAACCAGCAAACTGGTTTCATGTTTTTTCTTAAACAAAGAGCCTACCGTGTGCAGCTCTTCGCGGTTCATAATCCAGTATTTGTTATTAACGTAGCTGTAATCCTGATGAACGGTATAATCCGTTAGGAAATTGATATTTGATTTACGGTTGGGCCTAAAGGTAATACTGCGAATACCCCATGTAGCCGAATCGACCCAAACCTGACCCTGCAGAGCAAGGTCTTCTTTTACTACACCGGTAAAGGCAAGGTGGTAGGTGGTTCTTCCCTCAACCTTCGAGGTGTCCATCATATAATAATTATATGTTATATTTGCAGCAGATGCAAACGGGGCTATAAATGACGAGTTAGCAATAACATATAAATTATCGTAAATATTTATTTCGGCAAACTGGTAATTGGCCAGGTTGCCTATTGATGGGTTTTCGATACCGGAAATAATATCGGCGCTTACATATTTTTTATTGGCACGTGGCTTTTCGCGGTGGTAAGCCTGGCCGACCGATTCTTTTAAAATACCGGGAATAAAAACATCGCCATCGGCGGTTGTATCAACATTTTTAAATACAAACCTGAACGGCTTAAATAAAAAGAAGTTCATGAATTTTTGCGAAGGGTTAAGCAGGGCAATTTGCAGCTTATCGTAATACTCGTATTTATAATCGTTAATGCCGGCGCTAGTGTTTTTTGATTTGTTTTCAACCACGTGATGAAAAACATACAGGGCCGCAGTATCGATAACATGCTTGGGTGGTTTTTGCCGCTTTTTGGGCTTAACGGTCATTTCTATCATGGGTATATCCTCCGACCCCAGAGTAATATCCAGCTCCTGCGATTTACCGCGCGTAATAGCTACAGTACGAGTTCTATACCCTAAGTACGAAAACGAAATAGAATCGGCCCCTCTTTCGATAGATTTAATGTGATACATGCCTTTAGGGTCGGACACGGTGCTGGTAATGGTATGCGGAAAGCGGATATTAGCTTCGGAAATAGGCTCTTTGGTAATAGCATCAATAACCCGGCCGTGAACCTCGGTAGTAAGCGAGGTTTGGGCTTCGGATTTTACCGAAAACAGGGAAAGTAGTATAATAACTAAAACTAGGGGACGAAACATAACCATGGGCAAAGTGCGCCAAAAATATAATAATTACGCACGTGAGATATGAACGTTTGAGACGAAACTATATTTTTTTGTTGGGTTAAGGGGACAGAATGGCGGGGTTTGGGGTGGTTGCTGTGGGTTTGGGGGGCTCGTCATCCCCCTGACTGTCTTTTCCTGCGGAAAATCCAGTCGTCCGCCTTCGAAGGAGGACAAAAATTACCTAAACATTAAGGTACCGCATCAAAGCATCATACCGGTCTTTCAGTTCTTCGGTAAATTTTACATCGTTGTAAACGCCTTTTACTACATATTCAAAGCGTTCGAACGAGGCAACCATACCGGCTACATCGGTAGTGTTTAGTTTAATGGTAAGTTCAACAGTGGCAGTTTCCTGCTTTATGTTGGTATAAAGGCAAAGTATGTTGGCGTTGTTATCTTCGGCAATTCGTGCTACTTCGGAAAGGGTATAATCTTGCAGGGGTATTTCAACCTCAATAGTTGCACCGGCATCTTTTACCGAGTTTAAAAGCGCAAAGGCCCTAAGGCAGCTTTCGGCCGATACTACACCTATATATTCCGAGTTCTCATCTACTACTGGTACTATTTTAATATTAAAATCTACCGCGGCACGCATTACATCAAAAATATGGGCGGTGTTTAGCACAAAAGGTGCGCGCCATTGTATTTGGAAAGTTTTAAGCGAATTGCTGAGGTGTTTAATATGGATGATTTCTTCCATAGTAATAAACCCTGAGTATTTATTGGCACCATCAAGCACAGGCAACTGGCTTACGTTGTACTCCTGCATCAGCATCAGCGCATGTTCGCCGCTATCATCAAGATGAAGAGGGGGGATGGTGTCTGATATCAGTTCGGGAGCTATCATTTTTGTTTTTGTTGTTTACTTGTTGCCCTTTGTATTATTAGACGTAAAAGGCTTAAAAAAGTTGGTCATAATTTTGTAAAACTTTGTTTTAGCTTTTTCTCTACTTATTTAACGATCAAAAGTCTTTCATACATATACATATACGCCGTTATTCGAACTACAGATGTTTATCCAAAAAGCGTTCCAAAATTTTGTTGAACTCATCAGGTTTCTCCATCATGGCCGCATGGCCGCAATTTTCAATCACATTTAGCTCAGAATCAGGCAGTAATTTATGAAATTCTTCCCCAACAAAGCCAGGGGTTATAGAATCCTGCTTACCCCAAATAAGGCAAACAGGCAGCCGCATTGACGGTAGCAAGTTACGTAAATTATGCCGAATGGCCGATTTGGCTATAGTAATAATGCGTATGGCTTTGCTGCGGTTATTTACTGTTTCAAAAACATCGTCAACCAATTCTTTTGTGGCCAGGCGGGTATCGTAAAAGGTTGATTCGGCTTTTTGCTTTACGTAATCGTAGTTTCCTTTGCGTGGGTAAGTATCGCCCAGCGAGTTTTCGAACAGGCCTGAGCTGCCGGTAAGGGTCATGGTTTTTACTTTTTCGGGGCGGCGCAAAGCGTATAGTTGTGCTATATGCCCACCCAGCGAGTTGCCTATTAAATGAACCTGGTCGAAATTTTTGTATTGAATAAACTCATCCACATAATCAACCATTCCATCAATAGTGGTTTTGGTAACCGGCAGTTCGTACAAAGGCAAAAGTGGAATAGCCACCCTGTACTTTGCCGAAAAATGCTTTATAAGTTGGTTGAAATTGCTGAGCGTGCCAAACAAACCATGCAACAAAACAACGGCTACACCCGTGCCCTCTTCAGAATATTTGAATTGTTGTTCCTGTTTTATTTCAAATTGCATGGAATCCATATTGGCTCAAATCAAAAGTAATTTTTTAACCCGAAAACAAAATTTTACTCACGTATTGTAATATAAACATTGCGAATGCTTTGTATGGCGCAGTAAGCAGTTGCCAGCCTCACCCGACCTTGCTTCGCTCGGTCACCCTCTCCATTGGATGGAGAAGGAAACAGCCAAAATATTTTTTTGTATTCCCCCTCTCTATGCATAGTGTGGAGAGGGGTGGCGAGCGAAGCGAGACGGGGTGAGGCACCGGTAGTATTACCTCAATCCCGTACCTCCTCAAACCAATTCTTCATTAGCTGCAAACCATGCTGTGTAAGTATCGATTCAGGATGAAACTGCACGCCGGCTATTTTATATTGCTGGTGGGCAACGGCCATTATTTCGCCATCGGCAGTAGTGGCGGTTATTTGCAAGCCTGTTTTTTCAAGCTTATCAATAACCAGCGAGTGGTAGCGCATTACTTCAAACTTTTCGGGCAAATTTTTGAAAAGAAAATGATTGGTGTGGCTGATAACCGAAGTTTTGCCATGCACCGGTGCTTTGGCGTTTATTAATTGTGCCCCAAAAAATTGTCCAATAGCCTGATGCCCTAAACAGATACCCAAAATAGGTTTAGTGGCATGGAACTGTTTAATAAAATCCATAGTAATACCCGCCTGCGCCGGAATTTTTGGCCCCGGTGAAATAATAGCCGACGAAAATTTAATGGCTGCAATTTCATTTAATGTTAACTCATCGTTACGCACTACGCGGCAGGTTACACCCAGTTGCAGGATGTAGTCGTAAAGGTTGTAGGTAAACGAATCGTAGTTATCAATCAGCAGAACCATGTGGCGAATATAGAGTTACCTGCTGCTCTTTTTATAACTTCGGAAGAAGATAGCAATCAATGAAGCAACGAATTTACATTGACACATCAATAGTAGGTGGGCATTTTGATGAAGAATTCAAAGAAGCCTGGTGTTATTGCTAGTTACTGTTCTTACATTTATTAATTATATTGAGTAATTGTTTTTTTTTAAACTATTATCTTATTAAAAATGTCCTATAAGTTTATCCTTGCAATTTTCAGTCTCGTAATTACTCTTTCAGCAGAGGGGCAAAACAAAACCTTTATATATGCTGAAAAAGGTAATTTGTATTATGGGCTCGATAACCCGGTTCAGGTAATTTATAATGGCAAAGTGCTTCGGCCTGATGAATATGAAGCCAGCATTGAAAATGGTACCTGCCATAAAACAGATACGGCGCTTATATTAAACGCGGGCGGTTATCGCTTTCTATGTCTTCAAAACATGCAAGGCGACACTATTTACTTTAAGCGGATTATGTTTCATTCTATCCCGGTGCCCGCAATTACTTTAAACGGGAAGATAAAAGGTGGAGGAATGCAAAAAGGCTGGTTGCTTGCTTCTACCGGCCTGGTAGCGCTTGTTGAAAATTTTAATTTTGAAGTGCGCGTTTATGTAAACGCATATACTGCTGTAATTCATTCCGGTAATGAAACCTTTAGCATTAAGTGCGATGGCCCTATGTTTTCGCCTGAATTACGTGCGGCAATTAAAAAGCTGCGCCCCCACGACCGGATTGAATTTACCGAAATTGAAGCTGAATTTAAAACAAGTTCCGGTTTGCCTTCCACCCTCTTTCGCTTAACACCGATGACATTTGAAATCTATGGAGGCTTGCCCTATGTGCAATTGGATGCTTATTTCATAAGCTTTGATAGCTTATTGCAAATTTCAAGGCAGGACTATTATGATGCGCTTGCAAAAGATAAGGAAATAAAAACTACTTGTAATGCATATTGCGATACCTGTAGCCTGGATGTATTTTACCGCTCTGATAAAAAAATGTCACTTTCAGAGCGCTACCGGTTTTTTGCTAATGATTCTTTTAACCTTAAATGGTATGATAAGGACAAATTGCTGGCAGATATTAGCTATTCGCACGGGGCATTGAGCGGCCCCATTACGTTATATTACCCCGATGGAAAAAAAAGATTGGAAGGAAGCATAAAACCCAGTGCAACTACAATATATAGAGATACGGTTATGACTACAGATCCCGTGACACTTGACGAAACGATGGTGGTGCAAAGTCGCACACCATCGCTAATGGAAGGCCAATGGAATTATTACAACGACCAGGGCATTTTAGTTAAAACAGAAAAATATGCCGATGGTAAAAAGTTGGAAAAATAGCAGATGTTGGTAACAATCCTGTTGTTCAACACTCCCGCTTTCTTATCTTCGCTTTCCAACCGATAATGCGAATTTTGTATTCAGTTCCGCATTCTAAATTAGCATCATGCCTCGCGATAACTCCATCAACTCCATCCTCATCATCGGCAGCGGGCCTATTATTATAGGGCAGGCTTGCGAGTTTGATTATGCCGGTTCGCAGGCGGCGCGAAGTTTGCGCGAAGAAGGCATTGAAGTAACGCTCCTCAACTCGAATCCGGCAACTATAATGACAGACCCATTAGTTGCCGATTTTGTTTACCTGCTGCCCATTACTATTGATTCGCTGATAAAAATTTTGGAGGAACGAAAAATTGATGCCGTGCTACCCACCATGGGCGGACAAACCGCATTAAACCTTTGCATGGAAGCCTACGATTTAGGTATATGGGAAAAATTTAATGTAAAAGTTATAGGCGCCGATTTTAAGGCTATTGAAACTACCGAGAACCGCGAATCGTTCAGAAATTTTATGCTTGAGTTAGGCATACAGGTAGCGCCATCGTTTATCGCCAATTCATTTTTAGAAGGAAAAGAGGCGGCGCAGAAAATTGGTTTTCCGTTGGTAATTCGTCCATCATATACATTAGGTGGCACCGGTGGCAGTTTTGTTCATACCAAAGAAGAGTTTGATGAAAAACTGCAGCGTGGCATGGCAGCATCGCCAACGCACGAGGTGTTGATTGAAAAAGCAGTAATGGGCTGGAAGGAATTTGAGCTGGAAGTAATGCGCGATGTGAAGGATAATTTTGTAGTGATATGCACGGTGGAGAACTTCGACCCGATGGGCATACACACCGGTGATTCGATTACCGTAGCACCGGCCATGACTTTGAGCGATACCGCTTTTCAGCGCATGCGCGAGTATGCCAAGCAAATGATTTGCAAGATTGGAACCTTTGCCGGTGGCTGCAACGTACAGTTTGCTATCGACCCGGTTACCGAGGATATTATTTCGGTTGAAATGAATCCACGCGTGTCGCGCTCATCGGCACTGGCCTCCAAAGCTACCGGTTACCCTATTGCTAAAATTGCGGCGAAGCTGGCGATTGGCTATACGCTAGATGAATTAAAAAATCAAATTACAAAAACCACTTCTGCGTTTTTCGAACCTGCGTTAGATTATGTAATTGTAAAAATTCCGCGCTGGAATTTTGATAAGCTTCAGGGTTGCGATGATACACTGGGCTTGCAAATGAAATCGGTTGGCGAGGTGATGGGGATAGGTAGAAGTTTTCCGGAAGCATTACAGAAAGCCTGTCAATCGTTAGAGAACAACCGGATAGGCTTGGGCGCCGATGGCAAAACATGGGTAAGCACCGATGATATGTTGCAGGGCATTAAAGTGCCTTCGTGGGACCGAGTGTTTAGAATTTATGATGCGCTGAAATTAGGTGTGCCTTTAAAAACCATACAGGACATAACCCGAATAGACCCGTGGTTTTTAAACCAGATTATGGAGTTGGTGGAAACCGAACGAAAGGTGCGCAAGCTGGAGTTGAACAATGTTGATGCTGCGCTAATGCAGGAAATAAAAGAGAAAGGCTACAGCGATTTGCAAATAGCCTGGATGACCCAAAGCACCGAAGACGAAGTTTATGACTACCGGACCAAAATATTAAATATAAAGCGCGTATATAAATTGGTTGATACCTGTGCCGGTGAGTTTGAAGCGAAGACACCTTACTATTATTCAACTTTTGATACCGGTAGCGAAAGTGTGGTGAGCGATAAGAAAAAAATAATTGTACTGGGCAGCGGCCCCAACAGAATTGGCCAGGGCATTGAGTTTGATTATTGTTGTGTGCATGGCGTACTGGCGCTTCGCGAAGCGGGCTACGAAGCCATAATGATGAACTGCAACCCCGAAACAGTTTCAACCGACCCGGATATTGCCGATAAGCTTTATTTCGAACCGGTGTTTTGGGAGCACTTGCGCGAATTGATTGACTACGAAAAACCCGAAGGTGTTATTGTGCAGCTGGGCGGACAAACGGCTTTAAAGCTTTCAAAAAATTTACACGAGAAGGGAATAAAAATTATCGGCACCAGTTTCGATAATATGGATATTGCTGAGGACCGCGAGCGATTTTCAGATTTATTAAAGCAGTTGAATATACCTTACCCAAATTACGGTGCAGCAAAAAATGCTGCCGAGGCCATTGAAGTAGCGCGCCGCGTAGGCTATCCGGTATTGGTTCGCCCATCGTATGTATTAGGTGGCCAGCGTATGCGCATTGTAATTAACGATGAAGATTTGACGCAAAGCGTAGTGAAGATTTTAAAATTCTTCCCCGATAATAATATTTTGATTGACCATTTTTTAGACCGGGCAGAGGAAGCCGAGATAGATGCCATATTTGATGGCGAGCAGGTGGAGATTATGGGTATTATGGAGCACATTGAACCCGCCGGTATACATAGCGGCGATTCGAACGCTGTGCTGCCACCCTACAACCTACCGGAACCGGTGCTGGCGCAAATGCGCGAGTATGCCGATAAAATTGCGCGCGCGCTGCAAATTCGCGGGCTTATTAATATTCAATTCGCCATTAAGAACGGAAAGGTTTATGTTATTGAAGCCAACCCGCGTGCATCGCGCACCACGCCGTTTATTTGCAAGGCCTACAATATTCCGTACCTAAATTATGCTACCAAAGTAATGCTGGGCGTAAACAAGCTGAAAGATTTTACTTACTACAAACGCCTGCTAGGTTACGCTATTAAAGAACCGGTATTCAGCTTCGATAAATTCCCAGGCGTATCGCACGAGTTGGGGCCTGAAATGAAAAGTACCGGTGAGGCCATTCGCTTTATAAAAGATTTATACGACCCGTATTTCCGAGATTTATTTAAGAAGAAGTCGATGTATCTTTCGAGGTAGCTTCTTAACACTTATATCCTTCACAAAAACAAAAAACATTTAACTATTATAATTTTATAGATTTGAATTTCAATCAAATTTTTATGAAAAAAATGTTTCTTTTCTTTTCGTTCATATTTACGCTTAGCTTATTTACAAAAGCGCAAACATTAAACTTCGAAAATTTAAATAGCATGAACTTATCTCGTGCCGCAATTTCAAGCGCAGCGGACAGTAATTTTATTTATGTTTCAAACGGGTATTCTACCACCACGGGTTTTACTACAGAAATTGAGAAATACGACATTAATAAAAACCAGTGGTCTGTTTTTACTAAATCGCTGGTAGCCAAAAATTTTTCTTCATCGGTTATAACTGGCGGCAACCTATATCTTTTTAACGGCAATAGCCTGGGCGGTAAACCAAACAATAAAATGGAGGTTGTAAATTTAAACACCGGTGAAGTAACTTTTTCTACCGATAATCCTTTCCCCACTAAAGGCGGGGGCGCTGCCGTATGGAACGGAATTATTTATGTTTTTGGAGGTTCATATAAAAATGAAGTGGGTGACCTTTCATACTCAGACAAATTATACAGCTTTAACCCTACAACTAAAGAATGGACACGGCTTGAAAATATGCCGAAGCGTATAGAAACAAAAGGCGAAATTATAAACGGTGAATTATATGTAATAGGAGGTTATAATGGGGGGCAATGTAAAAGAATTGATAAATATGATATTAGTACCGGTAAATGGTCGAAAGTGTATACTATGCCGGCGGGTGTGTCAGGGCATGCTACTGCTGTTTACGGTTCGAAAATATATATTATTGGAGATTATAATACATTAACCCACGCGGCTTGCTATGATGTTAATACTAATACCTACACTGAAATACAACCAACAAACATGGTGGGCAGAAGGCACGCAGCAGCAGCGGTTGTAAAAGGAAAGCTATACATTATGGGTGGAAACCAAACCGCAGCAATGAATAGCAGCTTATCTGGCTTGCAAGTAGCAACCTACTAATAAGTATAACACTTAATTTACATCTGCTTTTTCAACATTATCGTTGCATTTAACACAATTCTATTGCCACAATAATGGGCTACACTTTTTGCACAATAATTTTTTACAAGACCGCGTTCTTACTTTGTGAAACATTTAGCGCGAATAGTTGTCACCAACAGTATTCGCTGTTAATAACAGCAATGCTATCATTAACCGGTTCGTACACCGTTTCGAATATAAATGTTGAAGCGGGGAGCACAACTAATGTGGCGTTATAACTATGTATGCAAAAAACCTCTCTGATCAGAGTGCGCGGCCGGGCTAAAAACCCGGTCGTTTTTTTGTAACTTTACCAGTCTTTCTGAATTTTTACGTTTACAGCTTTCATTTCTTTTTGCTGTACTTTTTGGTTGGTCTTTTGCTCTTCGTTGTTTAATGCCTGCAAAAGCTTTTCGGCATCTGCTTTCGATAGCTTGGGTTGTGCGCCGGGTTTCTTTTGCTGGTCGTTTTTGCTTTGCTGGTCGCCATCTTGTTTTTGGTCGGGCGATTGATTTTTCTTGTCCTGCTCTTTTTTGTTGTCTTTATTATCCTTGTTCTTGTCGTCTTTCTTATCTTTTTTATCCTTGTCTTTATTCTGCTGGTTTTGCTTTTCTTTTTGAATCATAGCATTGGCGTATGCCAGATTATATTTTGTGTCGTTGTCTTTTGCATTCAACCGCAGCGCTTCCTTGTATGATTTCACTGCTTCCGCATATTTTTTCTGCTCCAAATAAGTATTGCCCAAATTATGAAATGCCTTTGCCTTTACATTAACATCGGGATTAGTTTGTGCCGAAAGCTGAAATTGCTTGATGGCCTCATCGTACCGTTTTTGTTCGTAAACTGCATCGCCTAAATTAAAGGTGGCTTCTGGCATGTTGTTCTTTTTGTCGAGCGCTTTTTTGTAATTCGCTTCAGCATCGGCATAATTATCTTTTTCGAATTGCTTGTTACCGGTACGGGTATCGGCTTTTTCTTTGGCCGTAGAAAGATTTGAAAGCTGCGCGTTACTATATACACATGCCATTGTGCTGCCTGCTAATAAGAGCAATTTTAAACTTGAAATTTTATTACTCATAGCGTGCTCCATTTAAATTTTCGTTCGCTAATCCACCATTCTATTAACAACAAAACGGCTGCAATGGTTAAGCACCATTGGTATTGGTCGTCAAAATCGGTAAAGGCTAAATCTTCGTAGGCGCGGGTGTTTATTCTTCCTAATTCATTAAAAATAGATGCAATTTCATCTTTACCCGAACCGAGTAAAAAATATTTTCCATTACCTTTTGATGCAATGTCCTGCATCATTTCCTGATTTAATTTTGACAAAACGATGTTCCCATTTTCATCGCGCTTATAATCGGCACCTTGCGGAATGGGTGAACCGTTACCGGAGCCCACACCGATGGTAAAAATTTTAACGCCCTCTTTGGTAGCTTGTGCAATTGCATCATCAACGCCACCTTCATTATCCTCGCCATCCGAAATAATAATTAATGCTTTGTGCGAATTATCTTCCTGCACAAAACCTTTGCGCGCCATATCAATAGCTTCGGCAATGTTGGTGCCTTGTGTGGGGACCATATTGGGGCCAAGTGTTTTTAAATACATTCTTGCGGCACTGTAATCCACCGTAAGCGGCATTTGTGTATAGGCGCGGCCTGCAAACACAATCATGCCCAACCGGTCGTTCTGCAATGAGTCAATAAAATTCGAGATAAAATTTTTCGCTCTTCCCAATCGGCTTGGTTTTACATCTTCGCTTAGCATTGAGTTTGAAACATCGAGCGCAACCATTACATCAATGCCCTGGCGCTTAACTTTTTCCTGCTTGGTGCCTATTTGCGGACCGGCAAAACCAATCATTACAAATTCGAAAGCCAGTGAGAGTAAAATAAATTTTACAATGTGTTTATCGAAAGATGAATCGGGTATTAGTTGGTCGATAAGTGATGGGCGGGCGAATAGTTCTAAATTTCTTTCGCGCCACACCTGGAAAAATGTAAACAACACAATTGCCGGTGCCAGTATGCACATGCCCCATAAAAATTCTTTATGCGAAAAACGAAATGCCGTTTCGCGCAGCAATACAAATACGGCAAGTGCCGGCACTAAAAGCACCAACAGCCAGGCATAATGTACAGGTTTTGAACGCGACATAATTTTTATTTACGGTATTGCGCGCACTACTAAATAGCGCATCAATATTTCTAACAGTAAAAACAAGCCTGCAATAAGGGCAAAGGCATAAAACTTTTCGGTTTTACGTTGAAATGCCGATACTTCAATTTTTGTTTTTTCAAGTTTATCAATTTGTGTATAAATCTCTTTCAATGTTTTATTATCGGTAGCGCGAAAATACTGGCCACCGGTTTTTTTGGCTATATCTTTCAGCAATTGCTCATCAATTTCAACCGGGGCATAATCGAAAACCAACTTTCCATCGGGGCCCATGCCAACCGGTGTCATAGCTTTGCCGTTAGTGCCTATACCAATGGTGTAAACGCGCACGCCAAACTGCAAAGCAATATCGGTAGCGGTTAGCGGGTCAATTAAGCCGCGGTTGTTTACGCCGTCGGTCATTAATATTACAACTTTACTTTTTGCGGTGCCTTCTTTCAATCGTTGCACAGCGGTGGCAAGGCCCATGCCAATAGCAGTGCCGTCTTCCATCATGCCGTTTCTAACTTCTTTTACCTGATTTTTTAAAATACCATGATCGATAGTTACCGGACATTGCGTAAAGCTTTCGCCTGAAAATATTACGAGACCAATGCGGTCGTGCTGGCGGCCATCAATAAATTGCATGGCTTCGCTTTTGGCAGCTTCAATCCGGTTAGGGGTAAAATCTTTCGAGAGCATAGAGCCTGATACGTCTATAGCTAAAACAATATCAATACCTTCGGTAGTTATTTTTTCTTCATCGTAAGATGTTTGCGGGCGGGCTATGGCTACCAATAAAAAAATCATAGCTAATACACGCAACAAAGGCAGAAATCTTTTTAGCCAGGCGCGTGCAGGTTCTTTAACACCGGCAAATGCGGCGGTAGATGATAGCTTAAGCGAAGGATAATTTTTCTTGGAACGGAAATACCACCACAGCACAGCCAACACCAACACTACCGGTATTAGCCACAGCACCCATTTATCGGCGAACGTGATATGCGACAGATTTTTAAACATTCAAAACAGTTTCAAATTTCAATTTTGCTTTTTCTCTTCCTCTTTCGGCTCGGTAAAATCAATAAACTTATATGCGTTTTCCATAGCCTTCATATTTACATCGGGCGATGGAAGCATTTTTGCAAATTTTACTAAGTCGGCGGTGCGCAATGTTTGCAGCAGGCTTTCTTTTGCCTTTTCTTTAAGGTTATAGCTGCCAATCTGTTCTTCAATTTCCTCGGTGGTTGATTCAAGCGCCAACCATTGGTAGCGGAATTCGAGATATAAACGCAGTGTTTCGGTTAGGCGGCTGTAGTACATTTTTACTTCGTCTTTCTGCCACAACTTTTCGTCTTCCAGCTTTTTCAATTCTTTGCGCGCCCAAATGTGTGGAGGGTCTTTAGGTTTAGGGCGGGCCTGCACAACAGGTTTCTGCATCCTGTATTTTCTCCAAAGTATGATACCTATGACTGCAAGAATAAGCAACCCAACCGACCCGCCGATGTAAGGAGTAAACTCCTTCCATGAGTAAGGCACATCTAACGGTGCTTTGATTGGCTTGAACGGGTGCGTGGTATCAACTGCTACGGTAGAAACTGTTATGGCAATATCGTTAGAGAAAGCCGTATCAACCCCACCGGCTGAGTTTTTATACAGCACAGCTACCGGGCCGGCATGAAACACACCGGAGTCGTAAGCCGAGAGGGTATATTTTTGAGCAAACACCACATCGGTTGCCTGCTCAATGGTATCAATCTTTGAAGATGAAATAAAGTCCATATTGCCTACGCTATCTTTTGGCGTGGGCATTAAAATTTTTATACTCTTGGAGTGCTTAACCGCCAGCCTTACATTTAAATGGTCGCCAATGGTAATTCGAGTTGAATCGGCGGTGAGGGTGGCTATGACTGAGTTTTGGGCAGAGGCAAACAGAATGAATAAAGAGAACACCAGGAGGCATGATAATGACAACCAACCTGAACGATTGTTTTCATTCCGTATTCTGCATTCCGCATTCCGCATTTCATTTATCTCTATTCTCATGTCTATCATCTCTCGTCTATCTTTTCATTTCTCTTCGCTTAAACATATTCATAAGCGCTATAATATATGATTCGTCGGTTCTTATAGAAACTAAATCGCTGCCGCTTTTGCCGAAGAGGGTTTTTAATTGTTTTTGGTTTTCGTAAAACCATTTGGCGTAGTTATCGCGCACTCTTCTGTCGGATGTGTCAATCCACATTTCTTTCAAGGTTTCGGCATCGGTTATTTTAGCCAATCCCATATCGGGTAATACAGCTTCGCGCTCGTCGTAAACATGTAAGCCAATCAAATCGTGTCTTTTCCCGGCAATTTTCAAGGCATCATCAAAACCGGTATTCATAAAGTCGGATACTAAAAACGCAATACTTTTTTTCTTTATTACGTTGTTGAAATATTTAAGCGCCTCGGTAATGCTGGTGCCGGTGTGCGTGGGATGAAAATCGTATATCTCGGAAATAATACGAAGGATATGTGTTTTACCTTTTTTAGGCGGGATAAATTTTTCAATCTTATCGCTAAAAAAAATCACACCTACTTTATCGTTATTGGTAATGGCCGAAAACGCTAACACGCCGCTTATCTCGGCAATAATGTGGTTTTTAAATTCATTTTGTGTTCCGAAAAATGATGACTGGCTTACGTCAATCAGCAACACCATAGTTAGCTCGCGCTCTTCTTCGTAAACTTTAATGTAGGGTTTATCGTGGCGGGCAGTTACGTTCCAATCAATACTGCGTATGTCATCGCCGTATTGGTATTCGCGCACTTCGCTAAACGAAATTCCACGCCCTTTAAATGCCGAATGGTAGCTACCGGAAAAAATCTGGCTGCTAAGTTTACGGGTTTTAATGGCAATGCGGCGAAGCTTTTTTCTTTTTTCAGCAGCAGCAGTAATTACGCCATCATCTTTTGATGTGGGTTTAGAACTGGTGGTTTTATTTTCACTGCTAGCCTTCATTACTTAAATAAGATTTTGATTTTATCTGATCTCGTCCCTCGCTCTCGTCCCTATGTATCTAAGGAACTTCAACAGCGTTTAATATTTCGCTGATAATTTCTTCGCTGTTTATGTTTTCGGCTTCGGCTTCGTAGGTTAGGCCAATGCGGTGGCGCATTACGTCAAAGCAAATGGCGCGCACGTCTTCGGGTATTACGTAGCCGCGGCGTTTAATAAATGCGTATGCTTTTGATGCCAGTGCAAGATTGATACTTGCACGCGGCGATGCGCCGTAATTGATAAACGATTTTATTTTATTCAGTTTGTAATCTTCGGGGTTACGGGTGGCGAAAACAATATCAAGAATATATCTTTCAATTTTTTCGTCCATGTAAACTTCGCGCACCGTTTTGCGGGCGTTCAAAATATCTTCCTGTCTTACTACCGGGTTAATTGTTTGTCCGGCCAGTTGCATATTCTGGCGAATAATCATTCGCTCTTCTTCTTTTTTAGGATAGGTAACTACCACTTTCAACATAAAGCGGTCAACCTGTGCTTCGGGTAGTGGGTAGGTTCCCTCCTGCTCAATAGGGTTTTGTGTGGCAAGCACTAAAAATGGCTCTTCTAGTTTATACGAGTTTTCGCCAATGGTAACTTGTTTTTCCTGCATGGCTTCTAACAAAGCCGATTGCACTTTTGCCGGTGCCCGGTTAATTTCATCGGCCAATATAAGGTTGGCGAAGATGGGCCCTTTCTTTACTGTAAAATTATTTTCCTTTTGGTTGAAAATCATGGTGCCAGTAAGGTCGCCGGGCAGCAAATCGGGCGTAAATTGTATGCGCGAAAATTTTGCGTGTATTGCCGAAGCCAAAGATTTAATGGCTAAGGTTTTTGCAAGGCCCGGTACACCTTCCAACAAAATGTGCCCGTTGGCCAGCATGGCCAGCATTAATCGCTCAACCATATACTTTTGCCCAATAATAGCTTTGCCTAATTCAAGGTTTAGCACATCAACAAAAGCGCTTTCGCGGTTAATGCGCTCGTTAAGCGCCGCAATGTCCACGGTGGTATTACCTGATATTATTTCCATAATCCTTATGTTTTTATGAGGGTAGCAAATGTAACGCAGGCGCCAATTGTTAAATTCAAAATTTTGTTAACGTTTGGGGTGGGGTGTTAAATTTTGGGAGGAGATTTGGCTCTCCGCTCCCTCTAACTCCCTAAAGGGAGAACCGCTCCCCGCAACTTTTTGTGCGGAAGATTCTGATAGTAATTTTGAAGTGGGTAAGCTACTGCGCCATTCCCATTTTGCGCAATAGCAGAATGTGGGCGAAAATGGCCTGGCGCATTTTAGGAAACTCGTTGTATTTAATGCCAAACTCCTCGCTGGTTGTTCTTACTATTTTGCTTAGCGCGGGGTAGTGAATGTGGCTGATACGAGGAAAAAGATGGTGCTCGATTTGAAAATTAAGCCCACCGGCAAACCATGTTATAATTTTGTTTTTTGTAGCAAAGTTTGACGTGGTTTTTACCTGATGTATGGCCCACTCGTCTTCCATTTTATTTAATAAATCAGGCTCAGGGAAATCAACTTCTTCAACAGTATGCGCTAACTGAAATACAATGCTGATAATAATACCCGTAGTGCTTGAGAAAACTAAAAAGCCAATTAAATAAGTAAGAAACCCGGTGGTGTAAATAGGTATTAAAACAAAAAGGAACAGAAACGAAACTTTACTTGCCCAGAATGCAACATGTTCTTTCCAGGTCATTTGTTTAATTTGCATAGTGCCTACTTTGCCGCTAAAATATTTTTTGAAATCCTGAAAGCCAATCCAAAACACAAACAGCAGGGCATACAACAAAATAAAATAGATGTGCTGAAAGCGATGGAAGAAATGTTTTTTCTGCGATAGGGTCATTCTCATCCACGGCTTAATATCAATATCATCATCAAAGCCTTCAATATTAGTATAGGTGTGGTGAATTACATTGTGCTTTACCTTCCACATAAACGAGCTGGCACCAAGCGCATCGAAAGTTGATGCTGCCAGTTGATTGATAAAACCACTTTTAGCATAGCTGCCGTGTGCGCCATCATGCATTACATTAAAACCTATAGCGGCAACATTTAAGCCAAGCAACATGCAAAGCGCCAATGCAATAATTACATGCGGCGTAAAAAATACTAACCAAGTATATATGCCTATAAAAGTTAATCCGATAATTACTGTTTTAAGATACAGCGTCCAGTTACCGGTCATCTTTATATCCTTATCTTTAAAATAAGCGTCTACCCTTTTTTTAAGTTCAAGCTGAAACGAGCGCCCGGAAGCCGGGAAACGAGGTGCATCTGCCATTGGGTGGTTTTAATTTGGGTAGTAAATGTATTTAAAGGGAATGGGACTTCCTAATATGAAGGCACACAGTTAGTTGTTTGTAGTAGACCTATTATGCTATCCGTGAGCCATGCAGCGTGGTTTTACACCATAAATCTTTTCTCTACTTTTAACACATGATACGCGCACGTATAGCACCTACGCCTAGCGGCTACCTGCACATAGGCAACGTTGTAAATTTTGCCATTACCTGGCTATGGGTGCGTCAAAACAAGGGCCATTTGCGCCTGCGTATTGATGATTTAGACACCCAGCGCGCCAAACCAGAATATATTGAGGATATTTTTAATACCCTTAAATGGCTGGGCCTTGATTGGGATGAAGGGCCACAATCGGCGGCTGAGCAGGAACTACAATACTCGCAAAAACGCCGAAAAGACAGATATGATGAGTGGATAGCAAAGCTGATTGAAACCAACCGTGTATTTGCCTGCACTTGTTCGCGCAAGCAAATAGAGGAGTTGCATGTTTGTAATTGCCGCCAAAAAAATCTTCCGCTGAATACACCTGATGCCGCATTGCGAATTTATACACCGGTAGATGCCATTTTTGTTGTAAACGATATTAAGCGCGGAAAAACTGAAGTGAATTTATATAACGAAATGCGCGATTTTGTAATACGTCGGCGCGATGGCATTGCGGCTTACCAGGTGGCATCGGTGGTTGATGATATTGATTTTGATATTAATTTAATTGTGCGCGGCGAAGATTTAATAAGCAGCACGGCAGCGCAACTATATTTATCGGGTTTACTAAATCAAAACAGCTTTGCTGAAACCACTTTTTACCATCACCGGTTATTAAAAAACGAGCAGGGCGAAAAGCTTTCAAAATCTGCCGGTAGTGTTTCAATAAAATCGTGGCGCGAAAGCGGCGATAAGCCGGAGAAATTTTATTTGTTTTTGAGTAGTTTTTGGGGGTTGAAGGAACCGGTGTTGTCGCTCGGGGAGATGTTGGAGCAAATACAAACAGGCCTGGTAAAATTAGAATCTTAGTCTACGTAAAATTTCCGCTATCTTTCATAAAAATATGCTTATGCGTAAATTACTACCTGTTATACTTTTTCTTTCCTTCATTATAAACTCATCGGCACAAAGCACAGCTGAGTATTGCGTACAGGTTACCGCTACCGTTCAGGAAAACCCGGCGCAAATAACTTTGCATTGGCCGTTTGATACTACCGGTGTAAATTCTTACAGCGTAGCGCGCAAAGCTTTATCGGCACCCTTCTGGACATTCTATTTTAGTCCGCTGCCGCAAACAGCCATTTCTTTTACCGATACAATGGTTACTGTTGATTCTGCCTATGAATACAGGGTTTACAAAAACGGAATTCCTTCGGGTTATAGCTATGTTTATGCGGGCATTAAAGCACCGGTAATTGAATACCGGGGTAAATTATTGTTGATAGTAGACAGCCTCCTGAATGATTCTCTATCGTTTGAACTGCACCGGTTGATGAAAGATATCTCGGGCGATGGCTGGGCTGTAAAAAGAATTGATGTTGATACTGCCGACCCTGACTATTTTATTAAGTCGCTTATAAGTAGCGAGTACTTTGCAGATACGGCAAATGTAAAAGCAGTAATGCTGGTGGGGCATATAGCCGTACCGTATTCGGGCGATATTAACCCCGATGGCCACCCTGACCATTTGGGGGCCTGGCCTGCCGATGTTTATTACGCCAATATGCATCTTCATTTTACTGATGCTACGGTTAACGATACTTTAGCATCGCGGGCCCAAAACCGCAATGCGCCCGGTGATGGCAAATGGGACCCCAGCGCTATGTACGGAAGTGAATCGGAACTTGAGGTAAGCCGGATTGACCTGAGTAATATGAGCGCTTTTAATAAAAGCGAAACACAGCTTTTAAAAAGCTATTTAAATAAAGACCATGCTTACCGGATGAAACACATAACCACTATTGCCCGAGGGTTGGTTGATGATAACTTTGGTGCTTTTGGTGGAGAGGCATTTGCAATTAACGGCTGGCGCAATTTTGCTCCGCTATTGGGCGATACAAATATTTTTGCCTTAGATTTTATAACAACACTTGATACCGCTGCATACCAATGGAGCTACGGCTGCGGCGGCGGAAATTATAGCGGTGCCGGTGGCATTGGTTCAACTTCGGATTTTGTTAACCATAATGTAAAGAGCATTTTTACTATGCTGTTTGGCAGTTATTTTGGAGATTGGAATGTTGCCAATAATTTTTTACGCGCACCACTTTGCGCACCGGAACCGGCACTTACATCGTGCTGGGCGGGCAGGCCACACTGGATGTTTCATCACATGGCGCTTGGCGAAAACATTGGCTATAGTGCCCACCTTACGCAAAACGAAAGCGGTTCGCTTTATGGCACTAATTACGGCGCCGATTTTGTGCATGTAGCCTTAATGGGCGACCTTACTTTGCGCGAGCATATTATTGCACCGCCTATAATAACTACACTAAGCGATACTAACGAAACCGCAACTATTAAGTGGACTTCTTCAACCGATAACGTTTTGGGCTATTATGTTTACCGGAGCGAAACTGAATTTGGAATTTATACGCGCGTGAATCCTTCAACTATTGCCGATACCACTTTTACCGATGCAAATGCGGGCCCGGGATTAAAATACTACATGGTGCGGGCATTGCGTTTGGAAAATACACCCAGCGGCACATACTATAACCTTAGCGAAGGAATTGCAGATACTATAAATGTGCGCGACACTGTTGAATTATCAACCGGCATAACATTGCTTGCTTCGGGTAAAATAAATTTCAATCTGCACCCCATACCTGCAAGCGATGTATTAACTGTGGACCTAACTTTTGAAAAAGCACAAAATTTTTCGATTGAAATTTTTAACGTGATAGGCGAACAAATAAGCTCGGAAACTTTTAATGCTAACGCCATTCGCACCGGTATAGATGTTTCGGGGTTTGCTGCCGGAAATTATTTCTGCCGCATAGTTTCGCAAGAAGGGGTAGTGAGTAAGAGGTTTGTGGTGGTGAGGTAAGCGATTAAATTATCCCTTCCTCACCTCCTCTAAAAATCTTTCTCTTATATTTTTTGATAGAGGGTTGATGTCTTTATCTTCCATTCTTTCAGGGTGCCATTCAACGGCGAGGAGGAATGATTTGCCGGATTTGTCTCTCCACTCTACGCCTTCAATTATTTTATCGGGCGAGTAGCAGTTGGGGATTAGTTCTTCGGCAACTTCGTTTATTGCCTGATGGTGTGCGCTATTAATAGATCCTTTTTCTACGCGTGCAATATCTGCAAGCAAAGTATCTTTTACAATATCTAATTCATGCACTGCATCTATTTCATTATGGCGTTGGTGGTCTTTACCGCCGTTTTCTTCAATATCCTGCACCAGTGTGCCGCCCAGGGCTACATTTATTAATTGCATGCCGCGGCAAATGGCTAGCACCGGGTGGTCTAAATTTAGCGCGGTTTCAAACACGTGCATTTCAAATTCATCGCGGTTTTTAATAAATTCTTCGGGGGCGTTGGGGTAGTTAGTGCGGGTGCTATCGTAAAACTCAGGGTGCACATCAACACCACCGGTTAGCACAATGCCATCGCAATCTTCTATCTCATCCCAATTTTGTTCGGTCCACGAAAGCTCAATTATTTCAATGTTTTCATCACCGCCTTTTATCCATGCCGGATAGTTTTCGTGTCGCACTTCGGTAACTGTAACGCCTATTGTTATTTTGGTTTTCAAGAATAATAAATTTGGTTGCTGTTCAAATTTAATAAATGTTATTACAGTGCCTCGCCATATAATTTTCTAAAGTCAGCACGGCTTACGGGCTTAGGGTTGTTAGGGTGCGCAAAATCGGCAAAGGCCAAATCGGCCAGCGTTTCCAGGTGTTCTTCTTTTACGTGTATCTCGCGCAACCGGTGCGGAATATGAACTTTAGTGTTCAAATCGAAAAGATAATTTACCACGCCATCGCCGCTTTCATCTTTCAATTCCAGCGCGCGCGCCATGCGGCGAAATTTATCTTCAAATCCCGCAATGTTGTATCTCATTCCGTACGGAATGTTTACAGCATTGGCCAAACCATGATGCGTATCTAACAAGCTTGAAAGTGGGTGAGCCAGCGAATGCACCACACCCAAACCTTTTTGAAAAGCAATTGCACCCATCATTGATGCCAGCAACATTTGCGCCCGAGATTCCAAATCGGGATGGTTAACGGCTTTATCTAACGAGTGCGAAATCAATCTCATTCCTTCTAACGCAATGCCATCGCAAATGGGGTGATAATTCTTTGCGAGGAACGCTTCCATGTTGTGCGTTAGCGCATCCATACCGGTGGCGGCTGTTATAAACGGAGGCAGCTCCATAGTTAGCAACGGGTCGGCAAAAACAATTTTAGCCAACAGCTTAGGCGAAAACAGAATTTTCTTTTGGTGTGTTTCATCATCGGCAATAATGGCGCTGCGGCCCACCTCGCTACCGGTGCCGCTGGTGGTGGGTATGGTAATAAAGTGCGGCACATCATTGGTAACATATATATCGCCGCCAATTAAATCATCGTATTTAAATAAATCTTCGCGGTGGTTTACGCGCAGCACTATGGCACGCGCCACATCCAACGCTGCGCCGCCGCCAATGCCTATAATGCAATCGCTACCGGTGGCATCCCACATTTCGGTGCCTTTGTATACATCGCTTTTTACCGGGTTTTTGTGAATGTTTGAAAACACTTCGGGCGAAAAGCCTTTGGTTTTAAGTAAGCCAATTATCACTTTAAAAAAACCAAGTTCGGCAATGGTAGGGTCGGTAACTACCAGTGGTTTTTTAAGATTATTTTTTTCGAGATAAGCGGGCAACTCGTTAACCGCCCCTGCGCCGAACCTGATGATGGCCGGAAAATTAAATTGAACAACTTGGTTGAAATTCATTTTTCTTCTGCTTTAAAATTCAGCACAAAGATGCGTTTAGTTTTGGCTTTAGAAAAGTTTAAATAAAGATTATGAACTACAAAAGAGGAAAGAATAAATACCCGACTAGCTAATCAGGTCGGTAACCGAAATGTATTCGTCTAACTCGGGCCAGCGTATGTTACCGGTGCCCACTATATGCCATTGCGAAAGCTGTAACGGCGTAGCATAATATAACTTAGGGTACCAGGCCAAAGGCACTGGCAACTCTTCGCCATCCAAAAAGGCAATCACCATTTTGTTTCCTTCGAAACGAATAGCGCCCACCATGGGAGATAGCTTTACCGTGTTATTACTTAAGGTCAATAATGTGTCCATATAATGTTCGGCTGAGTACCGTAGCATTGTTGTAACAAAGATAGTAATTTTTATTACCGTGCAATGTTTTTGTTCGGGGTATTAAAACATGGTTTGGTAAAAAAAGAAATATCCGTTTTTTTACAACATAAAAGCCAAACATTGTAACTTTAGCTGGGTGTTTCTCAGCGTATTGCAAAATTATTTTAAAAATTATTAATATGAAAAAGCTACTACTATTATTGGCTGTTGCGTATAGCAGCCTTTCGGCGCAAAATAATTCGTGTTGTAAAATTTCGATGAACGATGAAAATAATTTACTGGCCATGAACGAATCATTTGCTAAAACACACTTGCCACCGGTGCCTTTTACTTTGCAAAATCCTAAAGGAAACATGGTGCCGTTTAAAACTGCCGATGGAAAGCCAGCCCACGCGTATGTGGTAAAAAGCGAAAAGCCCGCTACCAAAGTGTTGTTTGTTTTTCATGAATGGTGGGGCTTGAATGATTACATGAAAGAAGAAGCCGACAAGCTGCAAGCCGAACTGGGCGATGTTGATGTTTACGCGCTTGACCTTTACGATGGCAACGTAGCCACCACCGTAACCGAAGCACAAAAGTATATGGGCGAAATGAAAGAAGTACGCAGCATGGCAATTATAAAAGGGGCGGTAGATTTGGTGGGCAAAAAAGTTAGCATTGCTTCCATTGGTTGGTGTATGGGCGGTGCGTGGTCGCTGCAGGCGGCGCTGGCTGAGGGCAAGCAGGCGGTGGCTTGTGTAATGTATTACGGCATGCCCGAAAAAGATATTAAGAAATTAAAAACTTTGAACTGCGATGTGTTTGGAGTTTTTGGCACGCAGGATAAATTTATTAATCCGGTGGTGGTAAAAACTTTTCAGGAGAACATGCAGAAGGCCGATAAAAAACTAGCCGTGCATAATTACGATGCCGACCACGCCTTCGCCAACCCCAGCAACCCCAAATACAATAAGCCCTTTGCCGATGAAGCACACGTTAAAGCAGTAGCTTATTTGAAAGAGCGGTTGAAGTAATTAGTAAATGTATTTGTGTCCTCCGCCGGCGGAGGACACCTTACAGTTTTTTTAGCGCAGAGCCGGTTCTCCCTTTAGGGAGTTAGAGGGTGCGGGGAGCATCTCACTCCCTCACCAACTTACCGGTAGCCACCACACCGGTGCCCCGAATAATAGAAACCGTATACACACCGCCAGCGAATTGCGCCACATTTATTTTTTGAAAACCCGAATACATAGGCAATGCCTGCGTATAAACTACTTGCCCCAACTCGTTACTTATCTGCAAACTTATTTTGCCTTTGTTCCAATCGGTAAAGCCGTAATCTATCACGGCATAATCTATTGCGGGGTTGGGAAATACTTTTAAGATTTTTTCTTTAGCGGCAAGAAGGTCATCGCTTAATGCAGAAAGTGAATCACATTGCGATGGACCCAAACGATAATTAGGAAAATTAGGCACACCATTTGAAAGCCTTGGCAAAGCTATGCTATGTTGCATAAAATTGCATCCATTACCTTTTTCATCAGGGTTATTAATTACATTATAAACAGGCAATGAAGTTCCGCAACTAATATATATTTTTCCATCTGGGGCTAATTGCGCAGTTGCGAAGCGACTTCCAAAAATTGGATTATTCGGTAAATACCATCCATCATAAATACCGACAGTATCTACAGAGGAAGGAATGTCGCTGGCTTGCATATCATATTGCAATAACATTTCTGTTGCAGATAAATACAAAAACCTGCTATTAGGAGAAAATGCAACTCCATTGCCCAGCCAGTATGACGCAGCCCAAATATTCATTGGAATATATACTGGATTACTTAGCTGCCCTGAACATCTATTAAAATCATAAATATTCAGCCCTTCTATTATTGAAAAATGAGCAAACTTACTTCCATCAGGTGAAAAGGCAACTGATGCAGAATTATTATAAGAAACCGAACTTCCCAAGCAAATTGAATCTGGCAATACATGTGGGCCCGACGAATCAACTAGAACCCGATAGTAACAATTAGTATTTCGTATTTGTACCAGCAGCCACCAATCTATTCCATTGGAAGATTTAGTTGCAGTAAGTTCAGAACCAAGATTGCCCTCTACCAAGACATTGTTTTTATATATTACTTTCCCCTTTCCATTATTTTCTGACATATCTACAAGTGCAGTGAGTATTTTAGATGTGTATACTATCGTTTGGTCCGACCCCGGTAAAGAATCAGAAAAAGAATAAATAAGATAAACACGATTCTGATTTGAAATATCCTGAAGTGCAATAATACCTTGGTGATTTCGGTATCCCATGTCAGTAATATTGGTATCCCAAACATACTGAAGCCATCCTGCATTCAAACTATCTCCATTCTCAATTAAACCATCGTTTGAATTAGCAACGTAAATACCGTTTGTGTATAACAACAGCTTTCCATCATTGTCACAAAAGCTTGTATTAGTGAAATCGAAATTCATCGATAAAGAATCTGCCATAATGTTTACCGGTTCGTAATTGAAATCCATTTTATCATTTCCGAATCGAAAGCCGTAAGTTGCAGAATCGTTAGGAGCCCAGCTGTCATAGCCCGATACCCACACATAATCATTCTTCTGCCCCTCACTAACCTTAGGCCAGCACAAAATAAACCCACCCAATAAAATAATAAGCCACCGGTAGCTTTTTAAAACCATCTTCATATTTTAAATATACTTAATTAGGGGTTAGTCACGGGTTACAGGTTACACCCTAAAAATTAAATAATTGGCAATCAACATACTATTAAATAAAAGTGTAACCCCATGTAACCCATACCCTCCGGTAGGCGGATTTGTATTACACTTTATTGCAAATATAACAAAATTAGCTAGCTTTTATACTTTTATTTTTTTGCGCTTCTTACTTCTTAATTCTAAAATCTAGATTCTCTTAATCAAATAAACAAAATAGTTCTCCGATTTAAGTATGGCCCGGTCGAAGGATTTGAGCGGTGTTATTTGCGAGGTGGTGTTACCGGTGCTGTTTAGTTGGTGGTCAAGCAGCAGCACTACAGTGTCGTGCGCGCTTAATTGTGCGTTTACACTAACTAATAAGGCGCTGTCGTTCACAAAATTGGGTTTAGCGTTCCAGTATCTAAAAGTGCCTTCCCATCCGTTTTCAGCGTGGTATAATTTCCGGTTTAAATATGCACTTACCGATGGCCCAATGTTTTGGTTACTCACCATAATAAATTTATTCGCCAGCGCTTCTTTCCGCAAATACGCCGATACTTCTTTGCTTTCGCTAAAGGGCAGCTTAAAATCTTTTACATACATTATTACGCCGCTTACTACTTGTAGTATTAATATACCCCAAATTAATATGGTGCCCAATTGTTGTGGCAGCGTGTTGCTTTGCAGTCCCTCTAACTTATTAAATACTGAATCGCGGTCTCGTGCAATATCAAATTTGCCGTTCCAAATTTTCTCTTTTTCGTAGTAGCTTATCCAAAGTGCCGTTATAAGCGCCATGTATATAAATCCGCAGTGGCGGCTGGCATAGCCCAATGCAAAAAACCCAATCACCATCATAGCCGTACCGGTAACCAGAAAAAAGAAAAGCGAAAACGGTTTGCGCCAAAACATAGCCACACCCAGCAAAGCCGGTAGCGGAAAAAACAACCGGCTAATGTTCCAATAATGATTCGTAAAAAAGTTGGTGTTCCAGCAGTGGTAAATACTTATATCGGGCAGAAAAAATATGCCGCGAAAAGGCATCGAATAAATTTGTGGCAGCTCAACACTTACCGGTGGCGCCAGGCGCACATATAAAAACCTGTCGGCCGGTGGGGGTATGGTCATAAAAATGGCAAGCATTAATCCGCTCAAGCCAATTACTACCGGCAGGTAGTTTATTTTTTTGCCTTCTTTATAATCGTGAAAATACTCCCACAGCATTTGTGCCAACAACAAAATAGCAATAGGCGTGGCAAATAAATGTATGTTGTGCAGCAACGCAATGCCAATGGCATATATAATCCGGTGTTGCGCGCGCACCGGGTATAGGGCAAGCATAGCAAAAATTAGCATGCAGCTTAATGCATAATTGCGGCTTATCATGCCGTATTCGAAAACAATAAAATAACCCGCTATAAACAACAGCTTAAACGGCAACGAAAATGGCGCTTTTCGCAAAAAGACAAACACCATAGTACACGAAAGCAACACGTTAAACACCTGCATGTAAAACGGATTGGGTGTAAACCTGGTTAACGAAAAAAGAATGGCGTTCCAAAAAGGATGGCCCTCGTGCCGGGCGTTGTATAACAGGTCGGAAATGGAGTTGCTGCTAAGCGCCATTAAAAAGTGGTGCGCTTCATCCATCCATATTTCATGGTGCAAAATACCACTAAACACTACAACAAAATACAAAGCAACTATAGCAAAGCACTTGTTCCAGGCAAGATTTTTGTCAGAAAATATTGCAGGCACGTTCATTTCAACAATAAATATGGGGTATTTTTCCTATAATAAATTTATTGATAGATCTTTTTTACAAAAAAATGATTGTTCGTTATATGAATGTAATAATATGGCCTCTTTAGAATTGTTAAACATTAGCCTAAACAGCTAAAATCTGTTTAGGCTACCTTTATTTTTTGCATTCCCTTCTCCACAAGGTGGAGAAGGGCGGCGAGCGAAGCGAGACGGGATGAGGCAAAGGGAAACTGCTCCCACTCATAACTCTTTCAGTTTTTACTACATTAGCTGCGTGAAATTCGAGCGCAAAAAACTTACTAATACCGAGCTGATTAACCTTTACAAACTCATCCTTCGCCCGCGGGTAATTGAGGAGCGGATGCTAAAGTTATTGCGGCAGGGGCGCGTAAGCAAATGGTTTTCGGGCATTGGGCAAGAGGCCATATCCGTTGGTGTAACCGCTGCGCTGCATACTGATGAATATGTGTGCCCGCTGCACCGCAACCTGGGCGTGTTTACCACGCGCAACTGCGATTTGCAACAGCTTTTCGAACAATTTCAGGGTAAGCAAAATGGTTTTTCGCAGGGGCGCGAAAGAAGTTTTCATTTTGGCACAAACGAACATCACATAGTAGGAATGATTTCGCACCTGGGCCCGCAGCTTTGTGTGGGCGATGGCATTGCACTGGCCAGCAAGCTTAAAAAAGAAAAGAAAATAACCGTTGCCTTTACCGGTGATGGCGGAACAAGCGAAGGCGATTTTCACGAAGCATGCAACATAGCCGCCGTGTGGGACCTACCGGTAATTATTTTAATTGAAAACAACGGCTACGGGCTTAGCACACCGGTTAACGAACAGTTTAAATGTAAATATTTAGCCGAGCGCGCTATTGGCTATGGCATGAAAGGATTGACCATTGACGGCAATAATATTTTAGAAGTTTACCACACCGTAAAAAAGCTGGCCGATGAAATGCGCGAAAAACCGCATCCGGTGCTACTGGAGTGTATGACTTTTAGAATGCGCGGACATGAGGAAGCAAGCGGGACAAAATATGTTCCGAAAAAATTATTGGAAGAATGGGAAACCAAAGACCCCGTAAAAAATTACGAAGACTGGCTGATTGAAGAAGGAATCATCTCGCCCGATTTTCCGCACATGCTAAAAGAGGAAATGGATGCCGAAGTGCGCAAAGCCTTTGATGCCGCCGATAAGCAACCGGATGTAATACCCAACCCTGAAAAAGAGAAAAGAGAAATATACGCGCCATTTGAATTTCAACCTGCAACTTTCAACCTGCAACCTGCAACAAAAAAACGTTTAGTAGATGCCATTTCCGAAGGATTGAAACAAAGCATGGAAAAATTCAACAACCTGATAATTATGGGTCAGGATGTGGCAGAGTATGGTGGCGTATTTAAAATAACCGAAGGCTTTGTAAAACAATTTGGAAAAGAAAGAGTGCGCAACACCCCTTTATGCGAATCAGGAATTTTAAGCGCCGCACTGGGTATGAGCGTGAAGGGAATAAAGAGTGTGGTTGAAATGCAGTTTGCCGATTTTGTATCTACCGGTTTTAATGCAGTAGTAAATAATTTGGCAAAATCATATTGGCGCTGGGGTCAAAATGCCGATGTAGTGGTGCGTATGCCCACCGGTGCCGGTGTAGGTGCGGGGCCGTTTCACTCGCAAAGCAATGAGGCCTGGTTTTTTCATGTGCCGGGGTTAAAAATAGTGTACCCGGCTTTCCCCGCCGATGCAAAAGGTTTGCTTGCCGCCGCTATTGAAGACCCTAACCCCGTAATGTATTTTGAGCACAAAGCACTTTACCGAAGCGTTGAAGGCGATGTGCCCGAAGATTATTATACCATTGAAATAGGCAAAGCAAATTTGGTTGCCGAAGGCGATGATGTTTCAATTATTACCTACGGTGCCGGTGTGCATTGGGCTTTAGAAACCGCGCAAGATATTTCAGCCGATATTTTAGATTTAAGAACGCTTTTGCCTTTTGATAAAGAAGCAATTGCTGCTACCGTAAAGAAAACCGGTAAAGCCCTTATTTTACACGAAGACACCCTAACCGGTGGCATAGGCGCCGAAATTTCCGCCTACATTACCGAAGAATTATTTGAATACCTAGACGCACCGGTAATGCGCGTAGCCTCATTAGACACACCGGTGCCATTTGCCATACCTTTAGAGCAAAGCTTTTTACCCAAAGAAAGATTTAAGGAGAAGCTGAGGGAGTTGGTGGGGTACTAAATGTTCACTTCAAAATCAATTTCCCCGCCTTCAATACATTCATTCCATCATTTATTTGCCAGCAGTAAATACCACCTGAAAGATTATTTCTATTTACTTCCATTGCTTCACCGGTAAGTTTCAAATTAATAACCTGCCTTGCCAGCACATCATAAAGCTGAAAACGTAAACCCTGGTAGTTATCGGCTTGCACCACAAATCTATCCTCAGCCGGGTTTGGGTAAACTCATACCGGGTATTCATTGGCTACATTTTGTATGCCGGTATACACAAAAGGTGTGCCCCATGTGCTGCCGTTGTGTTTGTGATAATAAATAAGTTGTTCGCTATAATAGGGTGAAGTTTCCAGGCTTTCGGTTTTGTATACCAGCCCTAACGAGTCGGCATATATCTCGGTAAAACTGCTCATTATCCACGAGCCATAATCGTACCGGCTTTGCTTACTGCTATTATATTGTTCTGCATTAATATATGTTGAATCATAACTAAAAGCATGGGTAGTGCCATATATAGTGTCCGTCAAATACTTAATGGTGCTATCTAAATTGGTTAACACCCATTTGCCTGTAACTAAAGAAAAATAATCCTGGTCTTGAAAATGAGAAACGCAATAACCACAATAATTTGCAGGCAGTTGCAAAGTATCGGTATAAATAGTTTGCGTGCTGAAAGTTATAGTTAAAGTGTCGTGCGCGTTATTGTAATAGGTGCTGTCAACTATATTCAGCCGGTATAAATTACAAATAAGCCCGCAGCCGCCTGGCAAAGTGGCGGTCCAAGTGTGGTATTCAAGGCTGTCGCCTTTTTCTAAACTAAAAATTTGGCGTACGGTGCTTGGTGTAGTGTTTTGTGCGATTACTATATTGCAAAAGCCGAGCGTAATAAGTAAACATATAAGTTTCATAAGTAGTAATTGTAATATGAAAATATGTTTTTAAATTAATTTACCAGCCGGTTAAGAAGCAAACTCTGTCATGTTTTTGTAAAATATTTCTTTCCGTTTTTGCCCAACTTTAATTTTGTGGAAAAAGAAACATTAAAGTAGTGTATTGTGACATTAGATTTTTTTAGCGTCCTCTGCCCAAAATTTTCATATTACAAATGAAATAAATACCTGGCAGTACAATATGATGGGAGCGGTTTTCGTTATAATCCTAATCAATCCTCGCTAAACTATGAAAAGCACATATCTACTATTGCTTGTATTTGTTTTTTCCAGCCTGCAAGTTTTCCCTGTAAATTTAAAAGATGCCATTGCTAATAAGCAAGTTGCGGTGCAGCTAAGCGGCTCAACTTACGATAGCATACCTGTTGAACTACGTTCGAACGGCTTTATACCCGAAATGCAACTCACAGTTTCGAACCTTAGCAACGGGCCTATTAACCTTGAGCTTGACCCCGGCTATATGCTGCAGGCTGATGAGCCCGGCTACCAAGCCATGTTGCTAACCCAATTTGTTGACCTGAAACTTAAACCCGGCGAAAAGCAGCACAACTATTTATACGCCATGTGTACCGAGGTTACTAAAAGCGGGCCCAACGCATCGCTGCATTATAAAGTAGCCGATTTGGCAAACCCCGCACTACTTGAAATGGCAAAATTTATAGCTGCAAAAAAATATTGGATACACGGTGCGCAGGAAGCCGTTTGGAGTTTGTCGGATGACGCGCCAATAGTTTCTATTGTAGATAAAAGCCCTGCTATTCAAACAGAGTTGCAGAAAAAGGCCGCCGACATTAAAAAATTAAATCTTGATGCACTGCTTGCCGAATATGATAAACGCAAAGGAGGCAAACTGATAGAATTTAACGGCTGCAAATTAGACCGGAACATAGTTTTTATGGTAAAAGATACTGCAATAGTTTCGGTAGGCTTTTACGATGAGCAGGGTAAGCTGATAAAGGCCATTTTTACGGATAAGTTATTTAAAAGTGGCACCCATAGTATAAGATACAACCCGTTTCCGCAGAAGCTGACTGATACGCACTATACTGTACGACTGGTGAAAAACGGCACGGTGAGCAGAGAGTATAATTTTATGCAATAGTGATGCAGAGATAAGGAAAGACAGGTAGACACAATCCTAGAAATAAAAAAACTAAGGTATACAGTTAATTAATGCCCTGTGCGTGATTTCCATATTCTCTTTGGTCCATTCCCCATTCTCGCATTGAACAATTTTTTTATTTTCCAGACTTATTATTACCAGCTTATAAGCGTCTCCTTTTACAAATTGCTTAGTGATTACCACTCTAATTCCTTTTAGGGGTAAAGAATATTTTTTGACTGTATTAAATTCCAATCGTGTAATTTCTGCAGAACCGTCCATTACTTTTATTTCAGTAATGTAATTTTTGTGGTCTAAAAAAGCTCTGAGGGTTAAAAAAAGTCCTACCGCTAAGGATATAATATAGCAGGGAAAATCATTTTTCTCTCCTGAAAAAGCAAACACGTGTATTATCAAAACCATAACTATTATAAATAGAAATGTTTTAAAATATCTCTGCATAAATGAAACTGGTTTTATTTCAATTATTATATTTTCCATTCCCTTTCTAACTTGTAAATTAAGCACCCGGCTTAAAAAAGAAATCCTGATAACTTCTTAGCAGTTTACCGAATACGTAGTATTGAATAACGGCAAAATCTTTATTGTCGTTAATAGCCGCGTGGTAGTGGTCAACATCGTAAACCATGGGGTTGCCTTTAATATCGTATTGCGTTTTACTACGCTTACTGGCGGGCATATAAAAAATCTTTGTCCGGTTAGTAGCGCTATCGTTAGTAGTAACAGTTATCATGCAATAAGGTATGGTTTGCATTACCGAATCTTTAAGCGCATAACTGTTATCAAATGCCTCGATAGAAACCGATGAATAAAAACTAAGATATTGCTGAATATATTTTTGTTCGTAATGTTGGTTGATAGCAAATTTTTCTTCTTTGGCCCGTACTTCAAATGAATCTTTTGTTAGGCGATTTAAAAAGAATGATTTTTTTTCATCGCCCGGGTACTCAATGCTTACCGATTTAATATCAGCAGGGTTATAACTAAATAATACGCGGCTGCGCCAGTTTTCTTCAATGGTGCCAAAGCGTGGCGTTAAATAAGCACGCAAGCCGGGTATATAAACAATGTAGGGGCGCTCAGAAATTTTTTCATCAACTTCAAGCAACATATAGGTACCGGTTTGATCAGGCGTAGGGCCGCCCACGTAAAAAACTTTTACCGGTTCTTGCTCTTTGCCGTTGTATACTTCAACTTTTATGTTTTGCGCCATCATTTGCCTTATTACATTATCATGCGCGGCGCGGGGTACCGGGCTAAGCACAGTGGCACGTTTAAATTCTTCAAACAAACTTTCCATTAATTCCTGGCGCGCAGGGTAGCGGCCATTAACTATCCAATTACCGTTGCTGTCTTTCAGTTCAATTCGCTTTTTATCGGTATCGGTTAAAATTATTTTGGTAATGTCTTTGGTGTTTTCAATAGCAAACGCTTTTTCGGTTAACTGGCTGGTGCCGGTTGTTTTATTAATAATTAGCCATGTTGCAGCGCCACCTAATATTAGAATGATGATGATGTAGGAAAGATATTTTTTCATAGGTTGGCGTTGAAAATATTTATTTGTGATAAGCTTTCGTAACTAATGTTATCCGTTCATTTAGCTCCGCTATACCGGTAGGCTGAATTACTACCTCGCGTATTTTCTTTTCCGGTAATAATTAAATATTAGCCCTACAATTATTATAATGCTTATAGGCACCACTATATTAATAATTTGCCATTTCAGCTTTTCGTTTTCAACTTTTACTTTATCAAGTAGCCGTAGTTTTACTTCTTTGTTTCTTGTCTCTAATATACCAGTGTTGTCAATCAGATATTCAAGGCCATTCAAAATAAAATCTTTATTGGCAAATTGCTGTTTGGTAAACATGTAATAGCCCAAAGGGTACCACGAGCTATCGCTACGCAACTGATTACGAATAATATCGCCGTTCGAAATAACAATCATTTTATTGGGCTTGCTATTATCAACAAACTTTAAATTTTTAATAGTGTCGCTAGCTGCCAGAAACTCCGGGGCAAGCCTGTTTTTGAAAACCGATTCAAACGGGCCCTCCAGTAAAACAGCCACCGGTATGCGCGCCTGATTAAAATATGCAGGATTAGGTTTGCTTTGAAGAATACCAAAATGCACACGGGTAGGTGCCAATTGGGCTTTTGCATTATCTGATGAATGAAGCAGGATAGTTTTTTTAATACCGGGGTTTCTTACAGTATCAATAGAACTTGGAAAAAAACTTTCTACCGGATCAATGTTTTTAATAATGGCGTGATTGTTATCGGATTGCAACAAAGGGAAATAATACCAGGGAAACAATTCGGTTTGTGGCGCACTGCCCATTTGCCCTACTACTAACGGAATAGGATTGCACAAGCTTATATCCTGCACCAAATCAGAATTAATGCGCACGCCGTATTTAAACAGCATATCGCTTAAGTTAAGCTCGTTAGCTACAACAAATTGGCCGGTAGGGTTTCCTTTCAGGCTATCAAGTGCAGCATCAGTTCCATCAACCAGCCACATCGTTTTTCCGCCATGCATAATGTACTGGTCAATCTTGTATTTATCTTTTTCGCCGAATGCAATGCGGGGTTTGGCAATAATAATAGCATCGAAACTACCCGGTATAAAATATTCTTTTGAAAGGTTAATATCCTTTATTTCGTATTGTAGTTTTTGAAGCGTTTCGCGCAAATCTGCAGTTTCAATTTCTGGCAGCTCGTTGTGGCCGTGTATAAAAGCAATACGCGGTGGGCCGTTGGCCATTAATTTTTTAATGGTGTTGGCAAATTTGTATTCCAGTTGTACTTCCGAGTTGTTTAAAATTTCCTGCGGGCTGTATCCTATTTGGTTTTCGAGCAGCTGCACCGGCATTTCGCGGCCCAAATACGTTATTATGGCACCGGGAAAAATAAGTTGCTGGTTGCTACCGGTTTTACTTTTTGTGGTAAGGTTGGTAGGTGCCAATCCTTTTTGTATCAGGTCGGTTATTAAAGCCTTGCGCTCGTCAAGGTTTTGAATAGCCATTGGGTCTATAAATTCGTACTCAATGTTTCTTCCACCGTAGGCGCGAAATTCTTTCAATAAATTACGGGTCGATTCTTTTAAACGGGTAAAACCGGCGTTAAGGTCGCCGCCTAAATATACTTTAACGGTTACTTCATCTTTCAAATCGCGCACCATGTTTTTAGTAGGCGTTGAAATAGAGTAGCGTTTTTCTGATGTTAAGTCTAACCGGTAGTAGTAAAGGCCGGCCACCACATTCAGCAATAGCAATATCAGCACGGCTAGTACTAACCGTATCATGGCATCGCGACGATTAAGTGATGTGTTCGGTTTTACCATCTTCTTGCAGATATTGCGGTTCGGGTGAATAAAATGAACATGGAAATAATACTTAGAAAATAAATTACATCGCGGGTATCAATTACGCCTTTGCCCATAGCATCGTAATGCGCACTAAGCCCGAATGATTCAATTAAATAATCGAACTTACCTACCACCGCCGCAAACTGCGACATGTAGCCAAACGCCAGATATAAAAAGAAACACAGAAACACACCAATAATAAATGCCACAATTTGGTTAGAAGTAACTGCTGAACAAAAAATACCGATGGCCACAAAAACCCCACCTAAAAAAAACAAACCAAAATACGAACCCATAATACCGCCCATATCAACATTGCCTACCGGTGTAGCTAAATTGTAAAGGGTATAGAAATAAATTAGCGTGGGTAAAATGGCAATAAGCACCAATGTTAGCGCTGCGAAATATTTTCCTAAAATAATTTGCAGTTCGGTAAGCGGCCGAGTGGCGAGCAATTCAATAGTGCCGGTATTAATTTCCTCAGCAAACGAACGCATAGTAATGGCCGGTATCAGAAAAATAAAAACGTAAGGGGCTATACCGAAAAAAGAATCAAGCGTGGCATAACCAAAATCTAAAACGTTGGTATCCGGAAATATCCAAATAAATAAGCCTAGCACCAACAGAAACACGATAATGGCAATATACCCTATCAGCGAACTGAAAAACTGCCGGATTTCTTTTTTGTATATGGTGAACAAGATGCTTGGTAATTAATTTATTACGGGCAAAAATAAACGATTCCGCCTCGAAACAAAGTCATGGGCGTGTCATTTTGAGTATATTAGGAAAACGGGGGATATAATTTTTGCTGCTTCTGTTACCGGGCGCCACCACCCCGATTTTCATCCGCGATGAAAATCGCCCCTCCTTAATCAAGGAGGGAAATCAAATTCAAAAAATTTAAGGCAGCAGTTTTAGGCTCCCCTCCTTTTTTAAGGAGGGGTGTCCGCCTTTTCGGCGGACGGGGTGGTGGGCTGTTTGTATTTGGCTTTGGTTCCCCCTTTTGTTTCATCCCGACTATTTCGTCGGGAAGGGCGCGGAAGGGGCTGTTAGTTGCTTAAATACCTCCTCTAGCGAGTATTCCTCCTTATTAAGATGCAGCAGCGTAAGGTTTTTTTCTTTGGCAAAGTTGAAGATGTCTTCGCGAATATCATTATTGGCTTGCGATACAAAATTCCATTTGCCGTCTTTTAATTGTTCGATAGATTTTATTCCTCTTATAGAAGATAGTAACGAGCGGTCAACTTTTTGTTTAAACTCGGCGGTTACTATTATTTCGTTGCCAATGCGGCTTTG
>CAIXGR010000035.1 GCA_903919075.1 uncultured Bacteroidota bacterium | reverse complement strand
CTTGTCGGGTAAGTTCCGACCCGCATGAATGGCGTAACGACTTGAGCGCTGTCTTGATGAAAGACTCAGTGAATTTGTAGTGCTTGTGAAAATGCAAGCTACCCGCAGAAGGACGGAAAGACCCTGTGCACCTTTACTGCAATTTGACATTGATTTTTGGATTATCATGTGTAGGATAGGCGGGAGGCTTTGAAGTGATGGCGCTAGCCATCATGGAGCCAATGGTGAAATACCGCCCTTGCTGATTTGAAAATCTAACCTCTGTCCGTAATCCGGAAGAGAGACAGTGTCTGATGGGCAGTTTGACTGGGGTGGTCGCCTCCCAAAAAGTAACGGAGGCTTTCAAAGGTACCCTCAGTACGCTTAGTAACCGTACGCAGAGTGCATTGGCACAAGGGTGCTTGACTGTAAGACAAACAAGTCGAGCAGGTACGAAAGTAGGACAAAGTGATCCGGTGGTTCCATATGGAAGGGCCATCGCTCATAGGATAAAAGGTACGCTGGGGATAACAGGCTGATCTCCCCCAAGAGCTCACATCGACGGGGAGGTTTGGCACCTCGATGTCGGCTCGTCACATCCTGGGGCTGGAGAAGGTCCCAAGGGTTGAGCTGTTCGCTCATTAAAGTGGCACGCGAGCTGGGTTCAGAACGTCGCAAGACAGTTCGGTCCCTATCTGTTGCGGGCGTTAGAAATTTGAGAGGAGCTGACTCTAGTACGAGAGGACCGTGTCGGACGAACCTCTGGTGTATCTGTTGTGGCGCCAGCTGCATTGCAGAGTAGCTATGTTCGGAAAGGATAAGCGCTGAAAGCATCTAAGCGCGAAGCCCACCTCAAGATGAGATTTCTTTTAAGGGCCGTAGAAGATTACTACGTTGATAGGTCGCAGGTATAAAGATAGTAATATCAAAGCCGAGCGATACTAATTGCCCGTTCGCTTTCTATTTTTTTTGGTTCTATACTAGTTATAGAAAACTCGGGAAATTGAATCTTAGCTTTATTAACGCCAATATGTTAAGTTATTTATGTTTTGGTATATATTACCCAAACTATAACACCTTGTCTTGGTTGAAAAATCGAGACTAAACTTAAGGGTGGCTATAGCGAGGGGGTTCACCTCTTCCCATTCCGAACAGAGAAGTTAAGCCCCTCCACGCTGATGGTACTGGATTAAACCTCCGGGAGAGTAAGTAGTCGCCTCCTTATTTTTTAAAAGCCCTGACCGAAACGTCAGGGCTTTTTTTATGTACCTAATCTCGCATTTTATTCTCCTCCTAATTTAGGAGGAGTGTCCGCCCTCTCGGCGGACGAGGTGGTCGAGCCCCTCCATTCAAAAACCAATAATGAACATCGAATATTGAATGATAAAGTTTTTTTTAATTCATTTAGCATCGATATGCTAATATGAAGTTTATTCCTTTTCAAAAAATTACGTTTAAAATTGAACTGTCTAAGCTGGAAGTGCTGGAACGATACGAAGTAAGAGGGCAAAAACAAAACTAAATATAGTGTAGCGCAGGGGGATGCTGAGTTGCACAACGGTATTACTAAAAACAGAATTAATTTCGCTAGTATGAACAAGGTATCCAGCTTTTTTCTTTCAGTAACTGGTTTTATTAGCGTTCTATTTTTAGCCTTCTTATTGGTTCTGTTTAGTATTAGTAAATGCAATCCTAATAATCGCTGGTCTGAAAGCCGAAAAAAAGAATTTTGCAAACAATGCGAAGAAGAAACCGATACTATAAAGTCGTTGAGAATTGTGTTTTGTAGGTTTGATGATAAACAATTGGATTCGGTGTTGATAATTGATAAACGGAAAGAAAGCCGATGGGATAGTTTTTATGTGTACCCTGAAAACACACAGAGCAGAGATTGGCCAGAGGTTTGGTGCCATAACCAATTATTTTTGAAAGATACTATTCTACTCGTTGTTCACGGAGAAAAGCCATTTGTGTTATGCCACATGAAAATGGCTGTGTGGCCACAGTTTACGCAATTTTCGGAAGGTTATGGCTGCCGATTAAAGCAATATGATATAGATGGGCAAACTTATATAATGCCCGAAGTTAGAATTCATAAAAGAGGCTGAAGAATATCTCACCTCTTCCCATTCCGAACAGAGAAGCTAAGCCCTCCACGCTGATGGTACTGGATTAAACCTCCGGGAGAGTAAGTAGTCGCCTCCTTATTTTTTAAAAGCTCTGATCGAAACGTCAGGGCTTTTTTTATGTACAAAAACTTTGATATTCGTTATTCAGCATTCCTTGTTTGGTATTCTATATCCCCTTTCCCCATTATATCGTAATATTGGTATATGAAAGTCCTCATCATCGGCTCCGGCAACATGGGTAAAACCTACGCCAAAAGTTTTCTCGCATCACGCTTTATCTATGCGCATGATTTATACATACTCGATAAAAACCGCGAGCACACCGCGACCATCCCCGAAATTCCAAGCGCCAATATTCATTATCAAGCCGGCAACTTTATAGGCCAGGCCGATATCATCATCCTGGCCGTTAAACCGCAAGACTTTGCTGCATTGGCACAGCAAATAAAACCATACATCCTACCCGAGCAACTAATACTTTCCATCATGGCGGGCATAAAAATGGAAACCATTACACACCTGCTTGGCACACGCAAAATAATTCGCTCCATGCCCAACCTTCCTGCACAAGTAGGTATGGGCACCACAGTATTTACCTCCTCACCCGAGATTGATAAAAAAGAACTATTCATTATCCAAAATCTAATCAACACCACCGGTAAATCGGTTTACGTTGAAGACGAAAATATGATTGATGCCGCCACCGCAATTTCGGGTAGCGGCCCCGCCTACGTATATTACTTTATGGATGCCATGATAAAAGCCGGTATAAAAATGGGCTTCACCCCATCGCAGGCCGAGCTGCTGGTTAACCAAACTTTTATGGGCGCCGCACACCTGCACAACCAAAGCCAGCTTAGCTGCGAACAGTGGATTGACCGCGTAGCATCAAAAGGCGGCACTACCGAGGCCGCCATTAAAGTTTTCAATGCCACCGCAGTAAATACCGAAATTGAAGCAGCACTTTTTGCCGCCTTACAACTCGCAAAAGAGCTGGGCAGTTAAGAACAGAATAATGATTTTTTTGTAGGTGAGCCGGTTCTCCCTTTAGGGAGATAGAGGGTGCGCGCAGGCATCCATTTAGACAAGCCATTCAAATTTTCACGCATTATTATATCTTTGAATCTATGCGCCACATCATCATATTCTTTATAGCCCTCGTACCATTATTTGCAGCATCGCAAAGCACGGCCCCTCATTTCGAAAAAAAAGCAATAGGTAAATCAGGCGCATACGCTTATTTACCCGGCCAGGTGGAAGATGTTGACCTCTCCTACTCTCCAGATAGTTCAAAAGTTTACACCCTGGGCAGCACCATAAAAGATTACCGGTTCGATGTAATTTTCGTAGCATTATCTGCACCCGCCCAATCCGACGAGGATGTATCTCCACTATTAGAAGCCTATCTGGATTATTTGAAAGGTGCTTTAGAAGTAACAAGCTCTGCCGGTTACGGAAAAGGCAGAACACTAAGCACCCATCCAGCCGCCAAAGGCATAATAGATTACTGGAAAGACAAAGACAAAAACGAAATGACAGTTACCGGCTGGGCCGATAAAAAATCCATAGCCGTCCTCGTCATTACCGGACCCGAACAATATCCTCAAGTAAGCGTAGCCGATGTATTTTTCAAGGGCTTTCGTTTCCCCGGCGATTAATAAGTCCGCCGTTTGCCTGCTTGGTTCAAATTACTTTTTCAGATAATTGTTAAATTAATGTTTTATGCATCCTCGAAATGAAAATTCAGGCCGTAAACATTAAAGTTCTTTCTCCTAAAAAACTTCGTCACCTCCATTTTATTATTTTAGTGCCTCATATTTAATAATGAAGCCTAACAAACCCAAGCCAGCAAAAAAAAGCGTAACACCGGTAAAAAGTGCACCTTCCCAAAAGGATAGCAATGCACCGTCGTTTTTCCGCTTCATTTTTTATAATAAAACCAATTTGCAATTTTTAATTGCCGGGGTAGTCATCGGCATTACTTATGCCATTGTTTTAGGTTGGCTTTTTCCGCGCCCCAGTTTTTATATCGATTCCGGAACATACATTCAAGCTGCAAGAGACCACGCTGTTGTAAGTTTCCGCCCCCTCGGCTATAGCGATTTTCTAAACTTCTTTCACGATATATACATCTCCTCAACTTTTTTGGTAATGACTCAGTTTGCCTGCAACATAGTGGCAAACCTTTTTTTGTTTTTTACTTTTCAGTATTTCTTTCCTTTGTCCAGGTGGTACCGGCTGGCATTGTTTGTATTACTTATATGCAACCCTTTATATTTATTTTACAGCAATTACGTTTTAAGCGAAGCATTCTTTTGCAGCTTTACCATTGTTTGGCTTTGCGTTTTATTATGGCTTATCCAACGCCCCAACTGGATTAACTTTTTCGCACAGGTAATATTATTGGGCCTTCTGTTCAAGCTGCGTTATAACGCATTAATTTATCCGTTTTTTACCGCCGCTGCATTCTATCTATCTAGGCAAGCCGTATGGAAAAAAGCTGCGGGTATAATTCTAAGTATTGCTGTTATTGCTGCTATAGTAGATAGTATTTCATCTAAAACCGAAAAGGTAACCGATACCCGTGTATTCTCTGCTTTCGGTGGATGGCAAATGGCTTCTAATGCATTAAATATTCTTAAATATACCGAGATGGACACTACCAGTTTCTCCTCGGCAGAATCAAAAGAAATTTATATCCTCAGTCGTAAGTTTTTCGATTCGCTGGCCAAAACACCGCCTGATACAAGCCACGCAATTGAAGAAGTAACGGCATCATACATGTGGGATCCACATGCGCCGCTTAAAGCCTATCTCCCATACTTCGCTCAAAAAAGATTTATACCGGTGTACTTTAAAGCATGGAATGCACTGGGCCCTGTGTTTTCAAGTTTCGGAGTTGAGGTTATTGTAAAAAATCCCATTCAATTTATCCGGTATTTTGTTTGGCCCAACGCAAAACTTTATTGGTGGCCACCTATGGAAGCCTACAACGGTTACAATAACAATAAAAAAACTGTAGATAAAGTGGTGAAAGAATACTATCGTTATCCTGATGATAAGGTTGACCTAAGTCACGGCTACATTAGTAATAACGTATTGCGCCCATGGAAATACTTATTCCCCATACTCAATGCTATTTTTTTACTACTGGTATCCACTTACTTCATCATGCGGGTGTATAAACGAACAACTTTATTTTTCACTACAACGCTTCTTTTTCTTATCGTCTTTTACGTTTTCAACTTCGGGTTTGCAGTAGCCGTATCGCCCACTGTTTTCCGCTACCATGTTGGAATTATAACCATATGCGTTATCCTTTGCACATATCTAACCCAGTATGTTTTTTCGAGAGAAAATACAAGCGCGGTAATTAAAGGCACCTCAGCATAAACCAAATAAAATTTGCTTTTCCCTTCTCCCCAAAGTGGAGAGGGGTGGCGAGCGAAGCAAGCCGGGGTCAGGCTATGAGAACTAGTTTTTGGGTTGACGAAACTTCATCCAGCGTGTCTCAAATCACTTCTTCTCCTCGTGGTATTCATCCTCCATATTAATGCTCCAAATATTATCCTTTGATTTCTCTCCCGAAATAATATTATTTACCGCAGCAATGGCAGTAAGCATCGAGTGGTCTTGATTATTGTATTTGTGCATACCATTACGCCCAACCAAAAACAGGTTTTCAATCTTATCAACGTAATTCCGTATTACATCAAACTGAGAGTATGTTCCAAAATAAGCAGGGTAGGTTTTGGGCACGCGTAAAATAGTGCTATCAATAACTTCACTCTTATCTATTATATCAATACTATCCAATTCCTTTATCGCAAACTGAATAAAATCGGGGTCCTTCATTTGCCACAGCTCATCGCCCTCATTACAAAAATATTCAAGGCCAATCCACACCTTCTCAATGTCCGCCACCATGTATGGCGACCAGTTATTAAATATCTGCAGCCTTCCCACCTTAACTTCACGCTCCTGTATATATATCCAGTTATCGGGCACCAACCCATTCAAAGTAACAGTTGAGGTTTCGTTTTTTATTTTCAGCTTGTTTAGCAACAAACCAACAGTTATAAAATCGCGGTACTGCAAACCATCGCTTACTTTTTTTACTTCAGCGGGCACCTTATCCCCCATTGCCACCATCAATTCTTTAATAGGCATGGTTGAAAAGAAATAATCACCTTTTACAACACTCGTCTGCTTAGTATCATAATTTTTATAAGTCAATTCATAAACCTGCTTCTCTCCTACAGTTAACGATATCACATCTGAATTTTTAATAATCACACCACCCTTATCTTCAACTATGCGTGCTACGGTCTCCCACATTTGTCCTGGTCCTAATTTCGGGTACATAAACTGTTCAATTAAACTGGTATCGGTATCCTTCTGCTCAATCGAGCCACTCTTCTCCTTTTTAAAAATCGACTTTAACGCATGTGCCAAAGCTCTTTTAATGGATAGCTGCTTAATCCGCTGTGCCCCCCAATCCGCTGCAATTTCCGAACAAGGCACTCCCCATACTTTTTCAGTATAGTCTTTAAAAAAGGTGTTGTACAATTCTTTACCAAACCGGCTAATAAAAAAATCTTCCAGCGACTTTACATCTTTAACCGGAAACATCTGAACCCAACCGTAAGTCCAGCCAATTTTCATAATTCTAAAAAGTCCCAGGTTAGATATCGTCTTTACATTTAGCGAGATAGGATAATCAAAAAACTTTCTGAGAAAAAAAATCCTCGATAACCGGCTTCTTATAAGCATTACCCTGTCAGTCTTTTCCGGGTCTGGCCCGTTGGGGGAAAGCTTTACCTGCGTGCGCTTTTGTTGGTAATAAATATCCTTTAAAATTTCATCCTTCGATTCCGAACCTTGGATAGGCAAAATCTCCTGCCACCACTTCATCACCACATCCGATTTCGAGAAAAAACGATGTCCCCCAATATCAATGCGGTTTCCGTTATGCACCACTGTTTTCGAAATGCCCCCAATATCGTTCGATTTCTCAATCAGTATGGGTTTAATATCCGTTCGGGTCACCAGCTCATAAGCCGCTGTCAATCCCGCAGGCCCACATCCAATAATTACAGCCGTTTTACTCATGGGTAAATTTATTTTTCGTTTTCTCTAAGTCCGACAATATTACCTAAAAACACACTGTGCAACAAATGTCAACAATCAGATTCGTTAAATTAAAGCACTTTTTATACATTTGTCCAAAATAAATTTATAACATGAAATTAACTAGTACTTTCCTTGTTCTTCCGGCAATATTCATTGCCTTATTAATGACTGCAGGCTGAAAAAAAGCGACAATAGCTTGGCTTACAAACAATATTTGCTTACCGCCTTAGGCGATTCCTCAGGCACGGCAATGGCTAATTTTACTTATGATGGCCAAGGCAGGCTAACCAAGTTTTTTTCCGGAACTACTAGCAGCTACGACTATTATTATTCTGGCAATAACTTAACTGCAAGAACATATACATCTGGCGGTTCACTGCAAACTATCGACAGCTTTTTTTATGACGTATCTAACAGAATTTCACTAGTACGCGACTACGATGCATCACACACCATTCAGGATACTACAGTATTTACATACAATGGAGATAATACACTTAATACAGTTGTTGTAGGCAATTCTATTTCGCCTAATAGTAACCAGTTGTATGAATTTGTATATGAGAACAACAACATTGTAAAGCGTAAAACATACTACCAACAATCAAGCGGCGATTATAGAAAAAGCAGTGTAGTTGAAATATTGGGTTACGATAAAAGCCACAACCCACTTTGGGATTTTTATCAAAAATACTTTTCAGATCAGTTCAGCTTTTTCATTTTCGTTTGGGCTGGCCCTAATAACTTTACATCGGTTAAAGAAACCGATTACGACCCTACCACCGGCGATATCAGCAGTGTTTATTCAGCAACTGCATCTTATTCAATTAATGGAAATGGCTTACCTACAAAAATGACCGTTTCTCAAGGTGGAACTAACCAAATCTATACTTATCAATACCAGCATATTTAAGCCTTTCTAATAGGCACAATAAAAAGTAGTTTCCGCGGCTAAGAAGGCCTGGAAACTACTTTTTTTATTTTATACCCTTATCCTTAAAACATTCCTTTGTAACATACAATCGCAATGGTTAAAAATACCCTTGCTTGAAAATGAACTAGTTATACCGGCTTAATGATTCATGTCACCCGGCTTGTTGTAACTACCCATAAGTGTCCTCGTAATGTTATTTATAACACGGACACATTTATGGGAATCTTAAAAAACACCATCTCAGCTGGCTGTTTATTTATAAACTTTGCAGCAATATTTGCCGCTACCAATGTTACAATTGACCCGGTAGCTGGCGACGTGGTTTACAAACAAACCTTTAGACTAAAAGCCGATTTTACCGAAGCAGATGCATACGCCATAGTGGGCGACTGGTTCAAACAAAGTCCCACCGAGTTTACCCGGCAGAATACAGATGTTCAGCAAAAAGGAAATTCCTCAAGAAATAAAATAGAAGTAGAAACCGCTTTCGATAACTCGCAACCACTACAATCGCTCGACCCTGAATCGAAAAAAATTGTGGTGCGGGGGCTTACAAAATATTACGGCGGCTTCGGCTCTTGTATCAACTTGCTTTACATCGAGTACTATGCAGTCTTCCAAATAAAGGATCACGAGCTTATTGCAACTATTAGCCAAATTAAATATCACCATTATAACCGCCGCACTTATACCCCGCAGCTTATTTACAGCTGGCAAGGCGGCAAACCTTTCGATGCTACCGATAAATTTGTAACGCTCGCCACCCAACACGAATCAAGCCGCGACCTCAACAATCTAAACTCTTTTATAAATGATGATATGACAAAACTATTTGTCGATATTAGAGAAGTATTGAAAAAGAAAAACTTATTAGCGAATTCAAGAACCTAAAATTAAATCATAGTTCACAGTCCAAAAATAGCACCCAGCCTATTCAACATTCACTATTCACCGTTCACCGTTCACCACTACCTACTGTGCCGAGTTCAGGATATTAAATATCTCTTTCATATCCGGTGTTAGCACAATATCAATTCTGCGGTTTTTACCTCTGCCTTCCGGCGTATCATTACTTTCAACCGGCGAAAAATCGCTGCGGCCCGCTGGGGTTATGCGCTTGCCTTCAACATGGTTCACATCTACCAATATTTTAGTAACGCTCGATGCACGCATCACACTCAAATCCCAGTTGCTATTAATAGGCCCGGTAGTTGATGATATATAGGCCTTGTTATCAGTATGCCCTTCAACCATTATCGAAATGTCAGGGTTCTTAATAAGCACCTCAGCAATTTTCTTCAAAGCTTCTTTACCGCGTGCCTCTACGGAGTAACTACCACTGGCAAATAGTAACTTATCACTTAATGCTACATAAACCTTTCCATCTTTTTCATACACCGTTAAATCTCCTGAGCCAAATTCAGTAAGCGCATCCAGCATTTTTTTCTTCAATGCCTGCACCGCCGAATCTTTACGCGCTATCAAACTTTGCAATTCACTTACCTTAGCCTCGCGCTCTTTCAAAGCCTGGCTCAATTTATTTAACTCCTCTCCTTTTGCCATCAACTCTTGCTCCTTTTGGGCTAAGTCCTGCATCAGTTTATTCTTTTCCGCTGCCGATGAATGGCTTATTTCGTCAAGCTTCTTCCTTACATTTTCACATGTGGCTTCCAGCTGTTCTTTTATATCATTCAGTTTTTGGTTTTTATCTTGCAACGAAGCATTGCTGTCTTTCAGCTTTTGTATCTGGTCGTTCAAGCCTGCTATCTGGTGGTTCAAATCATCAATCGTTCCGTTCGCCTGCGTCAATTTATCACCGCAATCATTTTTCTCAGCTAAGTATTTATTTGCCAAAGCAACCTGCTCATCAAATTTCTTTTTAGTAACCAGGCACGATGAAAGCGAAAGCAAAACAGCAATACCGGCAAACAGAAAAATATTCTTTCTCATATTGTTTTATTTAAAAGCGAAAGTATCTATCCACAGCTAGCATGAAACACCCTCTACGCACTTCATTTTGTGGAAGTATGTTTTTCTGCACAGATAGTATTTCTTAAATGAGCCATCTATGCCTTTACAAATCAACTATTTGTATGTTTTTATAGAAAATAGGCGCTTTATTCAGAATAGTATTTATTCCCCGTTTTTCTAACTTGCGCCGTGGCTAAAACCAAATCCATCTATTTCTGTCAAAACTGTGGCAACCAATCTCCCAAATGGATTGGCAAATGCCCCGTTTGCGGCGAATGGAACACCTATGTTGAAGAAGTAATTGATAAGGACGTAGAGAAGCTGAAAGAAAAGCGTAACCCCTCAGCCAAAAAAAATGAAGAGAACAAACCCATACCGGTAAAAGATGTTCACGACATCGAAATGCGTCGATTAGATACACTGGACACCGAACTGAACCGCGTATTGGGTGGCGGCATTGTTCCCGGCTCGCTGGTATTAATTGGTGGCGAACCGGGCATCGGCAAATCAACCCTCATGTTGCAATTAGCGTTACAACTAAAAGGTGTTAAAGTGCTTTACGTAACCGGTGAAGAAAGCGACCAACAAATAAAACTACGTGCCGAAAGAATTGGAATTAAAAACGAACAGTGTTTTATACTTACCGAAACCAACATCCAACAAATTTTTAAACAAACCGAAGCGCTTGCGCCCGATGTAATTATTATTGATTCTATACAAACGCTCAACACCGTTTATGTCGAATCTCCCGCCGGTAGCGTTTCACAAGTGCGCGAATGCACGGCCGAGCTACAACGCTATTCGAAAGAAACTTCCATTCCCATATTTTTAATAGGCCACATTACTAAAGATGGAATGATTGCCGGCCCCAAAGTATTGGAACATATTGTAGATACCGTACTTCAATTTGAAGGCGACCGAAATTACACCTACCGGATTTTACGCACCACTAAAAACCGGTTCGGCTCAACTTCCGAAATTGGTATTTACGAAATGCTGGGCGATGGCCTTCGCCCGGTACTCAACCCTTCCGAAATTCTTTTAACCCAACGCGAAGATGATTTAAGCGGCATTGCCATTGCATGCATGATGGAAGGCATGCGCCCATTTTTAATTGAAACACAGGCCCTCGTTACACCGGCATTCTACGGCACACCGCAGCGTTCATCAACCGGTTTCGATGTGCGAAGAATGAATATGCTTTTAGCAGTGTTAGAAAAACGCGCCGGTTTCCGTTTCGGCACCAAAGATGTTTTTTTAAATATTGCCGGTGGCCTGCGGGTTGAGGACCCAGCCATAGATTTAGCAGTAATATCAGCCCTTACTTCGTCTTATAACGATATGCCCGTGCCATCAAAAATTGCTTTTTCTGCCGAGGTAGGCCTTAGTGGCGAAGTACGCGCCGTAAGCCGCATAGATCAACGAATTTCGGAAGCCGATAAATTAGGTTTCGAAAAAATATTCATCTCAAAATTCAATCAGAAAATTGATACAAAAAAATTGAATATTGAAGTAGTTACCATAAGCAGGGTGCAACAGTTAATGGAAGAGTTGTTTGGCTAAACAGGTTTTACCGTACAATTTTTATTTTCACCCGTCGTTAATAGGCGGCTATAACAAACAATTACCAATATAAATTTTAGAAAATACGTGGCGAAAAAATTCAGGTTTCTTTTAGTGTTAAGCATACCGGTGGCGCTTTTATTTTTCAGCAATTGCAAAAAAGATCAATTCAGCACAGCCCCATTGGCATTCAGTAACGATACACTTACTTTCGATACCGTTTTCACCACCCTCGGCTCAACCACCCAATATTTTAAAATATACAACCGTAGCAAAAACCCTGTAAAAATTGATGTCATTCAATTAATGCATTTACCTGGCACGCAGTTTCGCATTAATGTTGATGGAATTCCAGATACCAGCTCAACCGGTATTTTAAAAAACGTCCAAATCCCCGCCAAAGATTCTATTTATGTTTTTGTTGAGGTTACAGTAAACCCCAACAGCCTAAATGCGCCATTTGTTATTATCGATAATGTAAACTTCACCGTAGGCAGCCACACACAAAAAGTTGTATTGCAAGCCTTCGGCCAAAATGCATATTTCCATTACGCACAAATAATAAAACATGATACGCAATGGCAAAACGATAAACCTCACGTAATCATCGGCCGCGACTCTATACCCGGCGTATTGGTTAATTGTGGCGCAACGCTTACTATCAATCCCGGTTGCCAAATATTCCTCGCCAATAACTCCGCCATATTTGTTGAAGGCTCCTTAAAAGCCGAGGCTTCCGATTGGCACGATTCCATTGTATTCCGCGGCGTGCGGCTTGAGTCTTATTATGATGACTTACCGGGTCAGTGGTTTGGCATTGTGTTTCTTCGCAATGGCGGCTGCACCCCATCGGGTAGTTTCAGTCATTGTGTAATCAACGAATCTTCATACGGCATTTATGCCGGTGCCGGCCTAACCAGCAATCTTTCCGATTACAGCGGCACCATTGGCCCAATGGTCACTATAAATAACACCATCATAAAAAACAGTCAATTCAACGCCGTGTATGGTTTTAATGCGCGCATTACTGCCAACAACTCACTGTTTTACGCCAGCGGAGATGACCTTATTAAATTAGGGTTGGGCGGCACCTATAATTTTACCCAGTGCACCATGTACAACACAGGTTCTTTTGCAATTTCACACCAGCAACCTACTTTGCTATTAAGCAATTTTGCCGCCGATGGCAACTTCACTCAATATCCAGCGCCGTTAAATGCTTCATTTACTAATTGCGTTATTTATGGCAATCTTCTCAACGAGATTTCATTTAACCGGGCTACTAACACATCTTATGCCTTTAATGACTCCTTCATTAATTGCTTATTGCAAACCCCATCCGACACATTAGCATTATTTGCAACCAACAATCACAACCTTTTCAATCAAAATCCTCTGTTTAAAAACCCACAACAAAACGATTTCACACCCAGCGATACAGTTAATGTTTTGTCGCCTCTAATTGATTATGCCCCCACAGGCCTAGCTAAAGATATTTGGGATAACGGCCGTCCAATTTTACTACTTCTGGATAGTTCTACTCATCCTTACGATATAGGAGCCATCGAAAGGCAGCAGCAATAAATGTATGCTGCAGTAAACAAATACAGGCAGGTAACGTTAAATGGTGATAAGAGGCTTTGCCTTATTTTACCTTTATTGCAGCATATATTTGTCGTGCCACCATGTTTAGTATCATAAAAGAAATTTATTTCTCTTTCCCAGTGCAGTTGCTTATCCTGTCGTTTAAGCGGCATCAGTTTCTGCTTTTCTTCTGGGTTTTTCTCGGCGCTATCATTGTAGGTAAGTTTGGCACCGCAGTGGGCACTCCAGCTGTTTTTCTTGATCCTGAATATTTAGGCCGGGTAGATTATTTAAGTTTTGTATTAGTTGGTATAGGCTTTGGCGCCATGTACGTAACCTGGAACATTGTTATGTATATACTTCACAGCCACCGGTTCCCATTTATGGCAAGCTTGCAATTTCCTATGGGCATGTTCTTCGTTAATAATTTTATAATTCCTCTCGCCTTCGTTATTGCATACTTTACTGCCCTCATTATTTTTCAAACCCAAAACGAATTTCTCAGTATCTCCTCCCTTCTTTTCGACCTGTTGGGTTTTGTTGCAGGCGCTACTTTCGTAATATTAGTTACCGCTACATATTTCAGCCTTACCAATAAAAATGTAGGTAGTGTTATTGAAGAGAATAAAGAAAAAATAAGAAAGAAAAAATCGGTTAGAAAAGTTCAGTTTAATGATACACTCGAATTTATGAATTTCAACCGCGTTGATTACTATCTAACTACAAAACTTACTATACGCCACAGTCGCCAGGTTGAACACTACGACCCCAAATTACACCAAATGGTTTTTAAACGCCACCACTGGAACGCGTTTATGGCCTTTATCTTTTCGTTTGCATTAATTATTGCCGTTGGCTTTTTTATCGAGAATCCTTATTTCCAGTTTCCCATTGCTGCAAGCGCCTTTGTATTTATGTGTGTGCTCATGTCGCTCTTCGGTATGTTTTTATACTGGACCGGTGGCTGGGGCGCGGCTGCAATCATAGTGTTTTTAATTGTTGCCAACCAGCTTACCAAGTATAACCTCTTCGGCCTGCAAAGCCGCGTTTATGGATTGAATTACACCGCCGAAAAGGCAAGCTACAACCTCGAAAAATTCAGAGCCATCTCAAGCGATTCAATTATTGAAAGCGACGAAAAATATTTTTTACAGATTTTAGAAAACTGGAAAGCCAAAAACATCAATCCGGCTTTTCCCGATAAAAAACCGGTGCTGTGTTTTATTAATGTAAGCGGTGGTGGTTTGCGTGCAGGTATGTTCTCAATGGCCGTATTGCAAAACTGTGATAGCATTGCTAAAGGAAACCTGCTCGATAAAACATTTCTTATATCCGGTGCATCCGGTGGCATGTTCGGCACCACTTACCTGCGCGAACTTTTCCTTCAGAAAAAAGATGGCTTCCCAATTAATATCCGCGACAGGCAATATGCTTATAACGTAGCCAAAGATGTTTTGAACCCGCTCGCCATTTCAATTTTAAGTAACGATGTGCTGGTGCCTTTTCACAAATTTAATGTTGGCCCTTACCAATACAATAAAGACCGCGGCTATATTTTCGAAAAATTCTATTGCAAAAACACCGGCTTCAGATTTAATAAAACTTTGAAGGATTATAAGGATGCCGAGTTTAAAGCAAAAGTGCCGCTTCTTATTTATTACACTACCGTAATGAACGATTCTCGCCGCTTTTATATTTCGCCGCAACCGGTGGCATTTTTAATGCGTCCCTTTGGTAAAAATGCCGAGCTAAACCAGTTTGCTATTGATGGTATTGATTTTTGCCGCTTCTTCGATAAACAAAATGGAGATGGGCTCTTGGTTACTTCTGCCATGCGCATGGATGCAACATTCCCGTTCATTCTTCCCAATCCTGTTTTGCCAACCACGCCGCCAACTTATATTATGGACGGCGGTGTTTCCGACGGCACCGGTATCGAACCTACTTTCAGATTTCTGCAAACATTTAAAGATTGGATTAATAAAAACACCAGCCAGGTAGTTGTCATTCAAATCCGCGATTCAGAAAAAGAAAGCGAACCCGAAGAACAATTACAAACCACCGTCCTCTCGCGTTTTACCGACCCATTAGGCACCATATATAATAATATGAACAAGATGCAGGATTTTATGATTGACCAAAAGCTGAATTATATCGACGAAGAGCTAATCGGCAAACTAAATTTCGTTTTATTCGAATACACACCCGATAAAAACAGTCAAAAAGCAGCCATGAGCTTCCACCTCACCTCTCGCGATAAAGACGATATCATCAACTCGCTTAACCGCCCAAACAATATTGCCGCATTCAACAGGCTCAAAACACTGTTGCAGGAATAAGTATAAATATTGCATTTTCTTGCCTTGGTTTCCCCTTTAGAAACGGAAGGGGTGTTTATATTTTCTTAACACCCACATTATTACAATTAATAGTAAAGTAGTTCGTTTATTTGCCTACACAATTTATTTACCCATGCCCAGATCTTTTTTGCTGCTTATTGCAGCATTATTACAACTTGCTTCTTACGGGCAAAAAAAAACAACAGTTAGCGGAACAATCAAAGATGCCAAAAACGGCGAGGTAATGATGGGCGCTGTAGTTTACTCTCTCTCAGCCCCGCAAAATGGGGTTAGTTCAAATGCTTACGGGTTTTACTCTCTTTCACTGGCCCATAATCCCGATACTTTAATCGTTCAATACATGGGTTATGATAAAAAATTTCTCTTTCTCCATTTACAACACGATAGCACTATTAATATCGCTTTAAACGAAACCGTTCAAACATTACAAGAAGTAACTGTAAAAGCCGATAAAGGCAACCAGAATATCACCTCGGCACAAATGGGGGCACAAACTTTAAGTATTAAAGAAATTGAAAACATACCCGTTATCCTCGGCGAAAAAGATGTAATGAAAATCTTAGAATTACTACCCGGTGTAAAATCGGCCGGCGATGGTAATTCCGGTTTTTACGTACGCGGCGGTGGCGCCGATCAAAACTTAGTATTGTTAGATGAAGCACCGGTATATAACCCCGGCCACTTGCTCGGCTTTTTTAGCACCTTCAATTCCGATGCTATAAAAGATGTAACCTTATACAAAGGCGGCATGCCCGCCGATTACGGAGGCCGCTTAGCATCGGTAGTTGATATTAGAATGAAAGATGGCAACGATAAAACTTATAGCGTTTCAGGCGGTATTGGTCTTATCACTTCCCGTTTAACTATCGAGGGGCCAATCAAAAAAAATAAGGGCTCGTTTGTTGCCTCCGGTAGGTTTGCCTATCCTGGATTATTTGCCAAGCTATCAAGCAACCCTACAGTAAAAAGCAGCACACTGTATTTTTACGATGTAAATTTAAAAGCCAATTACACCTTAGGCAATCACGACCGCGTTTATGCTTCCGGTTATTTCGGGCGCGATGTATTTAGCTTCAACAATCAATTCGGAATTAACTGGGGGAACATAACTGCCACCGCCCGTTGGAATCACATTTTTAATGATAAGTTATTCTCCAACACATCATTTATTTTTAATAATTATAATTACCAAATTAAAGTAGGGCCCGATACTACACAAGCCACCATCAAATCAGGCGTGCAGGATTTTAGCCTTAAAGAAGATTTACAATATTACCCCAACCGCAATAACACACTTCACTTTGGGTTTAATGTTATTTATCACACTTTCATTCCGGGCCAAATTACAGCGCTTGCCACCAACAGCTTGGTTAATCTCAATTTGAACAAAGAATATGGTTTCGAAAACGCCATTTATGCATCTAACGAACAAAATATTTCTTCCTTTTTCAAAATGATTTATGGCGTGCGGTTATCTGTATTTACTGCCATTGGCCCACAAACCACATACAACCACTACGCTACCACCGATGCCGGAACTTTCCCTACTGATTCCAGCATTTATAAATCAGCCCAACCCATTGTTACCTACTGGAATTTAGAGCCGCGGCTCTCCATGAACTTTATAATCAACCAGCACAACTCCATAAAATTATCTTATGATAGAAACACCCAATATTTACATCAACTCAGCAATGCCACTTCAACCAATCCCACCGATTTATGGGTGCCCACCAGCAAAATTGTAAAACCCGAAATATCAGATCAGGTTGCCCTCGGTTATTTCGGAAACTTTAAGCACGGTGCCATTCAACCTTCGCTTGAGGTCTATTATAAATACATGCAAAACCAGATTGATTATGTAAGCGGTGCCGATCTTATTTTAAACCGGTATGTCGAATCGCAATTAACTTTTGGTAATGGATGGAGTTATGGGGTGGAATGCTTAATAAAATATGATTTGTGGAAAATACACGGCTGGGCGGCCTACACTTGGAGCCGCACACAAAGGCAGTTTCCCGGTATCGATAACAACGCTACCTTCTATGCCAAGCAGGATAGAACACACGAAGTTTCATTAGTAGCCATTTACGACATCTCTAAAAAGTGGAGCGTATCCGCCGTATGGGTATTCTACACCGGCGATGCTGTAACTTTTCCAAGCGGCAGCTATCAGGTTGGCAGCGCCGTTGTTCCCTATTATACCTCGCGTAATGGCTACCGGATGCCTAATTACAACCGTATTGATATAGGCGCAACTGTTCAATTAAAAAAACATAAACGTTGGGATCATAACCTTAACTTGTCAGTTTATAATCTATTGGGCACACGCAATGCCTACTCCATTAATTTCCAACAAGACCCTAATAACCTGGCAAAGAATGAGGCTGTTGAGCTTTCTCTTTTTCGTTGGGTACCGTCTATCACTTACAACTTTAAATTTTTATAATCATGAACTTAAAAATATCATCATATAAAAATTTATTAGGTCTGTTGGTTTTAATATGCGGCGTAATACTTTCATTTACTGCCTGCACCAAAGTAATTAAACTCGACCTCAACACAGCTAACCCGCAGGTAGTTATACAAGCCTACGTAACCGACCAGCAAAATATTGATACCGTAAAACTAACACGTACCGGTAGCTACTTTAGTCCGGGCACCTATCCTACCATCAACGGTGCCACAGTTATTATTTCAGATATTGTAGGGCTTACCGATACGCTAAAACAGGTTGATAGCGGAGTATACGCGCCAACTAATTTTTTGGGTGTCTCCGGAAAAACTTATTCATTAAAAGTATTAATTAATGGTAAAGAGTACGACGCAGTTTCAACCATGCCAGCCGCAGTGGATATTGATAGCGTTACCAAACAAACCATCAACACCGGCTTTGATATCCAAAACCGTATCCGCTGCTATTTTCGCGACCCGCTTGAGCCGGGAAATTATTACATGGCTGGTTTAGTGGTTAATACTGTATTGCGAGATAGTGCCGATGATATAAATATTGCTCAGGATAAATTTGATGACGGCACTGAAGTGAATTTAAGGATAAGAGGTTACAATGCCGTTTCAGGCGATACAGTAACTATTAAGCTAATGTGTATTGATGCTAGTACCTACAATTACTTTAATGTTGTGCGAAGCATTGCCGCCTCCGGCAACCCTGTTTCAACTGCGGTGCCTCAAAACCCGCCAACTAATATTATAGGTGGTGCCTTAGGTTATTTTTCGGCCCATACAATACGAAGTAAAACTATAGTAGTGCCATAAAGTTCATTATGATTTGTAATTGCCTCACGGCAAAAGTATTCTCTGCAGATTTCAACAAAATAAAATTTGAAGGTGTTTTGTTTTGAGGCGGTTTTTCTACCGGGTATAAGGCACTCCATCTAAAATCAAAGTCCATTTATTGCTTAACGAATCTATAGCAGGATATTGATTGATGTATAACCTCCTGGTACCAATATGCAGGTGGTTATTGTTAATCCGCGCAACACCTTGTGCCGATACGAAAGTGCCATTTGCATTTTTAACCCAATAAGCATCAGATTGGTCATCAATACTTAACCGGTAGGTGCAGCCACCGCCCGCACCTGTCCAAATGCCTATAAAGCCCGGGTATAGCAAAACTGCCTTTGGGCCGCATTCAGCAAGTAAAAATAATAGGCTGAGTAATGCTACTCTGACCCTTGTTTTTTTAAGCATTTTACCTTTGTGTCAGCTTAGGAGAAAATGTTTCTTCAACTTAAAACTACGTATTATAAAATCAATTTCACAATCGCATTTCTTGCTCGCAATAATATGGCCAACGAGTGTCATTTAACAAAGCTGCGATATAAAAAATACTTCCTATTTTAGGCACAATATATGGGTATCAAAATACAACGTCGCTACGCTCTTGCTTCAAAGATTTTATTCTTCTGGCTCTTTTCGCTTACATTTTCTGCGCGGGCTCAATACACCATACCAGACTCCGGCTTTATAAACTGGCTAAATACCAATGGCTACTCATCATGCTTAACTGGAAATCAGCTTGATACCAACTGTGCTGCATTACTTAATGCCAAATATATAAATATAAGTTATAAAAATGTAAATAATTTAAATGGCATTCAATTTTTCAAAGGGCTCGATTCATTGCGCTGCAATGCCGATACTGTTCTTCAGTTTATCCCCTCATTACCAGCGCATTTAAAATTCTTCGAATGTCGAAACAATAGCATCACAGTTTTACCCCCTTTGCCAGATTCATTAACAACCCTGGCTTGCGAATCAAACCCCATTGCAACACTTCCGCCGTTGCCTGGTACATTAAAGTATTTAACCTGCTATAATAATTTACTACATAGCCTTCCAACTTTACCTTCAGGCATTCTTGAACTGTATTGTTCCGGAAATCAAATTGATAGTTTGCCACCCTTACCCGACTCGCTTACTATATTCTCCTGCTTTTCCAACAACTTAAAAGCACTGCCCGCTTTACCGGTTGGTCTCCTGCAACTTGCGTGTGCCAATAATCCTTTGCACACACTTCCAACCCTTCCTCCCTTATTGCGAAATTTAGATTGCAATAACGACTCTTTAACTGCACTCCCATCATTACCCGATTCGTTGAGTTATTTAGGCTGCTATCACAACCAGCTTACAACAATCCCCGCTCTTCCTACTGCACTTACTGCACTTAATTGCGAATACAATAAGCTAATCTCTCTACCCGATTTGCCCGATTCACTCAATCAACTTTATTGCGATAACAATCCCACACTACATTGCTTTCCGGTATTAAAAACCATTTGGGATTTCGAATTTTACAACACCGGTGCAAGTTGTTTACCCAATTACGGTAATGTATACATCAGCAACCCATCTCTCACCTCATTACCAATTTGCGATTCATCAAATAACACACACGGGTGTACAATTATTAGCGGAATTTCCGAAATAGAAGAAGCTTCCGTTTCCCTATATCCTAACCCGGCTAATCAATTAATAAATTTAGTATTCACTGCCCCAATAAACAATGCCTTAGAATTTGAATTAATAAACAACTTAGGCCAAACCGTATTAAAACAACAATTGCATCAAGGGCAAATTACAGCCCACTACCCAACCGGTAACTTAAACAACGGCATTTACCTTTTTATATTGAAAACCAATCAAAGAACCTTACAAACCGGTAAGCTTATAATTATGCAGTAAGGCGATTAACAATTATATTATTTCCTTCTTGCATGGCAGCTCTACTAAATAAAAAAAAGGGGGACAAAAATGTCCCCCTTCAAAATTTATTTCCAATAACACTTTAACTAACTACACATCAATCTTAGCAAACTTAGCGTGGCTTTCAATAAACTCGCGGCGTGGCGGTACTTCGTCGCCCATTAGCATACTAAAAATATAATCTGCTTCTGCTGCACTGTCAATAGTAATTCTGCGTAAGGTGCGGGTGTTAGGGTTCATGGTAGTTTCCCATAATTGCTCCGCGTTCATTTCACCAAGACCTTTGTACCGCTGAACATGCACTGTGCTTTCGTTACCACCTTTAGCTAGTTCTTTTACTGCTGTTTCGCGTTGCGTATCATTCCAGCAATAAGTTTGTTCCTTACCTTTCTTTACTAAGTAAAGCGGCGGCTGGGCAATATATATGTTTCCGTTCTCCACCAATGCTTTCATATAGCGGAAAAAGAACGTAAGTATCAATGTAGTAATGTGCGAACCATCCACGTCGGCATCACACATAATAACTACTTTGTTGTAGCGCAAGTGTGTTATATCAAGCGCCTTATTATCTTCTGCTGTACCTATTTTTACACCAAGCGCAGTAAACAGGTTACGAATTTCCTCATTCTCATAAATCTTATATTCCATTGCCTTTTCAACGTTCAATATTTTTCCGCGCAATGGTAAAATAGCTTGAAAATGTCGGTCGCGGCCTTGCTTGGCAGTTCCACCCGCCGAGTCACCTTCCACTAAAAACAATTCGCTCTCATCTTTATTTTTGCTCGAGCAATCAGCCAGTTTACCGGGCAATCCGCTGCCGCTTAATGCACCTTTACGTTGCACCATTTCGCGGGCTTTGCGTGCTGCATGGCGTGCTGTTGCAGCCAACACCACCTTATCAAATATTATTTTCGCCTGGCGTGGGTTTTCTTCTAAAAAGTGTTCCAACACTTCGCCAAAAATTTGTTCTACTGCACCGGCTACCTCGTTATTACCTAGTTTGGTTTTTGTTTGTCCTTCAAATTGTGGCTCCGGTACTTTAACTGAAACAATTGCAGTAAGTCCTTCGCGAAAATCATCTCCGTTTATTTCAATCTTCAACTTTTCGAACATTTTGTTCTTCTCGCCGAAAGATTTAAACGTACGTGTTAAAGCTCTTCTGAAACCGGCAACGTGTGTTCCGCCTTCAATTGTATTAATGTTGTTTACATAGCTGTGAACATTCTCAGCGTATGAAGTATTATACTGTAAAGCTACCTCAACAATAATATTATCGCGCGAACCTTCAACCCAAATTGGATCTGGTACCAATGGTTCACGTGTCGAATCCAAATACTTTACAAACTCTACCAATCCACCTTCGCTATGAAAATGTTGCGACAAGAATTTGCCTTCCGCATCAATTTCTCTCTCATCAGTAATGGTAAGATGAATGCCTTTATTTAAAAACGAAAGCTCACGCAAACGCGCAGCCAATGTGTCGAAACTATAAACAGTTTGCTCAAAAATAGTTCCATCCGGTTTAAAAGTAACTATGGTTCCCCGGTAGTCTGTTATACCGGTTTCTTTTACCGGGTATAGCGGCTTACCTTCGGCATATTCCTGCATGTATTTTTTTCCGTTAAGGTGCACTTCAGCAGTTAAATGGCTCGAAAGCCCATTGACACACGAAACACCCACACCATGCAAACCACCCGAAACCTTGTAGCTATCCTTATCAAACTTTCCGCCGGCGTGTAATACCGTCATAACTACCTGCAATGCACTTACGCCTTCCTTTTCGTGCATGTCTACCGGTATACCCCGGCCATCGTCTTTTACCGAAATTGAATTATCGGGTAGGATGGTAACAAATATATTTTTACAATATCCTGCCAGTGCCTCATCAATCGAGTTATCTACTACTTCATAAACAAGGTGATGCAACCCTTTTAAACCGGTATCGCCAATATACATTGCCGGCCGTTTACGCACGGCCTCAAGCCCTTCCAATACCTGTATACTACTGGCTGAATAATCCTTCGACTTCGTTGTGTTTTCCATAATTATTTCTGCTGTTTCACCGCTCATAAGCTAGTTTTAAAAATGATAGGCGAATTTAATTAAAATATGCCTTAAAGCCCTGTTTTTGAAGCCTATTTTTCCACCTTTTTAGGTGTATTATTACACTTTTTATGCACATAATTTGAATATTGATAAATAACGTTAAACATTGAGATAAATTTGTGTGAATTAAGGGCGAAAAGCCTCAAAAAAACTCCTTTACTTCTGAAAGAAACCTTGGCTACTCCCAATAGCATTTTCTATATCATATTACTTTTTATAATTATCTAAAAAGCCCCCCCTTAAATTGCAATTGCCAGGCATTTTTATTTTTGTAGCATAAACTAAAATTTAGAATTCAAAAAAAACACTCATTACAATGACACCAATTGACATACTTCTTAAAAACAATAAAGAATGGGCAAACGCTCAAGTAAAGGCCGACCCTGGCTTTTTTAAACGCCTCGAGGCCCTGCAAACCCCCGAGTTTTTATGGATAGGCTGCAGCGATAGCCGGGTACCGGCCAATCAAATTACGGGCACCAAACCCGGCGAAGTTTTTGTGCATCGCAATGTGGCCAACCTTGTTGTTCAAAATGATTTGAATGCAATGAGCGTCATCCAATACTCGGTACAGGTGCTCAAAGTAAAACACATTATAGTTTGCGGCCATTATGGTTGTGGCGGTATACAGGCAGCCATGTCAAATCAAAATTGGGGATTGCTTGATAAATGGCTTTATCACATAAAAACAGTTTACGTTAAACATAAAGCCGAGCTAGATGCAATACCTAATGAAGAAGAACGATTGAAAAAATTAGTAGAGTTCAACGTGCTTGAGCAAATACTAACTCTTTCAAAAACCGATATTATACGCAATTCTTGGAAAAACGAGCAGGCCCCTGAGCTGCACGGATGGGTGTATTCACTAAGCAACGGAATTCTTAAATCAATAATTGAAATGGTGCCGGATAGTAATATGCAAATCAACTAAGCATAAGAACCCCCTTTTTTAACAACCACACGTAAAAAATATTTCGAAAAAATTTTACGTATGCATAAAATTTCTTATTTTGATTTTCAATGCGACAAAAAATGATAGGTGTTTTTTTTGCCTGCCATTATTTTTTTGAAATCCTGTTTGTTTTAATTTTTTAACCCTGTTCTAAAAAGCTGGCAAACTTTTATTCAACTTGCCAAATAACATTATGGCTGACACCATTGTTCCACCTACAATACCTACTGAAAATACTGGCGACAATCCCGAAAACCCGGAAAATCAGTCCGGTGGCCCAAAGGCTCCAGCTGTTATCGTAAAGCCAAGCGATACTTTTGTCAAAAAACTAAAGCGGATAGCAACTTCTACCCTTTTGTTAATTATTGCATTCATTATAGTACATACATTTATGCAACTATTAATGGGGGGCTTGGCTAATGTTTTGGGGTATAAAGTTTCTGTTAGCTTTAACCACCTTCGCCTTCAACCCCGAGATTATCGCCACTGGAGCCGTGCCCGCATAGCTTTAGTGTTTGTTTTACCACCAATGTTTTGCCTTTTTCTGGGTTTTATGTCTCTAAATTTTTTGCGGGTAAACACACAATGGATTAAAAGCAATCGCCTGCTTGTTTTTTGGCTTATGATATGTTTGGCAAATATTTGCCTTTCGCACCTTTTCTTTTCGCCTCTGGGCATTACCGAGCATGATGATGGCGATGATATAATGATCTTCTATCAAACCTTCGCAGTTTTTGGCAGTTGGATGCGCTTTACTTCCACAATTATGGGTGCATTTGCCGCACTGGCAGTTATTATATCCGTATTATTTGGAGTAATTTCAAGAGATGAAATTTTAAGATACAGCCCTTCTTCTAGGGCATCATCTAAGCCATGGGGTAAACATTTCTTAGTTCTTCAGTTGTACGTTATCCCTGTTATACTTAGCTTTTATCCTTTAATACAGCTAAGCGATAAAAACAACGTTATACCATCCATGTTTATATGGATCAATCTTTTAATTATAAGCATTGGCATGTTTATTCGAAACTCTAACGACAACAAAAGCCTGCGCCCCGATAAAAGTGATGTGCTTAATCACATTCCTCTTATTGAAATGGGGGTTGTGTTTGTTTTATGGATAGGTATATACTTTTTCTTCCGGTAGTATATTTTTCATAAAATTGCCAACTTCGTTTCATTAACTTTACCGACATGAAAAATATTATTGTTTTCGGCGCAAGCGGCCGAACTGGTAAATACGTTGTGCAATACGCTTTACAGGCCGGACATAAAGTAACAGCCTTTGTTCATCAGCAATCAAGCGCTTTTACCCATCCTAATTTATCGGTAATAACCGGCGATGTAAACAACAAGGATAAAGTAGTTCATTCCATAAAAGGACACGATGTAATTATATCAACCCTTGGCGCCAAACAAATCGAAGGCGATGCAGTAAATTTAATGAGCAATGCCATGAAAATTTTTGTTGAAGCCATGAACACCTTCGGCATTAAACGCGTATTAGCTGTAGGCGGCCTTGGCGTTTTGCAATTAAACGAAACCACACAATTACTGGATAAACCCGATTACCCAGCACAATACAAAAGCATTGGCGAAGGCCACAATAAAGTTTACAAAGTACTGCGCGAAACACAATTAGACTGGACCTTTGCCTGCTGCCCCGATATTATTGATGGCGAACGAACCGGTAAATACAACCTAAAAAAAGATTACCCCGCCGAAGGCAAATACCAAATACTTACCGGCGATCTAGCTGATTTCTTAGTAAAAGAATTAAGCGAGAATAATTTTTTGAAAACAAGGGTAGGCATTGCGAATGCTAAGTAGACATATTCGATAATTCGGATTTTTTGCAGGGGGAGCAGGTTCTCCCTTTAGGGAGTTAGAGGGTGTGGGGAGCGGAAAAAATCAGTTAGGATATTTACTGAGATCAATAATTATCCGGTCAACGCTCCAATCCTTTTCTTCATATTTAAGCTTATATCTATATAGTAATGTCACAAGGTTATTTTCAATTTTTGGTCTTTCAAATTGTTGTTCCGCGTGTATTTCAATTCCATTAAATTGTTCCGTCAGGATTTTGATTTTATACTTTTTATCAGTGTCAATATAATGTAGCGTTATAAATGAAAATGAATCATCAGAGAAATAAACAATAAAGTTTGAGAGGCTATCATCAGCATTATAAATCAGCTTCCCAAACTCTTTAATTAGTTTTCCTGTTTCTTTATCAATCAAATCATACTCGCATGGAGCGCTACCAAGGCAACTGTGTCTAAATAATAATGATCTTTGAAACTCTTTTGTCAAATAGTACCCGAGCCTATACAATTCTGGATCCATATTGTCTATTACCTTTTTATTGCCGCTGATATTCTCAAGAGTCAGCCAAATTGAATCACAATCAAATTGATAATAGAGCAATGATTTATTTTTTAGAATGGTTGTGTCGCAGCCAACCCTTTCTTTCATTAAAGCATTATTGTATTGCGGATTGTTTAAGCACTCACACTTATGCTGCCCAAAAGCAAAGTGGCTATACAAAATGACGAGCGGTATAAATAATGTCGACTTCAAAGTATGCTATTAAACAATTATCAATTCCCCTTCAACCCATCCACATCCTTCTTCAACTCCTGCATCATATTCAAAATATTGTGGAAGGATAGGTCGCTGCCTTTGTTTAGGTAACTGATGTTTACAATAGCCCTCCAAATTTCAAGCACCTCATCAATTTTTATGGAGTACGCGGGGTACGAAACATTATCGCTGCGTAGTATCAATGTACCATTTTCTTCAACCTGGTTAAACACACGCTTGTAAACTATACCATCATGTTTCGAAATAAGAATATAAGTATGGCCGTCTTTAATATTTTTCCAGTTATCTAAGTACTCACCAACAATAACAGTACCCGGCTGCACCGGTAGCATCGAATCGCCCTTTATTTCAAATGCCCGGTAAGTACCTACCGGTAAAAATGGTAATCGGAATTTATTCAACTCCTTAATATACGTTGGGTCCGAATAACCGGTAAGGTAACCGGCAGCTGCTTTTACCGGTACCAACTCAATATTTTCGTTTTCTTTTTTATCTACCGTAATAGCCAATACGCGCAAATTCTTTCCTGTTATATCATTATTTAATTGTTCTTCATTAAACAATGCCACCTTTTCGGTTTGGCGCAAGTCTTTAGTTATAAGGCTGTCAATAGAGTAGTTGAACAATTTTGTAAGGGCATATAGCGTTTCATACGTAGGCCGGGCGCGGGCTTCCTCATAAGCCCCAACCAGCGAACGCTTAATATCCAGTTCTTCAGCCAAGTCGTTTTGTGTCCAGTTTTTCAACTTTCGAAGAAATTTCAGATTGCTTGCTATAAAGTCCATAACTAATCATTTTAGTTTATCTCACAAATATATGCAAATATTTTTAGTATTTTACCGTCTTTAAAATTATGCAGCGAGCTATTCTCCATCTCGACCTCGATTCCTTCTTTGTCTCAGTCGAGCGATTGTTCGATAAGTCGTTGATTGGCAAGCCGGTAATAGTGGGCGGAACCAGTAATCGGGGCGTAGTTTCATCGTGTAGTTACGAGGCAAGGCGGTTTGGAGTGCACAGCGCCATGTCTATAACCAAGGCCCGTAGGCTTTGCCCTAATGGTATTTTCGTAGGAGGAAGAATGAAAGATTACGGAAAATTTTCTGGTATAGTTACGGATATCATTGCCGAAAAATCGCCTCTGTTCGAAAAGGCATCGATAGACGAATTTTATGTTGATGTAAGCGGCATGGACCGATTCTTTGGCGTATACAATTGGAGCACCGAATTGAGGAAGAAAATAATTGACGAAACAAACCTTCCTATCTCTTTCGGGTTATCAATAAACAAAATGTTGGCTAAAATGGCTACCAACGAAGCCAAACCCAACGGGCAGTTGATGATAGAAGCTGGAAAAGAACAGGCATTTCTCGACCCAAAGCCGGTATCGAAAATACCTATGTGTGGTGAAAAAACCACCGAATTTTTGAAAACAAAGGGAATTGAAACCATTTACGATTTGCGAAGTTTTTCAGCCGAAGCATTACAAAACTGGTTAGGCAAACACGGCGCTTATTTATGGAAACGCGCACATGGCATAGATAACTCCGAAGTTCATCCATACCATGATCCAAAATCAATGAGCAGTGAAAGAACTTTTGATAGCGACACTGCAGATACAGATTTTTTGAAGAAAGTAATTATTTCATTAGGGGAAAAATTAGCTTTTGAATTACGCGGCGAAAAAAAGTTGTCATCGTGCATAGCTATAAAAATTCGTTACAGCGATTTTTCAACCCATTCAAAGCAAATGGCTATCCCGCATACTTCTAATTCGCGGGTGTTAATTGAAAAGGCCCTGCATTTGTTTGATGATTTTTATGAGCGCGACAGAAAAGTACGGCTGATTGGAATAAAATTATCAGACTTGGCCGAAGGCGACTACCAGATTGATTTGTTTAACGACCGTGAAAAAGATGTGCTGCTTTATAAAGCTATTGATGAATTGAAAAACAAACATGGCTCGTCGAAAATTACCCTGGCCCAAAACCTAGGCACCGGTAATGTAAAGCGTAACGACCCTTACGCCGATTTAAATAAAGAAGTGAAACTTGAAACCGGTAAAGCAAAGAAGAAAAAACCTTGACATTTTAGTATAAGTCCCATTAAATTATACGTGTAACCCATATTATGAAACTGAAAGTTTTTTTGTTGCTTGGTTTTCATGCTTTTTACTTTGTTCAAACCTTTTCAGGTAGTTCAAATTATTTAGGCGATAAGATGCTGGCCGTTTTGGGCGAGAGCAAAAGCTCATCCATTGCACGCGAGTTCAGAAACTTTTGGATACTTGACTCTAAATACTGCAACCCCAACAGCGGAATTAAATTGTACGTAAACAGCAAAACCGGTAACGTAACCAGAATATTTATTGCCGGCGATAAAATGATTGCCGATAGTATTTCATTTATGAAATTTACTTCGCTCCTTCCCTATGGTATAACTTTAAATGATGATACCGCAACACTTAGCGATAAGCTGGGGAAAGCAAAAAAACTATCCGCCAAAAACTCATTTCAATACCAACGAAAAGACATAACCATAGAAGTTACCTATGCCAGCATTAAAAAAGGTAAAATTGCCTCCATTAAATTTTTAGGTGAGGTTAAAAAAGTTGTCCCTGTAAAAGCATATGCCTCATTAGAAAAAACGCCACCGGTAACAAAAACCGAAACTAAAACTGTTCCACCGCATACTCCTGCACCGCCTAGTGAAAATGAAAAAAAGCCATTGTCAATGCCGCCTTTTAAAAAGGCTATTATGGAGGTGTTTAATGCCAACAGAGAATCTTCTTTTTATTCCATAAAAACAGAAGAAAGAACCAGCAGAAATTTCTGGAATTACCGCTACACCTACAATACCAAACTCAAAATACCAGGCGAAGTATACGACCTGCTTTACAGTTTCCCCTTCATTACTTCGCCGCTTGATTATGTAGCAGTATTAAAAGAATCAGACGTTTACGATAAATCATTCGAAACAACTTACCACTATTACGAAAAACAATTGCTCGAAAACTTTCCATCTTCCGATGGTTGGGTTTCATCCTGTATCAGCAACGGCAACAAAGCAAAACTATCCGACCTTGCGCTACACAACGATAAATTGGGAGGCATAGTGCTCGACTACTCCGAAAATCCAAAAGGCCGCCATATACTTTATTTGCGTTTTCTTTTATATGAAAATTGATTTTTGTAGCTTTATACAAAGCAATTTTCGTGGATACTAAAAACCTAACCAAAGAATACACCAACGGCGAAGTAACCGTTGTTTGGAAAAACGGCTTGTGCAAACATTCCGGCAATTGTGTGCGTGGCCTGCCCGAAGTATTTGACTGGCAAAAAAAACCCTGGACAAATATTAACGGCGCTACTACCGAACAAATTATTGAGCAGGTAAAAAAATGCCCTTCCGGTGCGCTTTCTTTTTATTTAAATAAGGATAAATTAAAATAAAAAAGCCGCCATACTTATTAAGAATGACGGCCTTAAAAATTGCACTCCCTATTATTTATTCGGCTGCGGCGTAAGTCTTAAATAAGGTTTTACGCGTGTATATCCTTTCGGGAATTTTGCCGGTATATCCTCATCCTTCACTGCCGGAACTATCACCACATCTTCACCATTTTTCCAATCAGCCGGTGTAGCTACCGAATGGTTAGCGGTTAGTTGAAGGCTGTCAATTACGCGCAACAACTCCACAAAATTTCTACCGGTTGAAGCGGGATAAGTAAGCGTAAGCTTTATTTTTTTATCGGGGCCGATAATAAATACCGAACGCACAGTAAAGTTTTCGCTGGCGTTAGGGTGTATCATATCATACAACAAAGCCACCTTTTTTTCAGGGTCTGCAATCAACGGGAAATTAACCGTTGTCTTTTGCGTTTCGTTAATATCCTTAATCCATTCGTTGTGCGAAGCAATTGCATCAACACTAATAGCTATCATTTTTACGTTGCGCTTATCAAACTCAGCCTTATATTTTGCTGCGGTGCCAAGCTCAGTAGTACAAACCGGTGTAAAATCAGCAGGGTGCGAAAACAATATACCCCAGCTGTTTCCAAGCCATTCATGAAAATTAATTTTGCCTTCTGTAGTATCTGCGGTAAAGTCGGGCGCCACGTCCCCTAGTCTTAAAGTTGCCATAATAATTTTGATTTTGTAATGCAAATATACATTAATCTACTAAATTGGTAGATTAATTATAAATAATAATTAACTAACCATTTATAGTCAGCTGTGCGAACCACGACCGCTATCGTTTTAAACTCTTTTCCTTCAGTGGAGTTAGGTAATGGCTCTATGCATATATCCCCTCAATCACATCCTTATATTTTTCACTCACCACTTTGCGCTTTACCTTCATAGTGGGCGTTAGTTCTCCGCCATCAATACTCCACTCTTTAGGCAGTAACTGAAACTTTTTAACTGTTTCCCACTGGCCGAAATTTTTATTTTTTTCATCCAACGAGGCCCGGAACAATTTCAGCACGTCCGGATTCTTCACCATCTCTTCAGGCGTTTTTGCAGCTACTCCGTTTTTCATACACCATGCTGATAGGTTTTGAAAATTAGGAACAATTAAAGCGGCAACATAATTTTTATTCTCGCCCAATGCCATAATTTGCTCTACATAAGGAATCTCCTTCATTTTATTTTCAATCTGTTGCGGCGCAATATATTTACCCCCCGATGTTTTGAAAAGCTCCTTCACCCTGTCGGTAATTTTTAAATATTTAGCGCCTTTGTATTCTTTCCATGTTCCTACATCACCGGTCTTCAGCCATCCATCAACAATAACCTCTGCTGTAAGGTCGGGGCGCTTGTAATAACCCATCATAATATTCGGGCCTTTGGCAAAAATCTCACCTTCGCCTTCTGCCATTCCTTCGCGTTGTTCCAGTTTTACTTCAACACCTTTTATAGGAACACCAACCGTGCCAAAACAAATTTTATCTAATGAGAATGGATTCACAGTAATAACCGGTGATGCCTCCGTTTGTCCATAGCCTTCCATAATAGGAATACCCGCGCATGTAAAAACCCTTGCCAGCAATGGATTTAAAGCAGCAGCACCCGAGCAAATAAACTCGCATCGGCCGCCTAGTGCCTCGCGCCATTTACTAAATATTAATTTATCGTAAATAGATTTCCAAAAAGTATCAACCATTCCTAATGGCTGTGCTACATCATAGTTTTTAGCAAATGTTGAAGCACGCTCATATAAAATCTTTTTAATTCCGGTTAAATTACCACCGGCCGATTCTAACTTGATATATATTTTTTCTAATAACCGTGGAACGGTTGTAAAGAAATTAGGCCTCACCTCTTTTAAATTATCAGGAATAGTATCCATGCTCTCGGCGTAATAAATCGATACGCCATAATAAATGTATACATACACCACTACACGTTCAAATATGTGGCAAAGTGGTAAAAAACTTAATACGCGTTGCGTTTCATTTAAAGGCAACATAGGCGCTACGCCCAATATGTTGCTTACAATATTACTATGCGAAAGCATTACACCTTTCGGGTTACCTGTAGTACCCGATGTATAAATAATAGTTGCCAAAGATTCGGGCCTGATAGACTCTTTTATATTTTCAACCGCCTGTAAATCACCACCTGTGCCTAGTTCAAGAAACTCGCCGAAAGATTTACAACCCTCTACTTTATCAAAACTGAAAATATCTTTCAGCGTAGGCAAATCCCTTTTGATATTGCTAATCTTATTGAAAAGATTTTTATCCGAAACAAACACGTATTTAATTTCAGCATCGCTAAAAATAAATTTGTATTCGTGTTCGCTAATAGTAGGGTATACCGGCACGTTAACGGCGCCTACTTGCAACATGCCTATATCGGTAATATTCCACTCAGGCCGGTTGTTGGCTACAATGGCAATTTTATCGCCGGGCTGAACACCCAGCTTCAACAACGATAAGCTTACTTTATTGGCCGCATCAATCATATCCTGAGTAGAATATTTCTTCCATTCACCATTTACTTTAGCGGCAAATGAATCTTCTTTTTGGTATTTTTCTTTCTGGTAATAAATAATATCAAAAAGCCGGGTTACGTTTTGCATGGCACATTTTTTTGTAATAACACTGAGGTATAAATATATGAATTATGATTGTAGCCATGAAGCCAGAAATATTCAGCTACTTTTTACTGCGCCCCTACATATTACTTGTTGAAGGAAGATTAACAGCATTGTGCTTCCCGCCAAAGTTAACTACCAATTGAACAGAGTATGATATAGGCGCAGCCGGCCTTCCTGGCCTTGGCGTATAGTAGGTGTTCAAAATATTTTTTACCAAAAAGTTAAGGCCTATGTTTCTGTTCAATTCATAGCCCGCTCTTAAGTCCCATATCCAACTACCTTTATTGCGCGTATCAATCCTATATTGATCTACACCGGGAATTAGGATTAAAAAAGCATAGTCAATCTGTGTCATATAGCTATAGTATTGCAGCGAGGAGCCGAGATGATATTTCCGGTGAAAAATAAAATCAACATCGGCCTTTATTTGATGCGGGTAGCGGTACTTAAGCATCCCCTCTGTAGCCGCATCCCAATCGGCATCGCTCTTTCGGGTAGGTAGTATATAATGCGTAAAAGCATTTTTCAGAAATGAACCTACATTCCTATTATTGGGCCCGATGGGGTCGTTCAGGTCAGCCCCGTAATAATAAGTATACCCTATCAACGCAGTCACATCTACATTTGGTGCAATATGTCCCTCGCCATAAAAGGTTAGCTCCCATCCAAAAATTCTGGCATTACTTATATTCTGCGATTGAAATACTGCCACAGGGCCTGTTGGCGTAGAATGAATACCGGTTAATTCAAATTCAATCATATTCCTGAACTGTGTCCAGAAAACCGCAGCATCAAAATAGCCAAGCCAGTTACCTATTTTCAAACTTCGTTTATATCCAATTTCAGCAGTATAACCGGCTTCGGGTTTTAAAGTCTTGTTAGGTGCAATTTCTAATTGGTTATATGTAATATCTACAAATTTCTCGGCTATGCTAGGAATGCGAAACGCCTGGCCAAACGACAATCTTAAATAATTATATTTTTTAATTTGAAAACTGGCCCCCGCCCTAAAAACCGGCATAGTTGGGGTAAAAGATTTATCTTCATGCACATACTCTTCGCGCACACCGGCATTAAGCGTAAAAAATTTATAATTGAGTTGAGCCTGCACAAAGCCGCCACCAAAATCGCCGTTGTGATTGCCGAGGGTAGCATCGGTTAAAGTATAGTGGTCGTTATTAACGCCCGCCAATAGCCTTATCAATTTTCCAAAATCATGGCGAAACTGGTAGTTAAGCGAGTAAATCCAAAAATTACTTACACCATCTAAATCGTATTGGCGGTATACACGCGAATATATTTTGTGCTCATTCCCCTTCTTGTCAATGTATTTCACTTTCGGGTCGAAATAGGCATAAAAGAAACGTTCACTTAAAGTTACACCGGGCGAGGCAATGTATGGATGCGTGTTATCTAACCAATAAAGTTGAAAATTGTAGTAATCATATAATACGCTCGCATTAAATTCAACAGTAAGGCGCTGATGTTTTTTAGGGTGCCAGCGAAACTTGCCATTAAACCGAGTAAAATATTCGTTATCGTTTTGTAAATAACTTTGCTGGCCTTGCAGCATACCGCTATAAGCCCATTCAAAATCTCCGGATTTTTCAGAATGCATAAAACTCATTCCCGCACGATTCGGATTTTGAAAAAAATTGCCGTCGCGTTTCCACCATTTGTAATCTGCTGCCGATGGCTTTCCCATTCCTTCATAAAAAAAAGTGAAACGCGTAACAGGTGTATCGCGCGCGTAAGCTGTAGTTACATTCAATACTCCGTCTAGTGCTGAAGCCCCATATTGCATGCTTGAAGCACCTTTAACCAGTTCCACCTGCTCGGCATTCTCTACAGGTACAAAGGGCCACTTTATGTCCTGCCGGTCGGCTGTCATCAATGGCATGTCGTCTACAACTAATGTTACACGGCTACCGGCACCATAAGCATAACCACTTCCCCCGCGAATGCTGATTTGCCCATCCAGCATGGTTACACCCGGTAGTTTAGAAACCCCATCTATCATATTAGTAATGTTGTTGCTTTCCAACATGCGTGGCTTTATAACATCAACCGACTGTGTTATTTTTTGAATCTTTTCGCCGAATTTATTTTCGGTAACAACTATAGTTTGTAGTTCGCTGGCGTTCCCTGTAAGCAAAATATTCAACTCTTTTATCTCACCTGCATTAATCTGAAAATGTTCAGTATCGCTAACTAAACCAATATAGCTGAATATAAGGTTTACATTGCCCGGCACCACTTTAAGTTCGTAGCTGCCATTTATACCGGTAGTGATTCCATTTACCGGTGGCTGTAATACAGCAACGCTTTCAAGCACTTCGCCTGTATTCGCGTCTTTTACTGTTCCATGAATAGTTGCAGTTTGAGAAAACAACTTAGCTGAGAATATTAAAGGTAAGCAGCAAACAATTAAAAACCTGCGCATATTTTGCTTGTTCTGACTACTTGCAATATAAACAAAAATCTCCTTTGCCGGTTCTGTTTATTGAACCTTTCGCAAAGGAGATTTTAAAATTTGTGAGAATTATTCTTAAAGACTAAACAGTCATAATCTCTTTTTCTTTTACTTCAAGGTGCTTCTCAATTTTTCCAGCATAGTCATCCGTAATTTTCTGTATATCAGTTTCGCAATTTTTGTACGAATCTTCCGGCAAGCCATCACTCTTTAATTTCTTGGCTTTTTCGTTAGCATCTTTTCTTACAGTTCTAATTGCAATACGGCAAGCTTCAGCCTGGTGTTTTGATTGTTTTACCAATTCTTTTCTACGTTCTTCTGTAAGTGCCGGAATGTTAAGACGTATAATTTTACCATCGCTTTGTGGCGTAATACCAATGTTGGCTTGCAAAATTGCTTTTTCAATAGCAGCTAATAACGAAGGGTCCCACGGTTGAATAGAAATAGTCCGGGCATCGGGCGTAGAAATATTGCCTACCTGATATAAAGGAGATTTAGTGCCATACGAATCTACCTCTATGCCATCCAACATGCCTGCATTTGCACGGCCTGCGCGTATTTTCGAAAGTTCAAATTCAAAATGCTCCATCGCTTTATTCATTAAGCCTTTGGTTTCATTTAAAAGATTTTTCACGCTTTCTTCGGTCATAGTATATTAGTTTTTTATGTTGATTGTGTTTTTTAATTAGTTACTGTAGTGCCTATTTTTTTCCCGTTCAATATTTTTTTCAAATTGCCTTTTTTGTTAATATCAAATACAATAATGGGCAGCTTGTTTTCCTGGCACAGCGTAAAGGCTGTCATATCCATTACGTTTAGTTTCTTTTTTATGGCCTCGCCGTAAGTAATGCGGTCGTATTTAATGGCCTTCGGGTTTTTCTCAGGGTCCGAGTCGTAAATACCATCAACGCGGGTTCCTTTTAAAATTACATCCGCTTCAATTTCTGTAGCGCGTAGTGCAGCCGCAGTATCGGTAGTAAAATATGGGTTACCTGTTCCGGCACCAAAAATAACAACACGCTTTTTTTCCAAATGGCGAACGGCTCGGCGTTTAATAAATGGTTCGGCAACTTCTTTCATTTCAATGGCGGTAAGCAAACGGGTATAAATACCTATTTTTTCTAAGCCGCTTTGTAAAGCCATACTATTAATAACAGTAGCCAGCATACCCATATAATCGCCCTGCACCCTGTCAATACCATTAGCCGAGGCCTGTATGCCCCTGAAAATATTCCCTCCGCCAATTACTATGGCCACCTGCACCCCCGATTGCACGGCTTGCTTAATTTCTTCAGCGTATTCCATCACTTTTTCAGTGTCGATGCCGAACTGTTTACCACCCATTAATGATTCGCCGCTCAACTTCAGGAGGATACGTTTGTATTTCATAGCAACAGCGAAGTTATAAAAATTGCTTACTCATAAAAATTGATTGTGCAAAAGGCACTGTAAAGCCTATGCGGCAAGCATCTTGTTTATATTGAAACAACGATATTTTTTAAAACATCAGAAGTTTGATATTTTCACCCCCCTAAATAAAAACCAATTATGCCATACTTGTTCACATCCGAGTCAGTTTCGGAAGGGCACCCGGATAAGGTTGCCGACCAGATTTCAGATGCTTTGATTGATCATTTTCTTGCTTACGACCCTTCTTCGAAGGTGGCTTGCGAAACTCTGGTAACAACAGGCCAGATAATACTTGCAGGCGAAGTAAAATCCGATGCATATCTTGATGTGCAGGAAATTGCCCGCGAAGTAGTTCGTAAAATAGGATACACCAAAGCCGAATACATGTTCGAAGCAGATTCGTGCGGTGTTATTTCGGCCATACACGAACAATCGCCTGATATTAACCAAGGCGTTGTAAGAAAGAAGCCCGAGGAACAAGGCGCTGGCGACCAGGGAATGATGTTTGGCTATGCTACCCGCGAAACCGACAATTATATGCCTTTGGCACTTGATTTGGCACACAGCCTGCTTCGCGAACTTGCGGCAATTCGCCGCGAAGGTAAGGTAATGACTTACCTGCGCCCTGATGCCAAAAGCCAGGTAACCATTGAATACAATGATAAAAATGAACCTGTAAGGATTGATGCCATTGTTATTTCAACACAGCACGATGACTTTGCAAAAGACGCTGTAATGTTGAAGAAGATTAAAGACGACGTTATTAATATTCTGATACCGCGTATAAAATCAAAATTGCCTAAACGCGTTCAGAAATTATTTAACGATAAAATAAAATACCACGTAAACCCAACCGGTAAGTTTGTTATTGGTGGGCCACATGGCGATACTGGCTTAACAGGCAGAAAAATTATTGTTGATACCTACGGCGGCAAAGGTGCCCATGGTGGTGGTGCATTTTCTGGTAAAGACCCTTCAAAGGTTGACCGCTCAGCTGCTTACGCAGCACGCCATATTGCCAAGCACTTAGTAGCTGCTGGTGTTTGCGATGAAGCATTGGTGCAGGTTGCTTACGCTATAGGTGTAGCACAACCGGTAGGCCTGTATGTAAATACTTATGGCACCGCCAAAGTAAATATAAACGATGGCGAAATAGCTGCCAAAGTGCGCAAAATGAAAGAGTTTGACATGCGTCCTTATTTTATTGAAAAGCGCTTTAACCTACGCACACCAATATATCTTGAAACTGCATCATACGGCCACATGGGCCGCCAAACTAAAGTGGTAGAGAAGATTTTCAACAAAGGCAAAAAGAACGAGAAGAAAGTGAAGGTGAAACTTTTCCCTTGGGAAGAGTTGAACAGCCTTAAAGAAACGAAGGCCGCTTTTGGATTGAAATAAATCCGCTTTCAACTAAATAAAAAACCCGCATTTGGAATTTACCAATGCGGGTTTTTTATTGTTATTATTTTTATCAGATTGTTACGCTTGCTGCGGAACAATTTTTACAATGCGCATTTTATCAAGCACTTTGATAACTACAAAAGCCGGGTCAAACTCGTACCACTTACTGGCAAAGTTTAGCGACTTAGGCGCTTTGTGGTGGTTGTTCTGAAACAACTCGCCTTGCATAATAATGCCCCATACCTCTGTATTGCGGCTGTTATCTCCGTTATCATAGTTCTGGTAGCCTACTTTGTGGCCAAACCAGTTTACAATAGCGCCTTGCACCGGGCCCATCAGGTAATGTATAGGCAACAACAGTAACCAAAAATAAGATAGATGGAAATGCTGAATAATAAAGAGATATAGAAGTGTATATAACACGCCCCACATAACACGTACCGCGCGGCGGTCACCAAATTTATCAAGGCCTTCCCAAACAGGCAAATCATAGCAGAATTTCGATTCCGGAGTTAATTCACCGGTAACAAAACCGCCGTATATTTTCCGGGCTTGTTGCATCATTCTAATAACATCCTTATAAAATACAGGCGAATGCGGATCCTTTTCCGTATCGCTGTATTCATGGTGCATACGGTGCATTAATGCATAAGCACGCGGCACCAGAAAAGATGAGCCTTGAGACATCCAAGTCAGGAAATAAAAAGCTTTTTCGGTTTTTGGCCCCATCGTGTACATTTTATGCGATGCATAACGATGTAAAAAAGCGGTATGGAAAAACAGGGAAATAACCCAGTGTCCAACAAATAATAGAATAATATAAATCATAGTTTACGGCTTCTTTTTTCAAGTAAAAAATTACTGATTGCGCCCGATTCGATGTAACAAAGTTACCTAACCTGATGATAACAGCAAACATTTCATAAATGTTTCGCTGCCCTACTTAAAAACTCCTTAACCAAGGGTTTAACCTTAGTTAAGGAGCGTAGATAATCTTACAGTGTAACTTTCCGAACCTGTGGAATGATTGTCAACTGACAGGGTAATTAGAAAACCAATAAGGCAAATATGCCACAAGGTCCACTCAAATATAATCTAACGTATCAGAATTATATTGTTGATACGATTAAGCCAACTTTACGTTCACTGCGTTTAATCCTTTCTTACCTTCTTTAAGTTCGAAACTAACTTCATCGCCTTCTTTTACAGGGCTCTTAAGTTCAGACTGGTGTACAAAGTATTCTTTTGCAGAATCATTGTCCTTAATAAAACCAAAACCTTTTGCTTCATTGAAAAACTTTACTTTACCTTTTTGCATACAATATTTATTTAATTTTCGGCAAAGATAATTTAAATAGCGAAAATGTAGTGTACTTTTTTATTTATATCTAACATACTGATTATTAAGGCCATTTACTCATTAACATATGAAATGCACCCTGCACGTGCCTATACAAGGTTGCAGGCCTTTAAAATCACAAGCCCTTAATAATAAGAAGTTTGAGCGGAAAATACAGTAGGATATTATGTAGAAACCATAAAAAATCAAATCAAAAAGCTTCCACATATATAAAAAGTAAAATATTGTATAATGGTAATAACATTAGCTTAATTTAGGCTTTACGTAATTACATAACAACCCCAACTAGTATGAACATATCTAAAACCACAAAATGGCTGATAGCTATTGTTGTACCTATTTTATTTGCCTTTTTGGTAAGGGTTCTTTTTGGGGTTGATGGCTGGCAAAAGCTTTATCCGGTAATGGGGCTCGCGTTTATATTTCTTCTGCCGGTGGGCGTGGGTGCTTTAACTATTTACCTATCAGAAATTACACGGGTAGAGAAATTTGTCTATCGCTTTTTTATGCCCTGGGTTCCAATCTTTGGTTTTTTCGTACTTACGCTTGTATTAAAAGTTGAAGGCTGGGCCTGTTGGTTAATGATACTCCCCATCTTTTTACTGGCAAGTTCAGTAGGCGGGTTAATTGCCGGATATTATAAACTAAGGAAAAAGAATAACGAAAAACTTTACATTTCTTTTATCGCATTGCTCCCGTTTTTTATTTCTCCTATTGAGCAAATGATCGGAAAAATTCCAGGACAATATGAAGCCACTACTTATATCGACATCAACGCTTCGAAAGAAAAAATATGGAGTAATGTAACTCGCGTAAAAGAAATTAACGAGAAAGATGATAAGGGCTGGTTTACAAGAACCTTAGGTTTCCCCCGCCCCATAAAAGCAGAATTAAATTACGAAGGCGTAGGGGCATACCGCGCTGCTGTTTTTGATAAAGGTTTAATTTTTAATGAAACAGTTTTAAGTTATGAACCGCAAAAGAAAATGTCGTTTTCAATTAAGGCTAATACTTATGATATACCATCTACCACCATGGATAAACACATCGTGGTTGGAGGAGAATATTTCGATGTTTTAAATGGCACCTACGAATTAGAACAGCTGAATGAAAACACTTGCCGGCTTCATTTATACAGCCACTTTAAGCTAACCACTACATTTAACTTTTATGCCAGTTGGTGGGCCGGATGGATAATGAAAGATATTCAAAACAATATTTTACACGTAATTAAAAGCCGTTCTGAAACAAATATTTGAAATTGATTGCGCGGCAAATTATTTATTCAGCACTACCTGTTTTACCGCCATTTTTTCGGCTTGATGTAGTTCGGCAAAATATACACCATCATCAAAGGCTAAGAGGTTTATAGTTGTTCTGGTTTCGGTAATTGTTTTTGTAAACATTTGCTGCCCCAAAACATTTTTAAAGATAAGAGTGGATTCATTTGTCGGGTTATCCAACTGTAACACTATTTCGCCTTTGGTCGGGTTAGGATAAATATTAAAGGCAAGCATTTGTGCCGTATTATCAATACCAGTAGTTGCATTTACCAATACTGAAGCGGTTTGCTCGCAATCCTTACTATCGGTAGCAGTTACAGTATACGTGCCCTGCGCTAGGCCTGAAATTGTTTGAGTTGTTTGGCCATTGCTCCAAACAAAAGAATATGGCCCGGTGCCACCCGCAACAGCAACTGATGCACTGCCTGGGTTGTCGGTTGAAGTAGTGAGCGTAATTTCTTGCGGCTGTGTAATTGAAATAGCTTTTAAAGTTGAACAGTTGTTATGGTCGTAAACTGTTACCGAATAATTTCCGGGTGAAAGGTCGTTTATTGCATCGCTACTCTCATCATTACTCCAAGAATATGTATAAGGCGGCACACCGCTAATCATTTTAAGTAAAACAGTGCCATTGTTGCTACCAAAGCAACTTACATTAATAACCGAATCGATGGCTATAACCGAAGCTGAACTACTTACTGATGCCAATGCAGTAGCAGTACACTGATGATAATCGGTTACAGTAATAGTATAGGTATCAGCAATAAGTTCAGAAACATACGATGAGGTTGCACCGTTGCTCCAGTTATAATTATAGCTAGCCGTACCACCCGAAACAGTTGCTGCAATACTACCCCCTGATGAATTGCACGAGCCGTTAGTTGGTGTTAGGTTAATACCCAATACGGCAGGCTGGGTAATTGTTTTATACACACTGGCAGAACAGTTAATATCATCGTAAACGGTTACATAATAATTACCTGCACTAAGATTACTAACTGAAGATGTAATCTGTCCTCCATTCCAATGATAAGAGTAATTACCGGTACCACCAGCTACAGCAATTTCTATTGAACCATCAGATAAACCATGACAGCTTATATCTTTTATATAATTAAAGTCAATATCTATATAGGGATCAACATTTACAGTGGCGGTGGCTATACCTGTATATCCCTCGCTATCAACACTTACTGTGTATGTAGTGCTATAGTACGGGCTGGCATTAGTTACAGCACAGGTTGCGCAACTTAAACCCGCATTTGGCGACCACAAGTAAGTAGCATTTGCCGGGCCATGAGCGGTAAGCGTAGTACCATGCCCCGAACATATACTTGGATTAGCTACTGAAGTATTAACTAAAATCGAATTAGAAGGTTGAATGCCTATTAAAGCTTTATTGCCATGGCTAAAATTGTACGACGAAGGATTGAGATTGCTTGAAGAGTAATAACCATCATTCTGTCCGCTCCAACCCCAATTCATGTGTAGGTTATCATTTTCATCATAGCCATCACAAACCCAGGTATGTCCACCGTAGTTGTGGTCCGTGCCTTGGTACTCAACCGGGCGACCTGCGTTCAATTCGTTTTCTATTAAAGTAACCCAGGCAGCCGAAGTATAATCTGATTCCTTAACGCCTTTAATATTACTGGCATTATACGAAAAGAATGTTTTAAACGCAGCTTCAGCACAGGGCTGGCCGTCACCTGCATCTGATTGAAGAACAAAGGCACCACTTCCATTTTGATTATCATCACCAAAATCCATGCCCACTGCAACAGCGCAGTGATACATCAGCAATGATACCGCCGAGTCGACATCAACACTAGACGAAGTGGTTAAAGTATTAGGCATTTCATTCCACTCATAATAGGTGCTACCAAAATTAGCCGATAGCGTTCCATAGTTATTTGAAAAATTATGTACCTGGTTATCAATATACGAATATGAACCGGTGCCATGTGCAGGATAATTCCAGTACTTCATAATCTGCGCCATAGCTGTAGCTACACAGCCGGTAAGGCAACGTTGATGATCGCTGGTATTATAGGGGCAAAGCAAATTATACAAATACGGTGGGGGATTGGAATATGTATTTTTCTGATCCCATTTGGTGTTGCAAAGCGGTGGCACTACGGCACTTTTAATCGAAGCGGGCTTAACTCCGTTCCGGTAAGCCCACCATAAATCGTTAACCCTATCATTAGCCAAAAGGTTATGCTGAACGATATACTGAATTTCAGATGATTTGCCTTTCATCCAATCGCTAACACCGATATTTTCAACACCGGTGTTAAAATTTGTTTCGTTTGAATATGCCAAAATAGGGACTGCATTATCATCGGCAGAAACTATTACAAAACCATGCACCGGGTTTATATCAAACACATAAAAAGTAACGGTGTTATAGGCTTCGGCTTGCGTATATTTTAAAACTGCCTCAAGTTGGTTATGCGAGTTCGAAAAATCGACACTTGTTTTATAAAAATTAAGCGCTATTTTTTTTGCTGCCGAAACGCTTATGGTAGCTGCATACACTTGCTCGCAAACTAAAGTTAGCATAAGCGCGGCTACCCACACCCATTTTTTTATGGTAATTCTGGCAAACATTATACTGCAGTAAAGTTACATATTTTATAAAAGAGGCTAGCCAGCAATTAGCGCATCATGCTAAGTTGCTAATAATACACTTTAGCAATGAATGAACAACAGCAAACAGATGATTTATAGCCATATCGCATGCTATAAGTAGCAGAAAATCAATAAAAAACGGGTACACCAACCTTAAACTAATTACTCATTTTCCTTCTTTTCGGGCCTCATTTGAGGGAAGAAAATCACTTCCTGTATACTTGGCTGGTTTAACATAATCATAGCTAATCTGTCAATACCAATACCAATACCGGCAGTTGGCGGCATACCATATTCAAGGGCGCGAAGAAAATCTTCATCCAACACCATAGCTTCTGTATCGCCCCGTTTGCCAAGTTTCAATTGCTCTTCAAAACGCTCACGTTGGTCAATAGGGTCGTTCAATTCGCTGAAGGCGTTACAAATTTCTTTGGCATTGCAAATCACTTCAAACCTTTCAACCAAACCCGGTTTAGTGCGGTGCTTTTTAGCAAGCGGACTCATTTCAACAGGGTAGTCGGTAATAAAAGTTGGTTGAATTAATTTTGGCTCAACATGATTACCAAAAATTTCGTCAATCAATTTGCCTTTGCCCATAGTATTATCTACATGCACTTTTAATTCGCGGCAAGTATGGCGCAGCGTTTCTTCATCCATGCTCGAAATATCTACACCGGTATAATGTTTAATAGCTTCAAACATGGTAAATCGTTTCCATGGGCGCGCAAAACTTATAAGCTGGTCGCCAACGGTTACTTCTGGTTTGCCATATAATTCAATCGCTATTCTTTCAACCATAGCTTCCATAAAATCCATCATCCAGTAGCAATCTTTATATGCCACGTACAATTCCAACATGGTAAACTCAGGGTTATGAAAACGGCTCATCCCCTCATTTCTAAAATCTTTTGCAAACTCAAAAACGCCATCAAAGCCACCTACAATTAATCTTTTTAAATAAAGTTCGTTGGCAATACGTAAAAACAATGGAACATCAAGCGCATTATGATGTGTTTTAAACGGGCGTGCCAATGCACCACCATATATAGGCTGTAGTACCGGGGTTTCAACTTCAATATAACCGGCGCTACTCATAAAGCTGCGCATTACGTTTATCATTTTTGCGCGCTTAATAAAAGTTTCGCGCACATTGGTATTCACTACCAAATCAACATAACGCTGGCGATATCGCATTTCTGGATCGGTAAAAGCATCGAATACTTCACCATCTTTTTCTTTTACTACCGGTAGCGGTTTAAGGGCTTTCGCCAATACCTTAAATTCATTAACGTGTATTGAAGTTTCACCGGTTTTAGTAACAAAGGCATAACCTTTTACACCAATAAAATCGCCAATATCAAGCAGGTGTTTAAATACTTTATCGTAAAGTGTTTTGTCTTCGCCGGGGCAAATATTATCGCGGGTAATGTATAATTGTATTTTGCCATGCCCATCCTGTATTACGGCAAACGATGCTTTGCCCATAATACGGTAACTCATTAACCTTCCGGCAATGCTTACATTTTGAAACTGCTGTTTTTCGGCATCATAATTTTTTAATATTTCAGTAGTGGTACAGTTCACTTCAAACAAATCTGCCGGGTACGCTTGTATGCCTAACTGTTCTAACTCTTTTAGTTTTTCGCGCCTTAAAATTTCCTGTTCACTTAAATGCTGACTCATGTATTAAATATTTAGAGGGTGTGAAAATAAAATTATGGAGGGAAATAATCAGAATTTGCGAAAAACAAATGCTTAGCTAAATAAAAAAGGCCATTGAAACTTAGCGTTTCAATGGCCTTTTGACTTGTTACTCTTTATGTAAGGACTAACTTATTTAGCCCCGTAGTTTTAAATATACCATTGCAATTTATTGCCAAGCACCGCTATGATAAACAAAACCATAAGTACCTATATTATGCATTGCACTTAGTTGTGCAAACGATACGTTTCCGCTGCATCCCATAGCGTTGGTTGAATTTGCAAATGTAATTTCTACAACCAAATAGTCGCCTTCGCTAGCGCTACATGGGAAATTAACCTGGAAATTCGGATTGCCAACTGTACTGGTAACATGATTGATTTTGTTAGCTTCTAAATTTAATGCCTGGCCCGAGCCGGCAGTAATTGAAGGAAACACAATAGGCATATGAGCCGGACCAGAAGAAGCCGATTGCCAGCTGGCATTACCGCTTGCATCCGAAGTAAGCACATAACCATTTTGCTGGCTGCCATCAACTATAGCTACGTGGCCTTGGAAATAACCAGCATAGTTACCAGATGCGCCTGAGTGATCTATACCCATTACCGCTGCATTAGCGCCCATGCTAGATCCGGCAACACTATTAATAACACCCATTACACCCACTGTTTGGTATGACGAGTTAGCTGCTTCGCCATATACACCCACATTAACGTTGTCGCCATAATTATTAACAGCCTGGCCTACTATACCAATATTGTTAACCTGAAGGTTATTGCCTATATCGCCAGTCGCATTACCCCAAACCGCAACAGCTTCACCATATTCCGTAAACTGTGCCAGATACTGTGTAATGTAATTTCCACCCATAGTTCCAACTACTGAGGCAGAAATACCCAGGTTAGCACCTGCTACGCTTAGGGCCGGATTATTAGTCCAATCGGTGGATGTAACAGTTAATCCATTGTCAATTTGTGCACTGCCGTTAACCTCAAGCATTGCAGCAGGAGCCGAAGTGCCTATACCTACTTTACCATCTTCATCAATTCTCATACGTTCACCGCTTTGAGACAGAAAATGATGTGTGCTGAATGCTAAATAACCACTACCATCAGCTTCTGGTGCACCAAACTCAATTCCTGAAAAACCTGAGTTAGTTCCGAAACTTCCCGGGTTACTGGAACCAACGCCTATGTATACACTTTGAGAGTTTACAAATTGGTTACCTAATACTATGTTTCCACGTAAATCAATTTTTTCAATAGGAGCGTCTGTTCCAATTCCGATATTACCGATGTTGTCATAAATATCTGTACCGTTTTCTGCTAAATTCCAAACCGCATTAGCGGCAGTAATAGTATCGCCTGAAATACTGATGCCGTTTCCTGCAACAAGTGCCGCCGAAGTAGCAGTAATAGTATCGCCTGAAATGCTGATACCTGTTCCTGCTGTTAAGTGGCTTGAAGGACTTTGCCATGTAGCATTACCATCAGCGTCCGAAGTAAGAACATAACCATTAACAGCTCCGTTGCTCATTGATAAGCCATTCCAAATGTTTACACTTTCAGCAGTT